>NZ_JBEYRY010000003.1:28121-278839 GCF_040704175.1 Micromonospora sp. NPDC047812 | reverse complement strand
CGGACGGCCAACGGCAGCAGCCGCCTCCGGACGGCCAACGGCAGCAGCCGCCTCCGGACGGCCAACGGCAGCAGCCGCCTCCGGACGGCCAACGGCAGCAGCCGCCTCCGGACGGCCAACGGCGGCAGCAGGAGCCGGACGAGCGCCGGCGGGCGCACGAGGCGGCGCGTGCCGAGACGTACCCGGAGCGGGGTCCGCGCGGGGCTGCCCGGCCGGACGCCCATCGGGAGGCCGAGGCGTACCGGGGGCACCCCCCGCAGGACGGCGGCCTGCCCTGGCCGCCGCCCGGTCCCCTGCGGCCCGGCCACGACCGGGACGCGGCGCGGCGCGCCGAACCCCGCCCCGAGCACCGGCGACCGGCCGAGCGCCCCCAGGACGCCGCGACTCCGCCGTTCCCGCCCGGGTACGACCAGCGGCCGCAATCCCCCACCTACGGTGCCCCGACCTCCGGGCCGCCGGCCTCCGGACCGGCAGGCTTCCGGGCCCCGGTGTCGCCGGCAGGCCCGACCGTCAACCGCCCGGTATCCCCGGCAGGCCCCGACACCCGCCACACCGCACCGCCGACGAGCCCAGCCGTCAGCCGCCCGGTATCCCCGGCAGGCCCCGACACCCGCCACACCGCACCGCCGACGGGCCCGACCGTCAGCCGCCCGGCGTCGCCGACGGGTCCGGCGGATCAGGTGGTCGGGCGGCCGGTGCCACCCGGGGATCCGGCCGCCGGCCGCTCGACGGCCCCGACGGCTCCGGCCACCGGCCGCCCCGTGTCGCCCGCAGGCCCGACCGCCGACCGCCCAGCGGCCCCGACGGCTCCGGCCACCGGCCGCCCCGTGTCGCCCGCAGGCCCGACCGCCGACCGTCCGGCGAATCCGGTGGTCGGACGGCCGGTGTCGCCCGCCGGCCCGCCCGCCGGGTGGCCGGGAACGCTGACGCCTGGCTCACCCGCCCCCGTAGCCGGTCGCCCTGGCGCGCCTGCCCCGATCCCGGCGGCCCCCGTTTCCGGCGTGCCCATGCCCCCGCCGGTGCCGCTACAGGGGCCGCCGGCTGCCGGCGCCCGACCTGTGCCCGGGGAGCCTTTCCCGCCCGCCGGCCGCACGCCCCGCCCGGCCCCGGAGGAGGACGCCACGCCGGTCTCGGCGCCCCCCGCCGGCCGACTGCGCCTGGAGTTCCTGCCGGCACCGGAGGCGAGCGCCAGCAGGGTGTCCGGCCCGGCCCCGGCGACGACCGCCGACACGGCCCGGCAGGCGACAGCCCGCGCGGTACCCGATCAGACCTCGGGAACGACCGCCGACACGGCCGGTCAGGCGACAGCCAGCGCGATGACCGGTCCGGCTCCGGCACGTCCAGGACCGGCCCGCCCGGACGCATCCACGCCGCACCCGGGCGGCGGGAACGGCGAAGCCCGGTCCGTGACACGGCCCTCGCCCCGCACGCCGTCCGCCACCCCTCCGACCGCGCCGCACCGCTCGCCGGAAGAGCAGGCAGCCGCAGGCACGGCCAGGCAGGACGTCCCGGCAGCGCAGGCACCCATCGCGCCCGACAGGCCCAGGCGGTACGTCCCGCCACCGCCGAGCGGCCCGCCCACACCGGCCGCCCCGCCGCCTCCCCAGGCGCCCACACCAAGCGGGCCGGACGCCTGGTTCCGACCGTCCCGGCCCGTGCCCCCTCCTCCGGTCACGCCGGACGAGGCGCGGCCCGCCGGTCAGGCTGACGCTCCCCCGTCCGCCACACCGGCCCCGGGCGGCACGCAGACCCCGGGCGGCACGGAGACGCCGAACGGCACGCCGACTCCCAGCAACGTGGCGGCGCAGAGTGGCGCGTCGACTTCGAGCGGCACGGCGACACCGAGCGGCACGGCGACACCGAGCGGCACGGCGACACCGAGCGGCGCGGTGGCTCCGAACGGCGCGTCGATTCCCGAAGGCAGGTCGGGCGTCGACGCCATGCCGACCCGGGCCGTTGACGCGTCGGTGCCGAAGCGTGCCGGCGACGGTGCCGCGTCGTCCGAGCCCGCTCACGACCATCCCGAACCGCCGACCGGGGCCGCCCCCGAAGGCCCCGCACCGGTCTCGCCGGCCACCCCACCGGCGTCCGGTCCACCGGCCCCGCACGCAGCGCCGGCGCCGCTCGCATCTCTCCGTTCCGAGCTGGTGTACGGCTCACCCGCGGGGCCGGCGTCGCCTGCGCCCGCCCTTTCCGAGCCGGTACACGATTCGTCCGCTGGATTGGCGCCGTCCGTGTCCGTCCCGGTGTCCGGTCCGCCCGCCGGCCCGGCCTCCGCACCTTCGCCGACGTCCCCTGCGCCTTCCGTCCCGGTCCCCCCGACCGATCAGGAACCGACGCCGGCGGACCTGCCGCCGATCGCCGCACCGCCGGAGCAGCCGGTCTCCGCCGCGCCCGCACCGCTCGCCCCCGCACCGCCCGCGCCGCCCGTCCCCGCACCGCCCGCCGCCGCGTCGCCCGTGCAGACCGACTCCACAGCGTCCGTCTTCGCATCTCCCGGGGAGACCAACTCCGCGTCACCCGAGCCGCGCCCGGTCTCCGCACCTCCTGCCCGGCCCGTGTCGGCACCACCGTCGGTCGCGGACGTCGCGGCGCCAGTCGTACGCCCGATGTCGGAAGCATCGGCGGAAGCAGCCCAGGCACAGCCGGCCGTGCCCGATCCGGTGGCGGCGAAAGGAACCGCCCCGGAAGCAGCGGCACAGCCCGAAGCAGCGCCGTCGACCTCCCCGCGCGCGGCCGACACGGACACCTCGGCCACGGCCACGGACCCGCACGCCACGATCAACACGCACGAACCGGTCGAGCGGGTGTCGAACGACCGGGCTGAGCCCGCCAGTGGAACACCGTGGTTGTCACCGAAGGCTTTTAACGTCCATGGTGTTCCACCCGCCACGGCCGATCCGCGCCCCGTGTCCGCGCCACCCGTTGGCGCTGCGGCACCGGTGTCCGCACCACCGGTCTCTCCCGTCTCCGACCCTGCGGCGGAACCGGCGGAGGTGCCCCGGACCGGTTCTGCCGTCGAGCCGCCGGCCGGCACGAGCGAGCCGTCTCCGGCCGCACCAGCGCCGCGTCCGGTCGCCGCGCCACCGGCCCAGCACATCGCCGCGCCACAGGCTGAGCCTGTCCCCGCGCCACCGGCTGAGCATGTCCCCGCGCCACCGGCCCGAGCCATTGCCATGCCGCCGGCCCCGTCCGTTCCCGGGCCGCCCGTCGCGTCCGATTCGTACGCGCCTGCCCAGGGCACGTCCACCGCTGCCGCGCCACAGGCTGAACCGGTGTCCGCCCCGCCGGGCGAGCCGGTCTCCGCGCCGCCCGCCGCATCGGCGCCGCCCTCGTCCATCGTCCCTGGCGCGTTGTCGCAGGCACCGCAGCCTGTCTCCGCACCCGCCTCAGACCTCGTGCCGGCCCAGGCCGTTTCCGCGCCGCCGGTAACCTCAGCGCCTCCCACGGATGCCATGCCGGTCCCGTCCGCCGCCGAGCTGTCGACGCAATCGACGCAGCCGGTGTCGTCCGCGCCCTGGGCACCTCCTGTCCCGTCGCCGTCGGCACACGAGGTCTCCGCCCTTCCCGAGGGCATCGTGCCAGCGCAGCCGGTGTCCGCGCCGCCCATGCCACAGCCATCGGCGTGGGCCACCTCGGCGCCGACCACGGACGTGGAAGAACGGCCGGTGTCCGCGCCACCGGACGCCGCTTCGCCCGACGCCGTGCCATCCAGCGCCACGCCGCCCGCCGCCACGCCGCTCGGTGGTCAGGTGCCGCCGACGAGCGCGGAGCGGACCTCCGCGCCCCGCACCCCCGAGTCAGACACCACGGGAACGAGCACCGCGGAGCACCACACCACGGCAACGAGCACCGCCGGATCACGAGCCACCGAACCGGGCACCGCCGGACCACAGGCCGCCGAACCGGGCGCCGCCGGGCCACGGGCCGCCGCGCCACGGGCCGCCGGGACGAGCACCGGTGCGCCGCGGGACGCCGGGCGCCAGAGTGCCGCGCAGGGTGATCCGGAGCAGGCGCTGGCGAGCTACCGGTGGCGGCTCGATCCGGCCACGCTGCGGGAGATCGTGGAGGAGCCGGACGAGTTCCGGACGATCCGGCGGCGGCTGACCGAGAAGCTGGGTGCCGCCGTGGACAACAAGTCGCGGGCCCGGCTGCTCAGCCTGCGGGCGGTGGCGTCCCGGATCCTCGGCGAGCTGGACGACGCCCTCGCGGACGGTCGGCTCGCGCTCACCTACGCCGAGGCCACCGGGGAGCTGCGGCGTACGGCGGTGGCCCAGGCGCGGCTGGCGCACGTGTTGCGCTGGCGCGGCGAGTTCGTCGAGGCCGACCGGCTCTTCGCCGAGGCGAACTCCACGGAGTTGCCCGAGCGGCTGCGCGCGGTGCTGCACGAGCACGCCGGACGGTCCTGCTACGACCAGGGCCGGCTGATGGAGGCGTGTCACCACTTCGAGCGGGCCCTGGACCTGCGCGGCACCCAGGACCCCGAGCTGCAGGCCCGGATCCGGCTGAGCCTGGACGCGGTGGCGGAGCGGGTCGCGGAGACGGGCTTCGGGCCGTACCCCCGCAGCCGGGAGGAGGTGCTGGAGCGTGACCGGCCCCCGGCGCCGGCCCGCGACGGCGACCTGTGGGGTTTCTCCGACCCGGACGGCGACATGGTCATCGCGGCCGAGTACGCGGAGGCGCAGCCGTTCCGCGACGGGCTGGCCTGGGTGCGGCGCCCCGAGACCGAGCGGTGGTCGCTGGTCGACCGCACCGGCGCCACGGTGCTCGAACCGTCGTACCCGGTGGTCCGCTCGTTCTCCGACGGGCTGGCCTGGGTGTCCGACGGCGGCGACGCCGGCTGGGTGGCGATCGACGCCACCGGCGAGGTGGTGGTGCCGCACGGCTTCGCGGACGTACGCCCGTTCCAGCGCGGCGTGGCCGTGGTCCGCCGCGACGGCTGGGGTGCGGTCGACCGCAACGGTCGCATCGTGGTGCCCACCCGGCACCACGGGTTCGCCACCGTCCTGGCCGACGGCCGGTACGTCGACGGCTTCACCGAGGAAGGGCTGGCCGTGGTGGAGGTGGCCGGCCGGCGCGGCGTGGTGAACCGGGCCGGGAAGGTGCTGGTCGCGCCGACCTATCCGGCGCTGGTCGTCCATCCGGTCGCGTTCCTGGTCGGCGACGGCACCGGCCGCTGGGGCGCGCTCGACCGCCGGGGCGAGCCGCTGATCGAGCCGGTGCACCGCGACCGCGACGAGGTCGTCGCCGAGATCGAGCGGCTGCTCGTCGACACCAGCCCCGTGCTCTGAGCGACACCGAGGTCCGCCACGAGGGGTGGGCATGATCCGAACGGGCTAGGGTCGACTCATGGAATTCCGTCACCTGGGCCGTTCCGGCCTGATGGTCAGCGAGATCTCGTACGGCAACTGGATCACCCACGGCTCGCAGGTCGAGGAGGACGCGGCGTTCGCCTGCGTCCGGGCCGCCCTGGACGTCGGCATCACCACCTTCGACACGGCCGACGTGTACGCGGGCACCCGCGCCGAGGACGTGCTGGGCCGCGCGCTGGAGGGCGAGCGTCGCGAGGGCCTGGAGATCTTCACCAAGGTGTACTGGCCCACGGGGCCGGGTCGCAACGACCGGGGCCTGTCCCGCAAGCACATCATGGAGTCGATCAACGGCTCGCTGCGCCGGCTGCGCACCGACTACGTGGACCTCTACCAGGCCCACCGGTACGACCACAGCACGCCGCTGGAGGAGACGATGGAGGCCTTCGCCGACGTCGTGCACTCCGGCAAGGCGCTCTACATCGGCGTCTCCGAGTGGAAGGCGTCGGAGATCCGCGAGGCCCACCGGCTCGCCCGCGAGCTGCGCATCCCGCTGGTCTCCAACCAGCCGCAGTACTCGATGCTCTGGCGGGTCATCGAGTCCGAGGTCGTTCCCACCAGCGAGGAGCTGGGCATCGGGCAGATCGTCTGGTCGCCGATCGCGCAGGGCGTGCTCTCGGGCAAGTACCTGCCGGGGCAGCCGCCGCCGGCCGGCTCCCGGGCCACCGACGAGAAGTCGGGCGCGAGCTTCATCTCCCGGTTCATGACCGACGAGGTCCTCACCCGGGTGCAGCGGCTCAAGCCGCTGGCCGAGCAGGCCGGGCTGAGCATGGCGCAGCTCGCCGTCGCCTGGGTGTTGCAGAACCCGAACGTCTCCTCGGCGATCGTCGGCGCCACCCGCCCCGAGCAGGTGCACGACAACGTCAAGGCGACCGGCGTGAAGCTCGACGCCGAGCTACTCAAGGCGATCGACGAGATCATCGACCCGATCGTCGAACGCGACCCGGCCCGCACGGAGTCTCCCGCCGAGCGTCCGTGACGTGTGGCGGCCCGGCCGGCCCCGCGACACGGCCGGCCGGGCCGCGACCGCACCACCCCACGCCACCGGACCACGTCGGCAGCGGCCGGACCGCCAGGCCAGGCCGACAGGCCGCGCCACCAGGCCAGACCGCCAGGCCGGACCGCCGCCGGATCGTGCCGGCGGGCGGCGCGGATCAGCCCTGCCAGAAGCGGATCAGGTCCAGGCCGAGGGCGTAGAGCCACGGGGGCAGGCCGAGGAAGTCGCCGACGGCGAACACGGCGTCGAAGAACCAGCCGCCGATCCGCGGGTTCCACAGCAGCGCGAACAGCAGGATGAAGCCGAACGGGGCGAACAGGTCGTACATCCTGCGCCACTGCGGGTTCAACCACGGCTGGATCATGTTGCCGCCGTCGAGGCCGGGGACCGGAAGCAGGTTGAGCACGCTCGCGGTGAGCTGGAGGAACGCCAGCAGCGCCACGGCCGCCCAGAACTCGACGGGCCCGCCGCCGGCCGCCCCGAGGCGTACGGCGAGCACCAGGACCAGCGTGAACAGCACGTTGGTGGCCGGGCCGGCGAGGCTGACCAGGGTGTGCCGCAGCCGCCCCGGGATGGCGTGCCGGTCCACCCAGACCGCCCCGCCGGGCAAACCGATGCCGCCGAGCAGCACGACCGCCACCGGCAACGCGATCGACAGCAGCGGGTGGCTGTACTTCAGCGGGTTGAGCGTCAGGTAGCCCCGGTGGGCGACGCTGCGGTCGCCGGCCCGGAACGCGACGACGGCGTGGGCGTACTCGTGCAGGCAGAGCGAGACCAGCCAGCCGGACACGACGAAGAGGAACACGTCGAGCCGGACGTTGCCGAACCCGTTCCAGGTGAGCACCCCGCTGGTCACGAAGAGCGCGACCAGGGCGAGGAAGACCGGGCTGGGCCGGAACGCCGCCCGGGGCACGCCGAGCACCAGCGGCTCGCCCCCCGGGCGGTCGCCGGCCATCACTCCGCCGGAGGCAGCAGGCTCATGCGGTATTCCACCCGGTCGTCCTCGACGAGCGCGACCGAGGTGACGCCGGACGCCGCGAGCTCCCGCCAGGCCTGACCGATCCAGGACTCGGCGTCCGCCTGGCTGCTGAACGACTCCGCCGGCCCCTCGACCGACTCACCGTTCGCGCCCTCGTACCGCCAGCTCCACGCCATGCCGCGTCTCCCCTCGCCGCTGATGTCCCGTGGGACGAACCCCCGCCAGCGTAGTCGGCCGCGCGCGGGGCGGCCCGACATCCGTCCGGCGGGCACCCGCGCCCGGGCGGCGGCGCAGGGTTCCCCGGCTCCTGTCCGGGTATGGGCCTCCTGACGCGCGACGGGGCGGTCGCCGACCGCCGACGGGCCTGGAGGAGGCGACGATGGACGAACCGCTGCACGACAAGGACACCGAGGCGCTGCGGGCGATGGCGGTACGCGGCGGCATCGTGGGGGCCGCGCACATGGAACGGGAGGACCTGCTGGACGCCCTCGTGGCCCGGCCCGGGGAGGGCGCCTGGCAGGAGGACCCGAAGCCGGCGGCGGTCAACCCCAACGACTTCCAGTACCAGACCCCCCGGTAGGGCCGCCGCCCGCCGACGGGGCGGGCGCCGGCTGACCGACCCGGCTTCGGGCTGGAGGGCCGTGGTTCCCGCCCTTCGACCGGACGGGGGCTGACAGGCGCGCCGACCCTATATAGAGTACGAGTATGAGGCTGACCCTGCAGGTGCAGCTGGTGCTGCGCGCCCTGCTCGCCGACCCCGGGCGCGAGTGCTACGGGCTGGAGATCGTGGAGGCGACGGGCCTGCCGCCCGGCACCATCTACCCGATCATGGCCCGGCTGGAGGCGGCCGGCTGGGTCGACAGCCGGTGGGAGCTCATCGACCAGCGCGCCGAGGGCCGTCCCCGCCGCCGTTACTACCGGCTGACCGGCGGGCCGGCGGACCCGGCCGGCGAGGGGGTCGCGCAGGCACGCGCCGCACTCGCCGAGGCCGACGCGCGGCAGCGGGCCCGCCGCGGCCGCCGGCTGGCCGGTCCCGCGAGCGCCGCCGGGAGCGTGTCGTGCGCGGGCTGACGAACCGGCTCCTGGCGGGCGCACTGGCCGCCGCCGCCACGCTGCTCCCCCGCGCCGACCGGGCCCGCTGGCGCGAGGAGGCGCTCGCCGTGCTGCTCGACGCCCCGCCGTCGCTGCGCTACCGGTACGCCCTCGACACCCTGGTCAAGCTGCCCGTGCTGGCCTGGCAGCAACGGCTGGCCGCCCGGCCGGCGCACCCGCCGCTGAGCTGGCCGGTCTCGGCGTGCGCGGGGGCCGGGCTGCTCGCCGTACCGGTCGTCATGGTGGCCGCGCTCGCACTGGGGCCCGTGATCGGCGAGGACGACGCCGAGTTCTTCTTCCTGGTCTCCCCCTGCGGCATGCTGCCGGCGGTCGCGGCGAGCTGCTTCCACCGGGCCCGCCAGCGCGGTGGCGGCGCCCGGCGCCACCTGCTGGCGGCCCTGGTCGCCCTCTTCGCCGGCACCGGCCCGGTGGCCGCCGGAGCGCTGGGCGTGGGCGTCGGCGCCGCGGGAGCCGGTGACCGGCTCGCCGTCGCGGTCGCCCTCGTCGCCGGCCTCGCCCCGGGCGGCTGGCTGCTGCACACCGGCGCGGGGGCGCTGCTCCGTCGGCGCGGCCCGACCGCACTCGGGGTCCTCGGCGCCGCCGCCGGGACCGGCCTGCTCGGGGTGCCCGTCGGTCTGTACCTCGGCATGGTCGCGCCCGCGCTGGGATGGCTCGGCGCCCTGATCAGCGCGCTGTCGCTGCTCGTGCTGGTGCCGTCCTTCGCCGGCTGGTCGGTCTGGGCCGGCGTCCGGCTGCTGGCCGGCCGGTCGGAACCGCTCACCCGGTGAGAGCCGGCCGCACCCCGCACCTCCGGGGGGCCGCACCCGGGTGCTGGCTCTAAAGTACGGGCATGTCCGTTGACGGGTGGAACACGGTCCTGGTGCTCGGCGGTATCCGGTCCGGAAAGTCCGAGTTCGCCGAGTCCCTGGTCGCCGACGCGCCGACGGTCCGCTACGTGGCCACCGCCGCCGACGCGCCCGCCGACGACGCGGAGTGGGCGGCCCGGCTGGCGGCGCACCGCGCCCGCCGGCCGGAGACCTGGACCACCGAGGAGACCGCGGACGACCCGCGCCGTCTCGCGGACGTGATCGCCTCCGCCGGGCCGAACGAGACGCTGCTCGTCGACGACCTCGGCGGCTGGGCGACCGTGCTGCTCGACCCGGCCCACCAGCCGGCGGACGACACCGCCACCATCGCCGAGCTGGCGGCGGCGGTCCGCTCCTGCGCGGCCCGGCTGGTGCTGGTCAGCCCCGAGGTCGGCCTCTCCCTGGTGCCCACCACCCCGCTCGGCCGGGCCTTCACCGACGCGCTCGGGGCGGCCAACCGGGCGGTCGCCGACGCCTGCGACGCCGTGGTCCTCGTGGTCGCCGGCCAGGCGGCCTGGCTGAAGCCGGGCGCCCCGCAGCCGGCCACCGTGCCCGCGCAGGCCGGCCCCACGCAGGCCGACCCGGCGAAGGCCGCCCCCGTCGTCGGCCGGGGCGAGCCGGAGTCCTCCCCCGCCGTGTTCACCCCCGGCCCGCCGCCGCCGGCCGCCCCCGGTGCCGCCGGCGGCGCCGAGCCGGACGGCACCGCCTGGGCCGCCCCGACCATGGCGCTGCCGATGGTCGCCACGGGCCTGGTCATCCAGCCCGGCATGGAACTGCCCATGCCCGACGAGTACACGGGCCCGCAGGCGATCGAGCGGCTCGCCACCCTGGACGTGCCCGGATCGGGGCTGGGCGTGCTGGAGCGGGCGGTCGGGTTCGCCGCCGCCACCCAGGGCACCGCCACGCCGGCCCCGTGGGGCCAGGTGCGGGTGCTGCTGCTGCACGGCGACCACCTCGGCGACGCCGCCGCCGGCACCGTGGCGGGCGAATCGGCGCGGCGGGCCCGGCAGGCCCGCGCCGGCCGGGGGGCGCTGGCCCGGCTGGCCGCCGAGAGCGGCGCCGAGCTCCAGGTGGTCCAGACCCCGGAGTCCGCACCCATGGAGACCGAGCCGACGCTGACCGGAGAGCAGGTCGAGGCCGCCCTGCGGTACGGCTGGCGGCTCGCCGAGGAGGCCGCCGACGCGGGCGTACGACTGCTGGTGCTCGGGGCGTGCAGCGCCGGCACCGAGGCCGCCGCGGCGGCGGTGCTGGTGGCGACGGCGGGCGCCGAGGCGCCGGCGGTGCTCAGGCGGGTGGTCACCGACTCGGGCGAGATCGACGACGCGGCCTGGATGAGGCGGTGCGCGGCGGTACGGGACGCCCTGCACCGCACCCGGAACTCGCCGCGCAGCGCCAAGGACGTGCTGGCCGAGCTGGGCGGCGGGGACGTCGCCGTGGCCACCGGCGTCCTGCTCGGCGCCACCGCCCGCCGGCTGCCGGTCATGCTCGACGGGCCGGTCGGGGTGGCCGCCGCCATGGTCACCCGCGACCTGGCCGGGCAGGCCCGGCACTGGTGCCTGCTGGCCGACCACGGCGGGCACCCCGCCGTGCGGCTCGGTGCCGACGTGCTCGGCCTGACGCCCCTGCTCGACCTGCGGCTCGACCTGGGCGAGGGCGCGAACGCGCTGGCCGCGCTGCCGCTGCTGCGCTCGGTGCTGGCGCTGGCCGCCGCGCTGCCGGTCCACCCGTCGCTCGGCGGCGGCGAGGACGACGAGCCGGAAGAGGCCGGGCCGGACACCGACGAGCCCGACTTCCGCGAGCCGGAGCCCGCCGGCCCCGGACCGACCAGCACCGAACCCGACTTCCGCGAGCCGGAGCCCGCCGGTCCCGGACCGACCAGCACGGAACCCGACTTCCGTGCGCCGGACGGCACCGGGCCGGACACGGAGCCGGTGGACCCGTCCGGCCGGCGTGCCGGCTGAGTCGCGGCTCGCCGACGGGGCGCGGCTGGCGCTGACCACCTTCACCACCCTGCCGGTGCGCGCCGGCCGCATCGACCGGTCGGTGGCGGGGACGGCGATGGCGCTCGCCCCGGCGGTCGGCGTACTGCTCGGCGTCGGCCTCGCCGGCGTCCTGCTGCTTCCGGGTGCGCTCGCGCCCCCGCTGGTCGCGGCGGCGGTGACCGTCGGCGCCGGGGCGCTGCTCACCCGGGGGCTGCACCTCGACGGGCTGGCCGACACCGTGGACGCGCTGGGGTCGTACCGGCGGGGAACGGCCGCGCTGGAGATCATGAAGAAGCCGGACGTGGGCCCGTTCGGGGTGGTCGCGCTGGTGGTCGTACTCCTGGTGCAGACGGCCGCCCTCGCGGAGCTGGCGGGACGGTCGTGGCCGGCGGCGCTCGCGGCGGTGGTCGCGGCGACCGCCGCAGGCCGGCTCGGGGTGGCGGTGGCCTGCCGGCGCGGGGTGCCGGCCGCCCGTCCCGAGGGCCTCGGCGCGCTGGTCGCGGGCACCGTCGGGCCGGTCGCCCTGGCCGCCGGGGCGGCCGCCGTCGCGCTGCCGGCGCTCGCGGCCGTGCCGGGCCGCCCGTGGCAGGGGCCGCTCGCCGTCGCCGTCGCCCTCGCCGTCGCGGTGGGGCTGCTGCGACACGTGGTACGCCGCCTCGGCGGCGTCACCGGCGACGTGCTGGGCGCGACCGTGGAGGTGGTCACCACGCTGGTCTACCTGGGAGTGGTGCTGTCCGGCTGAACGGGGCACACCGCGCCGGGTAGCGTTCTCCCACGACAGCACCGGCGCGGCCAACCGGGGGACGACATGCTCATCACGGACGACTTCCTGCCCGTACCGGTTCCGGAGTCGCTGAGCGCGACCTACCTGGTGCCCATGACGGGGCTGCCGAAGGTGAGCGCGAAGACGGCGGTGGAGCGGCTCACCGGCCGGCTGGCGGAGCCGGTGCACGGGCTGGCGCGGCACATGCTCGACAGCCCGCTGATGAGCGTGGACACCCGGCCGATCGCCGAGTTCCCCGAGCTGCCGCCGGACCTGCTCACCGCGTTCGGCGCCTCGGAGGCGCAGCTGGCCCGGCTGGCCGCCGCGAGCCACCTGGTCGTGGTGCAGGCCGAGTACCGGCCCGGCTGGCCGCCGGCCCACGAGTGGGCGGCGCGGGCGGTGGCCGCCGCCGTCGCCGAGTCGGTCGACGGCGACGTCGTGGACGTGTTCGGCCTTCAGTTCCTCGACCCGGCGACGGCCCTGCGCTCGCTGCCCGACGCCCAGGGACGGATCCGGCTGGTCGACTGGGTGCTGGTGCCCTACTCCTCCGACGCCGAGGGGCTCTGGTTCACCACGAAGGGGCTGCGCCGCTTCGGGCTGCTGGAGTTGCAGACCCAGGGCGTGCCGGACCACCTGACCCGGGCCTGGGGCGCGGTGATGACCGGGGCCGCCCGGCGGCTGCTGCGGGACTGGACCGACGGGCTCTCCGGCGAGGAGGTGCCGGCGTTCGTGCAGCTGCCGGTGCTGGCCACCGTGACCGGGCACGACATCGCCGTGGCGTACGGCAATCCGGAACAGCACGGCGCGACGGCGCCGGTGCTGCTGCGCCTGGAGCTGGACCCGGCCACCGACCCCGACGCCGACTCGTTCCTCAGCCTGCGCCCGCCCGCCGGGCATCCGGGGCCGGACGGCCGCTACTACGCCGCCGCCTGCGCCACCCTCTTCGCCGGCATCCAGCCGGACGTGCGCTACGCCCGGGCGGGCGACGCGATGAGCAGAGCGGTCGCCACCGCCCGGGCCGGGCTGGGCGACATCCGGGCCCGGTTCCTCGCCGGCCAGCTCCCGCCGGAGACGCAGCTCGTGGTCAAGTACGGCCTGCCCGGCGACGACGGCCCGGAGCTGGTCTGGGCCGGGGTGACCTCGTGGGACACCCCGGAGCGGATCGTGGCCGCCAGCGCCTGCGACGCCAACACCGACCCGACCGTGCGCATCGGCTCACCGGTCGTCGTGGAGGCCACCGACGTCGTCGACTGGGCCGTGCTCGACGGCACCGGCGTCATCGAGGGCGGCTGGACCCAGGCCGTCCTCGACGCCGGCGAACGCCCCCACCCCCCGGTCTGACGGAGGGCCGGGGCGGGGTCACCTGACCGAGGGGGTCACGAACGGGGGACGGGTGAGGCGCATCCGGGCGCGGCGACCGCGGATGTCGACCTCCACCACGTCGCCGTCGGCGAGCTTCGCGGCGGTGTCCAGCAGCGCCAGGGCGACGCCCTGCTTGCGGGTGGGCGAGAACGTGCCGCTGGTGATCGTGCCGACCTGCGCGTCGCCGACGTGCACCGTCATGCCGGGGCGCGGGATCGCCCGGTCGACCGCCTCCAGGCCGCGCAGCGTACGCCTCGCACCGGCGGCCTTCTCCGCGAGCAGCGCGTCGCGGCCCCAGAAGGCCGGCTTGTCCCAGCCGACCGCCCAGCCGGAGCGGGCCTGCACCGGGGTGATCTCCAGCGACAGGTCCTGACCGTGCAGGGGGTAGCCCATCTCGGTGCGCAGGGTGTCCCGGGCGGCCAGCCCGCAGGCGCGCAGGTCGGCGCCCGCCGCGAAGAGCGCGTCCCAGACCGCGACCGCGTCGGCCGCCGGCACCACCAGCTCGTAGCCCAGCTCCCCGGTGTAGCCGGTGCGGCACACGGTCAGCTCCACCCCGTCGAGCGTCGCGGTGGAGAAGCTCATGTAGTCGTGCCCGGTCGGCAGGCCCAGCGCGCCGAGCAGCTCGGCCGAGCGCGGGCCCTGCACGGCGAGGACGGCGTACGCCTCGTGCTCGTCGGTGACCGTGACCGACGCCGGGGCGGCGGCGCGCAGCCGGCGCACCACCTCGGCGGTGTTCGCGGCGTTCGGGATGAGGAAGACGTGGTCGTCGGCGTGCAGGTAGGCGATGATGTCGTCCACCACGCCGCCGGTGGCGTCGTCGCAGCAGAGGGTGTACTGCGCCCGGCCCGGCCCGATCCGGCCCAGGTCGTTGCTGAGGCAGGCGTTGACGAACTCCGCCGCGCCCGGCCCGGTCACCCGCGCCTTGCCCAGGTGGGAGACGTCGAACACGCCCACCCCGGTCCGCACCGAGGTGTGTTCCTTCAGCACCCCGCCCCCGGCGTACTCCAGCGGCATCTCCCAGCCACCGAACGGGGCGAACTTGGCGCCGCGAGCGGTGTGCCGCTCGTGCAGCGGAGAACGGCGCAGCCGGGTCGCGGCGGCGTCGGAGGTCACGTCGGTCATGGGTGGGAACTTACCGGGAGCTGGGCGGCTGGTTAGCATCGGCGGGACCCGTCGGAGCCGTCGGCGGGACAGCCCCGACCTCCGGCGGGTACGTTCCGCCGGAGACCTCCATCGCCGGTACGCGACGACGCGACCGGCCCGGCCCGCCCGGAGTAGCTTAAGTGACATCGCCCAGCACCACCCTGAGCCTGGTCGACACCGACCCCGCCGAACTCGCCGTCGACGCGATCGTGATCGGCCTGCACAGCCAGACCGGCGAGCAGGACGCCACCACCGGCCTGGCCGGAACCCTGCTGCTCGCCAGCGGCGCGGAGAGCATCGCCGCCGCCTTCGACGGAAAGCTGACCGAGACGCTGGCCCTGCTCGGCGCGACCGGCGCCCCCGGCGAGGTGATCAAGCTGGCCACGCTGGGCACCGTGACCGCCCCGGTGGTCGCCGCCGTCGGGCTCGGCCCGGAGCCGACCGGCGCCGCCCCGGCCCCGGAGACCCTGCGCCGGGCCGCCGGCGGGGCCGTACGGGCCCTCGCGGGCGCGCCCCGGGTGGCGCTCGCGCTGCCGCTGCCCGACGACGCCGACGCGCCTGCGGCGCTGCGCGCGGTGGCGGAGGGCGCGCTGCTCGGCGGCTACCGCTTCGCCGGCTACAAGACCCGGCCGCAGCCGTCGCGGCGTGAGCCGGTGGCCGAGGTGCTCGTCGCCGTGCCGGACGCCGGTGACGCCGGCGCCCGGGCCGAGATCGCCCGCGCCCAGGTGGTGTGCGACGCGGTCCGGCGCAGCCGGGACTGGGTCAACACCGCCCCGAACGAGCTGCGCCCGCCGTCCTTCGCCGACTCCGTGGCGGACTCCGCCCGGGAGGCCGGCCTGGCGGTCGAGGTGCTCGACGAGGCGGCCCTGGCCGCCGGTGGGTACGGCGGCATCATCGCCGTCGGGCAGGGCTCGGAGGCCCCGCCGCGGCTGGTCAAGCTGAGCTACACCCCGGCCGGCGGCGGCAACGGCAAGCGGGTGGCGCTGGTCGGGAAGGGCATCACCTTCGACACCGGCGGCATCTCGATCAAGCCGGCGCAGGGCATGTGGGAGATGAAGTCCGACATGGGGGGCGCCGCCGCGGTGGCCGCGACCATGCTGGCGGTCGCCGCGCTCAAGCCGTCGGTGGCCGTGACGGCGTACCTGCCGATGGCGGAGAACATGCCGTCCGGGCGGTCGTACCGGCCGGGTGACGTGATCAGCATGTACAACGGCAAGAAGGTGGAGGTGCTCAACACCGACGCCGAGGGCCGGATGATCCTGGCCGACGCGATGGCGCGGGCCTGCGAGGACGGCTGCGACTACCTCTTCGAGACCTCCACCCTCACGGGCGGGCAGGTCGTCGCGCTGGGCAAGCGGATCGCCGGCGTGATGGGCAGCCCCGAGCTGTGCGAGCGGGTCCGCACCGCCGGCGACGCGGTCGGCGAGCCGGCCTGGCCGATGCCGCTGCCGGACGACGTGCGCAAGGGCATGGACTCCGACGTGGCCGACATCTCCCAGGTCAACGCCGGCATGGACCGGGCCGGGCACATGCTCCAGGGCGGGGTGTTCCTGCGCGAGTTCGTCAGCTCCGACGTCGACTGGGCACACATCGACATCGCCGGCCCGAGCTACCACTCGGGCGAGCCGACCGGCTACTGGACCAAGGGCGGCACGGGCGTGCCGGTGCGCACGCTGCTGCACCTCGTGGAGGACGTCGCCGCCAACGGCTGACGTACGCGGCGGAGGGCCCCTCGTGCGACGAGGGGCCCTCCGCCGTTTCCATCCGGCCGGCGCGGACGCCGGGACGCTTCCGGTCAGAACAGCTCGGGGCGGCGCTTGCGGCGCTCGTTGTAGTCGCGCATCCGCTGCGGGTAGCCCATCAGCCGCACGTCGTAGACCGGAATGCCCATCCGGTACGCGAAGCGGCGGGCGCCGTCGGGGCCGTCGATGCGGCGGCGGGTCCACTCCCCGTCGTCGGCGATCAGCATGACCGTGGTCTCGGTGACGGTGGTCCGCGGCTCGATGTACGCCTCGACCCCGCGCCGGCTGCGGACGAAGCCCTCGAGGTGCTCCAGGTCGGCGCGGTCGGCGGCCCGGTCGAGGCTGACCGCCCGGGTCTTCTTGCGTCGCCGGAACAGTCCCACCGAGCGTCTCCCCCTCAGGTACGTCATCGAAGCCAGTGCCAAGCGTACGTGCCACGGACGTGTCGTTGGGCACCTCACTACGCGGGCGGCGGGCGGTGGTGACAAGATGACCGAGGTGGGGTGTGCCCGTGTTACCCCGCCGTGACCCCCGAAGCAGTGACGCGACCTGGGAGTTGGACGTGAGCGAGCCGAACGACGCAACCTTCGACATCGTCATCCTCGGAGGTGGCAGCGGCGGCTACGCGACCGCCCTGCGCGCCGTCCAGCTGGGCCTGAAGGTCGCGCTGGTCGAGAAGGGCAAGCTCGGCGGCACCTGCCTGCACAACGGTTGCATCCCGACCAAGGCGCTGCTGCACGCGGCCGAGATCGCCGACCAGACCCGCGAGTCGGAGCAGTTCGGCGTGAAGGCCGAGCTGGTCGGCATCGACATGGCGGGGGTCAACGCCTACAAGGACGGCGTGATCTCGCGGCTCTACAAGGGCCTCCAGGGCATGCTCAAGGGCAACAAGTCGATCACCATCGTCGAGGGCCACGGCAAGCTGGTCGGCAAGAACGTCGTCGAGGTCGACGGCAAGCGCTACACCGGTCGCAACGTCGTGCTGGCCTCCGGTTCGTACGCCAAGAGCCTGCCCGGCCTGGAGGTCGACGGCGAGCGGGTCATCACCAGCGACCACGCGCTCACCCTCGACCGGGTCCCGGCCTCGGCGATCGTGCTCGGCGGCGGCGTGATCGGCGTCGAGTTCGCCAGCGTGTGGAAGTCCTTCGGGGTGGACGTCACGATCATCGAGGCGCTCCCCCGGCTGGTCGCGGCCGAGGACGAGGAGTCCTCGAAGGCGCTGGAGCGGGCCTTCCGCAAGCGGAAGATCAACTTCAAGGTCGGCAAGCCGTTCGAGAAGGTCGAGAAGACCGACAAGGGCGTCAAGGTCACCATCGCCGGCGGTGACACCGTCGAGGCGGAGCTGCTGCTGGTCGCCGTCGGCCGCGGCCCGAACACCGCCGACCTCGGTTACGAGGAGCAGGGCGTCAAGATGGACCGCGGCTACGTGCTGACCGACGAGCGGCTGCGCACCAGCGTGCCCAACGTCTACGCGGTCGGCGACATCGTGCCCGGTCTCCAGCTCGCCCACCGGGGCTTCCAGCAGGGCATCTTCGTGGCCGAGGAGATCGCCGGCCAGAACCCGGCCGTCATTGACGAGGTCGGCATCCCCCGGGTCACCTACTCCGACCCGGAGCTGGCGTCGGTCGGCCTGACCGAGGCGAAGGCCAAGGAGCAGTACGGCGCCGACAAGGTCAAGACCTACAACTACAACCTGGGCGGCAACGGCAAGAGCCAGATCCTCAAGACGGCCGGCTTCGTCAAGCTCGTCCGGGTGGAGGACGGCCCCGTCGTCGGCGTGCACATGGTCGGCGCCCGGGTCGGCGAGATGGTCGGCGAGGCGCAGCTCATCTACAACTGGGAGGCGTACCCGGCCGAGGTGGCGCAGCTCGTGCACGCCCACCCGACGCAGAACGAGGCCCTGGGCGAGGCGCACCTGGCGCTCGCCGGCAAGCCGCTGCACGCACACGCCTGATCACGACAACCGCGGCGTCCGGCGACGGGCGATGATCCCACCAGGGGAACGAAGGAGTCTTTGAAGATGCCGGTATCGGTCACCATGCCCCGGCTCGGTGAGAGCGTCACCGAGGGCACCGTCACGCGCTGGCTCAAGCAGGAGGGCGACACCGTCGAGGTCGACGAGCCCCTGCTCGAGGTGTCGACCGACAAGGTCGACACCGAGATCCCGTCCCCGGCGGCGGGCGTGCTGAGCCGGATCGTGGTCGGCGAGGACGAGACCGCCGAGGTCGGCAGCGAGCTGGCCGTGATCGCGGGCGAGGGCGAGTCCACCGGCGGCGGCGAGACCGCCCCGCAGCAGGAGGAGCCGGCCGAGGAGGCCGCCGAGGCCGCCGAGGAGCCGCAGGCCGAGGCGGAGCAGCCGGCAGTCGAGGAGCCGCAGGAGAAGGCCGCGCCGGCGCCGTCGGGCGAGGGCACCCCGGTCAAGATGCCGGCCCTCGGCGAGAGCGTCACCGAGGGTACGGTCACCCGCTGGCTCAAGCAGGTCGGCGACACCGTCGAGGTGGACGAGCCGCTGCTGGAGGTCTCCACCGACAAGGTCGACACCGAGATCCCGTCGCCGGTGGCCGGCACGGTCCTGGAGATCAAGGTTCCCGAGGACGAGACCGCCGCGGTCGGCGCCGACCTGGCCGTGATCGGTGCCGCCGGCGCCGCCCCGGCCGAGGCGAAGCCGAAGGCGGAGGCCAAGCCGGAGCCGAAGCCCGAGCCGAAGGCCGAGGCCAAGCCGGAGCCCAAGGTCGAGGAGCCGACCCCGGGCATGTCGTACAACGAGCCGTCGGCGGAGGCCGAGACCTCGGCGCAGCCCGCGCAGGCCGAGCAGAAGGCCGTGCCCTCGGCTGCGGCCCCGTCCCCGCAGCGCCCCTCGGCCCCCGCCCAGGGCGGCGGCGAGGAGGCCGCCGGCTACGTGACCCCGCTGGTGCGCAAGCTGGCCAGCGAGCACGGCGTCGACCTCTCCTCGGTCAACGGCACCGGCGTCGGCGGCCGGATCCGCAAGCAGGACGTGCTGGAGGCGGCGGAGAAGGCGAAGGCCGCCAAGGCCGCGCCGGCCCCGGCGCAGCAGCCCGCCGCTGCGGCGGCCCCGGCCAAGCCGGCCGCCAAGCCGCAGCCGAGCGCCAAGCGCGGCACCACCGAGAAGCTCCCCCGGATCCGCGCGACGATCGCCAAGCGGATGCAGCAGTCGCTGCACGAGATGGCGCAGCTGACCACCGTGGTCGAGGTGGACGTCACCAAGGTCGCCAAGCTGCGGGCGCGGGCCAAGGAGTCGTTCCAGCAGCGGCACGGCGTCAAGCTGTCGTTCCTGCCGTTCTTCGCCCTCGCGGCGGTCGAGGCGCTCCAGGCGTACCCGATCGTCAACGCCAGCATGGACCTCGACGCCGGCACGATCACCTACCCGGACTCGGAGCACCTCGGCATCGCCGTGGACACCGAGCGGGGTCTGATGGTGCCGGTCATCCACGGCGCCGGCGACCTAAACCTGGGCGGCATCGCCAAGCGGATCGCCGACCTGGCCGAGCGCACCCGGACCAACAAGATCAGCCCGGACGAGATCGCCGGGGCGACCTTCACGCTGACCAACACCGGCAGCCGCGGCGCCCTCTTCGACACCCCGATCGTGCCGTCGCCGCAGTCGGCGATGCTCGGCACGGGTGCCGTGGTCAAGCGTCCGGTCGTGGTCAACGACCCGGAGCTGGGTGAGGTCGTCGCCGTCCGGTCGATGGTCTACCTGGCCCTGTCGTACGACCACCGGCTGATCGACGGCGCGGACGCCGCCCGCTTCCTGGTCGCGGTCAAGGAGCGGCTGGAGTCGGGCAACTTCGAGGCCGAGCTCGGCCTGTAGTCCCCCGCCCGACGGCACGAAGGGCGCCCCGGTCACCGACCGGGGCGCCCTTCGCCGTCCGGCCGCCCGGCCGGCGCGCCGTCTGGTTGCCCGCAGCCCGTCCGGCCCGCCGTCCGGTCGCCCGTCGCCTGGTTCGCGCGCCGCCGGGCTGGCGCGATTCCGGCCCGGCGGGGACAGGGCGCTGCCAGAGTGGTTGGGTGGGTGTCATCCGGTGGCGCGAGCGGCTGGGACCGGCCGTCTCGATCGCCCCCGGCGCCCGGGTCGACCGGTTCGAGGTCTTCTTCGACCTGGTCTTCGTCTTCTCGTTCTTCATCATCACCCGCGCCACCGCCGCCAACATCTCCGGTCGGTCGCTGGTGCACGCCATGCTCGTGCTCGCCGTGCTCTGGTGGTGCTGGGTGGTGCACTGCGTGGTCGCCACCCGGGTACGGCTCGGCGAGGGCTTCGTCCCGGTGCTGATGGTCATCGGCATGGCCGCGCTGTTCTGCTTCGCGCTCTCCCTCCCCCAGGCCTTCAGCGACGCGACCGACGTGGCCGCCGGGCCGATGGTGGTCGCGCTCAGCTACGTGGTGATCAGGGGTGTGCACCTGGCGCTGTACTGGCACGTCGCGCGGGAGAGACCCGGCGAGCGGCGGCTGCTGCTGAAGTACTCCCCGGAGGTCACGATCAGCACCATGCTGCTCACGGCCGCCGCGCTGATCCCGCCCCAGATCGACGACCCGGGCCGGGCGGCGATGCTGCGCGACGGGCTCTGGATCAGCGTCGTCCTGCTCCAGTACGGCATGGGCCTGGTCGCCGGCGCCTGGGGCTGGATGGTGACCTCCGCCGAGCACTGGACCGAGCGGTACGACCTCATCCTGATCATCGCCCTGGGCGAGTCGGTCATCTCCGTCGGCGTCGGCAGCAACCTGCTCGGCCAGCCGCCCACGTGGCCGGCGGTCGCCGCGGCGGTGCTCGGCATCTTCTTCACGGCCGCGCTCTGGTGGGCGCACTACGACGTGATCGCACCGGCCGCCCGGATCGCCCTGCACGCGGCCGAGGGACGGCCCCGGGTCTCGATGGCCCGGGACGCGTACGCGTACTTCCACCTGCCGATGATCGCCGGAATCATCCTGTTCGCCCTCGGCGCCGAGGAGATCGTGCACCAGGTCGCCGATCCCGAGGTGCCGGTCGGGGACCCGGCGCACGGCCCCGGCGTCCTGCTGCTGTTCGGCGGAGTCGCCTGCTACCTGTGCGCGAACATGCTGTTCCAGTGGCGCACCCTGCGCACCGCCTCGTGGACCAGGGTCGGCGCCGTGCTCCTGTTGGCCGCCACCATTCCCGTCGGCCAACGGCTGCCGGGGTTGGCCGCCCTCACCCTGCTCACCACGATCTGCATCGGGCTGGTGGCGGTCGAGGCGGTGGTCATGGCGGACTCCCGGCGCGCTCTGCGCGAGATGGTCTTCGAGGAGAAGACCAGCCACGAGGCGCACGAGGCCGCCTGGCGCGCCCGCTGGCGCGAGTCCACCCCGGACGAGCCGTCGACATGACCTGCCGGCCCACCCGGACGTCACGCCCCTCGACCCGCGACGTCGTGTAGCACCTCGTAGCACACCCGACTAGGATTACACCGTGGCAGAGCACGCTCATCGAGAGATAACGCAGCGCGAGCTGCGCAACGACTCGGGCGCGATCATGCGGCACGTCGAGTCCGGCGAGTCCTTCGTCATCACGCGCAACGGCACCCCCGTCGGAAAGCTCATCCCGCTACGCCGGCGCACGTTCGTCCCGCGGGCGGAGGTGCTCGCCGCCTTCGCGACGGCTCCCGTGCTCGACGGCGAGAGGTTCCGCGCCGACATCGACTCGTCGGTCGAGCAGGACCCGTTCAGCCGTGAGTGGTGAGGCACCGGTCCGTGGCCTGATCGACACGAACGTCGTGATCCATCTCGGCGCCCTCGGTCCGGGGGACCTGCCGGAGGAGATGGTGATCAGCGCCGTGACGCTCGCGGAACTCTCCGCGGGCCCGCACCACACCGACGACCGCGCCGAACGTGCCCGGCGGACCAGCGTCCTCCAGCATGCCGAGGCCGTCTTCGAGCCGCTGCCCTTCGACGCCGAGGCCGCGCGGGCCTTCGGTCTGGTCACCAGCGCGGTCCTGGCCACGGGGCGCACCACCCGCCGCCGGCTGGCGGACCTGATGAACGCCTCCGTCGCACACGCGAACGGCCTGTCGCTCTACACCACGGATCCGACCGACTTCGTCGGGCTGGAGGAGTTGGTCACCATCCGGCCCGTCCGTCGGCCCTGACGGGGCACGTCTCCTCGCGCCTGCTGTCGTAGGCTGGCCGTACGGCCGAGGGACCTGCGGACCCACTGCCTGGCCTTCTGCGCGGCGCTGACCCGGCACCACACCGGCGAGGACGCCGGGGCGTTCCGGGTGCTGGCCGACCAGGCGCCCGAACTGGCCCCGGTGCTGCGCGAGCTGGCGGCCGACCACCACATCGTGGCCGAGGCCCTGCTCCGGGTCGAGGAGCTGGCCGACGCCACCGCGCCGCCGCACGAGGTGCGGGCCGAGCTGGACACCCTCGCCGCCCTGCTCGAGACGCACTTCGTCTACGAGGAGAAGAAGCTCGTCGGCGCGCTCAACGCGCTGACCGCCGGCAGCACCGAGGGGCTCTTCGGGGTTCCGCTCCCGCCGCTCGACCGTGACCCTGGGCCGGTCCACTGACCCGCACCCGGGCGAGCGCGCCGGCGGCACCACGGGGTCGATGCGGCCCGGGTCTGCCGGTAGCAGAATCGCCGCCGGCGGGCTTTGTCGGCGGGCCCGGGCCCGGCAGGGTGGGCACATGGCGACCTTCACTCTCCAGGCGATCCCGTCCGACGGCCCGAGCTGGCTGGAGCTGGCCCGGCGGGTCGAGGCGGCAGGCTTCGACGCCCTGTTCACCGCCGACCATCCGGGTTTGGCGGCGTCCCCCTTCGTCTCGCTGGCCGCCGCGGCGGCGGTGACCTCGACGATCGGCCTGGGCTCGTACGTCTCCAACGCCGGCGTCCGCGAGCCGATGCTGCTCGCCTCGGACGTGGCCTCCCTCGACCTGCTCTCCGGCGGGCGGGCCCGGTTCTGCCTCGGCGCCGGCCACACCCCGGCCGAGTGGCTGGCGGTCGGCCGGGAGCGCCCGGACGTCGCCGGGCGGGTGCGCCGCTGCCTGGCCGTGGCCGAGGCCGTCCGCGCCCTGCTCGACGGCGAGGAGGTCACGGTCGACTCCCCCGACCTGGTCGTGCGGGGCGCGCGGCTGGAGGCCCCGCGCCCGGTGCAGCGGCGGATCCCGTTCACCCTCGGCACGGCGAACTCGGCGATGCTGCGCTGGGCCGGCGCGCACGCCGACGTGGTCGGGCTGTCCGGGCTCGGCCGCACCCTGCCCGACGGCTACCGGCACGACGTGCGCTGGCGCGAGGCGGACATCGAGGCGCAACTGGCCTGCGTCGCCGCCGGGGCGGAGGGGCGGGCCGAGCCGCCGGTGCTGGAGGCGCTCGTGCAGCACGTCGTCGTCACCGACGACGCCGAGGCCGCCGCCGCGCCGACCGCCGAGCGGATCGGCCTGACCGTCGCCGAGCTGCTCGCGACGCCGTTCGTGCTGATCGGCACCGAGGACGAGATCGTCGCGGCGGTCGCCGCGCACCAACGCCGCTGGGGCGTCACCCGCTTCGTCGTACGCGAGGACGCGCTGGACGCGCTCACGCCGGTGCTGGCCCGCGTGGCCGCCGCCGGCTAGGAGGCTCCGGGCAGCCGCTCGTAGAAGCGGATCTTCTCGCGGAGGTGGTCGTACTGGCGTTGGAGCAGGCGCATCTGCTCCCCGACCCGCTCCGCGTGCCGTTCCAGCAGCGCCTTCCGCTCGCCGGCGGTGTGGTCGCCCTCGCGGGCCAGCTCGGCGTAGCGGGACATCTCGGCGATCGGCATGCCGGTGTCGCGCAGGCAGCGGAACAGCACCAGCCAGCTGAGATCCTCGTCGGTGAAGATCCGCCGCCCGCCCGAGGTGCGCCCGACCCCGCTGAGCAGGCCGATCTTCTCGTAGTACCGGAGGGTGTCGAGGCTGAAGCCGCTGCGCCGCGCCGCCTCGGAGGGTGCGTACCCGCTCATTGCGGCAGCGTACTTGACCTGGAGCGCACTCCAGGTTGAACGCTGTGGGCATGACGACGACACGGACTCTGGGTCGCAGCGGGATCGAGGTCGGCGCGCTCGGCATGGGCTGCTGGGCGATCGGCGGGCCACTGTGGGGCGACGGAGGGCAGCCGTTCGGCTGGGGCGAGGTCGACGACGACGAGTCGGTCCGCACCGTCCACGCCGCGCTGGATCTCGGGGTGACCCTCTTCGACACGGCCAGCAACTACGGTGCCGGGCACAGCGAGCGGATCCTCGGCCGGGCCCTCGCCGGGCGCCGCGACCGGGCGGTGATCGCCACCAAGTTCGGCAACCGTACCGACGAGGCGACCAGGCGGTGGACCGGCACCGACCCCAGCCCCGACTACGCGGTGTCCAGCCTGGAGGAGTCGCTGCGCCGGCTCGGCACCGACCACGTCGACCTCTACCAGCTGCACATCAACGACCTGCCGGTGCCCGCCGCGCTCGACCTGGTCGGCGCGCTGGAGGACCTGGTCGCCCAGGGCAAGATCCGGGCGTACGGCTGGAGCACCGACGACCCGGCGTCGGCCGGGGCGTTCGCGGCGGCCGGGCCGCACTGCGCCGCGATCCAGTACGACCAGTCGGTGCTGCGGGACAACGCCCGGATGCTGGCGGTGTGCGACGCGGCCGACGTGGCCGCCCTCAACCGGGGGCCGCTGGCGATGGGGCTGCTCACCGGCGCGACGCGGACCGTCGGCCGGGACGACGTGCGCGGGATGGCCCCGGAGTGGCTGGTCTGGTTCACCGACGGCCGGCCGACTCCGCAGTGGGCAACCCGGGTGGAGGGGATCCGGGCGGCGCTCACCGCCGACGGCCGTACGCTCGCCCAGGGCGCGCTCGGCTGGCTGCTCGCCCGCAGTCCCCGGGCGGTGCCGATCCCGGGCTGCCGGACGGTGGCCCAGGCCGAGGAGAACTTCGCCACCCTCGCCCTCGGCCCGCTGCCCGAGGACGCCTTCGCGGAGGTCGAACGGCTCATGGCCGACCTCCGCCCGGCCCCGGTCCCGGCCGGGGGATGACCGCTCGGCGCATCCGCGCCGGGCCGCGTACCCGAAGATGGGGGCATGCGGATCCTCATGGCCGGCGCGTCCGGCTTCCTCGGCACCCGGCTGGTCGACCGGTTCACGGCGGACGGGCACCAGGTCACCCGGCTGGTCCGCCGGCCGCCGCGCGGCCGCGACGAGCGGCAGTGGAACCCGTCCGCCGCGCAGCTCGACCCGGCGGTGGTGGCGGAGGCGGACGCGGTGGTCAACCTGGCCGGCGCGGGCGTGGGCGACAAGCGGTGGAACGACGGGTACCGCCAGCTGATCCGGTCCAGCCGGGTCGACACCACCACCACGCTGGCGATCACCATCGCCGGGCTGCCCCAGGCCGACCGGCCGAGGGCGCTGCTGAACTCCTCGGCGGTCGGCTGGTACGGCAACACCGGCGACCGGGCGGTCGAGGAGGACGCCCCGGCGGGCGAGGGCTTCCTGGCCGACGTCTGCCGGGTGTGGGAGGCGGCGACCCGGCCGGCCGAGGACGCGGGCGTACGCGTCGTGCGGCTGCGCATCGGGCTGCCGCTGCACCGCGACGGCGGTCTGCTCAAGCCGCAGCTGCTGCCGTTCCGGCTGGGCATCGCCGGCCGCCTCGGCAGCGGCCGGCAGTGGCTGCCGTGGATCTCCATGGCGGCCTGGCTGGACGCCGCGCGGTTCGTGCTGGACCGCGACGACCTCGTGGGGCCGGTCAACCTGGTCGGGCCGGCCCCGGTGACCAACGCCGACTTCACCCGGGAGCTGGCCCGGCAGCTGCGCCGGCCGGCGGTCGTGCCGATCCCGGCGCTGGCGTTGAAGGTGGCGCTGGGCGGCTTCGCGCACGAGGCGCTGACCAGCACCCGCGTCCTCCCGGGCGTGCTCACCGGGGCCGGCTTCACCTACCGCCACCCGACCCTGGCCACCGCCCTGCGCGCCGCCCTCACCGAGTGACGACGGGTCGCGCGTGGTCGGACGCCCGGCGGGCGTCCGACCACGGTGGGGCAGCGCGGGATCAGCAGCCGATCACCCAGTGGTTGGGGCCGGTCTGCTTGAGGGTGCTCGTGTAGAAGGTGTTGTAGAGGCCCATCCGCTGGTTCGAGCCGTTGGCGTAGGCGTAGCCGCCGGACTGGTAGGCACGACCGGCGGCGACGTGCGCGTAGTTGCTGGCCGTCACGCAGGTCGGCGCCGGGGTCGGGCTCGCGGTCGGGGAGGCGGTGGGGCTCGCCGTGGGGGAGGCGGTGGGGCTCGCCGTCGGGGAGGGGCCGGGGCCCGTTCCGCCGTTCAGGCCGAAGAAGACCGCGTCGTGGTACGCCGAGCAGATGGTGTCCAGCATGTACGCGGCGGCGGTGCCGCACTGCTCCGCCCCCGGGCCCGGGTCGACCGGGGTGCCGTGGCCCATGCCGGAGACCCGGTAGAGGCGGACGTCGTTGTTGCCGTACACCTCCAGGCTGGTGTTGGCGGGCAGCGACGCGGTGCTGGTGGGGGCCTGCGGGACGCCCCGGACGTTGGTCCACTGGTCGCGCAGCTCGGTGGCGTTGGCCGGTACGACGGTGGAGTCCGAGGTGCCGTGCCAGATGGCGACCCGGGGACGCGGGCCGGTGTGCCCGGGGTACGCGGCCCGGACCAGGTCGCCCCACTCCTGCGGGGTCTTGTTCACCCCGCTGTACTGGCAGGTGCTGGTGGAGGCGGGCGGCGAGCAGCGGTACGGCAGGCCGGCGACGACAGAGCCGGCGGCGAAGACGTCCGGGTAGGTGGCCAGCATGACGGCGCTCATTCCCCCGCCGGCGGAGAGCCCGCTGACGAACACCCGGCGGGCGTCGGTGCCGTAGTTGTTCCTGGCGTGGTCGACCATCTGCTTGATCGACAGCGCCTCGCCTGAGCCCCGGGCGATGTCCTGCTCGACGAACCAGTTGAAGCAGCTCAGCGGCTGGTTGGCGCTGGACTGCTGCGGCACGATCAGGGTGAACTTCCACTGGTCGGCGAACTTCTGCCAGCCGGAGTTGGCGAAGTAGCCGGCGGCGTTCTGGGTGCAGCCGTGCAGCAGCACGACGGCCGGCGCTCCTGCCGGCAGGTTGTCCGGCCGGTACGCGTACATGGCGAGGTTGCCGGGGTTGGAGCCGAAGTTGGTGACCTGGGTGAGGGTGGCGGCCTGGGCGGGGGCGGCGACGGCCGCCACCGCGGCGGCGGCGAGGACCATCCCGGCGACCGCGCCGGTCAGCCGGGAGAGCAGGGACGGGGAGCGGCGCACGGGGGCCTCCTGGGGACGGGGTGTGAACTGGGTCACCCGCGAATTGCCGCGACGTTACGTCGATATGTCAATGCTGTGACATGGGGCACGCTCACACATTCGGCGTCCGGAGGATGTGCGTCCTGACCGGCGTGCCCCGGTGCGGTTGGTAACGTCCGCTGCGTGCCGACCTCCCCGTCCCTGGCGCCTTCGCCGGCCTCGCCGCCCCGCGTCGTCCGCCACCGGCGGGCCGACCTGATCGTGGCGCTGGTCGCGCTGGCGCTCGCCGTCTGGGTGACCAGCGGGCTGTGGCAGGGCCCGAACACCCGCGCCATCACGGTCAACTCCAGCGACCAGGCGCTGTTCGAGTGGCTGCTGGCCTTCGGCGGCCACGCGGTCACCCACGGCGACAACCCGCTCTTCACCTACCTGGTCAACGTCCCCGACGGGGTGAACCTCGCGGTCAACACCTCGATCACCGTGTACGCGGTGGTCTTCGCGCCGCTGACGTACCTGATCGGGCCGCCGGCCACGTTCCTGGTGATCCTCACCCTCAACCTGGCCGCCACCGCGTTCGCCTGGTACTGGCTGCTCTCCCGGCACCTGCTCCGCAGCCCGCTCGCCGCCGCCGTCGGCGGGCTGTTCGTCGGCTTCTCCCCCGGCATGGTCTCGCACGCCAACGCCCACCTGAACTGGACGGCGGGCTGGCTGGTGCCGCTGCTGATCTGGCGGACCTTCGCGCTGCGCCGCTCCCGGCACCCGCTGCGCGACGGCGCGATCCTCGGCGTGCTCGTCGCCGTCGCCTTCTCCATCGCCGCCGAGGGGCTCTTCTTCACCGCGCTGGCGCTCGGCGTCTTCGTCGCCACCTGGGCGCTGCACCCGGTGCACCGCGCCGAGGCCCGCGCCGTGCTGCCGACCTTCCTGCGCGGCCTCGGGGTGACCGCCGTCGTCGCGGGGGTGCTGCTGGCGTACCCGCTGTGGCTGCACTTCGCCGGCCCGCAGCGCTTCCACGGCACCGGCTTCGACGCGGTCATCCACTCCGAGGACGTCGTCGCGTACGCGGCGTACCCGCGCCGGTCGATCGCCGGGGAGGTGGGGCTGGGCACCCAGCTCGCGCCGAACCCGACCGAGGAGAACTCGTTCTTCGGCATCCCGCTGCTGCTGCTCGCCGTCGCCTGCTTCGTGGCGCTGTGGCGCCGGGCCGACCCGGCCCGCCGGGCGACGCTCTGGGCGCTGGGCGTGACCGCCGCCGTCTTCACCGTGCTGTCGTTCGGGCCCGTGGCCAAGGTCGACGGGCGTCGCTTCGACCTGCCGATGCCGTTCGACCTGCTCGGGCACCTGCCGGTGGTGAACGCCGCCCTGCCCGCCCGGCTGGCGCTGGTCGTGGCGCCGGTGATCGGGGTGCTGCTCGCGTACGCCGTGGACCAGCTCCGCGCCGATCCGCCCCGGCGCCGCCCGACGCGGCTGGCCTGGTGGGCGGGGTTCGCGCTGGCGCTGCTGCCGCTGGTGCCGACGCCGCTGCTGACCATCGAACGCGAGCCGGTCCCGCGCTTCATCACCGCCGGGACGTGGCGGGAGCACGTCTCCCCCGGCGGGGTGCTGACCCCGGTGCCGCTGACCCTCGACGTCTACCCCGACGGCCAGCGCTGGCAGGCGTACGCCCTGGCACACCGGCAGGGCGAGTTCGCCATCCCCTCCGGCTTCTTCCTCGGCCCCGGCGGCCCGGACGGCCGGGGGCGGATCGGCCCGCCGCCGCGCCCGTTCGGCGCGCTGGTGGACCAGGCCGGCCGGACCGGGCTGGTGCCGATCATCACCGAGGGCAGCGTCCAGGAGGTCCGCGCCGACCTGCGGCACTGGCGGATCGAGACGATCGTGCTGCCCGACGAGGTGCACGGGGCGAAGTGGCCGGTCGACGAGGAGGCGATCCGACGTACGGTGACCGCGCTGCTCGGCCCGCCCGAGCGGGTGGACGACGTGTGGCTGTGGCGGGTCCCGCAGGGCTGACCCGGACTGCCCGGGCCCGCCGCCGGTCCTCCTCGTGAGCCGCGTCACCGATGGTGACCGGCCGGTACGGGTCTAGGCTTGGCGGCGTGACCACGACGACCTCCGGCCTCACGGCCGTCCGTGCCGGTGTCCTCGACTACCAGGCCGCCTGGGACGAGCAGCGCCGGCTGCACGAGTCGGTGGTGGCCGGCGAGCGCGGCGACACCGTGCTGCTGCTGGAGCACCCGAGCGTCTACACCGCCGGCAAGCGCACGGAGCCGTGGGACCGCCCCATGGACGGCACCCCGGTCGTCGACGTGGACCGGGGCGGCAAGATCACTTGGCACGGCCCGGGGCAGCTGGTCGGCTACCCCATCGTCCGGCTGCCCGACCCGGTCGACGTGGTCGCCTACGTCCGCCGCACCGAGCAGCTGCTGATCGACGTCTGCGCCGAGTTCGGGCTGACCGCCGGCCGGGTCGAGGGGCGCAGCGGGGTCTGGGTGCCGGAGGACGACCGGGGCCCGGCCCGCAAGGTGGCGGCCATCGGCATCCGGGTGGCCCGCGGGGTGACCCTGCACGGCTTCTCCATCAACTGCGACTGCGACCTGGGCCACTTCGACCGGATCGTGCCCTGCGGCATCCGCGACGCCGGGGTCACCTCGCTGACCGCCGAGCTGGGCCGCCCGGTGACCGTGGCCGACGTGCTGCCGGTCGTCGAGCGCCACCTGCCCACCCTCGTCGCGGCCTGACCGGTGCGGATCGACCTGGTCACGATCGTCGTGGCCGAGTACGACCCGGCCATCGACTTCTTCACCGGGGTGCTCGGCTTCGAGCTGGTGGAGGACTCCCCGTCGCTGACCAACGACGGCCGGGCGAAGCGCTGGGTGGTCGTCCGCCCGCCGGGCGCGCAGACCGGGCTGCTGCTGGCCCGCGCCGACGGCGACCGGCAGGCTCGATCGGTCGGCGACCAGGTCGCCGGCCGGGTCGGCTTCTTCCTCCAGGTCGACGACTTCGACGCCGTCCACCGGCGGATGGTCGAGGCGGGCGTCGAGTTCGTGAAGCCGCCGCGCACCGAGCCGTACGGCCGGGTCGCCGTCTTTCGCGACATCGCCGGCAACCTCTGGGACCTCCTCGGCCCGACCTGACCACCCCACCCCCCACCCCCACCCCACCCCACCCCCACCCCCGGCTCCGCCGTCGATCATGAGGTTGGCGGCGAAGTCGATCTCCTTCAGTGCCGCCAACCTCATGATCGCCGCCTGCCCCCGGGGGTCAGGGGGTCAGGCGGTGGAGGTCGCGGGGGAAGGCCGTGACCTCCCGGACGTTGGCCGCGCCCGTCAGGCGGGCCACGAAGCGTTCCAGGCCGATGGCGAAACCGCCGTGCGGCGGCATGCCGTGCCGGAACGCGTCGACGTAGCCGGCGTACGGCTCGACCGGCTCGCCCCGGGCGGCGAGCGCCGCCAGGTAGTCGGCGTGCCGGTGCAGCCGCTGCCCGCCCGTCACCAGCTCCAGCCCCCGGAAGAGCAGGTCGAACCCGTTGGAGTACGCGGGCCGCGCCGGGTCCGGGTGGGTGTAGAAGGGCCGCTTCGTCATCGGGTAGCCGGTGACGAAGAGGAACTCCGAGCCGTGCTCCCGCCGCGCCCACTCGCCCAGCGCCCGCTCGTGCGCCGGGGCGAGGTCCGGCTCGTCGGCCGGTGCCCCCGCGATCCTGAGCGCCTCGGTGAAGTGCACGGCGGGGATCTCGGCCGGCACCTCCGGGGCCGACACCCCGAGGGTGGCGAGCGCGGCCCCGGCCCGCTCGCGTACCGCGTCGATCATGCCGGCCACGGTGTGCCGCAGCACGACCATCACGTCCCGGTGGTCGGTGACGAAGCCCAGCTCGGCGTCGAGCGAGGTGTACTGCGCCAGGTGCCGGACGGTGTCGTGCGGCTCGGCCCGGAACACCGGCCCCACCTCGTAGACCCGCTCGAAGACACCGACCATGAGCTGCTTGTAGAACTGCGGCGACTGCGCCAGGTACGCGGGCCGGCCGAACCAGTCCAGCGCGAAGACGTTCGCCCCGCTCTCGGTGGACGAGCCGACCACCTTCGGGGTGTGGATCTCCACGAAGTCGCGGGCGTCGAGCGTGGCCCGGAACCCGGCCACCGCCGCCGCCGAGACGCGCAGCGCCGCCGCGCGGGTCGGGTGGCGCAGGGCGACGGGCGCGTGGTCGAGCTGGGTGGGCAGGCTCGCGGTGAGCGCCGGCCGGTACAGGTCGAACGGCGGCGGTACGGCGGGCGGGCCGAGCGGTCGTACCGTCGGCGCGCTCAGCTCGACCCCGGCGGGGGCCGTCGGGTTCGCGACCACCGTGCCGGTGACCTCGACGACGGTCTCCTCGGTGAGGGCCTCCACCTCGGCGCGCACGGCCGGGTCGGTGACCACCACCTGGGCGAGGCCGGCGGCGTCCCGCACGATCAGGAAGGCCACCGACTTGAGCAGCCGGCGGCGGTGCACCCAGCCGGCGATCCGGACGGGCACGCCGACATGGGCGGAGAGCTGGGTGGAAAGGATGCGTTGCACGGCGGTACCTCCTCGATAATCGCAACGCGATCCCCGGGAGGTGTGGGCGAGCGGGAAACCTCGCGGTGCCACCACACCTTCGCCCCCGCTGGCGGGGGCCTCGTTCGTCGCCTTTTCACCGGGGCCAGCCGGGCGGGCTCTACTGGGCGGGAGCGGCCCGTCCGCGCAGTCGCGCGGCGCCGGCCACCCGCCGTTCTTCCCGCAGCTCGGGAGGGTCTTCGCGCGCCCGGTGCCAGACCGCCTCGCAGCAACCGGCGGCTCTCTTCAACTGGCGGGTCGGGGCGCTACTCGGCTCCGTCACAGCTCTGCCCGGCACGCTAGCACCACCGCCGACAGCCCTGTGACGGGTTTACGCGGCCCCGGTGTCCGGTGTCACAAGACTGGCGGGGTGACGCCCGTCGCCCGCGCTACATCGACGGCGGCCGTCGGGCGTAGGCTCGGTTTTGTGACGATCGAGCACTCCGCGCCGACGACCGGCCAGGCAGCGCGCACGACGACGCCCGCCCCCGAGGGGCGGCGTCTCCTGCGGATCGAGGCGCGCAACGCCGAGACACCGATCGAGCGCAAACCGCCGTGGATCAAGGTCAAGGCCAAGATGGGGCCGGAGTACACCCAGCTGCGCGGGCTCGTCTCGCGCGAGGGGCTGCACACCGTCTGCCAGGAGGCCGGCTGCCCCAACATCTACGAGTGCTGGGAGGACCGGGAGGCCACCTTCCTCATCGGCGGCGACCAGTGCACCCGGCGCTGCGACTTCTGCCAGATCGACACCGGCAAGCCGGCCGAGTTCGACGCCGACGAGCCGCGCCGGGTCGCCGAGTCGGTGGTCGCGATGGGCCTGCGCTACGCGACCATCACCGGGGTGGCCCGCGACGACCTGCCCGACGGTGGCGCCTGGCTCTACGCCGAGACCGTCCGGCAGATCCACGCCCTCCAGCCCGGCTGCGGCGTCGAACTGCTCATCCCCGACTTCAACGCGGTCCCCGAGCAGCTCGCCGAGGTCTTCGGCGCCCGGCCGGAGGTGCTCGCCCACAACGTCGAGACCGTGCCGCGGATCTTCAAGCGGATCCGGCCGGCCTTCCGCTACGAGCGGTCGCTGGACGTGATCCGGCAGGCCCGCGCCGACGGCCTGGTCACCAAGTCCAACCTGATCCTGGGCATGGGCGAGGAGCGCGCCGAGATCTCCCAGGCGCTGCGCGACCTGCACGACGCCGGGTGTGAGCTGATCACCATCACGCAGTACCTGCGCCCCACCCCCCGGCACCACCCCGTCACCCGCTGGGTCAAGCCGGAGGAGTTCGTCGAGCTGCGCGAGGAGGCCGAGGAGATCGGCTTCGCGGGCGTGATGAGCGGGCCGCTGGTGCGCTCGTCGTACCGGGCCGGGCGGCTCTACCGGCAGGCGCTGGAGGCCCGCGAGGGCCTTCCGGTCACCGCCGGCTGATCCACCCCGGCGACGCGCCGGGGTCGCTCGACCACGGGCCGGCGGTCAACTGCCATGATCGGCTGATGACCGTCGGCGTACGCCAGCGGTGGCGCGACGCGCGTCCCGCGCTCCCGTCCGACCGGCGACCCGTACTGCCGACGGTGCTCGCCGTGCTCGCCGTCGTGGCCGGGACCGGCTACCGCCTCGGCCTGCTGCTGCACGACGCGCCGCCGACCAACAGCGACGAGGCCACCATGGGGCTGGCCGCGCTGCACATCGCGCAGGGGCGGGAGTTCCCGGTCTGGTTCTACGGCCAGGCGTACATGGGCACGCTGGAGGCGTACCTGGCCGCGCCGGTGTTCGCGCTGGTCGGCCCGTCGACGCTCGGGCTACGCCTGCCCACCCTCGCCCTGTACGCGCTCTTCGTCGTGCTCGCCTGGCGGCTGACGCTGCGGCTGACCGGGGACCACTGGTTCGCCCTGCTCGTCGTGGCGCTGCTGGCGCTGGGCTCGGACCGGGTGGTGAAGAACCAGCTCATCGCCGGAGGCGGGTACCCGGAGATGAACGCGGCCGGGGTGGCGCTCGCCGTGCTGGCGTACGACCTGGCGGCCGGCCGGCCGGGGTGCCGACTGCCGCGCTGGGCGGCGTGGGGCTTCCTGGCCGGGCTGATGGTCTGGGTGGACCCGCTGGTGCTGCCGTACGTGGCGGCGACCGGCGCGGTGCTTCTCGCGTACGGCCGGCGGGAGCTGCGCGGCCGGGCCGGTGCGCTGCTCGGTGCCGCCGCGCTCGTCGGGGCCGGGCCGTTGCTGGCGCACAGCCTGGCGGCGGGGCGCAACCCGATCACGGCGGTGCTCGTCGCCGGAGGCTCCGGGCAGCCCACCGGCTGGGCGGACCGGCTGTACGGGGGGCTGGTGCTCGGCCCGCCCCTGGGCATGGGCTTCTGCTCCCCGAGCCACTGCACGCCGGGCCAGTTGTGGTGGGCGCTCGCCCTCCCGCCGCTGCTGTTCGCGGCCGCCCTCTCGGCCTGGCGCGCGCTGCGCCCACCCGTCGGGGATCTTGGACAGTTGCCGTTCAGGGCCGACGACAACTGTCCAAGATCCATAGTGGTGAGGACCCCGGTGGGCGGGGCGGTCCGGCTCGCCCTGGTGGCCGCCGCCGTCGCGACGCTCGCCGTCTACACCGTCAGCAGCGCCGCGGGCCGCACCCCGGTGGAAAGCTCCCGGTACCTGTCCTGCCTGCTCATCTCCGTTCCGGCCCTGCTCTGGCCGCTCTGGTCGGCCGCCCGCCGCGCACTCCGACCGGTCCCGGCCGGCACAGTCACGGCTGGGGCAGGCATTGCCGGGGCGGACAGTGTCCCGACACGCGGAGGCGCCGGAGCCGGGGCGCGGTGGCGCGGCATGACGGGCATCGCGGCGGCCCTGGTGCTCGCGGCGACGCTGGGCACCGCCGCCGTGGCCACCGCCGGCGCGGTCGACGCCGCGCCGGCCGCCCGCGCCGCCGAGGCCCGGCACGCCGAACTGGTCGCCGCGCTGCGCCAGCGGGGCGTCCGGCACGTGTACGGCGGCTACTGGACCTGCAACCGGCTCACCTTCGCCACCCGCGAGGACGTGCTCTGCGCCGTCGTCGACGACGACCTGCGCCCGGGACACGACCGGTACCTGCCGTACCGCCGGGCGGTGCGGCAGGCGGCGGCGCCGGCCTGGGTCGCGCCGGCCGGCTCCCCGCTGGCGGCCCGCCTGGACGAGCGCCGGCACGCCGACCCGGCGGCGCTCGACCTGGTCACCGTCCCCGGTTGGCGGATCTACCTGCCCCGCCCCTGACCGAGCCACCGGTGCCACGTCCGACCGGCGGTCGCAGGATCAGCGGGGTGCGGTGGGAGCGCCGAGCAGGCCGAGGCGGTGGGCCAACGCGGCGGCCTCGACGCGGTTGCTCACGTCGAGCTTGGCGATGATCCGGGAGACGTGCACGCTGGCCGTCTTCGGCGAGATGAAGAGCCGCTCGGCGATCCGGCTGTTGCTGTGGCCCTCGGCGACCAGCCGCAGCACCTCCCGCTCGCGCAGGGTGAGCAGGTCCGCGCCGGGACGCCCCCGGGTCGCCCCGCGCAGGCCGACCCGGCGGGCCAGGGTGGCGGCCTGCGCGGCGAGTGGTGCCGCGCCCAGACCGTCGGCGATCGCGGCGGCCTCGGCGACCGCCGCCGCCACCTCGTCCCGCTCCCCCGCCGCGGCCGCCGCCTCGGCGAGCGACAGCAGCGCCCGCCCGAGGGGGTACGGCTGCCCGTCGGTGCGCCACGCGGCGACCGCCGTACGCCACGCCGCAAGTGTCCCGCCGCCGACGGCCAGGAGGGCCGCCACCTGGGCGGCGTGCGCCCGCTCGGCCGGATGGCGGGCCGGCAGGCCGGCGGCGAGTGCGGACACCGCGCCGGCCAGTTCGGCGTCCCCGGTCCGCTCGGCGGCCCGGGCGGCGGCGCTGAGCACCGGCCAGCCCTCCCGGGGAAGCTGCGGCAGGCGCTCGTCGGCCAGCGCGGCGTGTGCCGCGCGTACCGCGCCGGCCGGGTCGTCGGCCGCCAGCGCCGCCTCGATCCGCAGCTCCCGCAGCGGCAGCCGGTGGTTCGGCCACAGGTAGGGCCGGGACAGGAAGGCCAGGGCGCGGTCCACCAGTTCCTCGGCGGTGGGGTGGGCCCGGGCCAGCCGCAGCCCGGCGCGGAGCTGGAGCCAGTGCAGGCCGGACACGCCCGGCAGGTCGATCCGGGCCGCCTCCGCGCAGGCGGCGTCGGCCTCGTCCCAGCGGCCCAGGGCGATCAGCGCCTCGGCCTGGTTCGACAGCAGGTACGCGCCGGTGGAGCGGCTGACGCCGACCCGGCGCGCCTCGGTCGCCCCGGCGGCGGCGGCGTCGGCCGACTCGGCGTACCGGCCCAGCTCGAACAGCACGTCGGAGAGGTGGACCAGCGCGCTCACCAGCGCCGGCGCCGAGCCGGCGGCGCGGGCCCGGTCCTCGGCCAGGCGCAGCCCGGCCAGGCGGCGCTCGGGTGACGGCTCGGTACGGCAGAGGATGGCGATCCGGGTCGGCAGCAGCTCCAGGTCGTCGCCGAGCGCCTCCACCGCCTCCGCCGCCTCGGCCGCGAGCGTCCCGGCCTGCTCGGGGTCGAGCCGGAACAGCTGCGCCGCGATGTCGGCGAGCAGCCGGACCCGTTCCGGCCCGACCGGCGCCCCGCACGACAGCCGGTACGCCTCCCGCAGCTCGGCCGCGCCGTCGCTCTTGCCGAGCATGGCGAGCATCCGGCCGCGCCGGTCCAGCAGCCGCGCGGCGCGCAGCGGCTCCGCCTCGACGTCCACCTCGGCCAGGGCGGCCCGGGTGAGGGTGAGCGCCCGCTGGTAGTCGCCGGCGGTGGTGGCGGCGGCGATGGTCTCCTCCAGCACCGCGAGGTGGTCCATGTCGAGCCGGTCGGCCGCGTCGGGCACCAGCTCCCACAGCTCCAGCACCCGTTCCAGCAGCCGGCTCTGCTCCGCGTACGCGTACCGGTCGGCGGCGGCGCGCGCCGCGGTGCGGGCGGTCACCAGCGCCCGGGGGTGGTCGTGCGCGGCGTACCAGTGGTGTGCCGTCTCGGCGGGGGCACGGCCGGCGGCGACCAGGTGCGGCTGGGCCTCGATGGCCGCCGCCCAGCGGGCGTGCAGCCGGGCGTGCTCGCCGGGCAGCAGCTCGTCGTGGACAGCCTCGCGGACCAGCGCGTGCCGGAACTCGTAGTCGCCCTCCGGGTCGGCCACCACGAGCTGGGCGGCGACGGCGGCGCGCAGCGCGTCCTCCAGCTCCGGCTCGGGCAGCCCGGCGACCTCGGCGAGCAGCTGGTGGGCGAACCGGGTGCCCCCGGCGGCGGCCATCCGCAGCACCCGCTGGGCGGCGTCGGGCAGCCGGTCCACCCGGGCCAGCAGCAGGTCGCGCAGCGTCTCGGGCAGCGCGCCGCAGCCGACCGGGCCGCCGGCCGCGGCCAGCTCCTCGATGAAGAACGGGTTGCCCTGGGTGCGCTGGTGGATGTCGTCGACCGCGCGGGCGAGCGGCTCGACGCCGAGCAGGTCCGCCAGGATCGCCCCGGTGCCGTCCCGGTCGAGGCGGCCCAGCTCGATCCGCTCGACACCACGGGCCCGGTCCAGCTCGGCGAGGAAGGGCCGCAGCGGGTGACCACGGTGCAGCTCGTCGGTGCGGTAGGTGCAGACCAGCAGCAGCCGGGCGGTGCGGGCGGCGCGCACGAGGAAGGCGATCAGGTCGCGGGTGGACCGGTCGGCCCAGTGCAGGTCCTCGATCACCAGCACCATGGGCTGCCCGGCGGCGAGCCGCTGGAACAGCTCGGCGACCAGGTCGAACAGGTAACCGCGCGGGGCGTCCGGAACGAGTGCGACGGCGGGCACGGCGACGCCGGCCGGTCCCCGGGCGAGTTCCGGCAGGAGGCGGGCGAACTCGGCCTCGTACCCGTCGAAGACGCCGGGGCCGTCGCGGCGCAGCACCGCCCGCAGCGCGGCGGCGAACGGCGCGAAGGGCAGCCCGGCCTCGCCGAGTTCGAGGCACTGGCCGACCAGCAGCCGCGCGCCGGCCTCGGTGGCCGACCTGCCGAACTCCTCCAGCAGCCGGGTCTTGCCCACCCCGGCCTCGCCGCCGACCAGGACCGTGGTCGGTTCCCCGGCGCGGGCCCGGCCCAGGGCGTCGCGCAGGGCCGCGGTCTCCCGCTGACGGCCCACGAGGACGGTGCTGGCGGCGCGTACGGTCACGGCTCCGAGCATGCCACGGCCCTCGCCGCCGCCGGCTCCGCTGACCGGCCGGTCAGCGGATGACCCCCGACGCGGGTCGCGGGCCGGCCGATCGGCAGGCTCGGCCTGTCCCTGGCCGGCCCGGGCGGCGTCGGCCTGTCCGCGGCCGGCCCCCGCGCCGTCGACCTGTCCGCGGCCGGCCTGGGCGGCGTCGCCCCCCGGCGGGTCGGTGGCGACCGCCGGGGGCGCGGGGCCGCTCACCGACGCGCGTCGCCGGCATGTCCCGGGTGATGCCGGCGACTGAGCCAGTCGCGCGTGGTGCGGCGCGGCAGGGCCCGGGCGAGCCGGTCGACCGCGGCCTCGGCGTGCAGCTCGGCGGCGTGCGTACGGTGGATCGAGAGGATGAAGTCTGCGTCGTTGCCGAACATGTGGGGCTCCCTGGGTCGTCTTCGGCTGTCGACTCCGACTCTGCGCGCGAAGGTGCCCCGGGGGCATGGGTCCACCGCCCGATCTTCGCCCGCCCGCCCTCCTTACTCCCGCCCCTCGGCGGCGGTACGGCGGCGTAAGGTACTCAGCCCGGCCGCGGACAACGCGACGTGCGGCGACCACTAGACTCTGCGGCATGGCAAAGCCCCAGGAGAAGGTCTCGTTCGGCCAGCGGCTGAAGCAGATCGGGATGGTGTTCAAGTTCACCGCCAAGCAGGACCGGTGGTTCGCGCCGTTGGCCGCCGCCGCGGTGCTGATCCCGCTCGCGCTCACCGTGGTCGCGGTCCTGATCTGGGGCTGGCTCTGGCTGCCGCTGGGCATCCTGTTCGCCCTGCTCTGCCTGCTGATCGTGCTCAACCTGCGGTCCAACAAGGCGATGATGAACGCCGCCGAGGGGCAGCCCGGCGCGGCGGCCCAGATCATGGAGAGCATGCGCGGCGACTGGCGGGTCACCCCCGCGGTCAGCTCCACCACGCAGATGGACATGGTCCACCTGGTCATCGGCCGGCCCGGGGTGATCCTGCTGGCGGAGGGCAACCCGCAGCGGGTGCGCGGGCTGCTCGGCCAGGAGAAGCGGCGGCTGGCGAAGGTGATCGGCTCCGCCCCGCTCTTCGACTACGTGATCGGCCAGGAGGAGGGCGAGCTGCCGATCCGCAAGCTGCGGATGACGCTGATGCGGCTGCCGCGCAGCCTCAGCGGCAAGGACGTCAACTCGCTGGACAAGCGGCTCAAGGCGCTCACCGCCCGCCCGCAGATGCCCAAGGGCGCGATCCCGAAGAACATGCGACCCGCGCGGGGCGCGTTCCGCCAGACGCGCGGTCGCTGACCTCCGACGCGTACGCGAAGAGCCGGGCCCCTGCGAAAGGGCCCGGCTCTCGCCGTCTCTCAGGGGCGGGGGGCGTCGGTGACGACGGAGCCCGCCAGGCGGTCGTGCAGGCCGCGACGGTGGCCGTCCATCAGCAGTGCCGGGACGACCAGGGCGAGCAGCAGGCCGCGCAGCAGGGCCCGGGCCACCCCGATGCGACCGCCGTCGACCCAGGCGACGCAGCGGATCTTCGTGATGAACATGCCCGGCGTCTGCGCGAAGAGCCCGAGGAAGAAGCCGTACTCGACGATCAGCACCAGCACGGGCGCCCACCCGTCGCGGACCGGGTCGGCGAAGCCCCCGGCGACGAGCAGGCAGAGCACCCAGTCGATCACCAGCGCGCCGAACCGGCGCCCCAGGCTGGGCGGGGTGAAGGCGGGATCCGTCGCGGGCGGTACGGGGCGATCATGCGGCTTGGTCACAACGGTCAAGGGTATCCAGGGCGTACGGACGGATCGGGGACGGTCGCCCGCACCCGGGCAGCAAAAAGGGGCGAAAGCGAGCAAGTGTCAATAGAATGGCACAGCCGGGGGTGTCCCGTCGCACGGTCCGGCCCGCCCGAGCGGCGCGGATGACGCTCCGCGAGGGACGTAACACGGCAGAAACACTCAAGACATGGCCGGGCAACCGCGCCGCCATAGCGTCGCCAGGAGCCTAGCCACCCGTGGACGTGCCAGGAGGACGTGTGTTCGCCAATCCCGAGGAACTCCTGCGATACCTCAAGAACGAGGACGTGAAGTTCGTCGACGTACGTTTCTGTGACCTGCCCGGCGTGATGCAGCACTTCAACCTGCCGGTCGAGTCTGTCGACGATGCCTTCTTCACCGAGGGCCTGGCCTTCGACGGTTCGTCGATCCGCGGTTTCCAGGCGATCCACGAGTCGGACATGCTCCTGCTCCCGGACGTCGCCACCGCCTTCATCGACCCCTTCCGGGCGCAGAAGACCCTCGCGCTCAACTTCTTCATCCACGACCCGTTCACCCGCGAGGCCTACAGCCGGGACCCGCGCAACGTGGCGAAGAAGGCCGAGGCCTACCTGGCCGCCAGCGGCATCGCCGACACCGCGTACTTCGGCGCGGAGGCGGAGTTCTACATCTTCGACTCGATCCGCCACGAGACCTCGGCGCACCAGTCGTTCTACTACATCGACTCGATCGAGGGCGCCTGGAACACCGGCCGCGAGGAGCCGGGCGGCAACCGCGGCTACAAGACCGCCTACAAGGGCGGCTACTTCCCGGTGCCGCCGGTCGACCACCTCGCCGACCTGCGCGACAGCATCGTGCGCCGGCTGGTCGACAGCGGGTTCACCGTGGAGCGCTCGCACCACGAGGTGGGCACCGCCGGCCAGTCCGAGATCAACTACCGGTTCTCGACGCTGCTGCACGCCGCCGACCAGCTCCAGCTCTTCAAGTACATCGTGAAGAACGAGACCTGGGCCAACGGCAAGACCGCCACCTTCATGCCGAAGCCGCTCTTCGGCGACAACGGCTCCGGCATGCACACCCACCAGAGCCTCTGGCTGAACGGCGAGCCGCTGTTCTACGACGAGACCGGCTACGCCGGCCTGTCGGACATGGCCCGCTGGTACATCGGCGGCCTGCTGCACCACGCCCCGTCGCTGCTGGCCTTCACCAACCCGACGGTCAACTCGTACCGCCGGCTGGTGCCGGGCTTCGAGGCGCCGGTCAACCTGGTCTACTCGCAGCGCAACCGCTCCGCCTGCACCCGCATCCCGGTGACCGGCAGCAACCCGAAGGCCAAGCGGGTCGAGTTCCGCGTGCCGGACCCGTCGGCCAACGTCTACCTGGCCTTCTCGGCGATGATGATGGCCGGCCTGGACGGCATCAAGAGCAAGATCGAGCCGCCGGCGCCGATCGACAAGGACCTCTACGACCTCCCGCCGGAGGAGTGGGGCGACGTCAAGCAGGTGCCGGGCTCGCTGTCGGCCGTGCTCGACAGCCTGGAGGCCGACCACGACTACCTGCTCGACGGCGGGGTGTTCACCCCCGACCTGATCTCGACCTGGATCGAGTGGAAGCGGGCCAACGAGGTCGACCCGGTGCGCCTGCGCCCGACCCCGCACGAGTTCGCCATGTACTTCGACTGCTGACGCACTTCGACTGCTGACGCGGTAGAGGAACCACAGGAAGGCCCCGGGTCCGCCCGGGGCCTTTCCGTCTGTGCGCCCGCCGCACCGACCCACCGCCGGCCGGGACCGTCTCTCCGCTCGGCGTGTAACGGGCACCGGCATATCTTCGCGTCCGTTATATTGCGGGACGTGGACACACCGCTGCGCGAACCCACCTTCCTGATCCTCACCGCGCTGGCCGGCGAGCCGATGCACGGCTACGGCCTGATCCGCGAGGTCACCGCCCTCTCCGACGGGCGCGTGTCGCTGCGGCCGGGCACCCTCTACGGCGCGCTCGACCGGCTGGTCGACGCCGGCCTGGTGGAGGTCGACCGCGAGGAGGTGGTGGACGGCCGGCTGCGCCGCTACTACCGCCTCTCCCCCACCGGCGACACCACGCTGACCGCCGAGACCGAGCGCATGCGCCGCAACGTCGAGGCGGCCACCGCCCGCCTGCGCACCCGCGCGACCCGGCCGCTCGCCCCGCGTACCGCCGGGGGGTTGGCGTGAGCGAGCTGGAGCGGCGCTACCACCGCCTGCTGCGGGCGTACCCGGCCGGTTACCGCCGGGCGCGCGGCGCGGAGATCGTCGGCACGTACCTCGACCTGGCCGGCCCGGGCCGGCGCTGGCCCTCGCCCGCGGACGCCGCGGACCTGCTGCGCGGCGGCCTCCGCCAGCGCCTGCGGGCCGCCGGGGCCGCCGACCTGATCCCGGGCGTACGCCTCGCCGCCGTCCTCGCCTTCTTCACCGCGACCGCCCTGGCGGCGGTCTGGTCGGTGCTGGAACTGCACCCACCGCTAGCGGAGTGGGGCATGCCGAGCGCCGGGCCGTTCGTCTCGCTGGGGATCGGCGTGTGGGCCGCCTGGCTGCTCGCCGCGGTGGTGCACGTGGCGGCGCCGGGCCGCTGGACCCGCCGTGCCGTGGCTCTCGCCCTGCTGTCCACCGTCGCGGTCGTGCCGGTGGCCGACCTCGCCGGCCTGCCCCGACCGCCGCTGTTCGTGCTGCTGCCGCAGATCGGGCTGGGGCTGGTCGCGTTCGGCCTGCCCGACCGGCTGGCGGTGTCGGTACGGGCGGCGCCCTTGCTCGCCGTCGCCGCCGCCGGCCTCGCGGGTGTCGACCTGCTACCCCGCAACGATGTCGGCAGGTACTACGGCAGCTACTACGGCTGGACCGCACAACAGATCCTGCCCGGTGCCGCCGTGGTGCTGCTCGTGGTGGTGCTGCTGCTCGGCACGGGGCTCGCCTTGCGGGCCGACCAGCGGGGCGGCTGGGCGCTGCTGGTGCTGCTGACCCCGGTGGGCCTGCTGTCGCTGCACATCCTGGCCGGAATGGCGGACGGCCTACTGAATGGTGCGCCCCAGCCGGGCTGGTCCGCACTCGCCGCGACGGCCGTCGTGGTCGGACTGGCCGGCCCCGCGCTGCTGCCGCTGACGATCGCCCTGCGCAAGCGCCGGCGCGAACCCGGGCCGGCCGGAACCGGCGACCGCTGCCCGACCTGCGGGCGCACCGCCGAGAGTGCCCCTTAGACCAGCGGCACCCGCGCGGCGGGTGGAACGCCACGGCTGTCATCGGCGGGTCTTGGCAACCATGGCGTTCCACCCGCCGCCGCTTCGGCGGCGGGTGGCGGGGCGGCACCCGTCGCGCGGTCGCTCGCGGTGGCGGGACGGCGGTCAGCGCAGGGCGGTCTCCCATGCCTCAACGTGGGCGTCGAGGTGGTCGGCGGTCGCCAGCCAGTACGGGCCGTCCTCGGTCCAGATCCGGGCCCACGGCTCGCGCCGCTGCTCCGCGCCCTCGCGCAGCAGGTCGTACATGGCGCGGGCGCGACGGCCCAGCAGAGCGGCCAGGGCCGGGCGGGAGGCCTCGTCCAGGCGGTAGCCGTCGGCGAAGGCGCGCAGCCGGGTTGCCGACTCGGCCACCGGCCGGTCCGGGCGCAGGCCGGCCATGCTCTGCGCGGCGTACGCGACGTCCCACAGCCGGGAGCCCGGCGCGGCGGCGTCCCAGTCGATCAACACCCAGCCCCGGTCAGCCCTGATCAGGTTCCAGGGCGCCACGTCGTTGTGGCAGACGAGTTCCTCCCGGTCCGGCGGGATGAGCCGCTGCCACGCCGCGCCGGCCGGCGGGACGAACCCGCCCAGCGCCTCGTGCAGCTCGGCCAGCATCCGGCCGATCGCGAACAGGTCCTCCGCCGGGTACGTGCCCGACGCCGCGCCGACCTCGCCGGGGACGTACTCCAGCACCTGCCGGCCCCGTCCGTCCCGGCCCAGCGGTCGGGGAGCCCCGGAGAATCGTTCGTGCGCGCGTTCCGGCCCGGTGCAGCCCTGCCGCGTGCTGTGGCCGGCGGGGCCGAGCGAAGTGTTCCGGCCGGTGGGTCCATGATCGTGGGATGAGCGCAGCCGAGGAACCGTTGCCGGGCAACGCCACCGCCGGCGTGGTGCGCGTCGGCGACACCGTGCGCCGCCCGGTCGGCCCCTGGAGCGAAGCGGTGGACGCCCTGCTGGAGCACCTGCACGCGGTGTCCGCCCGGCGGGGGCGGCGCCGCACGCCGCCGGCACGGCCCCACCGGCCGGAAAACGGGGGCTCCTCAGCCCGGACGCGCGGTGCCGGTGCGGCGCAGCCGGAGCAGGCCCCACACCGCCAGCCCGAGCGCCAGCGCGGTCATCGCCAGCGCGCCCGGGGCCTTGGTGAACCGGGCCAGGTTGGTGCCGTCGGGCAGGGCGAGGAAGGCCGCCGCCGCGCAGGGCGCCACGAACCAGGTGGTCCGCCTCGCGGCGACCGCGAGCAGCGCCAGCGGCCAGGTGGCGTACCAGGGGTGGAAGACCGGGGCCAGCACGACCGTGGCGGCCAGCGCCAGGCCGGCGCCGAGCAGGGCGGCCCGGGGACGGGCGGCGTCCAGGCGGGCCACCCGCTGCCGGACGTCGTTGAGGCGGCGCAGCCCCGACCAGGTTCGCCACCACAGCGCCGCCACCAGCACGACGAGCAGCAGCAGCGCCGCCGCGCGGGCCGCCGGCACGGCGCCCGGCTCCCGGCCGGCGAGCCCGCCCGCGTAGTCGACGACGAAGCCCACCGCCGTGGGCGGGGACGTCCACTGCTCGGAGTCACCGCTGCGGGTCAGCCCGCCCACCCAGCCCAGCCCGAGGCCGGACAGCAGGGAGGTGACCGCCACCGCGCCGAGCGCCCCGCCGGCCAGCCAGCCGGCGTCGCGCAGCAGCGCCCGGACGGTGTAGCGGCCGAGCACCGCCGCGAGCGCCGCGAACGGGAGCACCACCACGGCGGTCGCCTTCACGGTCACCGCCAGCCCGAGCAGCGCGCCGGCCAGCAGCAGCGGCCCCGGCCTGCCGGGGCGGCGGACGAGCACCAGCAGGCCCAGCATCAGCAGGCCGAGCATCACCGCGTCGTTGTGCGCGCCGGCCACCAGGTGCACCCCGACCAGCGGGCTGGCCAGCGCCAGCCAGGCCGCCCGGCGGGTGGGCACGCTGGCGGCCCGGGCCAGCCCGAGCAGGCAGAGGGCGACCAGCAGCACCCCGGCGACCGCGAACAGCCGGAACGCCACGATCGCGCCCACCAGCCCGCCGCCGAGGGTCACCGCGAGCGCGGCGAGCAGCACGAAGAACGGCCCGTACGGCGCGGGCGTGTCCCGCCAGATCGGCGCGACCGACTCCACCCAGGGACAGCCGGCCTCGGCGACGCCTGTGGCGTACGGGTCGACGCCGTGCGCGTACGCCCAGCCCTGGCAGGCGTAGGAGTAGACGTCCCGGCTGCCCAGCGGCGGGGCGGCCAGCAGCGGCAACGCCCACAACCCGGCGGTCAGGTACGCCCACCGCGTCGACGGCGCGCCCCGGCGCAGCGCCCACCAGGCGCCGACCATCAGCCCGGTGCCGACCAGCCACAGCGCGACGGTCCACGGCTCGCCGGCGGGGCTCGGAGCAGGGACGGCCCGGGGCAGCGCGCCGCCGAGCCAGCCGGCGACGGTCAGCAGCACCGCCCCGGCCAGGCCGGCCCACCGGGCGAGGCGGGCGGCGCCGGGCGACGGCGGCGCAGGTCCGGGCGAGGGCGGCAGCGGGGGCCCGGGCGGCGGGCGGCGGGACGGCGGCGGGGTGCCGGGCGGCTGCGGGGTGCCGGGCGGCTGCGGGGTGCCGGGCGGCTGCGGGGTGCCGGGCGGCTGCGGGGTGCCGGGCGGGACCGGCGGGGCGCCGGGAACGGTCACCGGCGTACCTCTCCTCAGTCCACGGCGGCCGGCCGGCGGGCCGCCCGGGCCGACCGTACCAAGCGGACCACCACCACGATCACGAACAGCGTCATCAGCGGCGCCCCGACGGTCTTGGTGTACCGGGGCAGCCCCGTGCCGTCGGCGAGCACCAGGAACGACGAGACGATCGCGACGACCGCGAACCACCCGGTGCGCCGGGCCGTGGCCGCGAGCACGGCCAGCGGCCACGTCCAGTACCAGGGGTGGAAGAGCGGGGCGAGTGCGACGGTGGCGGCGAGCGCCAAACCGGCGTGCCAGATCGGCTCCCGGGTGCGGGCCCGCCACCACAGCCAGAGCAGCACCAGCGCCAGCGCCGCCATGCCGATCCCCCGGGTGGCCGGCAGCGGGTCGCCGTGCCAGCCGAACGGCGCGGCGAGGTAGGCGACGGTCTGCCCCACCGCCGTCGGCGGCGAGGTCCAGGCGATCACCAGGCCGCCCTGCTCCAGCCCGGTCACCCAGCCGAAGCCGAGGCCGGTGGCGAGGGTCGCGCCGACCACGGCGGCGACCGCCCCGCCGACCACCCACCCGCCGTCGCGCACCAGCGCCCTGATCGAGTACGCCCCGACGATCGCGGCCAGCGCCGCGAACGGCACCACGACCAGCGCGGTCACCTTGATCGCGACGGCGAGGCCGAGCAGCACTCCCCCGCCGAGCAGCGGCCCGGGGCGGCCCGGCCGGGACACCACCACGGCCAGCCCGGCGACGAGCAGCCCCACCATCAGCGCGTCGTTGTGCGCCCCCGAGATCAGGTGCACCCCGACCAGCGGCGAGCCCAGCGCCAGCCAGACCGCCCGGCCGGCCGGTACGCCGCAGCGGCGGGCCAGCACCGGCAGGCAGGCCGCGGTCAGCCCCACCCCGGCCAGTGCGAGCAGCCGGAACAGCACGATGCTGCCGACCAGCGAGCCGGTCGCCTTCACCACCGCCCCGGCGAGCAGCACGAACAGCGGCCCGTACGGCGCCGAGGTGTCCCGCCAGATGTAGGAGATGGTGTCCAGCCACGGGCACGGCAGCGCCGAGACGCCCTGCTCGTACGGGTTGATCCCGCCCGAGTAGCTGGCCCCCTGGCAGGCGTACGCGTACACGTCCCGGCTGCCCAGCGGCGGCGTGAGGAGCAGCGGCAGCAGCCAGAGCCCGACGGTCACCAGCGCCCAGCCGGTCGACGGCACCCGGTCGCGCAGCGCCCACCAGGCGTACGCCATCAGGCCGGTGCCGACCGCCCAGGTGGCGATGATCAGCGGGCCGTGCGGGCCCTGCCAGATGCTGACCGGGGTGGGGCGCAGGTCGCCGTCGGGGAACGCGCCGCCGAGGAACGCGGCCACGGCGAGCAGCGTCGAGCCGGCGAGGCCGAGCCAGCGCGCGAGGTGGTGAGGCACGCCGGACATGCTGCCAGTACGGTGGTCGCGGTACGGAGGTGGGCATGCGGCGCAGTCGGGTGGTGGCGGTGGCCGCCGTCTCCGCCGTGCTCCTCGGCGTGGCCCACGTCGTCCTCCCGCCGACCGGCTCCGACCTCGCCGCGCAGGTCGCGCGGGCCGACTTCTTCGCCGCGCACGGCCTCGCCCCGGTGGACCTGCGCTGGTACGGCGGCGTGCAGCAGTTCGGCTACAGCCTGCTCTCGCAGCCGGTGATGGCGCTGCTCGGGGTGCGGGTCACCGGCGCGCTGGCCCTGGTGGCGGCGGCGACCGCTTTCGCGGCGCTGCTGGTGCGTACCGGGGTGCCCCGCCCGCTGCTCGGCAGCCTCGTCGGGGTGGTCACCATCGCCGGCAACCTGGTCTCGGGCCGGGTGACGTACGGCCTCGGGGTGGCCTTCGGCCTCGGCGCGCTGCTCGCCCTCACCCTCGGCCCGGCCGCCCCCACCGATGCCCGACCGGCGGGACCGGGCCCGGGCGGGCAGGCGGGGCGCCGGCGGCTCGTACGGCTCGGGTTGGCGGCGGCCGGTGCGCTGCTGGCCTCGGCGACGAGCCCCGTCGCGGGCCTCTTCGTCGGCCTGGTCGGGGCGGCGCTGCTGCTGACCCGCCGGTACGCCGACGGGCTGGTGCTCGGCGTCGCCGCCGCGCTGCCGCTCGGGCTGACCGCCCTGTTCTTCGGCGACGGCGGCTGGATGAACATCAGCCGCACCGACACGGTCCGCGCCGTGCTGACCAGCCTGCTCGTGGCCGCGCTCGTGGGCTACCGGCCGGTGCGGGTCGGGGCGTTGCTCTCGGCGGCCGGGGTGCTGGCGGCGGCGCTAGTGCACACCCCGGTCGGGCTGAACGCCACCCGACTGGCCGTCATGTTCGCCCTGCCCCTGCTGGCCGCCGCCGCCCGCCCCCCGGCCCGGCCGGCCGCGTGGCTGGCCCGGACCGCCCCGTCGTCCGCCGCACGACCCGTCGGGGGCGCGCGGGCCGGAGTCGGGGACGGCACGCGGGTCCGGGGTGTCGTCGCGCTGGCCGCGCTGCTGGCGACGGTGTGCTGGTGGCAGCCGCCGGTTCCCCCCGCCGACCTGCGCAGCGTCAACGACCCGACCAGCCGGGCGGCCTACTTCGCGCCGCTACGGGCGTTCCTCGACGGGCAGCGACTCACCGGCCGGGTGGAGGTGCCGCCGACCCGCAACTACTGGGAGGCGGCGAGGCTGGGCGAGGTGCCCCTGGCCCGGGGCTGGCTGCGGCAGGCCGACATCGACCGCAACCCGCTCTTCTTCACCACCGTGCCGGGGGCCGCGGGCACCGGGGTGCCCCTGACCGCCGCGAGCTACCGGGACTGGCTGACCGACAACGCGGTGCAGTTCGTCGCGGTGCCGGACGCCCCGCTGTCCTGGGTGGGGCGGGCCGAGGCCGAGCTGGTCGCGGGCGGGCTGCCCTACCTGACGCCCGTCTGGTCCGGCCCGCACTGGCGGGTCTGGGCGGTGACGGACCCGGCCCCGATCGTCGGGGCGCCGGCCGAGCTGGTCGCGCACGACGGCGCCTCGGTGACGTTCCGGACGCCGGACGCCGGCACGGTGCCGGTCCGGGTGCGGCACAGCCGCTGGCTGACCGCCTCGGGCGGGGCCACGGTCGCCGCCGCCGGCGACTGGACGGTGGTGACCGTGCCGCGCGCCGGGCAGTACCGGCTCGGCAGCTGACCCGTCACCAACCTGGGGCACCGGGGACGGCGGGGCCGACGGCCCACCCTTTTGCCGGTCCGGCAACTTTCTTTGCTCCCGCGCCGCCGCCGCGCCACGATCGACGTGGCAGGTACGCAGGCAGCGCAGCAGGAGGACGAGACGTGCACCACGACGCGACGACCGGCGGGCACCGGCACGACGACACCAGGGCGGCCACCGGACACGACGGGCGGCACCCGGACGTGGACGAGGAGACCGCGCGGTTCTGGGAGGAGCACTACGGGCGGCACGAGCGGGTCTGGAGCGGCCGGGCGAACCCGATCCTGGTCGACGTCGCCGGCTCGCTGCCGGCCGGCACCGTGTTGGACCTCGGCTGCGGTGAGGGCGGCGACGCGGTCTGGCTGGCCGGGCGGGGCTGGCGGGTGACCGCCGTCGACGTCTCCGAGACCGCCCTGGCCCGGGCGGCCGAGGAGGCGACCGCCGCCAGGGTCGCCTCCCGCATCGAGTTCCGCCGGCACGACCTCACCCGGACCTTCCCGCCGGGCGAGTACGACCTGGTCTCCGCGCAGTTCCTCCAGTCGCCGCTGGAGTTTCCCCGGGCGGAGCTGCTGCGGTCGGCGGCCCGGGCCGTGGCCCCCGGCGGCCGGCTGCTCGTCGTCGAGCACGGCGAGGCCCCGCCGTGGGGACGGCACGACCACGCGCACGCCCGCTTCTCCACCCCTCAGGAGACCCTGGCCGCGCTCGACCTCGACCCCGACCGGTGGGACACTGAGCGGCTCGACGCCCCGCGCCGGCAGGCCACCGGCCCGAACGGCGAGACCGGCGAGCTGGTCGACCACGTGGTGCTGGTGCACCGCCGCGTCTGAGGTCCGCGTCGGCGGCGGGACCCGGCCGCCCCGCCCCGGAGCCGACCGGCGGGGCGAGCGCCCCGCCTCGGCCGGGCCCGCTCGGCCGGGGGCGGCGGGCTCAGGAGTCGAGCACGCGTTCCATCGCCGCCCGGGAGCGGCGGCCGGTGCGCAGGTACTCGTCGAGGAACTCGCCGGGGTCGTCCCGGCCGAGCAGCCGGACCACCCCGGCCAGCTCGACGCCGTGCCGGGGCAACTGGTCGCCCTCCCGGCCGCGGACCAGCATCAGCGCGTTGCGGACCTGCGCGGCCAGCGTCCAGCCGGCCGCCATCTCGACGGCGTCCGTCGGATCGACCAGGCCCGCGTCCCGGGCCGCCGCGAGGGCGTCGAGCGTACGCGTGCCGCGCAGCGCCGGAATCGCCCCCGCGTGCCGGAGCTGGAGCAGTTGCACGGCCCACTCGACGTCGGCGAGGCCACCCCGGCCGAGCTTGGTGTGGGTGGCCGGGTCGGCGCCCCGGGGCAGCCGCTCGTGCTCCACCCGCGCCTTGATCCGGCGGATCTCGACCACCTGCTCGCGGGTCAGCCCGTCCGCCGGATAGCGCACCGGGTCGACCATCGCCGCGAACTCGGCGCCGAGGTCGGCGTCGCCGCAGACGAACCGGGCGCGCAGCAGCGCCTGCGCCTCCCACACCTTCGACCAGCGGGCGTAGTACTGCGCGTACGCGGCGAGGCTGCGCACCAGCGGACCCTGCCGGCCCTCCGGGCGCAGGTCGGCGTCGACGCCGAGCGCTGGGTCGGGGGCGGGCATGCCGAGCAGCCGGCGCAGTTCCTCGGCGATCGCACGGGCGGCGCTGGCCGCGCCGTCGCCCGCGTCGGCCGGGGCGTCGTAGACGAAGAGCACGTCGGCGTCGGAGAGGTAGTTCGACTCGTACCCGCCGAGCCGGCCCATGCCGATGACGGCGAAGCGCAGCCCCGGCATGGGCGGTTGGGCCGCGCGGACGGCCCGCAGCGCGGCGGCCAGGGTGGCGTCCGTGACGTCCGCCAGGGCGGTGCCGACGGCGGTCACGTCGGCCAGGCCCAGTGCCGCGCGCCCGCCGTCGGGCCGGGGCGGCGACGGGGCCAGTGAGCCGGCCCGGCTCAGCAGGTCGGCGCAGGCGATCCGGACCAGTTCCCGGCGGCGCAGCGCGCGGATCGCCCGGGTGGCCTCGACCGGGTCGGCGTGCCGGGCCGCGGCGGCGGCGAAGCCGTCGCAGAGGACCGCGCTGGACCGGGGGGTCAGCTCGCTCTCCTCGGCCAGCAGCCGCAACGCCTCCGGGTCGCGGGCCAGCAGGTCGGCGGCGTACCGGGAGGAGGAGAGCACGCGGGCCAGCCGGCGGGCCACCGGCCCCGAGTCGCGCAGCAGGCGCAGGTACCAGGGGGTGCTGCCGAGCTTGTCGGAGACCTGCCGGTAGTTGAGCAGGCCGCGGTCCGGCTCGGGGGCGTCGGCGAACTCGCTGAGCAGCACCGGCAGCAGTGTGCGCTGGATGGCGGCGGTGCGGCTCACCCCGCCGGTGAGGGCCTGGAGGTGACGCAGCGCCCCGGCGGGGTCGGCGAAGCCGAGGATCTCCAGCCGGTGCCGGGCCGCCTCGGGGGTCAGCCGCAGCCCGTCGGCCGGCACCCGGGCCACCGACTCCAGCAGCGGCCGGTAGAGCAGCTTGGCGTGCAGGCGGCGTACCTCGGCGGCGTGGGTGACCCACTCGGCGCGGAACTCCTCGACGGCGCTGCGGCCCGGCGTGGCGGTGTGACCCAGCGCGGCGGCCAGCCAGCGCAGCGCGGCCGGCTCGGTCGGCACGGTGTGGGTGCGGCGCAGGCCCTGGAGCTGGAGGCGGTGCTCGACGCCGCGCAGGAAGCGGTAGCCGCGCAGCAGCGCCTCGCCGTCGGCCCGGCCGACGTAGCCGCCGGCGACCAGCGCGCGCAGCGCCGGGATGGTGCCGGGCACCCGCAGCGACTCGTCGCCCCGGCCGTGCACCAGTTGCAGCAGCTGCACGGCGAACTCGATGTCGCGCAACCCGCCGGGGCCGCGCTTGATCTCGCGCTCCAGCTCCTTCGGCGGGATGTTGTCGATGATCTTGCGCCGCATGGCGCGGACGTCCTCGACCGCCTCGGGCCGCTCGGCGGCCCGCCACACCAGCGGGGCGAGCTGGTCGACCCACTCCCGGCCCAGCGCCAGGTCGCCGGCCGCCGGCCGCGCCTTGAGCAGCGCCTGGAACTCCCAGGTGCGCGCCCAGCGCCGGTAGTAGGCGAGGTGGCTGGCCAGCGTCCGCACCAGCGGCCCCCGGTTGCCCTCCGGGCGCAGGGCCGCGTCGACCGGCCAGGCGACCAGCCCGCAGACGTGGATCAGCCGGGTGGCGACCGTGGTGGCCGCGGCCAGGTCGTCGTCCTCGGCGGCCACGAAGATCACGTCGACGTCGGAGACGTAGTTCAGCTCGTCGCCGCCGCACTTGCCCATCGCCACGACGGCGAGCCGGGGCCGGGGCGTGCCCTCCGGCAGCTCGCCGACCGCGATCTCGTACGCCGCCGCCAGGGTCGCGTCGGCCAGCGCGGAGAGCGCGGCCATGGTCTGCTCCAGGCCCCGGCCGCCGGTCAGGTCGGCCGCCGCGATCCGCAACAGCGCCAGCCGGTACGCCCTGCGCAGCACCGCCACCGGCTGCCCGTCGCCGGACAGGTCGAGTCGTCCCTCGGCGGTCGGCGCCAGCCCGTCCGGGGCGGTGCGCAGGGCCGGCCACTGGTCGGGGTTGGCGACCAGGTGGTCGCCGAGCGCGGAGGAGGCGCCGAGGACGGCGAGCAGCCGGCGGCGCAGGCCGGGGTCGTCGGCGAGCGCCGCCAGCAACGCCGAGGACGGCTGCTCCGGGGCCACCCGGCGCTCGGCCCCGACCGGTGTCCCGGCGTGGGCCTTCCCACGGGGACGACCCGCGGCGGGGCCGTTCGCGGCCACCCGGCGCTCGGCCTCGACGAGGCGGTGCAGCTGGCGCAGCGCCAGGTCGGGGTCGGCGGCCCGGGAGAGCGCGGCGAGCAGCTCCGCTCCGCGGTCGTCGGCGGGCTCCTGCGCTTCCGGCCGCCACAGCCCCAGCCCGTCCGGGCCGAGCAGGTCGGCGGCGCGGGCGGCGTCGGTGCCGAAGCCGTAGCGGGCGAGCCGTCCCGCGGCCCTGGCCGGCCGGCTCATCACTGCCCGAGCAGGGGCAGGCTACGGCGGGGCGCGGCGTCGTCCAGCTCGCCCAGGGCCAGGGCGGCGAACCGGGCCGCGAACGGCTGCCAGACCTCCTCGACGTCGACCATCACGTCGTGGCACGCCGCCACCACCAGGTCGGGGTCGTAACCCAGCTCGGCCAGCAGCCTGGAGTCGGCCGCCCAGTCCGCGATCATCGCGGTGTCGCACTCGATGTGGAACTGCAACCCCCAGGCCCGGTCGCCGAGGCGGAACGCCTGGTGGGGGTAGCGGGTGGAGGCCGCCAGCAGGGTGGCGCCCCGGGGCAGCTCGGTGATCTCGTCGGCGTGCCACTGGAACACGTCGGGGATCAGCGGGACGTAACGGAACAGCGGGTCGGTGTCGGCGGCGTCCCGCTTGCCGACCACGCAGGGGCCGACCTCCGGGCCGCTCGGGCTACGCACGACCTCGCCGGCGTGCGCGGTGGCCAGCAGCTGCGCGCCGAGGCAGATGCCCAGGGTCGGCACCCGATGCCGGACGGCCTTGCGCAGCAGCCCCTCCAACGCCGGGAGCCAGGGCGCGGCCGGGGACCCGTCCGGCAGCGGGTACGGCGGCAGCCCGCCGCCGAGCACCACCAGGGCGGAGTATCCCTCCAGGTCGGCGGGGATCTCGTCACCGGCGTGGGCGCGGACCACCCACAGGTCGAGGCCGGCCTCGGTCAGCCACTCGCCCAGCCGGCGGACGTCGTCGGTCGGGTCGTTCTCGATCACCAGCGCGGTAGCCACGACGTCGAGGCTAGCCGGTGGCCCGGACGGACCCCGGAACGCCTCCACCGGCGCGGCGGCGACGGGTGACCCGGTGCGTGCCCGCCGCCGCACGTACGCGACTAGGCTCTGCCGCTGTGTCCGACCTCGCCCGCGCGACTCCCGCCACCGCCGTACGACCGCCGGCGCTGCGCCCCGGCGACACGGTGATGCTGGTGTCGCCCTCCGGGCCGACCCGGCCGGAACGGGTCGCCCGGGGCGTCGAGCTGCTCACCGGCTGGGGACTGCGGCCGGTGCTGGCGCCGAACGCGTACGCCCGGCAGGGCTACCTCGCCGGCGCCGACGAACTGCGCGCCGCCGACCTGAACGCCGCGTTCGCCGACCCCGAGGTGCGCGGGGTGATCTGCACCCGGGGCGGGTACGGCGCCCAGCGGATCGTCGACGCGATCGACATGGCCGCCGTACGCCGCGACCCGAAGGTGGTCGCCGGGTTCTCCGACATCACGGCGTTGCAGTTCGCGCTCTGGCGGGGCGCCCGGCTGGCCGGCGTGCACGGTCCCGGGGCGGCCTGGCTGGACGAGCGGACGCCGCTGCGCTCGGCCGAGTCGCTGCACGCCGCCCTGATGACCACCGAGCCGGTCGCGGTGAGCGCCGTCGCCGAGGAGGAGACCTTCGCGGTACGCGTGCCCGGCCGGGCCACCGGCCCGCTGCTGGGCGGCAACCTCTGCCTGGTCGTGGCGTCGCTGGGCACCCCGGACATGCCGGACCTGACCGGCGCGATCCTGCTCGTCGAGGACGTGCAGGAGCCGCCCTACAAGGTCGACCGGATGCTCACCCAGCTCCGCCGCGCCGGGGCCCTGGACGGGCTGGCGGGGGTCGCGGTGGGCCAGTTCACCGACTGCGCGGACGGCTGGTCGGTCGGCGTCGCCGACGTGCTCTCCGAGCGCCTCGGCGACCTCGGCGTCCCCGTCCTCGGCGGCCTGCCGATCGGTCACGGCCCCGGCCAGCTCACCGTCCCCGTGGGCACCGAGGCCACCCTCGACACGGAAACCGGCACCCTCACGGTCACCCCCGCCGTCCGCTGACCGCCCACGCGGCCCACGCGGCCCATGCCCCCGCATGCCCCGGGTCGATCATGGGGTTAGCGGCAGCGACACCGACATTCCGCACCGCCAACCTCATGATCACCGGGGGTCAGGGTCGGGGGTCAGGGTCGGGGGGCGGGGGCGGGGGCGGGGGCGGGGTCAGGGGCGGGGGGTCAGGTGGGCGAGGGCGCCCATTTCCAGGGCGGCCCAGACCGTGGCGTCCGGGGCGACCGTGAGGCCGTGGGGTTCGGAGGCCGGGGTCGGCAGGTCGTGGGTGGTGATCGCGCCGCCCGGGGCGACGTGGCCGATGCGGTTGCCGCCCCACTCCGTGTACCAGCAGCCGCCGGCCGGGTCGGCGACGATCGCGTGCGGCCGGGCGGACCGGTCCGGCAGCGGGTACTCGGTGATCCGCCCGTCGGGGGTGATCCGGCCGAGCTGACCGGCGCCGATCTCGACGAACCAGAGCGCCCCGTCCACGCCGGCGGTGATGCCGACCGGCGCGGCCCCCTCGGTCGGCAGCGGGTGCAGGGTCACCGCGCCGTCCATGCCGATCCGGCCCACCGCGTTCGCCTGGTTGAGCGTGAACCAGACGGCCTCGTCCGGCCCGGCGGCGACCATCGAGGCGAAGCCGCCGCTCACCGGCAGCGGGAACCGCGACCGCTCCCCGTCGACGGTCACCCGATCGATCGCGTCGGCGCTCATGGCCGCGTACCAGAGGGCGCCGTCGGGACCGGCGGCGATGCCGCACGGGCCGGTCCCGGCCGGAAGCTCGACGGCGCTCAGCTCGCCGTCGGTGGTGATCCGGCCGATCCGGTCGTCGCCGGAGCGGGTGAACCAGAGGGCGCCGTCGGGGCCCGGCGTGATGATCAACGGTCGGCTGTCGGCCGCCACCGACCAGGTGCGCAGCTCGCCGCCCGCACCCACCCGGGCGATGCCGCCGGCATGGGCCAGCGTCAGCCAGAGCGCGCCGTCGGGGCCGACCGTGATGCCGTACGGGCCGCCGCCCGCCCCGGTCAGCGGGACTTCCCTGATCTTCGCGGACATCGTCACGAGGGTCACCTTCCGTCACCTGCTCCGCCCCCGGGGGGCCTACCGACCGCATACCCTCGCCGCCCACGCGCGTCGATGCAACCCGTTTGTCCGGTCGGGCGGCCCCGGATTGCCAGCTCGCTGACAGGGTCGCCATGGCATCCCCTCAGCCCTGCCGGTCACTGTCGGTGAGGTCATCACACCACCCATCGACGAGCTGGAGGACGACATGCCGCGCACCACGAGGAAGAAGCACCTGCTGGCCGGGCTGGCCGCTGCCGGCGTACTCGGCGTGGGCCTCGCCGCCCCGACGGTCGCGTTCGCCGCGGACGGCGACACCCCGACGCCGGGCGCCAGCACCGGCGCCGCCGAGGACGGCGACCGCCAGCAGCAGCGGGCCGACCGGCAGGCGGAGTTCGCCGGGAAGCTGGCCACCGAGCTGGGCGTCGACACCGACAAGGTGACGGCCGCGCTGGAGAAGCTGCGCGAGGAGCACAAGCCGGCCGGCCGGCCCGAGAAGGGCGACCGGCCCGGCAAGGGCGACCCCGCCGACCGGCAGGCCGCGATGAAGGAGCGCCTGGCACAGGCCGTCGAGGACGGCAAGCTCACCCAGGAGCAGGCCGACGCCGTCACCGCCGCCGCCGAGGCCGGCGTCCTGCCCGGCCCGGGCGGCCGGGGCGGGCACGGCGGACCGGCCGGCAGGTGACGTACGCCGTCCGCCCCGGCGACCCGGCCGGGGCGGACGGCGCGGCTCAGGCAGCCGGCGGGGCGTAGACGCCGAAGTGGTTGCCGGCCGGGTCGGCCAGGTGAGCGAAGGTGAGCCCGTTGTCGTTGGACTTCGGCGACACCAGCACCTTGCCGCCCGCCGCCTCCGCCCGCCGGACGGCGTCAGCCACGTCGGCCACCTGCACGTAGAAGATCGCGTAGTTCGGGCTCGCCCCGCCGGTGTCGCGGACCGCCCCCTGGATAGATCCCTCCGGTCCCGGCTCCGCCACCCGGTACGACGCCTCCGGCGTCCCCTGCTCGCTGAACGACCAGCCGAACAGGTCGGTGTAGAAGCGCCCGGTCTCCTCCGGCCGGTCGGTGCCGACCTCGAACCAGTTGACCCCGCTGCTGATGGTGGACATGTGTCGCCTCCCGTTCGCACGCCGGCCGTCCGGCCGGCGCCGTCAGGAGTCAGCCTCCGCCCCGTCCGCGACACCGTCCTGTCGGTGTTTCCGGCCGGGCCCGCTACTCGCCCGGATCGGTGAGCGGCCGCAGCCGAGCCACCAGATCGGGGCGACGGGAGCCGTGCCGGGCGCGGAAGCTCTCCGCTTCGGCCGGGGACACCGGATACCGCAGTACGCCCGCCTCGTGCGTGCGGACCAGCAACTCCGCGGTGTCGATGTCCACCCAGTCGAGCCGACGAGCGCCGGCGGCGGCGAATCCCTGCGCGCCGGCCAGCAGGTCGTCGACCACCGCACCGAGGTCGAGGTCGGTCTGCCGGTCGCGGCCGAGGAAGGCAAGGACGCAGCGGGCGGCCGACGTCAGGAGCGAGCCCACGACCATCCGGTCCCGTTGGATGTGGCGCAGCACGTCGACGACGAATTCGGCGGACAGCTCGTGGTCGGTCGAGATCCGGTCCAGCACGAGCCCCGGAATCGGCAGTCCGTGTGGGTCGTCCGGATCCTCCACGGCCAGCAGGCGTCGGTAGGCCCGCTCCCGCTCCGGTCCCCTCGGGCCGAAGATCGGCACCAGCGACACGTCGAGCAGGAGCCGGGCTTCCGACCGGTCGCCGTCCGCGAACGTCCAGAAGCCGTCGAGCGCGTCGAGCGGATGGCCCAGCGGTCCCAGCGCGTGCAGCGCCGTGTCGACATTCGGGTCGCACTCGAAGTGCGCGGACCGGGCAAACAGGGCGAAGTCGGCCCCGGTCGCCCGGTGGTAACTCGCCGCGTCCTCCTCCGAGGGGCTGTCATCGCTCGATTCGCCGGCGAACCAGCGGGGGTCGCCCGCCGCCGGCAGCGACTCGTCCCGGCCCTCCCCGATGGAGAGGAGGAGATCCCGTCGGGTTCCCGTCCACATCCGCTCGACCCGCACGACGCCCAGCAGGCTGTCGTACTCCCCCGGGCTGAGCTGGGAACGCCAGAAGAGCGCCTGCCGGTGCCACTCGGGGACCACGTCGCCGCCGTCCGGACGCAGCTCGGTGCCCCGCAGTCGACCCCGCGCGGCGAGCGCCAGCACGAGCATGTTCACGCCGTACACCGCGTGGCGTGCCGGAACCGACAACTGCCGGGGCTCATACGACTCGAAGCGCCGGGCCGGTCGCCGACCAGGCGCCGCCCGGAACAGGCGCAGCAGCATGTCGACCAAGGCGTCCCGCCGGCCTTCTCCCCACGACGTCAGGATCTCGACGAGGAAGGTGACGATCGGGGTGCGTCCGGTCAGCGTCGCGAAGGAGAGCAGGGCGTGCAGCGGGTCGTCGTCCGTCGGCGTGGCTCCCAGCAGGGCGCTCGCCTCCCGGGCCGCCAGGTCGTCCAGCACCAGCGCGGTCGTCCGGGCGATCAGGAACTCGCCGAAGGTGGCGTGCAGGAACTCGTAGGTACTGGCCCGGATCTCGTCTCGCATCGCCTGTGAGCGGTGCACGAAGAAGAAGCGGCCCAGGACGATCTCGGCAGGTCGCAGCGGGGTACGCAGGTGTCCGTCGGTCGCGACAGTGGCCGGACGGCCGCCCAGGAACGGCAGCGCGGCGAGATCCGACTCGAAGTCGTTCTCGGTGACCCACTGGACGCCCCGGTTGAACATGCCGAACGCCACGATCGACAACCTGCGCAGCTCGTCCTCCGTCGCCCGGTCCAGGTCCCACTCGGACAGGCCCGGCCGGTGCTTCAAGACCTCCCGGCGGGCGAAGCCGCGCAGCAGGCGCTCGTAGAGCTCGCCCCGGCGCAGCTCGCCGGCCGATCGCAGGTCGTTGCCCTCGGCGTCGTAGAGCGCCAGCATCAGCAGCAACAGCGGCTGTTCGGCCAGCTCACGGTGGGCCAGCACCGTCGCCGGCTCCAGCGGCTGCACGCCGAGCGCGCGGAACGCCCCGTCGTTGACCCGGTTCCAGGTGGCAGTCCAGGCCCGTACGCGCTCGCCGTCGAACGGCTCCAGCCGGACCGCCACCGTGCCGGGCGGCGGCTGCGCCCGGTCCGCGACACTGGTGCGGCTGGTCACCAGCACCGCCACCGGCCGCCCCTGGTCGGCCTCGCGCCGCTGGAAGGCCGCCACCCGGCGCAGGTAGTCGGTCTGGTTGACCCCGGTGGCCTGGAGCAACTCGTCGAAGCCGTCGAGCAGCACGACCGGCAGCGCGTCACCGGCCGACCTGGACAGGCCGGGCCAGTCCACCCGCTCGCCGGTGTCGTTGCGGACCGCCTGCTCGATCTGGTCCTGGAGCTCCCCGGCGGCGTAGACGTCCCGCAGCACCACCCGCACCACCATGAAGTCGGCGGCCGGCAGCTGCGCGGCGAGGACCCGGGTCAGCACCGACTTGCCGGAGCCCGGCTGGCCGAGCACCAGCAGCGGGGCGCGGGTGGCGTTGGGCGAGGTGAGGTGCACGACCAGGGACTGCCACAGGTCGTCACGCAGCCTCCGCCCGTCCCACCATGCCTCGTCACCCGGTCGCGCGTGGGCGGGCAACTCCTCGATCCGACACAGCGGCGGCACGTACGCCTGGCCGAGCGTCGGCACCGTGAGCCCGGTCGGCACGTCCCCGGACGAGATGATGGGCCGTCCCAACTCGCCCGCGTACGCCGCGGCGAGCGCCGCCCGGCGGTCGTCGGGCGGGCGTCCCGTGGAGAGGGCGAGAAGGGTCCGCCGCATCTCGTCCAGCCCCACCGAGAGGGCACGGACCTGCGTCCGGGTCGCCTCGTGCTCGTACAGACCGACCCAGAACGACACCTCGACGAAGTCCACCGCGAGCTGGGTCAGCAGATCGCGGTGCCGGTCGACGGCAGCGCGGGGCAGCCCGAGCAGCCCCTCCTCCGTCGCCTGTCGCCGCCACCCGTCGGCGGCCTCCCACACGGCCAGGCCGCGCAGGAGGTGCAGCAGCCGGCCGACGAGCCCGTCGTAGTAGGCGACCAGGGCATGACGGAACGCGGGATAGGGCAGTTGCGGACCGGGCAGCGGCGCCGCGGTGGCAAAGAACGCGTCGGTGAGGTCCGCCTCGTGCACCGCTCCTGAGCCGGCCAACGACAGTTGCTCGGCCTTGCTGATCCGGGCGCTCGCCACGTCGAAGGGCAGGTCGATCTCGCTCAGCACCTCGAAGAAGGCGGTCACCGCGACGACGGCGTGCGCCGCCTCCAGGCGCTGCGTGCGGCCGTACCGGGACAGCCCGGAGCGCTTCTCGGACACGCCGCGCACCAGTTCGTGGCCGAGCCGGACGAACTCCGCCTTCGCGTCGAAGATGCCCAACGCGTCCGACGCGCCGGCTGCGGAGGCGCCGAGCAGCGACCAGCCGGTCAGCTTGTCGAACCAGTCGACGAGCTTGCTCTTCTCCCCGCCCAACAGGCGTACGGCGTCGGCGTAGCTGAGCGCGTCGGGCACGTGGTGACCTCCTGCGGAACATACGGAAGAGACAGCATGCCGTGCACGGGAGGGCCGCGCTGTCCCGTGTCAGACCAGGCTGAGGCGGCGGACCCGCTCCGTGGGGATGTCGAGGTCGTCGGCGGCCAGCTCGCGCTCCGGCACCCGCTCGGCCAGGGCGGTGACCGAGGTGATCCGGTCGACGCGGAAGGCCCGGATGCCGTCGCGCAGCCGGCACCAGCCCAGCAGGTACCAGTGCCGGGGGTTGCCGAGGTAACCCAGCGGCTCCACGTCACGCAGCGAGCCGGCGCCCGCGCGGTCGGCGTAGCGGATGCGCAGCACGCGCCGCGCGCGCACCGCGTCGGCGACGGCGGCCGGGACGGGCGTCACCGGCCCGTCGCCGATCAGGTGCACCCGGGCGGCGAGCCGGTGCGCCTCGGTGGCGTCGGCGGCGGGCATCACGGAGATCAGCTTGCGCAGGGCGGTGCCGGCCGCGGCGGCGAACGGGGTGCCGCGCATCCGGTGCAGGGCCACGGCCATGGCGACCGCCTCGACGGGGGTGAGGTTGACCGGCGGCAGGGTGCGTGCCCGGTCGAGCGCGTAGCCGCCGGTGCGGCCCGGCTCAGCCCAGATCGGCACGCCCGACTCCTGGAGGGCGCCGATGTCCCGCTCGATGGTGCGGGTGCTCACCTCGAAGCGGTCGGCGAGCCAGCGGGCGCTGCGCGGCCGTGGCGACACGGCGCGCAGCTCCTCGACCAGGGCGTAGAGACGGTCCGTCCGGTTCACCCCCGCAACCTACGACGGGGGTGTGACGGAGCGGCTCAGGCGATGCAGGCGCAGACGATCAGCGCGGCGCCGAAGTGCGTGGCGGCGCTGACCCGCGCCGCCGGGTGCGGCTCGTCCGCGCAGATGATCTCGCCGAGCTTGCCGGGGGTGAGCAGGTCCAGCACGAAGAACGCCAGCGCCATGATGACCAGCCCGACCAGGCCGAAGACGAGAGTCGAGGCGAGCCCCTTGGCGAAGTCGCTGTAGCTGGTCAGGATCGCGGTGAACACGATCCCGGCGATGCCGAGCTGGTTGGCGGCGAGCAGCAGCGCGGCGTTGCCGTTGCGCCGTACCCAGATCAGCTCCCGCAACCTGCCCGGGGTGAGCATGTCGACCAGCCCGAACCCGGCCGCCATCAGGGCCACCCCGACGACCCCGAACACCACGCTCTGCCAGGCTCCGCTGAGCAGGTCTTCCAGCACCGACTGCCTCCCGAACTCTGCGCCCGGCGGGGATGCCGGCGCGGTGACCGAGACGATAGCGGCACCGCGCCAGCGGCGGGAGCCCGCTCCGGCGCCGGCGGGACGGCCCTACAGCGACAGGTAGCGCTGCCGCTCGTAGGGGGTGACCTCGCGGCGGTACTGCTCCCACTCGGCCCGCTTGTTGCGCAGGAAGAAGTCGAAGACGTGCTCGCCGAGCACCTCGGCGACCAGTTCGGAGCCGGCCATCACGTCGATCGCCTCGGACAGGTTCTCCGGCAGCGGCTCGTAGCCCATCGCCCGCCGCTCGGCGCTGGTCAGCGACCACACGTCGTCCTCGGCGCCCGGCGGCAGCTCGTAGCCCTCCTCGATGCCCTTCATCCCGGCGCCGAGCAGCACCGCGAAGGCGAGGTAGGGGTTGGCCGCCGAGTCCGGCGAGCGGACCTCCACCCGGGCCGAGTTCGGCTTGCCGTAGGCGGGGACCCGGACCAGCGCGGACCGGTTCAGGTGACCCCAGCAGACGTACGCGGGACTCTCGGTGACCCGGTCCGGCAACGCCTGCGGGAACAGCCGCTTGTAGGAGTTGACCCACTGGTTGGTGACGGCCGTGTACTCCCGCGCGTGCACCAGCAGCCCGGCGATGAACGCCCGGGCCACCTTGGACAGCTTCATCGGGTCGCCGGCGTCGTGGAACGCGTTGCGCTCCCCCTCGAACAGCGACAGGTGGGTGTGCATGCCGCTGCCCGGCTGGTCGGTGAACGGCTTGGGCATGAAGGTGGCCTGCACGCCGGTGGAGAGCGCCACCTCCTTGACCACGTGCCGGAAGGTCATGATGTTGTCGGCCGTGGTGAGCGCGTCGGCGTAGCGCAGGTCGATCTCCTGCTGGCCGGGGGCCACCTCGTGGTGGCTGAACTCCACGGAGATGCCGATGCGCTCCAGCGCCAGCACGGCCTGCCGGCGGAAGTCGCGGGCCACGGCGTGCGTGGTGTGCTCGAAGTAGCCGCCGGTGTCGACCGGGACCGGCACCGAGCCGTCGAGCGGGCCGTTCTCCAGCAGGAAGAACTCGATCTCGGGGTGGGTGTAGAAGGTGAAGCCCTTCTCGGCGGCCTTCGACAGCGCCCGGCGCAGCACGTGCCGCGGGTCGGCCCAGGACGGACCACCGTCGGGGAGCAGGATGTCGCAGAACATCCGGGCGCTCTCGCCGCTGACCCCGCCCTCGAACGGGAAGACCTGGAAGGTCGTCGGGTCGGGCATGGCCACCATGTCGGACTCGAAGACCCGGGCGAAGCCCTCGATCGCCGAGCCGTCGAACCCGATGCCCTCCTCGAAGGCCGCCTCCAGTTCGGCGGGGGCCACCGACACGCTCTTGAGCGTGCCCAGCACGTCGGTGAACCACAGCCGGACGAACCGGATGTCCCGCTCTTCCAGCGTACGGAGGACGAACTCCTGCTGACGGTCCACTTCCACCCCTCGCGACACCTTGCGCACCTGCGGCCGGGGGGTCGACCCGGCCTGACCGACCAGTCTCCACCGGCCTCGTTACGCCGACGTTACGCGACCGGCCGGCGGGCGTCCCGCCCTGTCCCGTGGCTCCCGTGATCTCGCCCCGCCCCGCGTGTCGGGCCCGCACGGCTGGGGCAAGATGAGGACATGCCCACCCTGCGTCTCGCCCTGTGCCAGGTCAACCCGACCGTCGGCGACCTCGCCGGCAACTCCGGCCTGGTCCGTGACTGGACCCGCCGGGCCGCCGACACCGGCGCCCAGATCGTCGCGTTCCCGGAGATGATGCTGACCGGCTATCCGGTCGAGGACCTGGTCTTCCGCCGGTCCTTCGTCGCCGCGTCGAAGGCCGCGCTGGAACGCCTCGCCGCCGATCTCGACGTCGACGGGTTGGGCGCGCTGCCGGTGCTGGTCGGCTACCTGGACGCCGACGGCCCGCCGCAGGTGAGCGGCGACGCGGAGCCCGGTCGCGGCGCCCGCAACGCGGCGGCCCTGCTGCACCACGGCCGGATCGTCGCCACCTACTTCAAGCACCACCTGCCCAACTACGGCGTCTTCGACGAGGACCGCTACTTCGTCTCCGGCGACGCGCTGACCGTCGTCCGTGTCGGCGGGGTGGACGTGGCGCTGACCATCTGCGAGGACCTGTGGCAGGCCGGCGGTCCGTTCGCCGCCGCCCGTCAGGCCGGGGTCGGCCTGGTCCTCTGCGTCAACGGCTCGCCGTACGAGCTGAACAAGGACGACGTCCGGCTGCCGCTGGTCCAGCGCCGGGCCGCCGAGGCAGGGGCGATGATCGCGTACGTCAACATGGTCGGCGGGCAGGACGAGCTGGTCTTCGAGGGCGACTCGATGATCGTGGGCGCCGACGGCGCGCTGCTCGCGCGGGCCCCGCAGTTCGTCGAGCACCTGCTGGTGCACGACGTGGAGCTGCCCGCCGCCGACGGGCCGGCCGGACCGGAGCAGGTGCTGGCGGACGGGCTGCGCGTGGTGCGGGCCGAGGGCGGGGACATCCCGCCGACGCCCGCCGGGCCGGCCGTCACCGGCGGGACGATCGCCCCGGTGGCCGACGAGGCCGAGGTGTGGCAGGCGCTCGTGCTGGGCCTGCGCGACTACGTCAACAAGAACCGGTTCCCGTCGGTGGTGCTGGGTCTCTCCGGCGGCATCGACTCGGCGGTCGTGGCCGCGCTGGCCGTCGACGCGCTCGGGCCCGACCGGGTGGTCGGCGTGTCGCTGCCCAGCCAGCACTCCTCCGAGCACAGCCGGGAGGACGCGGCCGAGCTGGCGAAGCGGACCGGGCTGGACTACCGGGTCGAGCCGATCCAGCCGATGGTGGACACCTTCCTGGCGAACATGTCGCTCTCCGGGGTCTCCGTGGAGAACCTCCAGGCGCGGGTACGCGGGGTGATCCTGATGGCGCTGTCGAACCAGGAGGGGCACCTGGTGCTGACCACCGGCAACAAGAGCGAGCTGGCGGTCGGCTACTCCACCCTCTACGGCGACTCGGTCGGCGGCTTCAACCCCGTCAAGGACGTCTGGAAGACGCTGGTCTGGCGGCTGGCGAAGTGGCGCAACGCCGACGCCGCCCGCCGGGGCGAGACCCCGCCCATCCCGGAGAACTCCATCGGCAAGCCGCCGAGCGCCGAGCTGAGCCCGGGCCAGCTCGACAGCGACACGCTGCCCGACTACGACGTGCTGGACCCGATCCTGATCGGCTACGTCGACGGCGACCTGGGCCGCGACGGGCTGGTCGAGTCCGGCCACGACCCGGCCGTCGTCGACCGGGTGCTGCGGATGGTGGATACCGCCGAGTACAAGCGCCGCCAGTCCGCGCCGGGCGCGAAGATCTCGATGAAGGCCTTCGGGCGGGACCGGCGGTTGCCGATCACGAACCGGTGGCGCGAGGACGGCTGAGCCGGTCGCTCCCCGGCCGGCGGCCCGGGAGTGACATCCTCCACTGCGCTCTGCCGCGGGCCGGTCGTCGGGTGCGACGATCGCGGCGGAACCCGGGGACCGCGCACGCGGCCTCGAGGAAGGAGAGAGTCATGGTGGAGTCCACCCCGTCCGAGGTGACCGCCCTCTACGGCGGCCCGGCCACCCGGCGGGTCCGCACCCGCGACCTGGTCGCCGCCAAGGAGCGCGGCGAGCGGTGGCCGATGCTCACCTCGTACGACCAGTACACCGCCTCGATCTTCGACCAGGCCGGCATCCCGGTGCTGCTGGTCGGCGACTCGGCCGCGAACAACGTCTTCGGCTACGAGACGACGGTGCCGGTGACCGCCGAGGAACTGCTCCCGCTGGTCCGCGCGGTGGTCCGGGCGACCCGGCACGCGCTGGTCGTCGGCGACCTGCCGTTCGGCTCCTACGAGGAGGGCCCGACGCAGGCGCTGCGCACCGCCGTGCGGTTCATGAAGGAGGGTGGCTGCCACGCGGTGAAGCTGGAGGGCGGCCGGCGCTGCGCGGCGCAGATCGCCGCGATCACCGGCGCCGGCATCCCGGTGATGGCGCACATCGGCTTCACCCCGCAGAGCGAGCACGCCATCGGCGGCTACCGGGTGCAGGGCCGCGGCGACGCGGCCGACGACGTGATCGCCGACGCCCGGGCGGTGGCCGAGGCGGGCGCGTTCGCCGTGGTGCTGGAGATGGTGCCGGGGCAGGTGGCCAAGCGGATCACGGCGGAGCTGCCGATCCCGACCGTGGGCATCGGCGCCGGCGCGGACACCGACGCCCAGGTGCTCGTCTGGCAGGACATGGCCGGTCTGCGTACCGGCAGGGCGCCGCGCTTCGTGAAGCGCTACGCCGACCTGGCGGGTGCCCTGACCGACGCGACCCGGCGGTTCGCCGACGAGGTCCGGGGCGGCGACTTCCCCGCCGCCGAGCACACCTTCTGACACAGGCCGGCCGCCTTCCGCCCGGACGCCGCGGGACCGGCGTCCGGGCGGGAGGCGGTACGCGGCACCGGCGCCCACGGACCCTCCCACCCGCCAGCCTCGTGGCCGACAATCGTCCGGTGTTCGACTTCGGCATCCCCGGCTACCAGCCGACCTGGTGGCACGCGCGGCCCGACATCGAGAAGGCGCACGGCGCCCGGCTCGCGGCGCTGGCCGGCCGTACGCTCACCCGCGTCTGGCTGGTCTGGGACCTGGACGAGGACGAGTGGTTCGCGGACTGTCCGGTGCTGCTGGACTTCGCCGGCGAGCAGGTGGAGGTCAACCACCAGAAGTTCGACGATCTCTCGATCACCTGGAACTCGGTCTCCCCCGCATGCCCGGTCGCCTGGCCCACCTCCGACGACTTCCGGCTGGCCTGGCGTGCCGAGCCGCTGCCCGGGCTGGCCGCCCTGCCGGGCCGCCGGTTGCGCGAGGTCGCGCTGTTGGAGTGGTGGGGCGGAGCGGGCGACCTGGCCAACGGCAGCCTCGCACTCGGTTTCGCGTTCGCCGACACCGATCTGGTCGTCTACAACGGCCTCGACGAGAACGCCCTCACGGTCGGCCCTCTGGACCCGCGTTACCGCCGCCACCCGCTCGGGCGCGCGAACAGATCTTGGTAGGAGACGGCCCCTCCCGGGGCCTGTTCCCACCAGGATCTGAACCGGCGTACGCGGCCCGTCGTCAGAGGTCGGTGACGCGGATGCCCGCGTGAGCCTTGTAGCGCTTGTTGATGGCGATCAGGTTGGCGGTGAACGCCTCGATCTGGTGGGCGTTGCGCAGCCGGCCGGCGTAGATGCCGCGCATGCCGGGGATCCGCGCGGCGAGCGCGGCGACCACGCCCACCAGCTCGCGGTCCTCGGTGCAGATCAGCACGTCGAGGTCGATCCGGGCGATCTCCGGGTCGGCCAGCAGCGGCGCGCTGACGTGGTTGAACGCGGCGCAGACCCGGGAGTCGGGCAGCAGCGCGGCGGCCTGCTGCACGGCGCTGCCCTCGGCGACGGTGAGCGCGTACGGGCCCTGCTTGTCGAAGCCCAGCGGGTTGACGCAGTCGACGACGATCTTGCCGGCGAGCGGCTCGGCGAGCGCGGCGACGGTGGCCGCGTGCCCGTCCCACGGCACCGCGATGATCACCACGTCGCTGTTCCGGGCCACCTCCTCGTTGCCGGCACCGGTCACCCGGGCTTCGGCGGGCACGCCGGGCAGGGCCGAGATCTCCTCGGCGGACTGCGCGGCCCGCTCGGCGGACCGGGACCCGATCAGCACGGTCTGGCCGGCCCGGGCGAACCGGTAGGCGAGTCCCCGCCCCTGGTCGCCGGTGCCGCCGATGATGCCGACGGTCAGCCCGGACACGTCGGGCAGCGTGCTCGCGTCGTAAGCCATGCCGCCATCCTCGCAAACCGTGCGGCCCACCAGCACCGGTGGGCGCTGTGACAATCCCCGCTGCACACGCCGCCGCCCGGCGTCCCCCAGCTGCGCGGTGACGGGGCTGCGGCCGTCGCCCCGGCCCGGCGCGGCGGCACCGGCCGGCGGGACGGTAGCGCGGCGGGACCGCGGCGCGGCGGGAGCGCGGCGCGGCGCGGCGGGGCGGGAGCGCGGCGCGGCGGGAGCGCGGCGGGGCGGGGCGGGGCGGGGAGCGTCAGGCCAGTTCGAAGGCCACCGTGCGGGCGACCGGGTCGGCGGTGACCAGCCGGACCCGCACCCGCTCGCCGAGCGGCAGCTCGCCGAGGCAGCGGGCGCGCACCGGCGGGTCGTCCAGCGCCACGGTGCCACCGGGCCGGCGGCCCGGGCGGGCCTTGCCGTCCGGGGCCGCGTCGACGTCCAGCACCGCCGCGTCGAAGGTCTCCCCCACCCGGTGCTGGAGCAGCACCGCCTCCGCCAGCTCGATCGCGCCCCGGGTGGCCGCCGAGGCGGTCCGGTCGGTCGTGGCCATCACCTCGGGCAGCCGGGGCAGCGCCGCGCGGGCCCAGTCGGGCACCGCCCGGCCCTCGTGCAGCGCCAGGCAGACCTCCGTGGCGTAGCGGTCGGCCAGTCGCCGCAGCGGCGCGGTGACGTGGGCGTACGCGGCCGCGACCCCGCCGTGCTCCCGCTGCTCGGGCGGCGCGCCGTCGAAGGCCGTGTACGCGGCGCCCCGCATCAGCTCGGCGGCCTGGTCCACGAAGGCGGCGGCCCGGGGCTGCGACGGGTCCAGGCCGGCGATCACCTCGCCGGGGCCGGCCCCGTCCGGCCAGTGCACGCCCAGCGGGGCGGCGGCGGCCCGCAGGCGCGTCACCGCCTCGGGCTTCGGCGCCGGCATCGTACGCAGCAGACCGATGCCCCCGGCGAGCATGACGTCGGCGGCGGCCATCCCGGTCAGCAGCGAGATCTGGGCGTTGTGTTCCTCCATCGGCACCGGCCCGCGCAGCACCAGCCGCCAGCCGTCGCCGTCGGCCTCCACGTCCTGCTCGGGCAGCGGCAGGTTGATCGCTCCCCGGCGCAGGCCGCGCGCGGTGAGCAGGGCCCCGATCTCGGGCAGCAGGGCGATCGGGTCGGGTAGCCGGCCGGCGTCGGCGGCCGCCTGGACCCCGACGTAGTCCAGCTTGGCCCGGCTGCGCACCAGCGCGCGCTCCAGCGTGACCCCGACGGTGTCGCCGTCGGCGTCCAGGTCGATCGTCCACACCACGGCGGCCCGGTCGACGTCCGGCAGGAGGCTGGCCGCGCCCTCGCTGAGGGTCTCGGGATGCAACGGCACCGTGCCGTCGGGCAGGTAGACGGTCTGCCCGCGCCGCCAGGTCTCCTCCTCCAGCGCGCCGCCGGGGCGGACGTGCGCGGCGACGTCGGCGATCGCGTACGACACCCGGTAGCCGCCGCCGGCGCGGCGGGCGAGGTGCATCGCCTGGTCGAGGTCGCGCGAGGTGGCGGGGTCGACGGTGACGAACGGGATGTCGGTGCGGTCGGCGGCGGGCCGGGGCGGCGCGGCCGCTGCGGCGTCGGCCTCGCGCTGCGCCGCGGCCGGGAACCCCTCGGGCAGTCCCAGTTCGCGGCGCAGCGCGCCGAAGTCGATGCGGGGTGCGAGTACGCGTCGGATCACCACGGGGTCAATCCTGACAGTGTGGCGGATGATCCGCTTCCCGGCGAGCGCCGTTCACCGCGTCGCGGTCAGCCGGTCGCCCTGCGCGCGTTCGCCCGTACGCCACGGGGAGCGGTGGCCCGGGCAGCGGTCGTCGGGGCGGGCGCCTTGCGGGCGGTGACCTTCTTGGCCGGTGCCTTGGCGACGGTCGTCTTCTTCGCCGGGGCCTGCTTCGCCGCCGCCTTGCGGGTGGTGGCCGAGGAGGTCGCGGTGGCCTTCCTGGCGGGGGCCGTCGTCGCCGCGGCCTTGCGGGCGCCGCCGGTGGGCCGGGTCGCGGCCGTCTTCCTGGCCGGCGCCGTCTTCTTGGCGGTCACCTTCTTCGCCGGGGCCCGTCCCGCACCGCCCGTCGTCTTCTTGGCGGTCGCCTTCTTCGCCGGGGCCTTCGCCGCCGTCGTGGTCTTCTTCGCCGCCGCCGTGGTGGTCTTCCTCGCCGCCGAGGTCGCCTTGCGGGCGGGGGCGGTTCCGCTGGCGGGGGCCTTCTTCGCCGGCGCGGTCGCCTTCCTCGCCGTGGTGGCGGCCTTCGTCGCCGCCTGCCGGGCGGGTGTCTTCGCCGAGGTCGTCTTCTTCGCCGCCGTGCTCTTGGCCGCCACCGTCGTCCGCTTCGCCGCGGCGGGAGCCTTCTTCGCGGCGGTGGCGGTCGTCTTCTTCGCCGCGGCCGTCGTCTTCTTCGCCGCGGCGGCGACCCCGGTCGCCGCCTTCTTCGCGGGGGCCTTCTTCGCGGGGGCCTTCTTCGCGGGCGCCTTGGCGGCGGTGGTCTTCTTCGCCGGGGCCCGTCCCGCACCGCCCGTCGCCTTCTTGGCCGGTGCCTTCTTCGCCGCCGTGGTCGTGGCGGACGGGCGCGCGGTCCGCGTCCCACCCGCGGTCCGCTCCGCCGCGGCGGTCTTCCTGGCGGTCGTACGTCTGGCGGCCGGGCGGGTGGTGGCCTGCTGTGCTTCGGCCATCTCGGTTCCCTTCCTGGGGACGTGCTCTCGCCCTCGCGGAGCACGAAGTACCTCGGCGCGGGCCATCCCGCGCCGCCTATCTGTCCTCCCCGGCCCAGCGGGCGTCCTCGGCCTCCCACGCGTCGTTGCGCTCCCGCACCGTCTGCAGGGCGTTCTCCGCGTCGGCGGCTGAGGCGTACGGCCCCAGAACGTGCCTGGCGGGGCACACGTCGGCGTCGGTCTCGACCCGGTGGTGCCGGGTGCACCAGTAGAAGTGCCCACCGCTTCCGCTGTCGCTCATGGGATCACTGTGCACCGCGAACCACCCGGCCGCCACCGGAACACCACAAGTCGCCGATGTTCTCCACAGTAGACGTGCTCCCGTTGTCAGGGGCTGGAACTGCGAAAACAGTGCCGTTCGGGTGCGCGGTGCCCACCCCGGCGGGCCGCCCCGGGTGCGACCGGGCCGGGCCACCCGCCGCACGGCAGCCGCCGGCGGTCGCGCCCGCGTCCGCTGGGCACCGGCTGAACCGTTCGGCCGGGCTGCCGTCCCGGCTGCTGTTCGGCGCGCACCTGGGGTGACGCGGGGCGATCCGCCGGGCGAAGGGCGGGTTAGGGTCGCCGGATGGGCGTTCCGGACCACATCCTGCGGCTGCGCGAGCGCGTCGGCCACGACCTGCTCCAGCTGCCGAGCGTGAGCGCGGTGGTGCGCAACGACGCCGGTGAACTGCTGCTCGGCAGGCGCGCCGACGACGGGCGCTGGTCGGTGGTCAGCGGCATCGTCGAGCCGGGCGAGCAGCCGGCCACGGCGGTGGTCCGCGAGGTGCGGGAGGAGACGGGCCTGGAGGTCGAGCCGGTCCGCCTCAGCAGCGTCGTGTCGCACCCGCACACCTACCCCAACGGCGACCGCTGCGAGTTCTTCAACCTCGGCTTCCACTGCCGGCTGGTCGCCGGCACCGCCCGGGTCAACGACGACGAGTCGGTGGCCGTGCGGTGGTTCCCGCCGGACCGGCTGCCCGCGCTGGACCGGCACGCCCGGTTGACCGTCGCGCACGCCCTCGACACCGGGGCGGGCGCGTGGTTCCTGCCCGCCGGGACGGCCTGGGCCGAGTCCGATGACTGACCTCGACCCGCCCCTGCGCCGCTACCTCGCCGACCTGGTCGCCGCCGCCCGCGACGTCCTCGGTGACGACCTCGTCGGGGCGTACGCGGCCGGCTCGGTCGGGCTGGGCGCGTACCAGCCGGGGCGCAGCGACGTCGACGTGGCGCTGGTCTGCGCCGACGCCCTCGACCTCGGGCGCAGGCAGGAGCTGGTGGCGCGGCTGCGGCACGAGGCGCTGCCGTGCCCCGCACGCGGGCTGGAGCTGGTCGTGTACCGCCGGGAGGTCGCCCGCTCCGGCACGCCGGAACCGGGGTTCGAGGTCGAGCTGAACACGGGGGCGCGGATGCCGTTCCGGGCGACGTGGGCCGCCGCCGACCGGCCCGCCGAGGACGGCCTGTTCTGGTACGGCCTGGACCGCAGCATCCTGCACCAGTGCGGGTACGCCCTGCTCGGGCCGCCGGCCGCCGAGGCCTTCGCCGACCTCTCCCCCGCCGACCTGCGCCGCCTGCTGACCGACGCGCTGCGCTGGTGGCTGGCCCTGCCGACCCCGCCCGGCGACGGTCCCGCCCCGGGGGCCGAGGACGCGGTGCTCGGCGCCTGCCGCTCCCTGGTCAGGGTCCGCCACGGCGTCTGGCTGTCGAAGGTCGACGCCGGCCGCCGGCTGCTCGCCGACGGCCGGCCGGCCGACGCGACCGTCAACCCGACCGCCGACCTGATCGAACGGTCGATCGCGGCGCGGGCCGGCGGGCCGCCACCGGGCGGTCCCGAGGCCCGCGCCTTCCAACGCGGCGTGCTGGACGAGATCAGCCGGTGACGGGCTCCACCGGGATCCAGAGTTCGGCGTCCGCCTGCGTGCCGTCCGCCGACAGCCGGGTACGCGAGATCTCCGGTCCCGGCCGGCTGCGGTACGGGTTGGACGGGAACCACTGGGTGAACACGTCCCGCCACAGGTACTGCACCGCCTGCGGGAACGCCCCCGAGGTCTCGAAGACCGCCCAGGCGCCCGCCGGCACGGCCAGCGCGTCCAGGTCCTCCGGCGCGTCCGCGCCCGTCACCACGCCGTACCAGTAGTCCAGCTCGGTGCCCTCCGCGCGGCTGTCGGCCACGTCGGCGCTGACGTTGACGACGCCCTGCGGCTCCTGGTCGGACAGGGCCTCGATCCGGCGAACCGTCTCCGGCGGGATGCCCTTGACGAAGGCGACGATCGCCGGGTTCATCCCCTCGTGCACCAGCGGCACCCGGGCCTTGCGGCCCACCAGCTGGAACCCGTCCTTGTGCACGATCCGATATCGCATGCTGCTGCTCCCTTCGACGACGAGTCGGAAGGACATCCGGGGCTGGGACTGCAACGCCGCCCCCGTACGCCGGGCCTCGCCGGGGCCCACGCCGTGCACGGCGTGGAACGCCCGGGCGAACGCCTCGGTGGAGCCGTAGCCGTAGCGGACCGCGACGTCGAGCAGCGTCCGCTCCCCCGCGAGCACCTCCGCGCCCGCGACCGTGAGCCGCCGCCGCCGGATGTACTCGGACAGGCCGACGCCCGCCAGCGCGGAGAAGATCCGACGGAAGTGGTGCTCCGACGTCACCGCGATCCGCGCCAGCTCGGCCACCTCGATCTGTTGGTCGAGGTGCCGCTCGATGTGCTCCATGGCCTGGTTGAGCCGCTCCAGCACCCGGTCCTCCTTCCCGTTCCGAACAGCAACGCTAGGCGCGCGGGAGGTTGGCGCACCCGACATGCTGTGTCCGGATCGGTCGGCCCAGGTGGCGGCGCGGGTCGTTGCGGCTCAGGAAAGGCCCGGATCGGGCCCGCCGCCGTTGGTGCGTGGCTGGTCGAAGCGGTGCCGCGCGAACGCGTCCACCCTGCCCCAGCGGCCCGGAATGTCCAGCAGTGCGAGCCGGTCGAAGCCGGGCGGCAGCGCTGGGTTCACGGCGAGGTGGTCCTCGTGCGGTTCGATGCCGAGCATGATCCGGATGAGCAGCAGGGACGCCCCGCTGGACCACGCCTGCGGGCTGCCGGCGGTGGGGTACCGGACCGGGTACCGCGTGGTGTGGCGGTCGAATCCGCCGAAGGCTTCGGGCAGCCGGCCCTGGAAGTAGGTGGCGGCGTCGATGACACCCTCGGCGATGCGTCCCGCCTCGTCGGCGAATCCGTAGCGGCGCAGACCCCAGGCGATGAACGAGTTGTCGAAGGGCCAGACGGTGCCGCGGTGGTATCCGAGCGGGTTGTAGCGGCCCTGCCCCTCGGCGAGGGTCCGCACTCCCCAGCCGGAGAAGAGCGCCGGCCCCATCAGGTGCTCGGCGACCCGCGCCGCCCGCTCCGGCGGCACGATGCCGCTCCACAGCAGGTGCCCGATGTTGGAGGAGAGGCTGTCGACGGGAGTGCCGTCGCCGTCGAGGGCGAGCGCGTAGTAACCCCGGTCGTCGAGCCAGAAGTCCCGGTTGAAGCGGTCGTACAGCGCCGCCGCCTCCATCTCCAGCCGGTCCGCGTAGGCCGGGTCGTCCCAGAACGTACGGGCCAGTCGCGCCGCCCGCATCTTGGCGTCGTAGGCGTAGCCCTGGGCCTCGCAGGTGGCCCTGGGGAAGCCCGGCAGCCTGCCGTCGGCGTAGGAGATGCTGTCCCAGGAGTCCTTCCAGCACTGGTTCTCCAGGCCGGTGAGCCGGTTGCGTCTCTCGTACCAGAGGTAGCCCGTGGACGTCAGGTCGGCGTACTGGTCGATCCACGCCAGGGCCGCCCGGGCCTCCTGCTCCAGTTCCATCACCAGCGCCGTGTCGCCGCTCCACCGTTCGTACTCGTCGAGCAGCACCACGAACAGCGGCGAGGCGTCGACGGTGCCGTAGTACGGCGAGTGGGGCTGCTCCTCGAACGCGGCCGACTCGCCGTAGCGCAGTTCGTGCAGGATCCGGCCGGGGTCCTCTTCCAGGACGTTGTCGGTCCGGGCCCCCTGCAAGGAGGCGAGGATCCGCAGCGTCGGCGGGGTCAGCGACGGGGTGAAGGGCAGGGTCTGCAGGCAGGTCAGCAGGCTGTCCCGGCCGAACAGGGTCATGAACCAGGGCAGCCCCGCCGCCGGTACGGTCGCGCCGCCGAGCGAGAGCGGGGCGAAGCGCAGCGCCGCCAGGTCCACCAGGCTGCGGTGGTACACCTGTTGCAGTGAGCTGCTGTCGGTGTCCAGCTTCGGGGCCTCCGCGAGCCACTCCCGCACGCTCGTCGGCAGGGTGGCGTGGTCCGGGCGCAGCGCCCGCACCGTGGCACGGAGGTCGACACCGTCCGGACGCAGCGCCCGCATGACCACCCGCAGCTCCGTCGACCAGCGGGCGCCGGGCGGCAGCCGGAGCGTGAAGCGGAGACCGCCCTCGTCGAAGTCGGCGGGCTCACTGGCCGAGACGGACACCTCGCGCTGGAACGTGCCGCGCCGGTAGCCCAGACGCAATTCGTCCGGGCCGACGTGGAGGTAGTGGCTGCCGGCCTTCTGGCGGACGTCGAACTTGATGTCGAAGATGTCGGCGAAGTCGGCCGCCACCTCCAGTCGTACGTCGAGGTCCATCTCCTTCTCGCCGTAGTTGAACAGCGTCAGCGACTCGGTCAGGTCCGGGCCGATCCGCCGCCGCCGGATCGCCGACACGTCGGCCTCCACGTAGTCGGTCTGCCCACCCGGCACCACGAAGAACGCCGCCTCGTAGTACTGGCTGTCGTCCACCGACAGCGCGGTCAGCCGCTCGCCGTTGACGGTGAGCACCCATCGGGACAGGAAACGCGAATCGGCGGCGAACAGGCCGACCGGGGTCGCGGGTGACGACTCCACGTCACCGCTGGAATCCGAGACGATGAAGGTGCTGCCGTCGATGCACGACACGGTGCCCGGGATGTCCTTCACCGGGTCACTCCCCGCGACCGGAGGCGGCCTGCTGCCGTGAGGCGGGGGGCATCGGGAACAGCCGCCCGACCCGCATCGCCAACGCGAGGTTCCCGTCGATCATGATCTCGCCCCGGGTGATCCCGGCCAGGCCGTTCATCTCACCCCGCGTCATCGCCTCCGCGACGTCGGCGGTGACCGTGATGACCGCTTCCGCCGGGGCGTCGCTCCGCGTCACCCGCAGACGTCCATGATCGATGTCCAGCAGCCACCGCTCCACCCGGTCCCCCTCCCGGATGTCGAACCGGATGGTGCCACGGACCTTGCAAAAGCGTGGATCATGACCGACATCCGCCAACTGCTCGAAGAAGGCACTGGTCGCCGTCATACGACCTCCCCGCCACTTGTCTGGAGCGCTCGCCGACTACCCGTCGTACGGGAGCACTAACGCTCCCACGGCGCCCCGGCCGGCCTGCTGCACGCGGTCACGCCGCCGGCGGACGCCCGCCGGCACGGGAGCCTCCGCCGGACGGGAGGCTCAGCGGCGGCCGCACCAGGCGTGGGCCGGCGCGGTGCGGACCAGGAGCCCGCTGACCAGCAGCGCCAGCACCGCCAGCAGCCCGCCCGTCGTCGCCGCGACGAAGGCCGGGTCGACCGGGGGCGTGACCAGCGCCCCGGGGCGCGGCCCGAAGAGCAGCATGATGCCGGCCCCGACCAGGAACGCGACGGCGACCGGCGCGGCGAACCCGTGCACCACCCGCCACGCCGTCGGGCCGCCGTGCCAGAGCCCCCGCAGCACGGCTGCGGCCGCCGCCGTGCAACAGGCCAGGGCGAGCCAGTTTCCCGCGCCGCCGACCGCGCCGGGCAGCCCGACGGCCACGACGATGGTGTACGCCCACCAGAGCGCGAGCAGCACCATGCTGATGACGATGCTGGGCGGCCGCCGCATCGGCGCCCGACCGGCAGGCAGTAGGCCGGGCGCCAACGGCTCATCGGTCATCGCCGGATCCCATGCGCCCGGACGGGCAGCGCCTCTCGCCGCCGGCTTCAGTGCAGACCGGTGATGAGGGCGGCGACGTCGTCGAGTCGCTCCCGTTCGCCGCTGGTGAGCGCCGGGTCGTTGCGCCGCATCGCCACGGCCTGGTCCAGCGTGGTCAGCACACGGCCGCCGACGCAGCCGACGAAGGCGGCCAGCAGCGTTGCGGCCGACGACGCCAGCGGATGCGCCTCCTCGACGGCCACCTGGGCGATGATGACCGCGGAGAGCGCGACGTCGAGGTCCGCCGGTCCCTCGGTGGCGTTGCGCCAGTCGATGACGACCGGCCCCCGTGGCGTCAGCATGACGTTCTCCGGGTGCAGGTCCAGGTGCAGGATCCGGTCGTCCTCGCCTTCGCCGAGCCGGGGCGGCAACGCGTGGAGCCGATGGTGCAGATCCGCCAGGCAGGTGGCCGCCTCCGTGGCGTCGAGCTCACCGGCGAGGAATGCCGACAGCATGGTGGGCCCGTCCAGTCGTTCCATGACGAGATCGGCGCCCCGCGCCTGGTACACCCTGGGCACAGGGAAACCGTGACTCGCCACGTGGGCCATGACCGCGGCCTCGGCCGCCACGTCTCCACCTTCCCGGTAGCGGCGAAGGACGCGTCGGTCGTCGATGACGAAGATGTCGGCGTCTCGGCCCGACGCCAGAGGGGTCGGAGGATCGCAGCGGTCAGCCATCCCGGCCGGCCTCGTGTCACGCATCAACCGACGTTACGACGTGACGCTTCTGCCTGCTGTCCCGTCGCGACGGTTCTGCTTCGCGGATCGCGGAGGCGGCCCGGAAGCCGAGCGCCGACCGCCGTCGAGGTCGCGGCTTCCGGCTGCCGCGCCGGGCGCACCCCGCACCGGCCAGCCCTCCGGGCTAACGTTCCCGGTGCAGCCAGGCCAACAGGTCCGGTGGGGCCATCTCGGCCGCGCGCCGGTGGTAACGGCTGAGCTCCTCGGCGCTCAACAGCGCTCGTCCCGCACCCGAGCGGCCCCTTCGGAAGAAGGCCTGATGGTCTTTCAGCACCCCCACGGCGTCGGGCACCAGGGCCTGGGACCGCTCGCGCATCGCGGCGAACGTGGCGGCCTCCACCAGAGTCGCCCACCGCTCGGCTGGCACCTCGACACCCAGCCAGGCGGCGATCCGCCGCATCTGTCCGTCCAGGTCGGCCAGGAGATCGTCGTAGTGCACCAGCAGCACGTTCGGCTCCTCCCGGCGTCGCCAGGCATCAGTCAGATGCCAGAGCACACCGGGCAGCGAGTCCAACACCTCCTGCGGATCGCTGTCACGCTCGGTCCACCGCACCAACCAGGAACGCAGGGGAGGCCGTGCCGGCGGTGCGTCGCCGGACTGCGGTTCGCCGGTGATCTGACTCAGTCGCTCCCGGTCGATGTTCTCGCCCTGGTGGTACAGGGACACCGCCATGTCCAACGGATGCCGGGCCACCACGATGTACGACACGTGCGGCTCGATCGGCACCCCGTCCAGCGGCGTGTGCGTCTTGATGAAGCGCCGGTGCTCCTGGGCGGCGAGGTGGTCGTAGACCTGCCGCTGCGGAGCGGTCAGCCAGTCGAGCCAGGGGGACAACTGCACCAACGGCGCCGGCAGGTCGGCGGTCTGGAAGATCAGCAGCGCGCAGATCATCTGCATCCAGGTGGTGCCGCTCTTCGATCGGGTGCTGATGACGATGTCGCCGCGCCGGAACGGGAACGCGAGCCACCTGCCGCTGTCCTCCTCCGGGGATCGGTAACGTACCGGGGTCGCCATCCGAGCGAGCCTAGAGCTGGACGCACCTGTCCGCTTCCTCATTTCCGGATCCGCCGCACTGCGCGCCCCGGTCTCGAACCCGGAAGGCTGCCGCGACCCCGCTTGAAGATCATGTCGGGCATCAGGTGGGACACGAGTTCTCTCTTGGTTGCCTAGTCCCACCTGTTGCCTGACGAATCCGTCCCGGCACATGCATGACAGTCAGCCCTGGCTCCCCGGTCGCCCTGGTTACGGTCGGTGACCTCTGGGTGCCTGCGGGCGCACTCGAACTCAGGCACGGAATGGACCATCGCCGCCAGGACACCGTGCACGAGGGGAAGGCCGCCCAGCTCGCTGATCCCGACCCATGCGATGTCGTCATGCTCGTCAGGCGCACGGTTGGTCGGAGAGCCAACCCAGTCTCCAATCTGCCAGACGCCCACGTGAACGGCGTCCCCACCACTGCCGGCATGCAAGACGCCCAACCGTGAAGCGGACTCCGCCGCGATGTGGACACCGAGCTCCTCGTGCATCTCACGCGCGAGGGCCCGTAGTTCCGACTCACCCGCTTCGACCTGTCCCCCGGGCAGATCCCAGACATCTGGGTACACCCGTTTGGTCGGCCTGCGGTGCACCAGCAGGACCGCGCCGTTCTCAACGAGTGCGCCCGTGACGACAACGTGCATGACGGGAGTAGAGCACCGGGATAGGACAAGCTCGTCAGCACCAAAAGGGGATGACCATCGACACCCGAACATAGAACCAGCTCAGAGCCTTGATCGGGGCTCTGAGCTGGTGGGCGACGGACGAGTCGACCTGTACGCCGGATTAAGATCCTCGTACCCCCACTGACCAGGGGCGGAGCCTGACGAAGGCCGCTGTAGGCCGTCGCCAGGCCGTCCGGTGTCGCAGGCGCGAAGTCCAGCGGGTGGGCCAGAGGGCGTGCTACTGGTAGCGCTTGACGTTCATGTCCCGCCGGAAGTCGCGGTACCTCCGCGCCGCTGCCCGTGGAGTCCGCACCCACAACGGCGCACCAACGAGGATCCGATCTACGGGCTCATCCAGGCCCCATCGGTCCTTGTCAAGAACCACATCGCTGTAGATTTCCGCGAACCACTCGGCGTCGGCCGCATCGCCAAACGTGTATCCCCGCTGCCACGGCTGATCGACGGCTTCGCGCGACTCCCGAGTAAAGCCCTGGTCGAAGGCGATCTTCATTGCCTCCACCGAGATCGACTGCGGGTCATCGTGCCGTAGGCCGCTCGCCGCGCAGTTCTCTGCCAACCATCTCGTGACCGACCACATCGCGGAAGAACTCCAGCCACTTGCCACGGGGTCACGGGGCCCCATGAACCCGGCGACGCTGTCTTGACTGCCAAAGAGGCAGACGGCTACGCGAGTGCCGTCTGACGCGATCGTGCGCATGCCCAAGACCACTCGACCCTGCTCTTCGCAAACGAAGTGCGAGAACTCGACCCGTCCGATACCTCGTGCGTAACGAGTCGGCGGCGGCGTCACGAAGTCCTCGACGGCAAGATCCCCGATGGCCCGCTCGATGCGCTTTACTATCTCTTTGCGTTGGAGAGTGCGGACCTCTCGCTCAAGGTCAACGCCGGTCTGCAACAGCGGGATCTTGAAGAGGGAGATCTTGGTCTTCCAACGCGGGTCGATGTTGATTCCGTCGTCATCGGCGATAGAGCGGACTCGTCGATCAGACCAGTACGCGTAACGAACGGACTCTCCGCGCTCGCCCACTTGCCAACCCCTCCCCTGACTGTGGCGCCCGGCTGGTCTGAGCTGGCGCCGCTGCTTCACGATGTGTATCCCATCGAGTCCACGTTCTACGGCTGACACTCGGCCAGGTCGTGGATCAGGCTGCGGGTGGGGCTTCTTGGAAGAGATCATCGATTGCCCGGCGGGTGCGTTCCTCGCTGGCCGGCATCAGGTGGGTGTAGACCCGCAGCGTGAAGCCGGGGTCGGAGTGCCCCAGGTACGAGGCAAGGGCCTTGATGCTCTCCCCCGCGTCGAGCAGCGCCGAGGCGTAGAAATGGCGCAGCGCGTGCATCCCGGTCGCCCGGGTCGGGACGATGCCGGCAGCTTCGACCGCAGGACGCCAGCTCTTACCGTCGAAGGTGGCCCGCTTGATCGCACCCCGCCGGGTGGTGGTGAAGATCAGTGGCACCGTCACCCGCTCGTCGCTGAACGGGTCTTCCCACGGCAGAGTGATCGACAGCGGAGGGCACTTGTCGGCGTGCTCTTTGAGCGACTGTGCCACCGAGTCGGGCAGCGGGACTCGACGGTCCCGATCGTTCTTGGGCAGGCCGAAGACCAGCCGGGAGCGGACCACCTTCACTTGCCGAACGACGTGAACCCAGCCCGACGCGAAGTCGACGTCATCGACGCCGAGCCCGAAGATCTCCCCTTGCCGCAGCCCACAGCCGGCGCCCAGATCGACCATCGGACGGTACCGCTCAGCGAGGCCACCGCGGATTGCCGAAACCTCGTCGGCCCGCCACGGAACGACGCGACGTTGTACCGGCCGGGGCGGCTTGACCGAGGCGGCAGAACACGGGTTCTTGGCGATGCGCTCGTCGTCGACAGCCGCGCCGAGGATGGTCCGCAGGTGCGCGAAGACGACGGCCCGGGTCGCTGGGGCCAGCTTGCCGACCATCCCTGCGTCCCACTCCCGGATGTGCCCCGGCTTGATCGAGGCCAGTTGCCGAGAGCCGAAGAACGGCAGCAGGTGCTTCCGTACCCGGAACTCCGTGCTTTCCCGGGTTGACTCGTCGAAGGAGCGCGTACGCAACCAGCTCTCTGCGTACTCGGCGAAGGTGATCCGGCCGGCGGACGGGTCGACGTAAGAACCCCGGAGCTTGTCCGTCTCCGTGGAGACGAGGAAGGCGTCAGCGTCGCGCTTGGCACGGTCCGGGAAGGACTGGCTGCGTTCCCGACCGTCCGGACCGATGTACCGCACCCGGTAGCGCATCCCCTTGCCGAACAGATCCGACTTGATGCGCTCCTTCCGACCGCCAGGGTGCCGGATCACCTTGTACCAGCGATCTTCTACGTGCCCCATCAGGCTGCCGCCTGCTCACGTACCCACGCCCGGACCGAATCCGGCTCGTACCGCAGGTGTCGACCGACCCGGGCGGCCGGCGGACCGTACTTGACCTTGCGCCAGCGGTACAGCGTCTCAGCGGGCACCCGCAGGTACGCCGACACGTCTCGGATCGTCCACAGCTCGTCGGCCGGCTTCATTGCTGCCCCTCCCCGATGTCTTGCGTCGTTCCATCCGGTGCTGTGTTCGATGGCGGCTGTGCGGCCCGGTCCTTCGCGGCGAGCAGTTCGGAGCGCCAGCGGGCGCGTTCGCTGATTGACCGCAGGAGGCGGTGCGCCATGGCCGGTACGTCGGGATCGTCGGGCCGGGCGAGTTCCCAGGCGTGCCGGACCGGTTCGACGGTGGCGCCCTGGTCGTCGACGCCATCCAGGCCGACGGTGACGCCGAGCAGCGCTCGCACCCAGGCCCGTACGTCGTGCTTGTGGTCGGTCAGCGTCTTGCCCGACCAGTCGCGGGAGATGAGGATGCGCCGACCGCCGATGCCGAGGGTGTCCCGCTGGTGCACCTTGCCCTTGCAGCGGCCCGGCCTGAGCTTGGCGTGTGCCTTCTTCGGCTGGACGCCGTAGAGCAGCCAGTTCGCGCAGCGATCGGTGCACGGGGTGACGCGCAGTTCCTGCCACAGCCGGTCGAGGTGGGCACGCTGCCGAACGCTCGTGATCTTGTGGCAGTCGCCGGTGTGCTTGGTGATGTACTTCGTGACGTACCTGATGGTGCGTTCCGCGTCCTCGGTGCCGGGCATGACGCCGCGCGCGTCGACCTGGGCGCCGAAGCGGACGACGTGCACCGGTTCCGCGTCCGGGTCCTCGTCGATCGCATCGAGCGCTTCGGCCCAGGTGGTCAACGGCTGGCGGGTGTCCGGGTCGACCCACGCCGAGGCGTCCTCGTCCCATACCGGCGGCCGGTCGGCGGTGTACTGCTGTACCTCGACCGAGGGCCACCACACCTGGTGGTACGTCGCCGCCGCGACGGTGCGCAGGATGTCCCGGGGGATGGTCCCCCGGATGGCGAAGTGAGCGTGTGGGGCGAGACGGCGCTGAGGCTCGACGCAGCCCGCGTACTGGACGTTCCAGCCCTCACACCGCCGCAGGTTCTGCCAGAACCGGTCGAGCAGCCGGGGGAAGTGGACCGCATCCCAGGCGGCCTGCCGGTAGTCGTACCGGTCGGGGTTGACCGGGGTGCCGTCGGGACGGACCGGCCCGTACGAGTCGAGCGTCAGCGTCAGCCACATCGACGGTCGGTAGGTCGACCCGTCCGGGGCGGTGTACGTCTTGCCAACCGTGCGCCGCTCTACCTTGCGCCGAGGCAGGTCCGGGGCATCCTGGCGCCGCTTGGTCGACCGCTTCCGGCGCCGGCCGTTGTCCTCGTCGCCCTGGTCCTCGTCGCCGGTCGAGTGTGGCGGCGCGACCCGGCCCCGCAGACCTTCGGCGGTGATCGCCTCTTCCACCTCCGTGATCGCCTCGTCGAGGTCGGCGACCTGGTCCCACTGGCACGCACGGGACGCCTCGTCGCGGGAGAACTCCAGGTGCCCGCGCAACAGGATCAGTGCCTTCTGTTCCTCGGTCGCGGGTTCCGGGGGCGGTAGCGGCTCGTCGTCCCGGTGCCATCCCTCCCGGATCTGGGCCTGCCGCAGCCGCCGGTTCTTCTTGGCACACGGAGCGCACTTGTCCTCCCGCGTCGCGCCGCAGGGCAGGTCGATGACCTCGGTACGGCCGGTGTCGAGATCCGTACGCCGCATGGCGAGCGGCCGGACGCAGACGCCGTACTCGGCCGCAATCTCCTTCAGCACGTCGACCGAGCGAGGGAGCGCCATGCGGGCCGCCCGCGACCCCGGCCGAGGAGTAACCGGAGTCGGGGCGGCCTGCGCGAGGCCGGGCAGGGTCGGCGCAGTCATCGAATGATCCCGACGACGTGCGGCCGGTTGGACTGGACGACGCCACGCGGAGGCAGGACCGCTGCCGGGGCGGGGACGACGACCGGAGTCGCTCAGCCGGGCGAACCGGTTCGACTTCGGTGGTCTGCTCTGGTTCCTCGTACCGGTACGCGGTCGGCTGGTCCGGCTCGACAGCCGGCGGGGTGACGGGTGCGTTCGACAGGACGACCTTCACCAGGGCGAGGAAGGCCAGCGACGGCACCGCCGCCACGATCCAGCCCCACACCGACGGTTCGGCTTCCGCAACCTGGGCCGCCAGCGACAGGAGCGCGAACGCCACCAGGAGCGAGCCGACCAGGCCGACGGGACGACCGGTGCGCCGACGGGAACGGATCTCCAGGCCGAGGTAGATCGCCATCAGCTCGACAGCTACGGCGTTCGCCCAGCCGATCCAGTGCGGCTGACCGTGAGCAACGGAAAGGTCGTGGACGTGGGTGAAGGCGGCGGCGCCGGCCATGGTGCCGATGGCGAGCAGGATCACCAGGCGTACGGCGGATTCGGTGCGTTGGCTCATCGCTGCTCCCCCTTCGGCTTCTCGCGGATGGTCACGTCGATCCGGATGCGCCGGCCGTCCATGTCGCGGCGGCGGTTGATGAAGTGCGCGAGCCCGCGCAGCGCGGCGGCGGTCTGGTCGGCCGGCCCGACGAGCTGGATGTGGAGCGGACGCCGGAGGCGGTTGGTCAGGCGGATGAGGGGGGTCACGGCGGTTACCTCCGGGCCGGTCGAATGTCGGTGCGGATGTAGTCGGGAGGGGTGCCGAGCGCGGCGACGGCTTCGGAGAGGCAGCGCCACAGCGCCCACGCCTCGTCGGGGGTCAGGGACATCCGCCGCCGGCCCGCACCGACCGCCAGATAGACCGGGTACGGGTCGGGCCGTTCGGGGTCGACCCGGACGGAGACGGCGGTGGTCGGTTCGGGGGTGCGGAGCCGGTAGAAGCGGCGGCCGTTCGGGGTGGCGGTCACCGCGGATCACCCCCGCTGTCGCGGTCGAGCAGGTTGCGTAGCGCATCAGGCAGCAGCGGCCCGGACGGCTTGCGGGGCAGCGGAGGGCGTACCGGTTCGGTGGCGGTTTCCCGGCCGACCTGGGCGAAGATGTCCGCTGCGTCGACCGGCGCCGGGTACTGCCGCGCCATGTCGCGGATGTCGTCGTCGCTGACGTACGAGAACCGGACCCGCATCGGGTCGGGGGTGCCGTCGAGGATCACGTACCCGACGCCCTTGGCCCATCGGGGCATCTGGTCGGCCAGCGCGCCCCGGTTGCGGGCGCCGTCGCCAAGGACCAGATCGACTTGCGACGCCTCAGTGAGGCCGAGCGCGATGCGGGTCGGGAACAGGTCCCGGAACGGCAGCACCTCCTTGCGCGGGTCCTGCAACGCCGCCACGACCAGGACCCCGACGCCGGCACCCTGCGACAGCAACAGCCCCAACGAGGACGCGATGCGCTTCCGCAGGTCGACATCCTGGAGGTACGCGGTCAGCGCCGCCATCTCGTCGACGACGACCACGACCAGGGGGTCAGCCTCAGTCGGGGTGTGCACCCGGACCGTTCCGGCCAACCGGGTCTGACGCTCACGCAGGACGGTCACGGCCTCGTCGAGCAGGTCCGCCATGGCCTCGAACGACTTGCAGGCGAACCGGGCGAACATCGGCCGACCAAGCGCGAACTCCATCCCGCCCTTGGGGTCGATCACCCATAGCCGCACCAGACCGGAGGCGATCCCGCCGCCGAGGACCCGGACGAGCGACCAGAGCACCGAGCCCTTCCCCGATCGAGTGGCACCGCCCACCAGGACGTGAGTGGCGAGCAGGTGAAGCGACCAGGTACGCAGATCTTCCCGCCGGGCCAGCGGCAACGCGGTGAAGTCCGGCACCGCCGGGACCGGGAACGGCGGAACCACCGTCCGCAACGCATCGGTACGCACCAGCGCCAGATAGACGCTGGTCGGCCGGTCCCGGTACCGCACCCGGTCGACGAGCCGAAGCAGCCAGGAACCCCGCCCGGTCCGGGTCGGCGCCTCGTCGGGACGTTCCGCGTAGACCCGGGCGTGCCGCCGGCCGAAGGCGTACGCCAGATGTGCACTCGCCTTCTGGAACTGCTCCGGCGTCTGCCCCCGCACCATGCGGACGGTCAGCACGTCTAGCGCCTGATCCGAGCGGACCCGCAGTAGTTCGGGCAGAACCTTGCGGTGGTCGTACGTCTCGGCGAGCCCGCACAGCGTCATGGCCTCACGCCAGACCCGCCGGTAGACGAACACCCGACGGAACGAACCGAGCAGAGGACCCGCCAACCAGGTCCACCAGGACGACTCATCCCGCCAGCGCCAAACCGCAGCGAACGCCGCCGCCAGCACGAGCGGCACCACCAGGCCGGACCAGCCGAACTCGACGCACAGCCAGAACGCCAGCACGGTCGAGACGGTGGTCACCGGGTGACGTAGGCACCACCAGAGCACCCGCCCGGACCAACGCAACACCAGCCAGAGCAGCGCCGCCCAGACTGGCAACTCGAACCGCTTGGGCCGGATCACCAGCAGATCCCCGGCCGAGGTCATCACCACTTCACCGCGAGGCCGCCCGATCACTTGGCACCCCGCAGAGACACGAACCGTCCCGACGCGTCGCGGACCGGAGGGAACGGAAGAACAAGCTGCCCGACGCAGACACCACAGCGGCCGTCAGCACCGCTGACCGGATTGAATCGGACCTGACACACACCACACCGGGGCCAGCCACTGCCAGCCCGACGCCTACCCTTGGACACGTCACTACCTCTCTCGACAGAGCAGGGGGAAGAGACAGAGAAGGGCGGGGCTGCCGTCCGCCAAGATCAGACAGCCCCGCCCACACTCGAAGCAGCTACGCCGCCGCCTTGCCGGTCACGCCCGCCGGGGCACGCATCGCGGTCGCACGCAGCGAGTACGCCATCCGACCGTTGTTCGACACGTACGGCGTGACCGTCATGCCCTCGAACTCGACCGCCTCGAACGGCGCCCCCGTCGGCGGAACCGGCTGGTAGTCAGCCGAGATCTTCACCGTCGTCTCCCGGGACCGCTTCCCGAGTTCGGGGTCCAGGTCCATGACTCGTACCTGCCACACCCGCTGGCCGGTCAGCTTGTCCTTCGCCGGGGAGCGTCGCCCCGTCTTCTCGTCGTAGTCCTCCACCTCGCCCAGCGACTCGGGCACCAACGCGCACCCCGCCGGGAACACGTCCTCACAACGCACGGCGAATCTCGTACCGCCACGCAGAGCCATAGCTCGACCTCCTGACTTCACCTGACTGTCCTGACTAGCCAGGTGGCGTGGATCAAAGGTAGGCCGGCTTGGCTAGTCATGTCAACGACAGTGTCGAAACTTTCCTAGCCTGGCTAGTCAGCGGTACCGTCCCTTCATGGCTCTTGACCCAGACGACCCGCGCACGCCGTCGCAACAGATCGCGGCCACACTTCGCGCAGAGATCAAGACAGGGAAGTTCGCGCCGGGCGAGAAGTTGCCGTCCCAACACGACCTCGTCGAGCGGTTCAGCGTCGCCCGCGAGACGATCAAGGCCGCCCTACGGAAGCTGCAAGATGAGCGCCTGATCGTCACCCGTCAGGGCAGCGGCACCTTCGTGCGCGCCAACACGGAACGCCCGGTCGGACTCCGGCCGCACATCGAACGAGCCTTCGAGGCCACGAACGTCACGATCGACTTCGCCGGCTTCTCCGGAGAGACGATGTACAACGCGATCCAGGAGACCTTGGACAAGGTCCGCATCGGGCGCCTCACCCCGGAGTCGATCCGGGTCCGCGTCCTGATCTCCGACATGACGTCACCGATGGCGATCCCCTGCCGCGCCGAGGACCAGGCCGACGACCCCGGCATCCGCGCCCGAGCCCGCCGCATTACCGACCGCTCGATTCACGCACTCACCGACGCCGTCCAGGAACTTGCCGACCTCGGGTTGGTCAAGACCGCCACCACCGAGGTACGCGTCCACAGGGCCGCCCCGCTGTTCAAGCTCTTCATCATCAATGAGCAGGAAGCGTTCTTCGGCTTCTATCCGGTGGTTGAGCACACCGTCTCTGTCGAGGGCAAGCCGATGGCGATCTACGACGCGATGGGCAAGGACGCGATCCTGTTCCCGTTCACGCCCAGCGACGAGGACGCCAGCAACGACGCCCTCTATGTCGAGCAGGCCCGCGCCTGGTTCGACAGCATGTGGGGCACCATCGCCCGCGAGTACGCGTCGTGACCGCCGCCGACCTGGCCAAGGTGATCGACCGCGCCCGCGTGATCCTGCTCGACTTCGACGGCCCCGTGTGCAGCATCTTCGCCCAACACTCCGCGTCGACCGTCGCCCATGCGTTGCGCCGCCTGCTCGTCGACCAGGCCGTCACCCTGCCGCCCGAGATCTTGGCCGAACGCGACCCGCTCGCCGTGCTCCGCTTCACCGCCACCCTTGGCCGCCCCGCCGTCGTCCGCCTGGTCGACGAGGCCATGATTCGCGAAGAGGTCACCGCGGCCCGCACCGCCGAACCCACGCCGTACGGCAGGGAAGTCATCGTCGCCTCCCACCAGACCGGCCGCCGGGTCGCCGTGGTGTCCAACAACTCGGCCGCTTCCGTCCACGCCTACCTGAGCGCCCGACGCCTCACCTCGTACGTGCACCCGGTAATCGGCCGCCCCGAGGCCGCGCCCGAGCGGATGAAGCCGGACCCGTTCCCTGTGCTCGCAGCCGTGCGAGAGCTGGGCGCAAAGCCGGCGGAATGCGTCCTGGTCGGTGACTCGGTCAGCGACATCGAGGCCGCCCACGCCGCCGGAGTCGCCGCCATCGGATACGCCAACAAGCCCGGCAAGCGCGAGCGGTTCGCCGCCGCCGATGTCGTCATCGACAGCATGGCCGAACTGGTGACCGCCTTCGCCGTCGACGAGCTGTAGCACCACCCCGCACACGAGCGCCCCGGGAGACTGTCACCGGGGCGTTTCTCGTGTCGTCAGTTCACCCCGGCCCGGGTCGCGGTGGGGCCACCCTGGAGCTAGTCCAGGTCCCCGCGCTTGGCAGCGATCCACGCCTCAACGTCTTCGGCAAGCCAGACATTGCCCATCTGGAGCGTCGCTACGGGCTCAGGGAAGTCGCGCCGGTTGGTGATCTGGTAGACGCGCTGGCGCGAGACACCACCGAGCATGGTCCGGATCTCCCCCGAACCCACCAACCGCAGCTTCCTGCCCATAACGCTGACGCTAGGCACACGCCGACTAGGCGTGAATCAAGTTGATGGACGCCTAGTCGTCGCAAGCACTAGTCGCATACCCTTGACGCATGACTAGGTTCAAGTGGTTCCAACGCCCTGACCAACCTGTCGACTACGTAGCCGGCGAGCCAGCCCCATCCAGGTACTGCCGGGAGCCGCAGAGATGGACTGCTCGCGCCGCCGTCCCCGCATCCGAGCCACCCCTGATGACCAAGGCAGGACTCTGGCGCTCCAAGCAAGCCGCGACGCGCCTCGACCGGAGGTAGGTCATGTCGATCCCGCAGCCGCAGCCAGAGCCGTCGTTCCTCGTCCTGATGGCCGGCAACGTCGTCGACTTTCACAACCGCGCCGTCTGCTTGCAGTGCACGGTCGATGGATGCCCACGCTTGACAGAGGCCGGCGAGACCCTACGCGCCTGGCGAGATAGGAAGAACCGACGTGAATCCCGGTGACGTGCTGCACTTGACCCGCGCGGCAAGCCCTCAGTTCGTACGGCCGATATTCTTCCGCCTCATCAAGGTCCGCGCAGACCTCCACACTTATGACGGCTGGACATGGCTGGACGGCTATCAGCTAGACGAGAAAGGCGACGCCGTGGCCCGCAGAGAATTGTACGCACTAAAGGCAGGTGTGAGGTTGGAGCAAATATCGTCCGCCTCACAACCGAGGACGGCACGGCGGCAGCCGTCTCCGGATCAAGGTGAGCACCGCGTGAAAACAAGCGCTCCTTCTTAGCGTCCAAGCAGGCGCCGTGGACGTGGCCACACACCGCCGCTGTCTGGCCTCGCCAGTCGACTCCGGCACCAGGACCCAGCAGTCGACTCAGTGCCCGCCGCCCAGCCTCCGCCACGTCAGGTGACCGCCACGACATAACCGTCCTTGGTCAGCGCCGACCTCTCGAATGGGATGGCGAGAGGCGTCAACCTGTCGATAAAGTTTACCCTGTTCTAAGATTCAGGATTCGCCGCTAAAACTTGCTGGCAGCCCACCGCGCCACCAAATATCGAAGCGATACTCTTCGATGCCGGCGTGTTCTCTTTGCAAATCTTCCACTTCTGACGAGGTCGCGCCATTCTCCATTGATCTCAAAATCGATACCCGGGCCGCATCAGCTCGCGCCCGGCCCCTATATCTGACGACAGATCCGTAAACCCCTGGCCCCTGCGGTGGGTCAATACCATCGAATCCTGAGCCGGTAGTGTCGGAGAGCAGGAGTTGCCCACTCGGGCAATACAGGCTGGCGACCTCTGACACTTCCCAGCCCGGCCAAGAAATACCCACTGACGGAGAGTCAAGAACACTAACTACGACCCTAACAGGAACCATATCCTGTGAAGCTTTCACGTAGATGCCAGAATCGGTTACAGCGACGACTTCGCGGCAAGCAGTTAGTACCGCATCGCCATCCTCGAGGACAGAATCACACACAATGTCGCGTAAAGTGAATAGCTGATGACTTGGAAGGAATGTCAGCTCATAACTCCCGTACAAAGCAACCAGCTCCGACTCCTATACATGATCGCCTTGCTGACCCCAAATAGGGCCAGCAAGGCGATCGCCCGCAACGGTGAAATTATTGTACTTCTCCAGACGGTCCTACCAATTAACCTTCACGAGGAAGGGGTCACTGGGGATACCTTGACTGGAAGTACCACGATTCTCATCCAAGACCCTATTCTGCCCGTAAAAGACACCCAAGTGAGTACCCCCCTTAGAGTTGTGAGTACCGCTGATAGGCCGAGCCGAGCCGTGCCACGCGTTGGCATTCCCGCCGTCAGGGTTCTGCTCTGTGGCGCCGGTGGATGTGGCCGATCCCTCATACGTCGTCTTGAACGGATATTCGTCACACTCAAGTCCGCCGGCGGGATATCCTGAACCCCAAACATCGACACAAATACCGACAGACGCGTTGTTGTTCTTAGTCTTCAGCGTGTCATTCATGAGTCGATGCAACGGTTTGCCAAACTCGCCCGGAACGGACTTGTTCATTATGCTGGGGAATGTACGTAGCGGCGCCTTTAGCGCATCGTCGATGTGGACAGCCTCCTCCCGATGCTCGCTATCAGGATGGGCACTAAATTCCGCTACAGGCTGATGGTCACTAAAGACCGCACCATGGAACTTCCCGTTACCTAAGGGCGCTCGCGCTGAGTCGAACCTAACTCTCGAGCTGGCCATCGCTGCCTCTTGCCACGGATACACGTTCGGCGCAGTAGTTAGGATCGACATATTCATTTGCATTAGCGAGCGCGCTATCTTGAAGTCACCTTCCCCGGTATCGTTGGGGGACGTTACGGAGAAGCTGTACATGCGATTCCCCGCCAACCATTCAGGAACAGTTGCCATCCGCATAGGGAGGCTGGGGGCGCATGCGATATTCCCTCCGCAACCGAAAAAATCAACAGTCAACGTTGTGACCGGCAGTGGATCGCCACCTTTAGTCTCGAACTTATCGAAGTCAAAAATATAGTCGACTTTACGGGAACCGTCGACCGAAAAGGCAAGGAGCGAATATTCCATTTCGATGGTTGCAACGACAGTGGCATCTTGACGAGACAACAAATTCGCGGTTCGAGCACCTATAAAACACTGCTCGAACCTGCTGCGAGCCCACCCTTCAGGACGGCGAGCTGAGAGGCTTATCATGCACTCACTCTTGAAGTCTTCAGCAACCCTTGCACGGTGCGCACTGCTATCGGTCGGACGAATTCGGATAGGCGGCGAGGCGGGATCAGTGTGCGGGTCCGACTGCTGAGTGAGGGCGGGAAGCGTCGAGGTGACGGCCCACTCCAGCATGTCGCCGCTGGACACTTCACTTGAATTTGCGGTAGCAGGCGATGCAGTGGCGAGTAAGGCCAAAATGGCGACACCTGCCACGTAACGCACGTTACGAAACATAAGCCTCTCTGTTCATCTAGCCTTGCATGGAATGCGCAGAGTGAATCAATGTGACAACAGTTGCGACGCGACGATTCCGCCTTAGCAGGAAATCACTCAATTAAGCGCTATGTGCCATCTGAACAATCGGCGCCCAGGCAGGCGTGGAGCAATTTGCCTGTCCTTGAGCCGAAGGCCAACTTGTACCCGTTGTATTCTTTCACTCGGCGGCCAAGCAAGCTTTGTACAGGCCCATCTCCTGCAACAACGATAACGTCTTCCTTATTTTCCCCGAAGGCAGCCGATCCTGCTACGCGCGCGAAGTCCTGGGCAGAAATCGTGCGCGCCTTGGCAGTGGTAGCAGGGCTGCCAGGTACCAGGGATAGCGCCTCATCCGCTAGGCGCAAAGCCTGCTGTTCAGTAATCGCGGCTCTAGCAGTGCTACTCAGCGGCGACGATCGTTCAGCATTTACATTGCAAGCCCTGAGCGCCTTTACGCATGCGGCCAATCCGCGGACTTCACTCATACAGCGGGTTGCGTCTTCGGCCATGCAAGCTGCTAGCGCACGCTGATCGACGCCGTTATAGACTTGACTCGCCTCGGTGGAGGGCTTGATGAATAGAGGATTCTGGAGAGACGACGTAGAAGGTTTGCTAATCTCGAAGTAGTCGATCGCCGCAGGGCTAGAGCCTGCCTTTGCGACAGTTGAAGCCGTCAAGCACCGGGGAGGCGTGTTTGGGCCCCCCGTAGCTGGCGCATTACGGGGTGCGTCGCAGGGGTAGGTCTCGCGCGTTGAAGTCTCCGTAACCCAAGGTCGCCGCCATACATCGTTGGCGTCCAAAAGTCGCATCCGGTGCGCAAATGGCCCCGCGAAGGTGGCCGCCTCGATGGTCTCGGCAAACAGCCCTCCGCTGCTTTCACCAATTCGAGCACTTTCGGCCTTCGTAGTGCTACCGACCGGATTGAAATCAAAATATAGCGCAAGCTGGGAGCCTTCACCAGGCACAACCATATAGGTGTGGAGACGGCCGTCTGCTCCAGCGCCGCCAGGCTTACTTGCAAGGCTATAGTAATTATATGACCCGCTGTCATATTCTACCCAATAGGCGCTTTCCACCCTCGGCTCAGCGGAATACCTTGATTCCCAACCGAACTTAAAACCCTCCCCTCTACTATTATTTCCCTGAGCATCGAGCGTGCTCCACTCCAAGGAGTTCAGCATATTACTGTAGGTTGTACCGCTGTAAGTAATGACATGCTGATGCCAAGTACTCATCAACCCATAAACCGGCTGCTCGGGGCGAACACAGAGGACAGTTCCCTCCGCCACGCACTCAAACGGCCCGGTGCGCAAGATCCAATGCTCGCCGGGCCGGCCCCCTGTCGGAAGGTTGTAGCAGCTGTTAAGTCCCGCCTCGGTTCCCGAGTACATTCCATCCAGGCAGCGGGTATTGTCATTGTGGCGAAGCCAGAAGCCCCCACCGTAGGTGGGTTTTGCCGTGTACCAAAGAGTGGAGGCCGTGCAGGCTCTAAGCTGAGCTTGTGGCCCTCCCGTGCCGGTTTTGCCCAGGCAAAGCCCGGTTTTTACGTGCTTGATTCGGTAGAGATGACGCGGTGGCGTATATGGTTGGGTGCTCTCGAACTCAAACCTCCAACGTTGCGTATTAACAGCAGGACCACCATCGGCAACGTAAGGAGCAATACCGACCGGAGAGCCATCCGTCGCCCCCAAGGCTGAAAGAACTCGCTGGTCACCGTAGACGCCAATAGCGAATTCCTTTGAAAGCGCAGCCGATGCTGGAGTTACAGAAGAGAGCAACGCTCCAGCAATGATCAGAGACGTGACTAAAATGTTCGCCACTCCTCGTCGGACGTGTTCAGCATAATTTGTTTGAGACACCTAGCTTTGATCCTCCCGTAAGAAGCACGAGTAACACGATCGCTGGCATGACCTCTCCGCACCCATGCACGTTGAGTGGCGCTGGCGTCGCGCTGCGTGAGAACTAGCACTATGACATAGCGCGGACTCATCGATCAACATCATCGAATGGTGATCTTTTGCATAGCTTGCGCCCTTGACTAAACTGCTCAGCAGTTGGGCGGCTTGGAGTGATTCACGCCTATATAGGCTGCGACCTGCTGAAATGCCTGCTGCCGTGATGTTTGCCGGGGTCAAGTCTCAGCATTGCCGAAATGCTCTTTCTTTGATCAAGGCACCGCGCTCCGCGCGGTGCGGGGCGGCAAGCCCGGCCGGCGGCAAGCCGCCCCGGCCGCCTACGGCGCCGGGGCGGTGAGCCACCGACAGCCGCCGGGGCACCGCCCCCACCACACCCAGGAACCAGCCTCAGCGAGGCCGTGACGGAAGCCAGCGGCTCGACCTGGTCGCGTGGTCGGGGCTTCCGGCTGCCGCGCCAGTCCAAACCCGGGACTGGCTTGCCACCGTGTCACCAAGTCGCGGTAGCAGCTCCACCGCCAGGACGTGCCCTGCCCCGTCTACCGCTGTCGGCAACGCGCAGGAGCCCCCGCCGAGCCGCCCCGGAAGCCTCACGACGGGACAGCACGCGCCAGGACGAGGGCGGTCCACCGATCCCTCGCTCAGGCCGTCTCCAGGCCGTACCAGGCCGTGGCCAGGCCGTCAAACGCCACCCAACGATGACCAAGGTCAACCAACGGCACCAAATAAAAGACCAGCTCAGAGCCTTGATCACGGCTCTGAGCTGGTGGGCGACGGACGAGTCGACCTGTACGCCGGATTCTGTGACCGGCGCGCGCCCCGAGGGGCTCGCGCCGGCGGCGGCCATCCATCTAGGCCTGCCGTCGCCGGCAGGCTCGAGCGGCCTACCCGCAGACATCGGGCGGGCAGCCCTCAAGCGTCTGCGCGGACCGTCATCCTGCTGGTTGACGACCCTTTCTTGGCCTTGCTCCGGGTGGGGTTTACCGAGCCACCCCGGTCACCCGGGGTGCTGGTGGGCTCTTACCCCACCGTTTCACCCTTACCGTCCCCGATGGGGTCGGCGGTCTGTTTTCTGTGGCACTGTCCCGCGGGTCACCCCGGGTTGCCGTTAGCAACCACCCTGCCCTGTGGAGTCCGGACGTTCCTCGGCGGCGGGCCGGAGCCCGCCGACGCGACCGCCCGGTCGACTCGTCCGTCGCGCACCCATCCTAACGACGCCACGGCCGCGTCTATTGCCGCCCCGGGACGACCGGCACCCGTCCTGCCGGGGCCGGGTACTAGCCTCTGGTGACCATGGATGTCTCCGACGCCGCGCTCCTGCTCGCCGCCGGGCTCGCCGCGGGCACGGTCAACGCGGTGGCCGGCGGGGGCTCGCTCATCACCTTCCCGGCGATGATCGCGGTGGGTTTGCCGCCGGTCCCGGCGAACGTGAGCAATTCGGTCGCGGTCTTTCCCGGGTACGTGGCGAGTGTGGCGGGCAGCCGGCAGGATCTGCCGCCCCGGCGGACGCTGGCCACGCTGGTGCCCACCACGATCGCCGGCACGATCGCCGGCGCCCTGCTGCTGCTGGCCACCCCGGCCCGGGCGTTCGAGCTGGTGGTGCCCTTCCTGGTGCTCGGGGCGACGGCGGTGCTGGCGTTCCAGGATCCGCTGCGCCGGCTGGTCGGGCATCCGCGTGACCTGGCGCCGCACCGCCGTACGGTCACCGTGCAGGCCATGGTCGCGGTCGGCGCGGTGTACGGCGGCTACTTCGGCGCGGCGCTCGGGGTGATGCTGGTCGCGGGCCTGGCCCTGGTGCTGGACGCGACGCTGGCCCGGGTGAGCGCGATCAAGAACCTGCTCTCCGCCCTGGTCGGGTTGACCACGCTCGTGGTGTTCGCGCTGTTGGGGCCGGTGAACTGGGCGGCCGTCGCGGTGGTCGCGCCGGCGACGCTGGTCGGCGGGTACGCCGGCGCGCGGCTGGTGCGCCGGCTGCCGTCGGTGGTGCTCAAGGTGCTGATCGTGGTCTTCGGCACGTCGATCGGGCTCTACCTGCTCTGGCGCGCGCTGCGCTGGCGTGCCGATTCGTAGAGCACGACGGTCGCGGCGGCCGCCGCGTTCAGGGAGCTGGCGGCCCCGGACATCGGGACCCGGACGAGCTGGTCGCAGGCCTCACGCCAGCCGACGCTGAGACCGGTGGTCTCGTTGCCGATCAGGGTCAGCGTGGGTTGCGTGAAGTCGTACTCGGCGGCATCCAGTGCGCCGTGCTCATCGGCACCCACGATGCCGACGCCGACGCCGTCGGCGCGCACGTCGGCGACCCAGGACAGCACGGCCTGGTGTGAGGGCGCCCGGACCACGGGCAGCGCGAACAGCGAGCCGGTGCTCGCCCGCACCGCCTTCGGGTCGTACACATCGGCGGCATGGCCGGTGACGATGACGCCGGACGCGCCGAAGGCGTCTGCGGACCGGATGAGCGTCCCGATGTTGCCTGGGCTGGTGGGCCGGTCGAACACGACGGTGAGCATGGTCGGCCCGGCCGGGATGCGGCACAGGTCGTCCTGCGGCAGCGCGACCACGGCCAGCAGCTCCGGAACCGTGTCCGCCTTGCCGCCCAGCTCGTGCATCAGTTCACGGCAGACGGCGAACCTCTCGGCCCGGACGGTGTCCAGGGCCTTGCGTGCCCAGCCGGAGAGCTGGACGTCGGCGTCGTAGAGCAGCTCTCGAACCTGCCAGCCGTGTTCGATGGCCAGGGTGATCGGGCGCACGCCCTGCACGAGGAACTCGCCGCGACGCTGCCGCTTGGTCCGATTGCGGAGCAGTGCCTCCCACTGCTGGAATCGTGCATTGCGGCCACTCACCCGCACCCTCACCGTTGTCCCCGCCTCCCCCGTACCTCAGGATCGGGGGTGTCCTGCCCGAGGCCTCGGCGAATCGCGATCTCCACGGGCGAGTACGCACCGTCGGCCCGTTCCAGTTCGTACGGCGCGGCCGGCATCAGCGGCGGCTGGGCCATGAAGCGCGGCCGCGTCCCGTGGTGCGGTTGCGCCGCGTGCACCAGGAACGGATGGCACAGGAAGACATCGCCAGGGGACCCGGTGGCCAGGGCGAGTGGCCGGTGGTCGGACGCCGCCACCAGCTCGGGCGCGAGGTCCAGCCCGCTCGCCCCGTCCTCCCCGTACCTCTCCAGCACCTTCGGCACGTCGAGGTGTGAGCCGACCCGGATCCGGGTCGGGGCGTCCTCCGCACCGATCTCGCTGAACAGGAACAGCATCAGCAGCGCCCGGCCCCGGGAGCGAACGTTCGTGAAGTACCAGCTCGCACCGTCCGGCAGATAGCTGCCCTCGATGTGCCAGCCCGCGTCGTTCGGCTCGTCCTGGTGCGGGAAGCGCAACGGGAACGTGCCAAGCGAGTAACGCGGCTCCCAGCGTCCCGCGCCGACGAGCAGGTCGTACGCGTGATGGAGGAACGGTGAATTGGGCGCGGCGGCGAACGGCCCCTGCGCCATGCCGGGCACCCAGTGCACGGGCTGCGTCCAGGTGGCGGGGTCGTCCGGGTCGCAGCCCGTCTCCCGCCACAGCAGCCGCGCGCAGTCCGCGGCCACGCGCGGTGCGACGGCGCCCGCCAACTTCACGAAGCCGTCGCGAAGGAACCGGGATACCAGTGTCGTGTCGTCCATGCCCCCCATCGTGTGGCGGCACCGATCCCGATCGCCCGACACTTTCGGCTCCGCTTCTGTCGGGTGTGCCGCAACAGAGCCGGTCACGATACGGAGGCACTGTCGCACAGCACCACAGCGTCAGGTTCCGCCCAACTGCCGAAGGGAGCGAACGCATGGAAACCCGCATCGTCGACCGTCCCGCGTTCCGGCTCGTGGGGCACGCTGCCCGGGTTCCACTGATCCACCGAGGCATCAACCCGCACATCCAGCAGCACATCGCCGCGCTGCCGGCAGAGGAGCACCTGCGCTTGAAGGCACTCGGCGACACTGAGCCGGGCGGCCTGCTCGCGGTCTTCGATGACCTCGACGCGGACTACGACGAAGGCAGCGAGCTGACCTACCTGCACGGGGTCGCCGTGTCCCCGGGCACGCCGGTCCGGGGCGATCTCGAGGTCATCGAGGTCCCGGCGGGCCGCTGGGTGGTCTTCCGGGCCGTGGGGCCGCAGCCGCAGACCCTGCAGGAGATCTGGGCCGCGGCCGCAGCCGAGTGGTTTCCCTTCAACCCGTGGCGGCTGCGGCCGGGCCCGGAGATCGTCGCGGTGCCCGAGCCGACGGACGACCTCAGCACCGCGACCCGCGAGCTCTGGCTGCCCGTCGAGCCGGCGTAGCGACGGGGTGTGGAATATCCGGGTGCCCAGGCCCGACGGTGGCAGTCCGCGTACCCGTCCGGATCCGGTCCTGGCGGACATGGCCGACAGCTCGCGGACCAACCGTGAGTACCTGCGGCGCCGAGGTATCAAGGCACGCCGCAGCGATCAACGAGTGGCCACCCGCCTCTGGAATACGGCCTAGTGGTCGTGGAGCGTGAAGAAGAGCGTCCGGTGCTCGATGTCCAGGAAGGCGGCCCGCCACCGCGTGGACGGGGTCGCCTCGTCGTACGTCCGGCTGTGCAGCCAGCGGGGCGCGGTCGGCAGGAACGGCGCGAGAGCGGGCCACGCGTCCGCCGGGCCGGTGAGGGGCGCCTGATCCGGCTCGGCGGGCGCGTACGGCACGAAGCCGTACCGCTGCGCCAGCGTCCGCGCGTCCTCCGGACGCAGCCGCACCACGCCCTGGTAGGCCCAGTCCGTCGGGCCCGGCGCGCGGCTGCACGCATCGCCCGACGCGCGCAACTGCCAGTGGATCTCCGGGTAGTCGCCGAGGCCCGGCAGCTCCTGGGGCGGATCCCACCGGTCGGTGCGCACCTTCGCCTCCTCGGCGCGCACCGACTCCCGGCACTCGGGCGTCTCGTCCGGGTGGTCGCTGACGGTCAGGATCGCGGCCCCCACGCACCCGACGACCACCAGCAGCAGCGCGGCGGAACCGCCGAGGACGGCCACCAGCGCGCGTCTCGTCATGGTGGTCAGCGTACGAAGGGCGTCCACCCCGCCGCGTCGCCCCCGGCGGCAGGGGCCGGGGGCGACGCGGTCCGGGAGCCGCTCAGGCGACCGGTTCCGGGGCCGCGTCGGCGTCGCGGCGCGGGCCGGGCACGACGCGCGGGTCGCCCTCGTCGGCGAAGTAGTCGTCCGACGTGGTGCCGTCGCCGCCGTCGCGCACCTTCGCCGCCCGCAGCACCACCGTGAGCAGCGCCGCGACCGCCAGGTTGACCAGCACGGCCACGATCCCGACGTAGATCGTCTTCGGGGTGTCGAAGCCGAAGTCGGCCAGCGGGAACGCCGAGCCGCCGAAGTGCTTGCGGCCGGTCGCGGCGTTCGGGATCTGGTAGAGCATCGACATGCCCAGCCCCATGCCCGCGATCCAGCCGCCGATCAGCGCCCCCCGGTGGAACCAGCGGGTGTAGAGGCCGAGCGCCACCGCCGGCAGCGTCTGGAGGATGATCACGCCGCCGATGAGCTGGAGGTCGATGGAGAACTGCGGGTCGAGGAAGACGATGCACGCCACCGCGCCGACCTTGACCACCAGCGAGGTGATCTTGGAGACGTTCGCCTCCTGCGCGGGGCTGGCGTCCCGCTTCAGGTACTCCTTGTAGATGTTGCGGGTGAACAGGTTCGCCGCCGCGATCGACATGATCGCCGCCGGCACCAGCGCGCCGATGCCGATGGCCGCGTACGCGACGCCGGCGAACCAGTCGGGGAACTGCTGGTCGAACAGGACCGGCACCACCGTGTTGCTGTCCACGGTGCCCTCCTTCGACCCGGGCAGCGGCTTCACCCCGGCCGCGATGGCCATGAAGCCGAGCAGCGCGATCAGGCCGAGCAGCAGGCTGTACGCGGGCAGCGCCGACATGTTCCGCTTGATCACGTCGCGGTTCCGGCTGGCCAGCACGCCGGTGATGCTGTGCGGGTAGAGGAACAGCGCCAGCGCCGAGCCGAACGCCAGCGTGACGTACTGGAGCTGGTTGTTGGCGTTGAGCAGCACCCCGTCGTTGGGGCTCGGCGACGCGTCGAACTTCGCGTCCGCGGCGTCGAAGATCTCGCCCCAGCCACCGAGCTTGTACGGCAGGTACAGCACCGCCACCAGGATCACGATGTAGATCAGCGTGTCCTTGACGAACGCGATCAGCGCCGGCGCGCGCAGCCCCGACTGGTACGTGTACGCGGCCAGGATCGCGAACGCGACGATGATCGGCAGGTGCCGGGCCAGCGCGCTCTCGCCGGTGACCCCCATGGTCTTCAGCACCGCCTCGATGCCGACCAGTTGCAGCGCGATGTACGGCATCGTCGCCACGATGCCGGTGATCGCGATCAGCAGCGCCAGCACCGGCGAGTCGAACCGCTTGCGGACGAAGTCCGCGGGGGTGACGAAGCCGTGCCGGTGCGAGACCGACCAGAGCCGGCACAGCACCAGGAACACCAGCGGGTAGATGACGATGGTGTACGGGACGGCGAAGAAGCCGGCCGCGCCGGCACCGAACATCAGCGCCGGCACCGCCACGAAGGTGTACGCGGTGTACAGGTCACCGCCGACCAGGAACCAGGTGATCCAGCCGCCGAAGTTGCGCCCGCCCAGCCCCCACTCGTCGAGGTGGGCCATGTCCTTCGGGGCCCGCCACCGGGCCGCCACGAATCCCATCCCGCTGACCAGCAGGAAGAGCACCGAGAAGACGATGATCTCGGTGAGGTGGTCGCGCCACATCAGCGACCACCCGCATCCGTGCCGGCCGGCCCGTCCGACGGCCCGCCGGCCCGCTTCTTCGTCATCTGGTACACCAGCGTGGTGGTGGCCACCCCGAGCAGGATGTAGCCGAGCTGGAGCCAGTAGAAGCGCGGGAAGCCGAGGAACCGGGGCGAGTCGGCGTTGAAGAGGACCGGGATCAGGGGCACCACGATGGGGATGAAGAGCAACCAGTTCCAGGGGCTGTGGTCCTTCGCCCTGGAGCGCGCCGCTGTCGGCGCCTCCGGTTCGGGTGCGGCCATTGCGACAAACCTCCGCGTGTCGTAGATCGGCACTGATGACGGCCGGAGGCTACGACCCTGTGAGCCGGGTCACGTTCGACGGGAGGAAGTTGCTGCGCCGAACGGCGGACGGCGTGCGCCGAACGGCGACCCCGGGCGGCCGGACGGCCGGCTCAGATCGCGGCGAGGTGCGCGGTGTCGTTGACCGTACGGACGGCGACGCCGCCGTCGGGCCACGTGTCGAGCACCGAGATGCCGGCCGCGTCCAGGAACAGCCGGTGCAGGAAGCCGTCACCGGCCGCGAGGGCGTCGCGCAGCACCAGCTTGATCGGCGAGACGTGCGAGACCACCACCACGGTCTCCCCCGGGTACGCCCGGCACAGCCCGTCGACCGCGCGACGGCAGCGCTCGGCGACGTCGACGAACGACTCGCCGCCCGGCGGGGCCACCCGGGTCGAGGCGAGCCAGGCGTCCATCTCGCCCGGCCACTCCTGGCGTACCTCGGCGAAGGTGCGCCCCTCCCAGGCCCCGAAGTCGCACTCGATCAGGTCGTCCTCGCGGCGCACCGGCACGCCGCCGAGCGCCCCGGCGATCGCCTCGGCGGTCGCCGTACACCGGGACAGGGGGGAGCTGACCACGGCCGCGACCGTCGGGGCCAGCCCGGCCACCCGGGCGGCCGTGGCCCGGGCCTGGGCCCGGCCGCGCTCGGACAGCGGCACGTCGCCGCGGCCGGAGTAGCGGCGCTGCTCGGTGAAGGCCGTCTCGCCGTGCCGGACCAGGATGAGCCGGGTGGCGGTGAAGCTCGGCCGCGGCTCCCAGGAGGCGGGCGCGGTGGCCGGGTCGGTGCCGGTGGTGGTCGCCGACGCGGCGCGGGCGGCCACCTCGCGGGCCCTCGCGCGGGCCGGCGAGTCGGGGCCGGCGACCTCGCGCGGCGGCTCCACGACGCGCGGCGGCGCGACGGCGGCCCGGGCCGGCGCCTTGCCGGCGGCGGCGTCCATGGCGGCGTTCGCGAGGGCGTCGGCGTGCCGGTTGCGCTCCCGGGGGATCCAGTGGAACCGTACGGCGGCGAAGCGGTTCACCAGCCCGGCGGCCTGCGCGGCGAGCGGGCGCAGCCCGGGGTGCTTGATCTGCCAGCGGCCGCACATCTGCTCGACCACGAGCTTCGAGTCCATCCTGGCCTCGACCTCGGCGGCGCCCAGCTCGGCGGCGGCCTCCAGCCCGGCGATCAGCCCCCGGTACTCGGCGACGTTGTTGGTGGCGACGCCGATCGACTCGCTCCGCTCGGCCAGCACCTCACCGGTGTCCGCGTCGCGGACCACCGCGCCGTAGCCGGCCGGACCGGGGTTGCCCCGGGATCCGCCGTCGGCCTCGACGACGACCACGCGCGGCGCCACGGGCTACAGGCCGGACTCGTTGGTGCGGACCATGATCCGCCGGCAGTCCTCGCAGCGGACGACCTCGTCCGGGGCCGCCTTGCGGATGCGGGCCACGTCGGCGCCGGAGAGCTCCAGGCGGCAGCCGCCGCACCGGCCGGCGGTCAGCAGCGCCGCGCCGAGCCCGGTGTCCTCGCGGATCTTGTCGTACAGCTGCACCAGGTCGGCGGGGAGGTCGCCCGCCAGCGGCTGGCGGGCGCCGCGCTTGAACTCCTCCTCCTTGGCGATCTCGGCCAGGCTCTCGTCGCGGCGCCGCTCGGCGGCGTCGCGCTTCTCCCGCACCTCCGCGAGCCGCTTCTCGACGCCGTCCAGCACGCCCTGGGCCGTCTCCCGCTGCTCCATCAGCTCCAGCTCGGCGTCCTCCAGGTCGCCCTGGCGGCGGTTGAGCGAGACCAGCTCGTGCTGGAGGGCCTCCAGCTCCCGGGCCGGGCCGGTGCCGGCGGCGAGCCGGGCCTCGTTCTTGGACTTGCGGGCCCGCACCTGGTCGACGTCCTTCTCCATGCGGGCGATGTCCCGGTCCAGGTCGTCGACCGCCACCTGGGCGCGGACCCGCTCGTCCTCCAGCGCGGACAGCTCCCGGGCCAGCGCGTCCAGCTCGGCCCGCTCGGGCAGCGAACGGCGCCGGTGGGCGAGCTGGGCGAGGGCGGTGTCGATCGCCTGGAGGTCGAGCAGGCGGCGCTGGACCTGGGGGTCAGCCTTCACGGTCGGGGCTCCTTGTCGTCCACCGCGGGTGGGGCGGCGTGTACGGTCCACGGGTCGGTGGCCAGGTCGGACACCAGCGTCTCGACACCCGTCGCCTCCCGCAGGAGGACGGCCAGGTCGTCCAGCCACGGTCGTTCCGTCGCCCAGTGGGCGGCGTCGAGCAGGGCCGGACCGTCGGCGGCCAGGTGCTCGCCGGCCGGGTGGTGGCGCAGGTCGGCGGTGAGGAACGCGTCCACCCCGGCCGCGGTCGCGTCGGCGAGGAAGCCGTCCCCCGCGCCGCCGCTGACCGCGAGGGTACGAACCATACGCCCGGGATCCCCGGCGGCGCGAACTCCCCAGGCGGTGGGGGGCAGCACGGCGGCGGCGTGCCGGGTCAGCTCCGCCAGCGTCATCGGCTCCGGCAGCTCGCCGATCCGGCCGATCCCCCGGCCGTCGCCGTGCGCGGACGAGCCGGGTGCGGGCCGGTGCAGCGGGCGCAGCCCGGTCAGCCCGAACCGGGCGGCGAGGGCGTCGGAGACCCCCGGGGCGGCCACGTCGGCGTTGGTGTGCGCGACGTAGAGCGCCACGTCGGCTCTGATGAGCCGGTGCACGATCCGGCCCTTGAAGGTCGTGGGGGCCACCGAGGAGACGCCGCGCAGCAGCAGCGGATGGTGGGCCACGATCATGTCGACGCCGGCATCGAGCGCCTCGGCCACCGTCTCCGGCACCACGTCGACCACGCAGAGGATCCGGCGCACCGGGGCGCACGGCTCGCCGAGCACCAGCCCGACGCGGTCCCAGTCCTCGGCCCAGGCCGGCGGATAGCGCCGCTCCAGCTCGGCGACCACGTCGGCGACGGTCGGCGGGACTGCGTTGGTGCTCACGGCGGGCCAGCTTACCGGCGCGGGCCGTGGCCGGGGGTGTCGCCCACCGGGACGACGGCGTGTCCCGCCGTGGTCCCGGTGCGCCGGAGGGTCCCGGGCCGACGTCGTACGCCGGCCGGGGACCCTCCGGCGCGCCTCAGGCGACGGGGCAGAGCCGGTCCCGTACGGCGGCCAGGCCCAGGGCCCACGGGAAGGTGTGCACGTGCCGCTCGCCGGTGCCGGGCGGGTGCAACGGGAAGACGTGGTCGCCGAAGAGAACCGTGACCCCCCACTCCGCGAGCCGGGCGATGCCGGCCCGGAAGGCCGGGTGGGCCGCCATCGCCGCGTTCGTGTACGGCACCGCCACCATCGGCACGCCCAGGCCCTGCGCCTCCACCAGCAGCCCGAGGGCCAGTGTGTCGGTGATCCCGGCCGCCCACTTGTTGACGGTGTTGACCGTCGCCGGACAGACGATCATCGCGTCGGCCTGCGGCAGCACGTCGAGGTCGCCCGGATTCTTGTAGTGGGTGCGGACCGGATGGCCGGTCTGCCGGGCCAGCGCGGCCCGGTCGACGAACTTGGCGCCGTCCGGCGTGGTGACCACGCAGACGTCCCAGCCGTCCTGCTGGGCCAGCTCGACGAGCCGGCCGACGTCGCGGGCCAGCGGCGAACCGCAGGCGATGACGTAGAGCACCTCGCGGCGCTCGCTGCTCGGGCGCGGGCCGGTCATCAGGCCGACTCCGCGCTCATACCCCAACTCCCATGTGCTCAGCCAACTCCGCAATCGGAGAAGGCGGCGCACCACGTGTGCGACGCAGGATGTCCGACATCACCTCGTGGGCGATCGGCCGGCAGCGGATCTCCGACGGAGCGAGGCGGTCGCCGCGCAGCAGCATCTCGCCGGCGTTGGCCACGTCGCCCACGTGAGCGAAGCCCCGGGCGATGTCGAGCAGGTGGTGGGCCCGGCGCTCGGGCAGCAACGCGTTGAACGACGGCTCCTGGATGCGCTGCCGGTGCACCTCCACCGCCCGGCCCCCGTCGCCCAGCTCGACCGCCGCCGCCGCCCGGTGCAGCTCCACGTTGGTCGGCCCGAACGAGGTCCAGTAGTGGTTGTGGTCGCCGCCCAGCAGGATGGCCGCCTCGTACGCGCCGTTGATCAGGTCGTCGACCGTGGCGGAGTCGCCGATCCGGGCGGCGGCCATCGCGCCCTGGAGCAGCAGCATCCCGTAGACCGACAGCAGGGCCGGGGACGCCTCGGTGCCGCCGCTCGGGGCGAGCCGGTTGGCGATGGTGACGTTGAGTTCGAGGGCGGGGCGGGGCCGGCCCATCGCCACCAGCGCGTTGCAGACCCGGGTGGTGGCGATGCCGGCCAGCAGCGGGTCGTTGGCGCGCTGGGCCACCGCCATCGAGCGGTCGGCGGCCAGCCAGGCCAGGTCGCACTCGCCCAGCTTGCGCAGCACCGACGAGGCGATCTGGTAGACCTGCCCGAGCAGGTGGGCAGCCTCGACCGCCTGGTCGCCGCCGTGGCCGGCGTCGGCGGCCTGGGCGTCGCGCAGCAGCTTCGGCAGCGCCCGGGTGAGCATCCCGTAGCGGCCGTACTGGTAGGTGAGCCAGGCGTGGTTGACGGCCTTGCGCATGTCGGCCAGGGGCGGCGGGCACGGCGCGGCGTCGAAGTACGCGCTCATCGAGTCGTACCGCTCCAGGGCCGCCCGGATCTCCTGCACCTCCACCTGGTCGATGCAGTTCAGCGCGTCCGTACGCCGCTCCGGGTCCTTGCCGAGCAGCAGCTGCACGTCGACCTGGAGGATGTCGGCGATCTCGTAGAGGACGGAGAACTTGTCCAGCCGGCGCACCCCGCGCTCGACCTTGTCGACCCAGCTCTTCGACTTGCCCAGCCGGTCCGCGAAGACCTGCTGCGACATCTTGCGCCGCCCCCGCCAGTAGGCCACCCGCCGCCCGATGGGTAACTCGTCCATCCACCCGTTCCTTCCCCTGTGCCTGCTCGAGCGGGCGTGCCGGCCGGTCCTGCCGGATACGGCGATCGATCCGTACGTCTTCAGGTTTTCGCTGGTCGCACAGCGTGTGCGTCAGCCGTACAGCCAGTTCTCGTAGTTTTCGTGCAAGTTGCATCAGCCGTTCGTCAGCTCAACGATCGCGGGTTACGGCAGTGACGGTGCTCGACATGCGACCTGGGCCCCGGCCGGGGTCCGGCGAGGGGAGATGGCACATGTGGGGGAATGTCGCGCCGCGCGTCGTTCAACTGTCCCCGTTGGAACGGGTGCGGCTGCGCCGGGTGGCCGTACGGTACGCCCTGCACGGCTGGGACGTCACCCCCGGCGCCTGCCTCGCCCGCAGCCGCTTCGTCTGCGGGCGGGCCGGCTGCCCGACGGTCGGCTGCCACCCCGCCCTGGAGAACTGGGAGCACGCGGCGAGCGCCGACCCGGCCCGGGTCGCGACCTGGTGGCGCACCCGGCCGCACGGGGTGCTGCTGCCCACCGGGCGGGCGTTCGACGTGCTGGAGGTCCCCACGCACCTCGGCCGGCACGTGCTGGACGCGGTCCGGACGCACCCGGCCGGCGTCGGCGTACGCGGGCCGGTGCTGGTGACCCCGACCGGCCGCTGGATGTTCCTGGTCCGCCCCGGCGACCCGCTCCGCCCCGAGCTGGACCACTGTTTCCACGTGGTCCGGCACGGCCCCGGCTCCTGGATCCCGGCCCCGCCGACCCGGCTGCCGGAGGGCCCCGTCCGGTGGGCGGTCGCGCCCGAACAGGCCCGCTGGCAACTACCCGACTCCTATCTGGTGCAGAACGCGCTGATCGAGGCCCTGCGGGCCACCGGGGTCACGGTCACCTCCGACCTGCTCCCCGGTCACCTGCCGCTGCCGCGCCGGGGCATGTGACGCCGGCTCGACAGCGACGCCGGAGGGCCGGCGCTCGTTGAGCACGGCGACGGCGCACCCGCGCCGGGAGCGGGGGTTACATGTCCACCGACGACACCGCGCGCCAGCCGGACGGCGCGGAGCCGCCGCCCCGGCACCGGCCGCGCCGCCGCTGGCCGGTGACCCGTCCCGTCGGCTCCCGCCCGGGCCGCCCCCGCCCTCCCGGCTCCCGCCCCGCCACCACCCGCCCCTTCCGCTGACGCTCAGCCGGCCAGGGGCAGGGCGGTGGAGTGCAGGAGGCGGGCGTCGTCGGTGACGACCGCGTGCAGGTGCCCGGGCAGGCCGTCCAGCCAGCCGACGCCGGCCGGGCCCATCGCGACGGCCGCGGTGGCGTACGCGTCGGCCAGCCCCAGGTCCGGCCCGACCACGGTGACCGAACGCAGCCCCCGGGCCGGCACGCCCCGGCGCGGATCGCGCACGTGGTGGCCGCGCTCGTAGACGCCGGACGTGGCCACGGCCAGGTCGGTGCCGGTGAGCACGAGGCAGGTGGACATCGCGTCCCACGGGTGGCGGACGCCGATCCGCCACGGTTGCCCGGTCGGGGAGTGGCCGCGTACCCGCACGTCGCCGCCGGCGTTCAGGCAGTGGTTCGCCGCCCCGGCCGCGAGCAGCCGGTCCGAGGCGACCTGCACCGCCCAGCCCTTGACGTAGCCGGACGGGTCGAGCCGCCCGGTGGCGTACGCGTCGAAGAATCCGTCGGTGGCCTTCCACAGGTCGGCGCAGCACGCCAGCACGGCCCGCAGGTCGGCGCCGGCCCCGGAGAGCGGCAGCTCGCCCCGGTCGACGCGGCACACCTCGCTGTCGGGCCGGTACGTGCTGAACCGGGCGTCCACCTCGCGCAGCCAGGCGAACACCTCCCCGGCCAGCGCGTCCAGCTCGGCGGCGGGCAGGTCGTCGGCGAGGTCGAGGCTGATCGCGGTGCCCATGACCTGCTCCACGCGGCGCAGCCCCGGCCTGGTCGCCGGCGGACCCCCGCCCGGCCCGCGCCGCCCCGCCGCCGACACCGGCACGTCAGTTCGCCCGGTCGATCGCTGCCTGCAACGACCTCTTGTACGAGGTGCTGGTGGCGGTCGCCCCGGAGACGGTGTCCACGTCGGCGCTCTGCCGCTGCACCACCAGCCCGGAACTGCCGCTGTAGCGGCCGTCGACCTGCTCGCTGCGCTGGTCGGACTGGGCGGTCTCCTCGGGCAGCTCCAGGGCCACCACGTCGACGATCCGCGTCCCGGAGAGGGTGATCTGCACCTGCACGTTGCCGTACTCGTTCTCCACCACCGGCCCGGTGACGGTGCGGGTGGTCGGCGCGGGCGGCGGCTTGGTGGTGGTGCGCGGCGCGGAGGGCGCGCGGGTGGTGGCGCTGGGCCGGCTCGCCGGCGCCCGGGTGACGGTGCGACCGGGCCGGGGGGACGCGCTGGTGCGGGCCGGCGACGGCGGGGCGGAGACCTTCCCGCCGTCCGGGGTCGGGCCGGCCGGCGCGGGGACCACCGGCGGAGGCGCCGCCGGCAGGTCCTGGGCGACCGGGCTGGTGCCCGGCGAGCCCTTCAGCACCACCATGGCGGTGGTGCCGGCCGCCAGGCCGGTGATCGCGAGCAGGGCGCGACGCATGGAAGCCCTCCTACAGCTCGAACGTGGCCAGGTGGATCTGCCGGCGGGGCACGCCGGCCTCGCGGAGCACCCGCAGCGACTGCTCGACCAGGCCGGGCGGCCCGCAGAGGTAGACGTCGCGCCGGGCGAGGTCGGGCACCAGCCGGCGCAGCCCGTCCGGGCTCATCACCTGGCGGGGGCCGGGATCGTGGCGGGAGCCGACGACGTACCAGATCGCGGTGTCCCGGGCCTCGGCGAGCCAGTCCAGCTCGCGGTGCAGCAGCACGTCGCCCGGGGTGCGGGCGCGGTAGATCAGCGCGGCGCCGGGCGGCAGTTCCTCCAGCATCGCCCGGATCGGGGTGATCCCGCTGCCGCCGGCGATCAGCAGGGCCCGTTCGCGGGTGCGGTGGGCGGCGGTGAAGGTGCCCGACGGCCCCTCCGCCCAGACCCTGGTGCCCGGTGCGAGGTCGCGCAGGTCGGCGGTGTGCGCGCCGACCACCTTGACGGTGAGCCGCAGCCAGCGGCCGTTGGCGGCGGCGGAGACCGAGAACGGGTGCGCCTGCCACCAGCAGCCCCGGGCGAGGAAGCGCCAGCGGAAGAACTGCCCGCCCAGCAGTTCCAGCCGCTCCAGCCGGTCCCCGGTCAGGTAGATCGAGATCGTGTCCGGGCTCTCCGCCACCACGTCGGCGACCCGCAGCCGGTGCCGCAGGTTGAACGCCAGCGGCGCGATCACCCGACCCCAGAGCAGGGCGGCGAGCACCAGCGCGTACATCGCGATCCAACCGGTGCGCACCGGGCCGGGCCGGAACAGCTGCGCGCCGTTGCTGAACTGGTGGGCGAAGCCGAGCAGCAGCACCGCGTAGCTCGACAGGTGCAGGGCGTGCCACAGCTCGTAGGGCAGCGCGGTGCGGATCGCCCGGATGCTGGTGAGGCCGACCAGCACCAGGATGCCGGCGGCGGCGAACGCGGAGACCATGTCCTCGTAGTCGCGCAGCAGCACGCCGGCCTCGGTGAGCACCGGGTTGTCCTCCAGGTCGGCGTAGCCGACCAGGATCAGCGACGCGTGCGCGAGCACGGCGACCAGCAGGGTGGCCCCGACGTCGCGGTGCCAGCGGGCGATCCGCTCGCCGCCGGCCCACCGCTCCAGGATCGGCAGGCGGCTCATCATCAGCACCTGCACGAGCAGCAGGTAGCCGGCGACCAGCCCGGTGATCCGGCCGGCGGCGGTGAGCGTGGCGGCCGTCGACCGCAGCGATCCGGCCGGGGTGTCCAGCCACCAGGGCAGCACGCTGGCGAGCAGGCCGACGACGAGCAGCGCGGCCAGCAGCCGCCGGCCGCCGGGTCCGCGTCGCGGCGGCACCAGGGGGCGTACGTCCGCAGCCGGCCGGCCGCCGCGCCGGGACGGGGTCGTCCCGGCGCGGCGGCCGGCGGCGTGGGTGCGCGGGTACGTCACGCGTACAGCTTCATCGGGCGGTACTTCTGCCGGGGGAAGATCTTGTCCACTTCCGCGTTGGTGAGCCCGAAGCGGCCCTGCGCGACGGCTCCGTAGACGTTGAACATGTTGTTGTACTCGGGCACGTCGCCGGAGTCCAGGTCGTCCAGTCCGTTCCAGGTGCCCAGCAGCGAGCCGGCGAGCTTGCGGCCGGAGAGCAGGGTGACCACCCCGCCGTGGCCGTGGTCGGTGCCGCCGCCGTTGGAGGCGACCCGTCGGCCGAACTCGCTGGAGACCATGATGGTCACGTCGGCGGACTTCTCCCCCAGGTCGGTGAAGAACGCCGCCATGGCCCCGGCCAGCTCGTTGAGCCGCCGGTGCAGCTGACCGCCGTCGCGGGTGCCCTGGTTCTCGTGGGTGTCGTAGCCGCCCATCCCGACGGTGGCGACCCGGACGTTCGCCCCGCCCTTGATGAGCTGGGCGAGCTGCTGGAACGCGTAGCCGACGCCCTTGTACTCGACGCCCTCGGCCGGCTGGTACGGCTTCGCGGCGAGGCGCTGCGCGGTGGCCAGCGCGCCCAGGCCGTCCTGCACGGCCTCCTGCACCGGGTGGTTGATCCCGGTGAAGAGCCCCTTGATCGCCTTCTCGGTCGCGGCCCGGTACCGGTCGTCGCCGTTGAGCCGCAGCGAGCCGACGCTGTTGAGGGAGAGCGCGCCGTTGTTGCCGACCAGCGACCGGGGCAGCGTGCTGCCGATGCCGACGCTGCGGAACGCGGTGCCCGTGCCGAGCGCGTCGACCAGGCTGTCCAGCCAGCCCCGGCCGCCGGTCTCGCTGGGCAGGCCGCCGAGGTTGCAGGCGTCCGCGGCCTGGAAGTGGCTGCGGGACAGCCGCTCGTCGGAGACCCCCGGGACGAAGCCGAGGTTGCCGCTCTTCAGCCACGGCTCCAGCGGCTTGAACGCGCTGTTCAGCTTGAAGCCGCGGCCCACCGCCAGGGAGTCGTCGCCGAGCAGCAGGTCGGGGCGGGCCTTGGCGAGCACCGGGTCGTCCGCCGGGGCGACCAGGCTCAGCCCGTCCAGCCCGCCGTAGAGGAAGACGTGGATCAGGGTGCCGGTCTTGGTGGCCGCGAACGAGGCCGAGGTGGTGACGAACTGGGCGGTCGCGAGGGCGGTGGCGGTCGCGGCGGCGCCGGCCACGAACGTCCGCCGGGTGACGCCGCGACCGTCCTGCTGGGCCTCCTCCAGGTCCTCCAGCCGCCGGTAGCGGTCGGCCTCGGCGGCGTTCTCGGCGGCGACGATGTCGGCCTCCGCCCGCAGCAGCGCCTCGGCCGGGTCGTCGGCCAGCCGCCGCAGGTCGGGGCATTCGGGGTGCAGGGGGAACGTGTGCACAGTCTTCTCCATCGGGTGCCTCACCGGAGGTGGTGCTGGGGGGAAGCGAGGATCGCCCGCGCTACGGCGGTGACGGCCCCGTCGAACGTGGCGTCGACCTTGTCGCCGGCCGACACGCCGGCCACGCCGAGGATCAGGGACCGCTCCCTGGCGCTCAGCTTCTGACCCACCAGGCGCAGGGCCAGCGCGTCCACGTACGCCCCGGCGGTGGCCGGGGGCCGGGCCACCAGCTTCTCGGGCGGGGTGTAGGTGAAGACGGTGCGTCGGCCGGCGAGCAGCTCGCCCGCCTCGTTCCAGCCGTGCACCATGGTGCCGGCCGAGGTCCAGGCCACGTAGACGTCCGGGTAGCCGTCGGGGGTGGGCTGGCCCATCGGGTACTGGCCCAGCTCGCGCATCCTGTCGTGGATCTGCCGCAGCCCCCGGGCGTACGGGGTGCGCTTGTTGTCGCCGTTGTCGTGCTTCGGCGACGCCTCCGGGGACACCCCCAGGGCCCGGTACGTGGCGACCAGGTACTCCATCGGCCGGCGCACCTTCTGGCCCACCGCCGCCCAGAACTCCGAGGAGCTGAACAGCGTCATCAGCACCGGCTTGATCATGCCCTTGTTCAGGCTGTACGACTTGGCCAGCCGTTCCACGAGGGACTTCGGCGGGGTGTCCGAGACGAACCGGGTGGCCAGGCTCTGCGCCACGTACCTGGCGGTGGACGGGTGCAGCGCGATGTAGGTGATGTACGCGTCGATGGCCGCCTCGGCCTTCTTCGGGTCCTTCGAGTTGTTCGGGTGGGTGAACCCGAGGACCTTCACCTTGCCGACGTAGTGCCGCTCGGGGCGGAACACGTACTTCCCGTCGTTGACGCCCCGGCCGGTCTGGAGCAGGGCCGCCTGCCGGACGTCCTTCTCGGTGTAGCCGCCGTCGACGCCGACCGAGTACAGCTCCAGGTTCTCCCGGGCCAGGTTCTCGTTGACCGCGTCGGCGCGGGAGTCGTTCTGGTTGAGGTAGAGCAGCAGCGCGGGGTGCCGGTTCGCGGCGAGCAGCATCTCGGGGTAGCTGCCGAGGGCGTGCGCCCGGACGACGTCCCGGTCGAAGGACGCGCGGTACACCTCGCCCCCGTCGAAGTCGGCGGCGACGTGCAGGAAGTCGTTCCAGAAGTCGACCATGACCTCGAACAGCTGCCGCTTCGACCAGATCTGCCGGGCGATGGTGGCGTCCACCATCTCCTTCTCCGGCTGCGCGCCCCGCTCGTTGAGTTGGTCGCGCTGCTCGCGCAGCTGCGCGGTGCCCAGCTTCAGCGTCGGCAGGTCGGCGAGCTTCAGCTCGGCCCTCGTCGGGGCGATCTTGTCGGGGTCGAGCTGCCAGCGCAGCCAGCCGTCGATGCCCCGCTCCTTGATGTCGGCGACGACCTGCGGGGTGGCGCCGAAGGTGGCCCGCCGGGCCAGGTGCAGGACCGGGTCCTTGGCGAGCACCGTCTTGACGGTCACCTTGGTCTCCGCGGCGGCGGCGGCCGGTCCGGAGAAGGTCCGGCCGCCGGCCGGGGCGTTCTTCTTGAGGGCCTCGCCGGCCCGGGAGCCCATGTAGCTCTCGTTCTGCTCGGTGTAGGTGCGCACCGTGCTCGGCTGCTGGCCGCTCGGGCGGGCCGGGGTGCCGTCGGTGACCGTGGTGCCGGTGGCGTCGCCGGCCACCGCCTCGTCGCCGAAGAGGCTGCGGATCTGCGGGGTCATCGCCAGGGCGGCACCACCGGCGACCACGGCCGCGGTGCCGCCGAGGGCCGCGAGGGCCTTGCGGCGGCCGACCTTGCGGCCCGGCTCGTCGTCGTCCAGGTTGGGCAGTCCGGGGACGGCCGACGGCGCGCCCGCCTGCCGCGCGAAGCCGTCCGGGCCGACCCACTGCGGCCCGCGCGCGGCCGGCTGCCCGGCGTGCGCGTACTGCCCCCGAGGGTCGGCGGGGTGCGGGCTGCGCGCCTCGTGGTCGTACGGGGTGGCGGCGTAGGCGTCGGCGGCGGGGTACTGACGCCCGTCCCATCCGCGATCGTCCCGCGGTCGCCGTGGTGGCACATTCTGGTCGGCCATGTACCAATCCGTTTCTGCTGCGCCGCGACGACTGGCACCGGGCACGGGTGCAGGTGCGGCGACTGGTGCCTGAGGGGGTTGCCACCGGAAGGTAATGAAGCGTTCAGGTGCCATCAAGCAGCACCGGAAGGCCCCAGGAGGGCACTTAAGGCGCCGCTCAGCGCGGGTCGGCGGCGCCGAAACCCGGGGCGGTCCGGCACGGACCTCGCGAGCAGGGCGTACGCGGCACGGCACGGGCCGGATCCGGCCAGCGGGGCCGAGGCGGCGCGGGACGCCACTTTCATCGCCACAGGCAAATTTAAGGTTCGGCTAAGCCTGCGCTGAGGCGCTCCCCCGCTCACCCGGGGGCGTGGCCGGGCGGGGCGGCAAAGTAGCAGCAGGACAGGAGCGTGAGCCACCGCCGCAGCGGGTATGCCGCCGAACCGCTGAACACGTGAGGGGAAGGCACATGCTCAGCAAAGAGGATCAGCGCAGGTTCGAGCAGATCACCCGTCAGCTCCGGGAGAGTGATCCGGCGTTCTTCGCCCGGCTCGACAACCGGGCCCGGGCCCGGCGCGGCCGATGGCTGATGCTGTTGACGATCGTGCTGTGGGCCTCGCTGCCGGCGATGACCGTGCTGGCCGGGCGACTGGCCGGGGCCGTCTGCGCGGTGGTCCTGGTGGCCAACGCCGCGCTCATGTGGCGGTTCCGTCGCCGCTGGCTGTGACCCGGGGCGCCGCACCGGTCCGCCGGCGGTCTCACCGGCCGAGGAGCCGGTACGCCCGCCGCAGCCGCTCGAGGAGGCCGGGCCCGCCGATGGCGGGGGCCGGCGCGCCGAGCTGCCGCAGCAGCAGGTCCGGTCCGGTCGACAGGCTGGGCGGCCGGTCGGGCAACGGGACCGGTGGCAGCCAGAACCGGTTGACCGCCTCGGCCAGCGGCGCCATGGGCAGGCCGGCGAGCGCCCGGGACGCGCCGACCGGCGGGACGTCCACCGTGTCCCGCCCGGCACCCGCAACACCGTCGTCCTGCGTGGACGGTGTCGACGCCGGCGCGGCACCGTCCGAGGTGGACGGTGGTGACGCCGGCACCACGCCGTCCGTCGTGGACGGCACGGCCGGCGGCACGCCCTCGGTCGCGTCCGGCTGGTCGTCGACGCCTGCCGCGCCGGCCCGCAGCACGCGCAGCCGGTCGAGCAGCTGCGTCCGGCTCCGGCCCCGCCAGTGCAGCAGCTGGAACGGGTCGGCGTCGAACGCCTCGGCGAGCAGGTAGAACGTGGCCGCGAGATGCTTGCAGGGAACGGCGAAGTCGGGGCAGCTGCACCGCTGCCGCAGCTCCGCGACGCCGGCGGGGAAGAGTGGGGCGCCGGCGCCCGCGAACAGCTCCTCCAGCTCCGGGGGCAGGTCGCCGGCGAGCAGCCGGGCGCTGAAGAACGCCTGGGCGGCCAGCTCCGCCTCGACGCGGGCCCAGAGGGCCTCCGGGAACGGCGGCAGGGCGATGCTCACCTCGTACGGCTGCGCGCGGGAGCCCTGTACCACGGCCTCGACGGTGCCGGGGGCGACCTCCAGGCGGACCACCTGGCCGGCCCGCGCGTACGACCGGCCGCGGGTCAGCCGGGTGCCGAGGGCGAACGACTCCAGCACCTCCAGGAAGCGCCGCGACCACCAGGACCGGCCGATGGCCCCCCGGGTGCTGCGGGCCCTCAGCCCGCCGTCGACCCGGCGCGGCCGGCCGTAGTCGGCGAACCGGCCGTCGGCGCCGCCGTCGCTGCCCGCCTCCCCGCTCACTCCACCACCGCCCCGGCCTCCAGGGTGAACAGCTCGCGCAGCTGCGTCGTGGACAGCTCGGTGACCCACTGCTCGCCGGTGCCGACGACCGAGGCGGCGAGGCTGCGCTTGTCGGCGATCAGCGCCGCCACCTTCTCCTCGACCGTGCCGGCGCAGACGAACTTGCGGACCTGCACCCGGCGCCGCTGGCCGATGCGGAACGCCCGGTCGGTGGCCTGGTCCTCGACGGCGGGGTTCCACCACCGGTCGACGTGCACCACGTGGTTGGCCTCGGTGAGGGTGAGCCCGGTGCCGCCGGCCTTCAGCGACAGGACGAAGATCGCCGGGCCCCCCGGGGACTGGAACCGGGTCACCATGGCGTCCCGGTCGGCCTTGCCGACCCCGCCGTGCAGGAAGAGCACCTCCCGGCCGAACCGGGCCGACAGGTGCCCGCGCAGCATGCCGCCGAACTCGGCGTACTGGGTGAAGAGCAGGGCCCGCTCCCCCGCCGCGAGGACCTCGTCCAGGATCTCCTCCAGGCGGGCCAGCTTGCCGGAGCGGCCGGGCAGCGCCGAGCCGTCGCGCAGCAGTTGCGCGGGGTGGTTGCAGACCTGCTTGAGCCGGGTCATGGCGGCGAGCACCAGGCCACGGCGCTCGATGCCGTCGCTGGACTCGATCCGCGCCAGCATGTCGTCGACGATCGCCCGGTAGAGCGACGCCTGCTCGGCCGTGAGGTTGCAGAGCACCTCCATCTCCAGCTTTTCCGGCAGGTCGGAGATGATCGAGGAGTCGGTCTTGAGCCGGCGCAGCACGAACGGGCCGGTGATCCGGCGCAGCCGCTCGGCGGTCTCGGCGTCGCCGTGCCGCTCGATCGGCTCGGCGTACTTCTTGCGGAAGGTCGCCGCCGGGCCCAGCAGGCCGGGGTTGGCGAACTGCATGATCGACCAGAGGTCCGCCAGCCGGTTCTCCACCGGCGTGCCGGTGACGGCGATCCGGTGCCGCGCGGGCAGCGCGCGGACCGCCTCGGCCTGCCGGGTGGCGGCGTTCTTGATGGCCTGGGCCTCGTCGACCACCACCCGCCGCCAGTCGATCCCGGCCAGGTCGAGCGCGTCGCGGGCCGCGACCGAGTAGGTGGTGAGGACCAGGTCCGCGCCGTGCACGGCCGCGCCGAACGCCTCGCCCCGCGCCCGCTCCGCGCCGTGGTGCACGTGTACGCGCAGCCCCGGCGTGAACCGCGCCGCCTCGCGCTGCCAGTTGCCCACCAGCGACATCGGGCAGACCAGCAGGGTCGGGCCGGCGTCCGGCGGGTCCCCGGCGAGCAGGGCGAGCAGTTGCACCGTCTTGCCCAGCCCCATGTCGTCGGCGAGCACCGCGCCGAGTCCGAGGGACTGGAGGAACGCCAGCCAGGCCAGCCCCCGGCGCTGGTACGGCCGCAGCGTGCCGTGGAACGCCGGCGGCGGGTCCAGCGGGGCGAGCCGCCGCTCCACCGCCCCGGCGAGCAGGTCGCCCAGCGCGCCGTCGGCGCTGACCTCCAGCACCGGCAGCGCGTCCGGCTGCTCGGCGTCGGCCAGGCCGAGGCGGAGCAGGTCGGCGACGGTCAGCTCGCCGGAGGACCGGAGCAGCCGCAGGCCGGCGGCGAGCCGCTTCGGGTCCAGCTCCACCCACTGCCCGCGCAGCCGCACCAGCGGGGTCTTCAGCGCGGCCAGCGACGCCAACTCCTCGGCCGTGAGCGGCTGGTCGCCGAGGGACACCTCCCAGCGGTAGTCGACGAGGGCGTCCAGTCCGACGCCCCCGACGGTGGCGGCGACGGTGCCCGGGGCGGTCCGGCTGCGGGCCTGCAACCGGGCGCCGAGCCGGGACGACGGGCGCCGCCACCAGGACGGCAGCAGCACGGCGAACCCGGCGGCGTGCAGCACCGGCGCGCCCTCCCGCAGGAACCGGTGCGCCCCCTCGACGTCCAGCTCCAGGGCCTCCGGCGTGGCCGTACGCAGGGCGGTGTCCAGCTCGGGCCAGAGCCGGCTGGCGCGCCCCAGCTCGGCGAGCAGGGTCTCCTGCGGGTCGTCGCCGCGACCGGCCAGCCCGGCGACGCTCTCCGGCGCCCGCCAGACCTGCCCGGCGTCGACGTGCAGGCTCGGCTCGTCGGCCGCCTGGAGCCCGAACTCGACCCGCCACCGCCCGGCCGGGCGCATCGTCGCCGTTGCGTCGGCGGGCACCACGACGACCGGCTCGGTGACCTCGTCGGCCGGCGGCTCGACCAGGCGGAAGCTGGCCCGCACGGCGCCGCCGGCCGCGTCGCGCTGCCAGGCGTCCAGTTCGGCGCGCAGCGTGTCCAGCGCGGCCGGGTCGGCGGCGAACTCCCGCACCGGCCCGCTGAGCGCGGCCAGCCAGGCCGGCACGGCGCCGTTCGGGCGTACGCCCCGGGCCAGCGCGGTCTCCGCCAGGGCAGCCCGGACGGCGGCGTCGGTGAGTGCGTCGAGCGCGTCGGCGACCAGCGCGCCCGGCGCGTCGGCGGCGTCCGGCGCGGGCCGGTGGCGTCCTTCGGACGGGCCGGGTCGCGCGCGGCGACCGGACGCGGTGCCCGCCCCGGCGGCGGCACCGGGGTCGCCCGGTCCGTCCGGCCCGGTGGCGGCGCGGGCGGCCGGGGGCAGGGCCAGCGCCAGCGCCCGGGCCCAGGCGGCGTCCGCGCCGGTCAGCAACGGTCGCCACACCGCCCGGGCGACGGCCTCCGCCCGTTTCCCGTCCGGCCGGGAGCGGGCCGCCGGGGGCGCCTCGGCGAGGCCGGGCAGGACCCGGCCCCGGGCCGCCAGGTCGACGGCGAAGTCGGCCAGCTCGGCGAGGTGGCGCAGGGTCGCGCCCGGCACGGCGGCCACCGCGTCGACGCCGCGCAGCAGGGCCAGGGCGGCGTCGGGGGCGTACCGGAGGACGGGCACCCGCCAGCCGGCGAGGGTGACCGGCCCGCGGACCGCCCCGGCGACGTCGGCGCGGACGAGTTCCGGGGAGTCCAGCGGTGCGCCGGCCCGGGTCGGGAGGGTGAGCAGGGCGGTGCCGAGGTCGGCCGGCTCGGCCGTCGCGGCCAGCGCGGCGGCCAACGCGGCCTGGTGGGCGGCGAACGGGTGCGGCCGTTCCCGGGGCGCCCGGCCCGGGCGCCGTGGCGCGTGGGCCGGCAGCGCACTGTCCTCGGCCCAGACGGCGAGCCCGACGCCGGACCGCCAGACCCCGTGGACGACCAGCACGCGTCCCCCTCCTCGCGACGACCCCGGCGAGGATATCGGTCCGGCCCAGGCGGCCCCGACCAGCACACCGTCGGCGGTCCGGACGAACGGGCAGCGGGCGACCCTGGACCCCGTGGCCCCCGGACGGCGGGGATAGGGTCGGGCGCGTGTACGACCTCCTCGTGATCGGCGGCCTCGGCGTCGACGTGCGGGTGCGGGTGCCCGCGATCCCGCTGCCCGCCGCCGACTCCGTCACCGTCGACCCGATCGACCTGCGGATCGGCAACACCGGCGCCGGGGTGGCGCTCGCCGCGCACGCGCTCGGGCTCCGGGTGGCGGTGGTCGACGTCATCGGCGTCGACCCGGCCGGCGACGTGGTCCGCGCCGCGCTGGCCCGCACCGGCGTGCACGCCGTGCTGGGCGACGCCCCGGCCGGCACCCGGCGGTCGGTGAACATGGTCGACCCTGCCGGCCGGCGGATGTCGCTCTACGACCCGCGCCCCTGGCACGGGCCGGCCCCGTTCTCGGCGGCCGAGGTGACCGCGCTGGTCCGGCAGGCGGCCCACGTGCACCTGTCGATCATGGACTGGACGCTTCCCCTGCTGCCCGCCCTGCGCGCGGGGCTGGCCGACGGTGCCGTCCTCTCCACCGACCTGCACGACTGGGACGGCGGGAACGCCTACCACCGGCCCTTCGCCGAGGTGGCCGACCTGGTCTTCGTCAGCGGGGTCCGGCTGGGCGCGGGGGCCGGCGCGCTCGCCGCCGCGCTGGCGCCCCGCACGGTGCTGGTGACCCGGGGGTCGGACGGCGCCGAGTTGCACACCGGCGGGGACGTGCCGACGGCGGTGCCCGCCGCCGTGCCGCCCGCACCGGTCGTCGACACCAACGGCGCGGGGGACGCCTTCGCGGCGGGCGTGATCGCCGGCCGGCTGGGTGGCGCGGCGCTGACCGACGCGGCCGGATATGCGGCCCGGGTCGCCGCGGCGGCCTGCACCCACGACGGCATGGAGTATCCGCCCGGCCTGCTGCCCCGTCGCTGAGCCCGCTGTCCGTCGCCCTGGTCGCGTCGCGCGCCGCCCGGGCGGCGGTCAGAGCGCGCCGGTGGCGCCGTCGGTCAGCTCGCGGAGGATGTCGGCGTGCCCGACGTGCCGGGCGGTCTCCTCGATCATGTGCACGAGGATCCAGCGCAGCGACACCTCACCGAGCTGCGGGTGCGGCACCACGTGGTCAAGGTCGAACCGGCCGGCGACCTCCCGGGAGCGGGCGCAGGCCCGCTCGTACGCGGCGGCGAGCCGTTCGACGGTGTCGGCGTCGGTGAGCGCGAAGCTCGCCTCCGCGTCCTCCTGCGAGGTGAGGTAGACGTCGCCCGGGCCGGGGGCGAGCAGGCACGGGAACCAGTTCCGCTCCACCAGCGTCAAGTGTTTGACAAGGCCGGCGACGGTGGTGGCCGAGGGCACCAGCCGGCGGGCCGCGTCGGCGTCGGAGAGCCCGCGCAGCTTGCGCAGCAGCACGCCCCGGTGGAAGTCGAGGAACGATTCGAGCACGGCCCGCTCGTCGCCGGTGCGCGCCAGCACCGGGCCGAGCGTGGGATCGATCGCAATCTCCGCCATCCACCGACCCTAGTGCCGCCCCGCCCCGGCCGGCTGCCCCGCTATCCGCTGCGGGGGCTTCCCGGGCGGGGCAGGATGGGGCGCATGGCATCAACGGCAGAAATCCCCCTGGTCGGTGGCGTGGCCGACGGCGAGACCGTCACCGTGGAGCTGGACCCGAACGGCCGCCCGCCGCTGACCCACCACCACCTCGGTGCGAAGGGGCTGGCCGAGGCGGAGATCTACGAGCTGGAGTCCGTGGCTGCCGACGCCGACCGGTGGTGCTACCGCTGGCGCGGGCCGGCGGTCTGAGCCGGCGGTCTGAGCCGGCGGGTCAGGCCGCCGGGGCCAGGGTGCGGGCGCGCAGGCTGTCCAGCACGGCGCGGGTGACCTGGGAGGTTCCCCGGGCCTCGTCGCACACCTCGGCCACGCGCCGGGCGGTGGCCTCGGCCCGCTGCTCCCGCTCGTCCCAGAGCCGGTCGACCTCGGCCAGCAGCGGGCCCTCGACCTCACGTTCCACGCCGCGCAGGGCCGGCACCCCGAGCCGCTGGGCGAGGTCGAAGACCTTCCCGGCGTACGGCAGGGGCAGGAACGGCGTGCCCGCCATCGCGGCGAAGATCAGGAAGTGCAGCCGCATGCCCACGGCCAGGTCGAAGTGGCGCATCAGCCCGAGCACCTGCTGGGGCGAGTAGGTGCCGTGCAGGATCCGGCCCCGCTCGGCGGCGACCATGTGCGACAGCACGCCGTGCGAGTGCCGGATGTCGTCGCGCTCCATCGGGACGAAGAGCACGTAGGCGTCGATCCGGTGCACCAGAAAGTCGCCGATCTGGGCGAGCAGGCGGTGGTAGCCGTCGACGTCGAGCCGCTCGGCGGCCCGGCCCGGCTCCCGTACGCTCATCCCGACCAGCCGCTTGCCGGCCGGCACACCCTCCTCGCGGAGCAGTTCCGCCGGGAAGTCCTCGGGTTCGATCAGGAACGCGGGGTCGGCGGTCACGGTGATCGGGTTGAGCAGCCCCGCCTCCTCCAGCACCATCCGGGACTCCTGGTCCCGTACGGTCACCTGGGTGGCGCTGGCCAGGGTCTCCCGCACCATGCCGGTGTCCACGCCCTCGCTGAGCGGCCCGACCCCCACCGCGTACGTCAGCAGCGGCAGGCCCCGCTCCTGGGCGACCCGGACCACCCGCAGGTAGCGGCGGGCCTCCCGGTCGTAGAGGATGCCGCCGCCGCCGAGGATCAGCACGTCGAGCTGGGCCAGGACCAGCGCCGAGTCGGTCCGGCTGATCCCCTCCCAGGGCACCGCCTCCACGTCGGGATGGGCGATCCTGGTGTGCTCCGGGTGCCGGGAGAAGACGATGATCCGCCCGTTCGGCTCCTGCTCCCGAAGGTCGGTCAGCAGACCGGTCAGGATCGCCTCGTCACCGAGGTTGCGACCGCCGTACGAGCCGAGCACACCGATGGTCAGTCCGCCACCATGCCTCATCCGTCGCTCCTCCCCAGGTGCGTCCGGGGCGGGGTTCCCGCTGCGCCGGGGAACACTCCTGACGGGCTCAGCCGGCCGGGGAGATCCGCTTCGTCATCTGCTGGGCGGCCACCCGGTAGCCGAGGCTGTGGTAGAGGTGGATGGCCCCGGTGTTGGAGCCGAAGACGTTCAGCCCCAGCTCGGGCACCCCGAGGGCGGAAAGTTCCGCCTCGACGAGCTGGATCATCCGCCGCCCGTGCCCCTGTCTCCGATGTCCGGGATGCACCTCGACGTTGTTGAGCCATGCGGTGTGGGCCCCGGCGGGGCCGCCGGGGAGCCCGACCCAGATCCACCCCACCTCGACGTCGCCCACCCAGGCCGTGCGGAGCAGGGCGCCGGCGCTGTCGACGCCGTCGGGGAGCTGTTCGCGCAGCTGGGTGGTGGCCCGCTCCAGGGCCACGGCCGGGGCCAGGCCGCGATCGGTGACCATCGCCTCGGCGTACGAGCGCACGAGCGGCTCCCGCCGCCGCGCGAACTCGTCGGCCGTCATGGGTCTCAGTTCCACCGCGTCTCCCCTGTCTCCGGTCACCGGTCGGCGGGGCCGACCAGCCGGGACGCGAACGCCACGACCACGTCGTCGGGGTCGAATCCCGCCTCGATGGACGTGCCGAGCAGGTCGAGCAGCAGCCCGTCCATGGCGTAGTGCAGCAGAGCGACCTCGAACGCGCCACCCGGTAATCCGGCGGCGAGGTGGAACGCGACGTCGTCGCGGTAACCCCGGCGCAGCGTGTCGCCGAGGATGCGGGCCAGGTCGGGGCGGCGGGCCGCCTCCAGCCGCAGCTCGATCAGCGCCCGGGTGAGATCGGGCTGCCGGGTGGTCCGCTCGACGATGTAGCGCAGGTAGTCCGTGAAAAGCTCCAGCGACGGCTCACGGGCCCCCAGCTCGGCCAGGACCCGCTCGTCCGGGGCGAACCGCTCCATGATCCGCTCGCCGAGCGCGCCGAGCAGCGCGTCGCGGGAGCGGAAGTAGTTGGAGGCGGTGCCGGTCGGCACGCCCGCCTCGGCGTCGACCGCCCGGTGGGTCAGGCCGCGCGCCCCGGTCGCCGCCAGCACCCGCAGCCCCGCGTCGGCCAGGGCCGCCCGTCGTTCCACGTTTCTCGCCACGGGGAACACACTAGCAAGAACCACTATGGGTGTAGTAGCTTCATCCACGACACCAGTAGTGATTGGGGATCGGTTTGCGCAAGCTCGTGTACTACGTCGCCAGCACCATCGACGGCTTCATCGCCGGCCCCGACGGGTCGTACGACTTCCTGCGGTTGGATCCCGACGTGGCGGCCCACCTGACGGCGAACTGGCCGCAGACGCTCCCCACGTTCGCCCACCCGCAGTTCGGCATCGAGGAGCCGGAAGGCCGCTTCGACACGGTGCTGATGGGCCGGGCCTCCTACGAGCCGGGCCTCAAGATGGGCGTCACCAGCCCGTACGCCCACCTGAAGCAGTACGTCTTCTCCCGCACCCTGCCGCCGGCCGCCGAGCCGGAGGTGGAGATCGTCTCCACGGATCCGGTGGAGTTCGTGCGGGAGCTGAAGCGCCGCCCCGGCCGCGACATCTGGCTCTGCGGCGGCGGACAGCTCGCCGGACAGCTCCTGCCCGACGTCGACGAGATGGTCGTCAAGCTCAACCCGTGCGTGATCGGCAGCGGCGTCCCGCTCGTCGCCCGGGGGTTCGACCCGCGCCGCTTCGACCTGGTCGACACCCGTCCGTTCGACAGCGGAGTGGTCATCCTCCACTACGCCCGCCCCGCCGGGACGGAGTAGCCGGCGTCAGCCGGGCGGCGACACCGGGTGGGTGAGGAACGGCAGGACGGCGGCGGGCAGCGCCGGCGAGACGACGACGTCGTAGTGGGTGAGCCCCGGCAGCACGGCGAGCCGGGACGCCGGGCGGTCGGTGCCCTCCCCGCCGGCGTCCCGGCGGCCCCCGCCGAGCAGCCCGAAGAACTCCACCATGTGCGCGGCGCTGACCGAGTCGGCGTCGGCGAAGACCAGCAGGGTGGGCACGGCCAGGGCGGCCACCTCGGCCGACCAGTCGTAGTCGCGGCGCAGCAGCTCGCCGGTCTTCGCCCAGAGCCGCGGCCAGTCCCCCGGTCGGGGCGCGACGCGGGTGTAGAGCTCGTGCGGCGGAGTGCCCCGCATCCGCTCGCCCGCCTGCTCGTCGGGCTCGGGCATGCCCGCCAGCACCTCCGGATACCAGCCCTGCCGCCGGCACGGCGCGGAGACGACGACCAGCCGGCGCACCAGCGCCGGGTGCTGGATCGCGGTACGCAGCGCCACGCCGCCGCCGAGCGAGTAGCCCATCACGTCGGCCTCGGCCAGGCCGAGGTGCCCGATCAGCGCCGCGACGTCGTCGGCCATCGACTCGTAGCGCAGCGGACGGTCGACGTCGGCGGTGCGCCCGTGGCCCTGGAGGTCGACCGCGATCACCCGACGACGCGCGGCCAGCGCCGGCAGGATCGGCGCGAACATCTCCGCCGACCCGAAGCCGCCGTGCAACAACAGCAGCGGGCGGCCGGCGCCGTGCTCCTCGTGCCACAGGCGCAGCCCGGCGACCTCCGCGTAGCTCATCGCCCCATCCAACCCCGGGCCGTACGACGAACGCGGGCGATCGGCCGGGCTATCCCGGCCGGACGCACGGGTCGGTGGCCTGGTAGGTGGGACTCTGCGCCGTACGGCCGTCCGTTGTGGTCGCCCGTACCGACCAGGTCAGCGTCGACGCGCGCAACTGCCCGACGGTCCCCCGCGCCACCGATCCGTCCACCGTCAGGGCCCGCGCCGACGTCCTGCCCCCGGCGGGTGTCCAGCGCACCTCGGCGGCGACGAACGTGGCACTGCCGGCGACCCGCACCACGAGGCTGTACGTCTCCGAGCCGCACCGCACGTGAGCGGTGGCGGAGACCGTGAACGGCGCGGCGACCTGCGGCGCGCCGGTCGGCCGGGGCGCGACCGGGGGCCTGGTCGGTGCCGTGGTCGGTGCCGGTGCGACGCCGCCGCCCGGCGCGACGTCGGGCGCGTCGGTCCGGGCGGCCCCGCCGCCGCGCGTCGGGGCGACCGCGGAACCGGACGTCGGACCGGCGGCACCGGCCGACGGCGGGTCGGCAGCCCGGGCGCCGGTGTCCGTGGCCGTGCCGGACGGCGGCGCGGGGGCGGGCGGCACCGGTTCACCGGCCGGTGATCCGAGTGCCTCGGACACCGGTCGGTCGGAGTCGTCCTGCGCGGCGGTCGGGCGCCCGGGTGCCAGCGCCCAGGTGCCGAGCGCGGCGAGGAGGACCAGCAGGGCTGCGGTCGCGGCCAGCCGCCGACGGCGCCGGTCGCGGCTCGCCGGGGAGGTCGTCCGCACGGGGTGCGCCGCAGCGCGCGGCGCCGCCCCACCCACCGGGAGCGCGACCGCACCGCCCGAAACCGCCGCCGCGCCGCCCGAACCCACGGCCACGTCGGTCGTCGGCGGGGGCGCGTCGACCGCTTCGTCCGCCGGCCCGGCGTCCCCCGCCCGGGGGTGCCCGTCGGTCGCCGGCTCCGGGTCGGCCGTGGCCGCACCCGCCGGATCGGCCTCCGCGCCCGGCGCCGGGTCGGCCGTGACCGTGGCCGCCGGATCGGCCTCCGCGCCCGGCGCCGGGTCGGCCCCGACGCCGGTCGCGCTGGTCTCGGCCAGTCGCGGCCACACCGTGTCGGCGACGACCAGGAAGGCCGGGGCCGTGTACGCCGACAGCAGCGCGGCCGGACTGAGCTGTTCCCGCCGGCGCAGCCCGCACACGGCGCAGCTCTCGATGTGCCGCGAGACCCGCTTGCGCAGGGTCGGGGTGAGCCGGCCCTGCCAGCCGTCGATGAGGCCGGCGAGGGTCGGGCAGTCCCGGGCTCCGGTGCGGGCCACCAGCAGCGCCCCCAGCGCCCGTTCGAGCTGTGAGCGGGCGCGCGACAGGCGGGCGTGCGCGTGGTTCGCGGGCACCCCGAGGGCCGCACCGATGTCGGCCGACGACAGGTCGTGGCGGATGGCCAGGTGGACCACCTCACGGTCGCCCGGGTTCAGCGCGGCGACGGCGGTGTGCACCAATGCGCGCACCTGGTCGGCGTTGACGCCCGTGCCCGGGTCGGCAATGTCGGCCACCGGCTCGTCGGCCTCCTCCAGCGGCAGCGAGCGGGACCGCTGCCGCAGCTGCCGGAGGCACTCGTTGCGCACGATCGCGTACAGCCAGGAGCGCAGCCGGTCGGGCTCACGGAGCTGGCCGATGCGCTGGCTGGCGGTGAGGAACGCGTCGTGGACGGCGTCCGCGGCGGCCTCCGGCTCGCGCAGCATGGTCCGGGCGTACGTGTAGAGCCGGTCGGCGTACCGCCGGTACATGCCCTCCAGGCCGGCCCGATCACCGCGGCGCACCGCCTCGACCAGTGCGGTGTCGTCCCCTGCCGCCGTGTCCATCCGTCTCCCTCAGTGCTCGTCGACGGGTCCAGTAGAACCGCGGATTTTTTTCTTCGGGTCTTTCTGTTGGCATCCCGACCCGACCGCGCTCCTACCGGTGTCAGCGATACCGAACAGCCCTGAGAAAGGTAGAGACACCATGCGAGAGGGATCGAACCGCACCCGGTGGACGCGTCGGACGGCCACCGTGGGGGGAGCCGCGCTGAGCGCGCTCGTACTCGGCCAGCTGGCCCTCGCCGGGCCGGTGGCGGCGGTGCCCGGGCTGAGCGTCAAGACGACGACCGGCCCCAGCAACAGCTCCGCGAAGACGCAGAACGCGACCTGCCCGGCCGGCACCAAGGTCATCGGCGGCGGTGGTGCGATCACCGGCTCCGGCCTCGGGCAGGTCGGCATGGACATCATGCGTCCGCTGATCGGCGGGGACGCGTACTCGGTGACCGGCCGGGAGGACGAGAACGGCGTCGGCGGCAACTGGGCGGTCACGGCGAACGCGATCTGCGCCACGCCGCCCGCCGGCCTGGTGACGGTGTCCGGCAGTTCGGCGCCCAGCTTCGGCACGTCGAACTGGTTCGAGAAGTCCTGCCCGGCCGGCAAGCACGCCATCGGGGTCGGTGGCGCGGTCGTCGGGGCGGCGAACAGCGAGGTCGTCCTGGAGGACCTGCGAATCCACCAGAACAGCGTCGTGGTGGCGGGCGCCGAGGACGGCACCGGCTTCGCCGGCAGCTGGTGGCTGGACGCGGTCGCGATCTGCGCCGACCCGCTGCCCGGCGAACAGCGCGTGATCGACGACAGCCTCTACAGCTCCGCCGCCACCCGGTCGATCACGGCCACCTGCCCGACCGGGACGCGGGTGCACGGGGTGGGCGGCGAGATCCTCGGCGGCGACGGGGAGGTGCGCCTGACCCAGATGCGGGCCACCACCTCGACCGTCGTCACCGTCTCCGCCGCCGAGGACGAGGACGGCTTCAGCGGCAACTGGAAGGTGCGCGCGTACGCCGTCTGCGCGAGCTGACCCATCGTTCGAGAAAGCTGGGACGGGCCGCCGGTCGTCCGGCGGCCCGTCCCGCACCGGTCGTGGTTTCGTCGCGACGGCCGCGCCCTTGGCCTGCGGCTCCCCGGACCCCGCCGCCGGGAGCCGTGATCGGCGAGGCGGAAGCGCTCGCCTCAGCCACCGTCCGAGGGCTCGGGGCCGACCACCGCGGCACGTGGCCGGTCAGCCGTGCGGCGCAGACGACGGGAGCTTGCCAGGGCCAGCCCACCGAGACTCACGGCGACCAGCCCGACCACCAACGCCACGATGGCCCCGCCCAGCCCGTTGCCGGTGCCGACGGCGCCGTCTGAGGTGGCCACGACCAGCCCACCGAGGGCCATGCCGATCAGCCCGGCCGCCACGGCCACGACGACGCCGAGTCGCCCGGAGCCGGTACCGAAACGACCGGCGGGGCGAGCCAGAGCCAGCCCACCGACGACCACACCCGACAGTCCCAGCACGACGGCCACGGTGGCCCCGAGTCGCCCTGAGCTCATGGCGGTGACGCCGGCGGCGACCGGCTGGGCCGAGCCGTTCGCGGCCGCCGGTACGGCAGGCGCGAACACCCCGAGCAGGGCCGCCCCGACCACGGCGAGCACACGTCGGACCGGCGACAGGGCTCCTGATGGGCTCACGTCGCTCTCCTCTCTTCCTGCGTCCCGTTCCGGGATCGGTGTCGCCCGATCATGTCGCCGGGCGTACCGCGGGTCGTCCCGCAGCCGGACGCACTTCCTGCTGCCGCCGCTGGGGCATGCGGCTGCCACGGATGCCGCAGGGCGGCGGGAAGGTACTGCGGGCGCGGTACGCGACCGCTCGTTCCCGAGCGGGATCCGCCTGCGGCGGCATCCGGTTAAGGTGCGCGCATGGGCACAGGGCGGTCCGAGGTCCGGGCTGGCGTCGGAGACTGGGCGATCGCCGTCGGTGTGGCAGCGACGCTGCTGGTCACCGGGTTGTCCGGACACGCCGCCACGAACCTCGATCTGCCCGGCTACGCGCTACTGACCGGCGGCGGTCTGGCGCTGGCAGCGCGCCGCCCGGCGCCAGTTCCCACCCTGGCCGTCACCGGACTGTGCGCGGTGGGCTACCAGGCAGCTGGCTTCGACGTACCCGCCGTCGCGTACCTGTTCGCGGTGTACACCGCCGTACGGGCGGGGCACCGGAGCATCACGGTCGCGGCAAGCGTGATCATGCTGGCCGCTCTCCCCCTCGCGGCCCTGGCCTCGGGCCTGCACGACACGGGCGAGGCGTTCGCACAGGCCCGGGGCGCCCTCGAGTTGGCCTGGCTGATCGCGGCCGGGGCTGCGGGGGAAGCGTTGCGGCAGGCCGAACGGCGGGCAGAGGAAGCCGAGCGCACCCGGGAGGAGACCGCGCGGCGCCGCGCCGACGAGGGACGGCTGCACATCGCGCGGACATCGTGCCGGAGGACTTCCTGCACGCCGTACGCGTCGCCGCGCGCGGCGACGCGCTGCTCGCACCGTCGATCACCCGCAGGCTGATCGACCGGTACGTCACCCAGCCGCCCCCCGCCGGTCTCGACAGGGGACTGGAGGGCGTGACCGCCCGCGAACGCGAGGCCGTCGCCCTGGTCGCCCAGGGCCTGTCCAACGACCAGATCGCCGAACGCATGGTCATCAGCCCGATGACCGCGAAGACCCACATCAATCGGGCCATGATCAAGCTCCACGCCCGGGACCGGGCCCAACTCGTGGTCCTCGCCTACGAATCCGGCCTGGTCACCCCGCGCAACCGCTGAGACCACCGGTCACGGGCCGATCAGCTCGGCCGTAGGCCGCCGGCAGCGGTGCGGCGGACGGCGCGCGATCCGCCGTCCCGATGCCCCTGTCGACCCGTCCCCGGCCGCCATGCTTCGAGCCGATGCCGGTGCTGCTGGTGAATGGGTGGGCGCGGCAGGTTTCGAACCTGCGACCCCTCGCTTGTAAGTTCCATGATGTCCCGTTCGGACATGTTCCAGCACGGGCGTCAACAGGTACGGCCGGGGTCGGCGAACCGGTCCGGACCTGACCGAACGTCGACGAACGAGACTAGAAGTGAGACGCTGAGTCCGCAGTGGACTGCCCCCTGCGAGGGCAACTCAGGAAGGTTCGCATGCAACCGGCCACTCAGCCGGCCTGACGACCCATTGGAGTGCATTGATCTATGCAGGAACAATACAGAGATCGAAAGAAAGATAAACGACACGTGCGAGCCATAGTCTCCATCTCCGTCGAAGGATTACTCGGGTCATTCAATCATGACATTCTCTTCCCTGAAGAATGGGAATTCGTAATTATACATGGCCCTAACGGCGTCGGAAAGACTAAGCTCTTCGAGTTGATCAAAGCCACGTTCTTCATGGACTACGACAAGCTGGCAAGCATTCCCTTCGATGTCGCCCGCTTCCATTTTGACGACGAATCTGAACTTCAGATAGTCAGGCGCGAGATGCGGGGCTCGGATTGGTCTCAACCAGACACCCTATTCGACACAGAGGAACACTTCATTGACACCCTACTAGCTCCGGTCACCCGCTTGAATTTTCAACTGCTTCAGCCGAATAAGCTCGCAGTCGATTGGACACGGCAGGTCGACGTCGAACCTAAGGCATACATCACCCATGGAGACGTTAACGTCCAATTTAACCATGCTATACAGGTTGATCACATAACTTCAAGGACGGAATTCGCTAGTGACCGCCCATCAGGCATCCTGAGAGGTCTAACAGCACGCACATCCAAGGCCGCTAGATCGCGCCTTGAAAGGCTAAGGACGCCCCAGGAACTTGCCGAGTTTCTTGCTGCGACCTCCGTCTACGTCATTGAAACACAGCGGCTTCTCTACGTCCCCAACTCAGAAGATGCCAACGAGCAGGACCCCCATACAAGGACACGCGTTCGCTACCTAGCAGCAGACCTCGCGCGCCGCCTCAGCGAAGTCCTCGCTAAGAATTCTGAAATCACTCAGGAACTCGACCAAACTTTCCCTCATAGGCTATTTAGGCAACCCGCACCGCCTCGCAACATATCGGATTCATCCATCCTCATGCGGTACCAAGAACAAACCAAACTCCGGGACCGATTGGCCGCAATCGGCCTCACCGAAGCGCAGGCGGATTTACCACTACCGAGCAATCGGTTAGCCGATTGGCAACGCCTCGTCCTCTGGACTTACCTGCAAGACTCAGAAGATAAGCTCCACTCCTTCCTCGACATTCTGCAACGAGTGGAATTATTTAGAGACATCATCAACGCTCGCTTTCTGTTCAAGCAAATAAGAATCGATCGCGAGCGTGGCTTCGTATTCCGGACTCACAACGAAGAAGAGATATCGGCCGACGCATTATCCTCGGGTGAGCAACATGAACTCGTGCTGGTCTATGGTCTGCTTTTCGGCGTCACACCAGGGACTCTTGTGCTCATCGACGAGCCAGAGATATCCCTTCATCCCGCATGGCAGCGACAGTTCCTAAGCGACATTGCCAGAATTTCGAGCCTAACGTCACTGCGCTTCATTGTCGCCACACACAGCCCGCAGATTATTCACAAGTGGTGGGACAGGGCAATCGCTTTGACGCCGCAGGACGAGCATGACGAATACTAGGAAGAACGCAATGCAGGACTCGATTGATGCCGATACGATCATTTCCGAAATCGACATGATTCGGACGAACGACTCCCGGGCGATTGTTCTTGTTGAGGGACCAGAGGACATAGCAGCCCTCGACCCCCACCTTAAGGAAAGTGAGTGCTTTACGCTTCCGACTACCGGGAACTCGATCTTGATGGGTGCGATAAGGATTGCCGACGACCGAAGAATGGCGAAGGTTGTCGCGATTTCAGATCTCGACTGGACCGGCATTCTTTACCCCGCATACAACTCACCTAATGTGATCTACACGGACGACTACGATCTTGACGCCACCTTAATGAACTGCCCAGGAATTGTCAGCCGGATAACCTCCTCACACTGCGACCGGGAGAAGGTTCGGCAACTCCTCGAAAGGACCGGAACGGGGAGCATTTTTTATCTGGCCACCCAAATTTCCGCCATCATTGGTGCACTGCGTCTTGCATCAATTCGAGATGGGCTACAACTTAAGTTACGACACTTTCCCGTCGAGAAGGTGATCGACTGGCAGACTTACACTGTCGACCCGAGGAAGTTAGCAGTCGAGGCAATCACAAGGACCACTAATTGCAGCATCTCCCCCGATGAATTAGAAATGATAATTAAGTCTGAGGCAGCCCAAATACTCAACCCTCTTCGCTACTGCTCTGGCCACGACTTAATCGCAACCTTTGCGACCATCATTCGCAGAAGCTGCGGAGGGAGCGCAGGCGCCGATTCTCTATCAAGAGCATTGCGAGCCGCCTTCTCTTGTGCCGATCTGCAATCGACGGGACTTTATTTCAAACTTGACTCTTGGGCCAAAGACCGCGGCATCAACGCATGGGGCAAAGAACCAGATTGTTTCTGCGCTACGACCTGACTCGGCCTCATCGCAGGACTCCTGCGCCAAAGTCTCCCAACCCATGCCGCCTCCATGGGCGAGCGTAAAGATCAGCATGTTTACCACACCACCTCAAGGCCGCAGGAAACCCTGTCGCGCTGTGGATCGCCGCCAGCCACGCCCAACCCGCGTGGGCACACGCGGCCCGGCTCGTGATCCGCGCACCCGAGAAGCGCTGCGGCAAGTCCCGGTTGTTGGATGTGGTGGAGGCGACCTGCTACGCGCCGCTGATCACCGTCAACGCCTCCCCGGCAGCTGTGTATCGGGCCATCGGCACCGACGACCCGCCCACCCTGCTCGTAGACGAAGCCGACACCATCTTCGGGGCCGCCGCCGAAGCGAACGAGGACCTGCGCGGACTGCTGAACGCGGGACACCAGCGCAACCGGCCCGCGATCCGCTGGGACGCCGCCGCGCAGAAGGTCGAGAAGATCCCCACCTTCTCCATGGCCGCCCTGGCGGGTATCGGCGCGATGCCCGACACCATCGAAGACCGCGCCGTCGTCATCCGCATGCGCCGACGCGCCCCCGGCGAAACCGTCGCCCCATACCGGCACCGCCGCGACAGCCCCGCCCTACGCGCCCTCGCCCGACAGCTCACCGGATGGCTCCGCGCGAACCTGCGCGACCTGGAAACCGCCGAACCGGGCATGCCGGTAGAGGACCGGGCCGCCGATACCTGGGAACCCCTCGTGGCCGTTGCGGACCTGGCCGGCGGCACCTGGCCCCAGCGGGCACGCCGTGCGTGCGAGAACCTCACCGCGGAACGTGACGGGGCCGCTGTGCCGTCCGACCGCATTCGGCTGCTGGCCGACTGCCGCGCCGCCTTCCGGGCCGTCAACGCCGTCGACAACCAGGGCCGACCTGCCATCCCCAGCAGCGTCCTACTCGACAAACTCCGCACCGATCCCGAAGCGCCGTGGGCCGAGTACGGCAAGGCGGGAACCGGCCTCACCGCCATGAAGCTTGGTCAACTCCTCGCCGAATACGAGATTCGCTCCGCGAACATCCGGTTCGGCGGCACATACGGGCAGGTCAAGGGCTACTACCAAGCCGACTTCACCGACGCATGGAACCGCTACTGCCCTGCCCCCAACCCGGTGCCCCAGGGGGAGGCGTCCCAGCCGTCCCAGCCGTCCCAGCCCAGCTCAACCCCGGGACGGGTCATACCCCTGGGACGGCTCAAGCCGTCCCAGCCAACCACCACCCACACCACCGCTGGGACGGCTTAAGCCGTCCCACCTCCCAAGCCGTCCCAGCCCTGACCTGCACTGCAACGGCTGGGACGGCTGGGACGGCTACCCCCGCCCCACCAGCACCCCGGAAGGACGCCGTGACTACCGCCGACAACCGCATCGTGCTGACCATCGAAGAAGCCGCCCAACGCCTCGGTATCGGCCGCACCAGCATGTACGCCCTCATCAAGAGCGGCGACATTCGCACCGTCACCATCGGCCGTCTCCGCCGCGTTCCCGTCCAGTGCCTGAACGAGTACGTCAGCAACCTGCTCGACCAGCCCATCACCCCCGCCGCCTGAGAGAGGATCGACTTGCCACGCAATCCCAACGGCGCGTCCAGCATTTACAAGGGCAACGACGGCTACTGGCACGGCCGGGTGACCGTCAGCGTGAAGGACGACGGGAAGCCCGACCGCCGGCACGTCCAGGCCGCTACGCAGGCCGCGGTCACGAAGAAGGTTCGCCAACTCGAACGGGAGCGCGACAGCGGCACGGTCCGCAAGACCGGTCAGCGGTGGACGGCCGAAAAGTGGCTCACCCATTGGGTCGAAACGATCGCGGCCCCGTCCGTCCGGGAAACCACGTTGGTGGGCTATCGCGCCGCCGTGTACAAGCACCTCATTCCCGGAATCGGCGCTCACCGGCTCGACCGCCTGGAGCCGGAGCACCTGGAGAAGCTCTACGCCAAAATGATCCGCTCTGGCAGCGCGCCAGCCACCGCCCATCAGACGCACCGAACGGTCAAGACCGCGCTGAACGTCGCCCTACGGCGGGGGCATCTGATGCGCAACGTCGCGCAGTTGGCGAAGGCACCGCGGATTGAGGAACAGGAGATCGAGCCGTTCACCGTCGAGGAGGCGCAGCGGATTCTGACCGTCGCCGCTGGGCAGCGAAACGGAGTGCGCTTCGCCCTGGCGCTCGCGCTCGGTCTACGGAAGGGCGAGGCGCTCGGACTGAAGTGGCGTCGGGTCGACCTGGACAAGGGGCTTCTCCGCACGCCGCGGCAGCTTCAACGGCACCGGTGGCAGCACGGCTGCGACAACCCGCACGCGTGCGGCGCTCGCCTGCACAAGGTCGAGCCCTGCCCGAAGGACTGCAAGCGCCACCAGCTCGCGTGTCCGCCGCCGTGCCCCCGCGACTGCACCCGGCACGCCAGCAAATGCCCTCAGCGCCACGGTGGCGGCCTCAAAGAGGTCGACGTGAAGTCTCGGGCCGGTCGCCGTGCCGTCGGTGTTCCCGCTCCCCTGCTCGAAGCGCTGAAGCAGCACAGGGCAGCCCAGGAGAAGGAACGGGAGACCGCAGCCCAACTCTGGGAGGAAGGCGATTGGGTGTTCGCCCAGCCGAACGGCCGACCGATCGACCCGCGCGCCGATCATGACGCCTGGAAGGCGCTGCTGAAGGAGGCGAACGTACGGGATGCCCGCCTGCACGACGCCCGGCACACGGCCGCGACCATACTCCTGGTGCTCGGCGTGCCGACCCGCGCGGTCATGGAGGTAATGGGCTGGTCGCAAATGGCGATGACGACCCGCTATCAGCACCTCGCCCCGGAACTCATCTCCGGCATCGCCGAGCAGGTCGCCGGACTGCTCTGGCGAACGAACTGAGACGACAACTGAGACGACGCAGGGCACCGGTCATCCGGTGCCCTGCTCGGGTGCTGGTCAGAGTGTGGGCGCGGCAGGTTTCGAACCTGCGACCCCTCGCTTGTAAGGCGAGTGCTCTCCCACTGAGCTACGCGCCCGGAACGCCCGTACGGCGGGCCGGAGGGTGGCAAGCTTACCCTGCCCTCCACCGGCCCGGTCGTACGGCGTGCCCGGTTGGTCAGGCGGCGACGGCCTCGGTGAGGGCCTTGCGCCAGCCCTGCTGGTCGCGCGCCTCGCCCGGCATGTTCATCTCGGCGAAGCGGACCACGCCCGCCTTGTCGATCACGAAGGTGCCCCGGTTGGCGATGCCGGCGACGTCGTTGAAGACGCCGTACGACTGGGCGACCGCGCCGTGCGGCCAGAAGTCGGCCAGCAGCGGGAACTGGTAGCCCTCCTTGTCGGCCCAGATCTTGTGGGCGTAGACCGAGTCGACGCTGACGGTCAGCACCTGGACGTCGTCGTTGACGTAGTCGTTGAGGTTGTCCCGCACCTCGCACAGCTCACCCTGGCAGATCCCGGTGAAGGCGAGCGGGTAGAAGACCAGCAGCACGGTGCGCTTGCCACGGAAGTCCGAGAGCCGGACCTCCTGGTTGTTCTGGTCCTTGAGCACGAAGTCCGGCGCCTCGGCGCCAACCTCGATCGGCATGCGAGCTCCTCAGGATGGGGTCGGATGGTCAACAGCCTGCCACATCCGGCAGCGGGCGCCGCCGGGTGATCGCCGGGTGATCGCCGGCGTCGGCCTACTTCTTGCCCTTGGCGCCGCGGCGCAGGACGAGGCGGGCGCCGCTCCAGTCCCGGCCGGCGTTGACGGTGGAGGTCTGCTGGAGGCCGGCGGTGGGCGCGGACTCGGCGACCTCGCTCGGCTCGACGTGCCCCTCGCGCCCCGCCTTGGGCGTGAGCAGCCACACGACACCGTTGTCGGCCAGCGGGCCGAGGGCGTCGACGAGAAGCTCGAAGAGGTCACCGTCGCCGTCGCGGTACCAGACCAGCACCGCGTCGACCACCTCGTCGGTGTCCTCGTCGACCAGCTCTCCACAGCGGTCGGTCAGGGCGTCACGGAGATCCTGGTCGACGTCGTCGTCGTACCCCATCTCCATGACGACCATCCCCGGTTCGATCCCGAACCGGTCCGCCAGGCTGCGTACCCCGTCGGCGGCCTGACCAGCGGTCGCGCTCACTGTCGCGTGCCTCCTCATCTCATCCCTGCCCGCGGCGCCGCGTCGACGCCGTCAGGCAAAGTCCACACAGTTGTGGCTCCCCGCGCAAGTGGCGCACCGGGTGGAACGGAATTTACCGTGCCAGAAGCGTGCGGGCACCCTGGGTAATTGCTTCCTCGGAGACCAGAACCTGACGGGCCGCCGGACCTAATGGTACAAACGAGTCAACTCCGGCCACTCGCCGCGCTGCCCCGACATATCCGGCATCCACCAGGGCCGCGATGACCCCCTCGCCGACCCCGCCGGAGCGGCGCGTCTCGTCCACGACCAGCACCCTGCCGGTCGCCGCCGCCTCCCGGATGACGTCGGCCACCGGCAGCGGGGACAGCCAGCGCAGGTCCACCACCCGGGTGCCGATCCCCTCGTCGGCGAGGGTCGCCGCCGCGCGCAGCGACATCGGCACTCCATTACCGAACGTGATGATCGTGACGTCCTCGGCGGAGCCGACGCCGTAGACGCGGGCCCGCCCGATCGGCACGTGACCGCCGGTCCACGCGCCGGGCTCCGCGTAGTGCGCCAGCCACTCACCGTCACCTTCGGCGTACAGGTCGCGGGTGTGGTAGAGCGCGATCGGCTCCAGGAAGACGCAGACGCTGCCGTCCACCGCCGCGCTGGCCAGGCAGGTGCGCAGCATGGGCGCGGCGTCGTCCGGCCGCGCCGGCACCGCGATCACCAGGCCCGGCACGTCCCGGAGTACGGCCACCGAGTTGTCGTTGTGGAAGTGCCCGCCGCCCTCCTGGTACGCCAGGCCGGCCACCCGCACCACCATCGGGTTACGGAAGGCGCCCTGGGAGAGGAACTGCATCGTGGCGGCCTCGCCACGCACCTGGTCCTCGGCGTTGTGCAGGTACGCCAGGGACTGGATCTCGGGCACGGGCAGCATCCCGGCCAGCCCGGCGCCGAGCCCCAGCCCGAGGATCGAGGTCTCGTCGAGCAGCGTGTCGAAGACCCGGGCCGCGCCGAAGCGGTCGCGCAGCCCCTCGGTCACCCCGTGGACGCCGCCCCTGGCGCCGACGTCCTCGCCGAACACGGCCATCTGGGGGTGGTCGAGCATCCCGTCGGCGAGCGCGGCGTTGATGCTCTGCGCCAGCGTCAGCGGGCCGGTCAGCTCGGGCGGCCGGCCACCGAACGCCTCCGTACGGGCGGCGGCGCCGGGGCCTGCGGCGCGGGCCGCCGCGTCGGCCACCGCCCGGGCGAGGCGGACCGGCCGGCGCGGGGCCAGCGGGGCCAGCACCTCCGCGGGTGCGGTCAGCTTCGGCTCGTCCAGCACCTCCTCGGCGATCCGGCGCACCTGCCAGCCGATCTCGTCGTAGCGGGCCAGCAGTTCCCCACCGGTGGCGACCCCCGCCCCGACCAGCAGCCGCGCGGTGCCGGCCAGCGGGTCGCGGTCGAGGTCGGCGGCGATCTCCTCGGCGCTGCGGTAGGCGGTCTCGGCGTCCGCGCCGGAGTGCCCCATCAGCCGCACGGTCGACAGGTGGAGCACGGCGGGGCGGCGGTGCCGGCGCACCCAGGCCGCCGCCTCGGCCGCCACCTCGTACGCCCGCACCAGGTCGTCGCCGTCCGCGGCGAAGTAGCGGACACCCGGCTTAGAGCGCAGCGTGGTCTCCACCCACCCCTTCGGGGAGCGGACGCTGAGGCCCAGGCCGTTGTCCTCGCAGACGAAGAGCACCGGGATGCGCAGGCCGGTGTGGTCGTACCAGCCGGCGGTGTTGAACGCGGCAGTGGCGCTGGCGTGGTTGACCGAGGCGTCGCCGAACGAGCAGACCACGATGGCGTCCGACGGCCAGGACGCCTGCGCGGCGCCCCCGCCGCTGCCGACCCGCACCCCGTCCCGCCGGCCAAAGGTCTCCAGCCGGCGCAGCCGCTCCACCGCCAGTCCCATCCCGACGGCGCGGGGCAGGTGCGAGGCGATGGTGGGGGTGGTCGGGACAACGGCCAGGTCGGCGCGGCCGAAGACCTTGTGCCGCCCGCCGGCGATCGGCTCGTGGCTGGAGGCGACCATGCCCCGCAGCACGTCGCGGGCCGCCTCGGCGTACCCCGGGCGGAGCGGCCGGTCCACGACGGATCCGGAGCCGGCGGTCGGCTCCTCCGGGGCCGGGGCGTCCGGTGCGGAGGGGTCGCCGGGCCCGTCCGGGTCGGCCAGCGCGGCCTCGACCGGCCGGTCCGCCGCAACCGGCTGGTCGACCTCGCCCTGCTCGGCCCCGGGCCGCTCGCCCGGGGTCGACCGGGCGGCCTGGTCGGCGCGGACGCAGTAGAAGGCGCCCGCGCGGTAGTGCAGCAGCGCCGGGTCGGTGGCGCGCAGCGCGGCGGCGACCGCGGCGTTTCCCTCGTGGCCGGCCGAGCCGATCGTGTGGAAGCCCTCGCCGAAGCTGTGCAGCCACCGGCCGGCCAGGTCGAGCTGGCGGCTGGTGGCCTGCGCGTCGAAGAGGTCCAGCGCCCGCGCGCCGGTCAGCGTCGTGTCGTCGGTGACCGGCCGTGCGGAATCACGCCGCTGCGGCGGAGCGGCAAGCGCGGCCAGCGTCTCCCGGAACCGGTCGTCGAGATCTTGCGGGGTGGTCACGTCGGACAGCATTACCGACGAGCGGCCCGTGCGCCCACTCGGACACGAATGACGCGGTGTCGTTCAGTCGTCGTCGCACCGCTCGGGGCAGCCGCCGTCGGAGACCTTCCAGACCAGCTCGCGCAGGGTCGCCAGCTCCTCGACGGTGAGCCCGGCGAGCAGGCGGGAGTCCGTCATGACCTGGTGCACCCGGGCCCGCACCTGCCGCCCCGGCCCGGTCACCACCAGCGTCTTCTGCCGCCGGTCGGCGGGGTCGGGGTGCCGCTCGACCAGCCCGGCCCGCTCCAGCTTGTCGACCAGGGCGGTCACGTTGGAGCGGTCGCAGCCCAGCCCTTCGGCGAGGTCGCGGGCCGGCAGCGGCCGGTCGGGGTCCAGCTCGTGCAGCGCCCGCGCGGTCGCGGGGGTCAGCCCCAGCTCGGCGATCTCCAGATCCTGGTGGTGGCGCAGCGCGGCGGCGACGTGCGTGATCCGGCGCACCACGTCGCCGGCCAGCGCCGCGCGGTCGGCGGGATGCGGCGGGGTGGAGGGGGCGGTGTGCTGCGCCATGCCCCACATCCTACTTGCGGTCAATAGTTTAGTAGCTCTACTGTTTAGCTGCTCACGCAAATCGCGTCGAGCGCCGAACGGAGGCACCCCGCCATGTCCGACTTCTCGGTCCTCGCCATCTCCGGCAGCCTGCGCCACGCGTCGTACAACACCGCGCTGATCCGGGCCGCGCAGCGCCTCGCCCCGGAGCGGCTGACCATCGAGCGGTACGAGGGACTGGGCGCCATCCCGCCCTTCGACGAGGACGTCGAGGCCACGCCGCCGGCGCCCGTGGTCGACCTGCGCCGGCGGGTGGCGGCGGCGGACGCGCTGCTCATCGCCACCCCGGAGTACAACTACGGGGTGCCCGGGGTGCTGAAGAACGCGCTCGACTGGGCGTCCCGGCCGAGCTTCCCGATCACCTCCTGGGTGTCGCCGCTGGCGCACAAGCCGGTGGCCATCATGGGCGCGGCGCCGACCGGCATGGGCACCGTCCGGGCCCAGCTCCAGCTCCGGCAGCTGTTCCTGTGGACCGACTCCACGGTGCTCAGCAAGCCGGAGATCATCGTGACCAACGCGCACGAGAAGATCGCCCAGGACGGCACCGTCACGGACGAGACGACGGCGGCGCTGCTGCGCGGCCTGCTCGACGCCCTGGCCACCCGCATCCGCATCAACCAGCTCGCCGCCGCCTGACCGCTGCCTCCGGGGCGTGCACGCCTACGCCCCTTGCCCGGCGCCGCTCTCGCGCGTATCTTTCGTTCAGAACATATTGAACGTTCGAAACGGGGAGCACATGACGGAACTGTCCGCCCAACGGCACTACGCCGAGGAAGCCGCCGTCGTGCTGAGCGGGCTCGGCCTGCCACCGGCGTACGGCAAGCTGCTCGGCTGGCTGCTGGTCTGCGAACCGCCGTGGCAGACCAGCAGCCAGCTCGCCGAAGGGCTCGGGCTCTCCAAGGGCTCCGTGAGCACCGGCATGCGGATGCTGGAGACCAGCGGCCTGGCCCGGCGGGTGCCGGTGCCGGGCCACCGGGGGCACGCCTACGAGGTCAGGCCGGACGCGATCATCCGGATCGCCGCCGACGCCGCCAAGTTCCGGGTGTTCCGCCAGCTGATGGAGCGAGGGCTGCTCCTCGTCGGCGGCGAGGACGCACCCGGCAGCGAACGGCTGCGGGTGATGCGCGACTTCTACGCGTTCGTCGAACGCGAGGTGCCGAAGCTCGTCGAACGCTTCGAGTCCGAGTACGCGAAGAAGGGAGGCAGGGATGGCTGACCCCGCCATCGAGACCGCGAACCTGGTCAAGACCTACGGGCGCAACCGGGGCCTGACCGGGCTGGACCTGCGGGTCGAGCGCGGCGAGGTGTACGGGTTCCTCGGTCCCAACGGAGCCGGCAAGTCCACCACGATCCGGCTGCTGCTCGACCTGATCCGCCCGTCCAGCGGCCGGATCAGCGTCCTCGGCGCGGACCCCCGCCACGACGGCGTCGCGCTGCGCCGCCGGATCGGCTACCTGGCCGGCGACTTCGTGGTGGACGGCCGGCAGAGCGCCCGGGAACTGCTCACCTACCTGGGCAACCTGCGCGGCGGGGTGCCCAGGGCCCGGATAGCCGAGCTGGCCGCCCGACTCGACCTGGACCTCGGCCGGCGGATCAGGGGGCTCAGCAAGGGCAACCGGCAGAAGGTCGGCGTGGTGCAGGCGTTCATGCACGAACCGGAGCTGCTGATCCTCGACGAGCCGACCAGCGGGCTGGACCCGTTCCTCCAGCAGGAGTTCCTGTCGATGGTGCGGGAGGCCCGCGCCGACGGCCGGACCGTGTTCATGTCCTCGCACGTCATGAGCGAGGTGCAGCAGACCGCCGACCGGGTAGGGATCATCCGCGAGGGTCGGCTGGTCACCGTGGCCCGAGTCGAGGAGCTGCGCGAGCGGGCCGTACGCCGGGTGGAGGTCACCTTCGCCGAGCCGGTCGTCGGGGCGGAGTTCGCCGCCCTGCCCGGCGTGAGCGAGGTGACGGTCACGGGAGCCACCCTGCGCTGCCGCCTCGACGGACGGGCCGACGCCCTGGTCAAGGCGGCCGCCGGGCACACCGTGGTCGGGTTGCTCTGCGAGGAGCCCGACCTGGAGGAGTTGTTCTTCGGCTACTACTCGCGGGAGGAGTCCGCCCGTGCTGCTGCGTGACCCGTTCACCAAGGCCCTGCACGACGCGCGCCGCTCACTGCTCGGCTGGACCGTGGCGATCGTCGCCGTCGGGGCGATGTACGCCTCGTTCTGGCCGACGATGCAGACGCCGGAGATGACGGAGGCGTTGGAGGCGTACCCGGAAGGGCTGCTGGAGGCGTTCAACTACAGCGACCTCACCAGCGCCGCCGGTTATCTCGGCAGCGCGGTGTACGGCCTGCTGGTCCCGCTGCTGGTCGCCGTCTTCGCCATCGCCGGTGGGGCCCGCGCGGTGGCCGGCGACGAGGAGGCCGGCACGCTCGACCTGGTGCTCGCCCACCCGGTCGGCCGGACCCGGCTCGTCCTGCTCCGCTTCGCGGCGGTGGCGGTCGGCATCGTGGCGGTGGCCGTTCTGCTCGGCCTCGCGATGGTCGCGCTGAGCGGGCCGGCGCAGTTCGACGGCATAACCGTCGGCGGCTTCGCGGCGATGACCCTGCACCTGGCCCTGTTCGGGCTGGCCTTCGCCGCGCTCGCCTTCGCCGTCGGCGCGGCCACCGGGCGGCGGGCCGCCGCGCTCGGCGTCGGCGCCGGAGTCGCCGTGCTCGGCTACCTGGCGAACTCGGTCCTGCCCCGGGTGCAGGGGCTGACCTGGGCGCGGGAGCTGTCCCCGTTCCACTGGTACCTGGGGGGCTCGCCGCTGGTCGACGGGGTGCAGCCGGTCGGGGCGCTGCTGCTCGCTGGTGCCACCGCGGCGCTGGCCGCCGTCGGCGCGGTCACCTTCGCCCGGCGCGACGTGGCGGTCTGACCGGGTGGGCTGGAACGGGCGGTCAGCCGGGGAGGAACGAGAAGCGGACGGTCCGGGTCGGGTTGTCGCCGTTGGGGTCGACCAGGCAGACCGACTGCCAGGTGCCCAACGCCAGCCGGCCGTCGACGACCGGCAGCGTCGCGTACGGGGGGACGAACGCCGGCAGGACGTGGTCGCGCCCGTGGCCGGGCGAGCCGTGCCGGTGCCGCCACCGGTCGTCGGTGGGCAGCAGGTCGTCCAGCGCGGCGAGCAGGTCGTCGTCGGACCCCGAGCCGGTCTCGATGATCGCCAGCCCGGCGGTGGCGTGCGGCACGAAGACGTGCAACAGGCCGTCGCCCTGCCCGGCGACGAACCGCTCGGCCTCCGCCGTGATGTCCCGGACGGTCGGCCGGGCCCCGGTCTGGACGGTGATGACCTCACTGCGCATACGACGCATTCTGCCCGAGGGGGTCGACGGCCGCCCACTTCCCACCGGGCGGCCCCGTTGCGCAAAGTTACCGGCGGGTACCTGTGTCGCGCGTCGCGTCTCCGGGCGGTGGGCGTGACGGCGGGTGCCACCAGGAGGCAGGATGGCGCTAGAGACCTATCCCACACAGAACCGAGGGAACGCCTGTGGCTACGGAACGCAAGCGCCCGGTGATCACCGCTGGTCTGCCGAGCCAGCTTCCGGACATCGACCCTGAAGAGACCAGCGAATGGGTCGAGTCGCTCGACGGTGTCATCGACGAGCGCGGGACCAAGCGCGCCCGCTACGTCATGCTGCGCCTGCTGGAGCGGGCCCGCGAGCGCCAGGTCGGGGTGCCGTCGCTGACCACCACCGACTACATCAACACCATCCCGCCGGAGCGCGAACCGTGGTTCCCGGGCGACGAGCACGTGGAACGGCGGATCCGGGCGTACGTCCGGTGGAACGCGGCCATGCTGGTGCACCGGGCGCAGCGCCCCGAGATCGGCGTCGGCGGGCACATCTCCACCTTCGCCAGCTCGGCCTCGCTCTACGAGGTGGGCTTCAACCACTTCTTCCGCGGCAAGGACCACCCGGGCGGCGGCGACCACATCTTCTACCAGGGCCACGCCTCGCCCGGCATGTACGCGCGGGCGTTCCTGGAGGGGCGGCTGACCGAGCACCAGCTCGACGGGTTCCGCCAGGAGCTGTCGCACCCGGGCGGCGGCCTGCCGTCGTACCCGCACCCCCGGCTCATGCCGGACTTCTGGGAGTTCCCCACGGTCTCGATGGGCCTGGGCGGGCTGAACGCGATCTACCAGGCGCGGTTCAACCGCTACCTGCACCACCGGGGCATCAAGGACACCTCGGACCAGCACGTGTGGGCGTACCTGGGCGACGGCGAGATGGACGAGCCGGAGACGCTCGGCGCGATCGGCGTGGCCGCCCGCGAGGAGCTGGACAACCTCACCTTCGTGATCAACTGCAACCTCCAGCGGCTCGACGGGCCGGTGCGCGGCAACGGCAAGGTCATGCAGGAGCTGGAGGCGTTCTTCCGGGGCGCCGGCTGGAACGTCATCAAGGTGGTCTGGGGCCGCGAGTGGGACCCGCTGCTCGCCGCGGACACCGACGGCGCGCTGGTCAACCTGATGAACACCACGCCCGACGGTGACTACCAGACCTACAAGGCGGAGTCCGGGGCGTACGTCCGGGAGCACTTCTTCGGTCGCGACCAGCGGACCCGCAAGATGGTCGAGGATCTCAGCGACGACGAGATCTGGAACCTCAAGCGGGGCGGGCACGACTACCGCAAGCTCTACGCGGCCTACAAGGCGGCGATGGAGCACACCGGCCAGCCGACCGTCATCCTGGCCAAGACGATCAAGGGCTGGACGCTGGGCTCGCACTTCGAGGGCCGCAACGCCACCCACCAGATGAAGAAGCTGACGCTGGAGGACCTGAAGACCTTCCGCGACCGGCTCTACCTGGACATCCCGGACAAGGTGCTGGAGGACAACCCCTACCTGCCGCCGTACTACACGCCGGGCGAGAAGTCCGACGAGATCGCCTACCTCAAGGAGCGGCGCCAGCAGCTCGGCGGCTACCTGCCGTCGCGGCGCTCCGGCCAGAAGCGGCTGGCCATCCCCGGCCCGGAGCGCTTCGCCGACGTCAAGCGCGGCTCGGGCAAGCAGAAGGTGGCCACCACGATGGCCTTCGTCCGCCTGCTCAAGGACGTGATGAAGGACAAGGAGTTCGGCAAGCGCTGGGTGCCGATCATCCCCGACGAGGCCCGCACCTTCGGCATGGACTCGCTCTTCCCGACGCAGAAGATCTACTCGCCGCACGGTCAGCGCTACACCTCGGTCGACCGGGAGCTGTTCCTGTCGTACAAGGAGGCCATCGGCGGGCAGATCCTGCACGAGGGGATCAACGAGGCCGGCTCGGTCGCCTCGTTCACGGCGGCGGGCTCGGCGTACGCCACCCACGACGAGCCGATGATCCCGATGTACATCTTCTACTCGATGTTCGGGTTCCAGCGCACCGCCGACGGGCTGTGGGCCGCCGCCGACCAGATGGCCCGGGGCTTCCTGCTCGGCGCCACCGCCGGCCGGACCACGCTCAACGGCGAGGGGCTCCAGCACGAGGACGGCCACTCGCACCTGATCGCCGCGACCAACCCGGCGGTGGTCGCGTACGACCCGGCGTTCGCGTTCGAGATCGCGCACATCGTGGAGAACGGCCTGCACCGGATGTACGGCGAGGCGCAGGAGAACGTCTTCTACTACCTGACGATCTACAACGAGCCGATCCTCCAGCCGGCGGAGCCGGAGGGGGTGGACGTCGAGGGGCTGCTCAAGGGCATCTACCGCTACTCCCCCGCCCCGTCGGTGGGCGACGACGCGCCGAAGGCCAACGTGCTCGCCTCGGGCACCGGCATGCAGTGGGCGCTCAAGGCGCAGCAGCTGCTGGCTCAGGACTGGGGCGTGGCCGCCGACGTCTGGTCGGTGACCTCCTGGACGGAGCTGCGCCGGGACGCGGTGCAGTGCGAGGAGCACAACCTGCTCAACCCGGGCGCGGAGCAGCGGGTGCCGTACATCCAGCAGAAGCTGGCCGACGCCGAGGGCCCGAAGGTCGCGGTCAGCGACTGGATGCGCGCGGTGCCGGACCTGATCGCCCGCTGGGTGCCCGGCGACTACACCTCGCTCGGCACCGACGGGTTCGGCATGTCCGACACCCGGCACGCCCTGCGCCGGCACTTCCACGTCGACGCCGAGTCGGTGGTGGTGGCGACGCTGCGGCAGCTCGCCCTGCGCGGCACGGTGCCGGCGAGCGTGCCGGCCGAGGCGGCCAAGAAGTACGCCATCGAGGACGTCAACGCGGCCCCGGTCGGCGAGACCGGCGGCGACAGCTAGGACGTACGCGACGAAGGGCCCGGCGCGGGTGCGCCGGGCCCTTCGTCGTCCGACGAGCGAAGCGGCGGTGGTCCGGAGTCCCTGGCGGGGACACCGGGCCACCGCCGTCGCGGGTGACGCCAGGACGTGCCCGGCTCAGCCGACGGCGGCCAGATCGGTCAGCCGGGCGAGCGAGTCCTCCAGGTCGGCGCCGACCCTGCGCAGGCCGAGGCGGAGCAGGGCGGCCTTGACCGGACCGGCCGGCCAGCGTACGACGATGAGCCGCACGATCGTCCCGCCCTCCTCCTCGTCCGCGGTGAGCTGGACGTAGATCTCGGTGCGCGCCTCCGCCCGGGCACCGGCGCCCTTGGCGCGTTCGCGCCAGCCGATCAGGGTCGGCGCCTGATAGGCGATCACCTCGGCCTCATGCGCGGCGCCACGTCCGGCCTGGACGAGTTGTCGTCGCCCGAAGCCCTCTCCCGAGAGCACCTCGGCCGCACGGACCCCCGCCAGCCAGGCCGGCAACTGCTCGGCCCGCTGCACGACGTCCCAGACCGCTTCCACTGGCGCCATCACGTGCGCACTGCGTTCCACGAGGATCATTTCCGTCTTTCCTCCAGTGAGGACATCCCACGATATCGGCACTCTATGCGCAAATTCGGACGTACTAGGACGGGTTTGGAAAAGACACGCCGAAATCCATTGCGCTGCGGCGCCGGAAGACCTATGGCGCATCGATCGACGGCGCTCTAGAGTCGCGAACACGATTCACGTACGCCGGGAGGACGCATGTCGACCGCAGCGATGCCCGAGTTCCCCGCCGGTTTCCGCTGGGGAGTGTCCACCTCCGCCTACCAGATCGAGGGCGGCGTCGACGAGAACGGGCGGGGAGCGTCCATCTGGGACACCTTCGCCCACACCCCCGGGCGGATCGCCGACGGCAGCACCGGCGACGTGGCCTGCGACCACTACCACCGGCACGCCGAGGACGTCGCGCTGCTGGCCGGGCTGGGCGTCTCGGCGTACCGCTTCTCGATCGCCTGGCCCCGGGTGCGGCCCACCGGCGACGGCCCGGTCGACGCGCGCGGGCTGGACTTCTACGACCGGCTCGTCGACGACCTGCTCGCCCACGGCGTCGACCCGGTCGCCACGCTCTTCCACTGGGACCTGCCGCAGGCCATCGAGGACGCGGGCGGCTGGCTGAACCGGGACACCGCCCACCGCTTCGCCGAGTACGCCGACGCGACCGCCGCCCGCCTCGGCGACCGGGTGAAGCTCTGGATCACCCTCAACGAGCCGTTCATCCACATGAGCCTCGGCCACGGCACGGGCGAGCACGCCCCTGGCCGGACGCTGTTCTTCGACGCCTTCCCGGTGGCCCACCACCAACTGCTCGCCCACGGCCTCGCCGTCGCCGCGCTGCGGACGCGCACCACCAGCCCGATCGCCATCGCCAACAACTACTCGCCCGTGCGGCCGGCCGGGGACACCGACGCCGACCGGGCGGCCGTCGCCGCGTACGAGGCACTGCACAACCGCCTCTTCACCGACCCGCTGTTCGGCCGGGGCTACCCCGACGGGCTCGGCTTCGACACCGCCGTGATGCGCGCCGGGGACCTCGACGTGATCGCCGCGCCGATCGACGTGCTGGGCGTCAACTACTACAACCCGACCGGCGTACGCGCCCCGCAGGAGGGCTCGCCGCTGCCGTTCGAGTTCGTACCGCTCGACGGATACCCGCGCACCGCCTTCGACTGGCCGGTCGCCCCCGACGGGCTGCGCGAGCTGCTCGGCTGGCTGCACCGCACGTACGCCGGCGACCTGCCGCCGATCCAGGTCACCGAGAGCGGCTGCGCCTACGACGACACGCCCGACGCCGACGGCCGGGTGCACGACCCGGAGCGCATCGCCTACCTCGACGGACACCTGCGCGCCGTACGCGCGGCGATGGCCGAGGGCGTCGACGTGACCGGCTACTTCGTCTGGTCGCTGCTGGACAACTGGGAGTGGGCGGAGGGCTTCACCAAGCGCTTCGGCCTCGTGCACGTCGACTTCGACACCCAGCTCCGTACGCCCAAGTCCTCGTACGCCTGGTTCCGTGACCTGATCGCCCGGCCGTGACCACCGTCGATCCGACGCCCGCGTCGCTGCCGGCGGCGCTCGCCGAGCCGACGGTGCCGGTGCGGCGGGGCTGGATCGCGCTGATCTTCGCGGCGAACCTCGGGGTCTGGATGGCGTTCTTCACGCCGATCCAGGTGCTGCTGCCGCAGCAGCTGGGGCGGATCGCGCCGGCCGACAAGGAGACCGCGCTGGCCGTGGTCACCGGCCTCGGCGCGCTCGCCGCGGTGCTCGCCAACCCCCTCGCCGGGGCGCTGTCGGACCGGACCTGCCTGCGGCTGGCCGGGCGGGAGTTCGGCCGGCGGCACGTCTGGACCGGCGGCGGCGCGCTGCTCGGCGCGGCGGCCCTGGTGCTGCTGGCGCAGCAGCGCACCGTCGCCGGGGTCGCACTCGGCTGGGTCGCCGCGCAGGTCTGCTTCAACGCGATGCTGGCCAGCCTCACCGCCGCCGTGCCGGACCGGGTGCCGGTCGCCCAGCGGGGCGGCGTCTCCGGCTGGGTCGGCATCCCCCAGGCGCTGGGGCTGGTGCTCGGGGTGGTGCTGGTCACCGCCGTGGTGAGCGGCACCGCCGCCGGCTACGTGGCGATGGCGGCGGCGGTGCTGCTGCTGGCCCTGCCGTTCGCGCTGCTCACCGCCGACGACCCGCTGCCCCGGGCGCACCGGCCGGCGCTGCGGTGGCGTGCCCTGCTCGCGTCGATGTGGATCTCGCCGCGCCGCCACCCCGACTTCGGCTGGGCCTGGATCACCCGCTTCCTGGTGCAGCTCGGCAACGCCCTCGGCACGCTCTACCTGCTCTACTTCCTCACCGACGAGGTACGCCACGTCGACCCCGAGGGCGGCCTGCTGGTGCTGATCCTGCTCTACACGGCCGGCCTGGCGGCCACCGCCGTGGTGGCCGGGCGGCTGTCGGACCGCTCCGGCCGGCGCAAGGTCTTCGTCATCACCGCCGGCGGGATCATGGCGGTCGCCGCGCTGCTGCTGGCCGTCGCGCCGGTCTGGCCGGTGGCCGTGCTCGTCGCGCTGCTGCTCGGCGCCGGCTACGGCGTCTACCTGTCGGTGGACGCCGCGCTCATCACCCAGGTGCTGCCGGCCGCGGCCGACCGGGCCAAGGACCTGGGCGTGATCAACATCGCCAACTCCGCCCCGCAGGTGCTCGGGCCGGCGATCTCCGCCCCGCTCGTGGTGCACCTCGGCGGCTATCCGGTGCTCTACGCGGTCACCGCGGCGGTCACCGTGCTGGGCAGCGCCCTGGTGCTGAAGATCCGCTCGGTGCCCTGAGCCGCACCCCTGGCGGAATCCGGTCGCGGGCCGCCGTAGGCTGGGGACGTGACGGTACGTGTACGCTTCGCCCCCTCCCCGACCGGTATGTTCCACGTCGGCGGCGCCCGCTCGGCGCTGCAGAACTGGATCTACGCCAAGCAGCAGGGCGGGGTGTTCGTGCTCCGCATCGAGGACACCGACGCGGCCCGCAACAAGCCGGAGTGGACCGAGGGCATCCTCTCCGCGCTGGACTGGATCGGCATCGAGCGCGGCAGCTACGAGGGCCCCCACTTCCAGTCCCAGTACGCCGGCGAGCACCGGGCCGCCGCCGCGCGGCTGCACGAGTCCGGCCGCGCGTACTACTGCGACTGCACCCGGGAGGCCGTGCAGGCCCGCACCGGCTCGCAGTACCAGGGCTACGACGGCTTCTGCCGCGACCGGGGCCTGCCGGCCGGCGAGGGGCGCGCCCTGCGCTTCCGCACGCCCGACGAGGGCGAGACCGTGGTGGTCGACCTGATCCGCGGCGAGCCCACCTTCGAGAACAAGCTGATCGAGGACTTCGTCATCGCCCGGGGCGACGGCTCGCCGGTCTTCCTGCTCGCCAACGTGGTCGACGACATGACCATGGGGATCACCCACGTGATCCGGGCGGAGGAGCACCTGCCCAACACCCCCAAGCAGCAGCTCCTCTGGGACGCCCTCGGGGTCAAGCCGCCGATCTGGGCGCACGTGCCGGTCGTGGTCAACGAGAAGCGGCAGAAGCTCTCCAAGCGCCGGGACAAGGTGGCGCTGGAGGCGTTCCGCGACGAGGGCTACCTGGCCGAGGCGATGCGCAACTACCTGATGCTGCTCGGCTGGGCGCCGTCGGGCGACCGGGAGATCGTCCCGTGGTCGGTGATCGAGCAGGAGTACCGCCTGGAGGAGGTCAACCCCTCCCCGGCGTTCTTCGACGAGAAGAAGCTCCGGGCGTTCAACGGCGAGTACATCCGGGCGCTCGGAGTCGAGGAGTTCGTCGAGGCCTGCCGGCCGTGGCTGACCGGCACCGGCACCATCGCCCCGCCGCCGTGGCAGCCCGAGGAGTTCGACGCGGACGCCTTCGCGGCCGTGGCCCCGCTGGCGCAGACCCGGATCGCGCTGCTCAGCGAGATCGTGCCGAACGTCGACTTCCTCTTCCTCGCCTCGCCGCTGATCGACGAGGCCGCCTGGGCCAAGGCGATGAAGGAGGGTTCGGCGGAGCTGCTGGACGCCGCCACGGCGGCGTTCGAGGCGCTCGAGTCCTGGGACGCGGAGACGCTGAAGTCGACGCTGGAGGCGGTCGGCGCCGAGCGCGGGCTCAAGCTCGGCAAGGCCCAGGCCCCGGTGCGCGTCGCGGTCACCGGCCGCACCGTCGGGCTGCCGCTGTTCGAGTCGTTGGAGGTGCTCGGCCGCGAGCGCGTCCTGAGCCGGCTGCGCGCCGCCCGGGTCCGCCTGGTCTGAGCCGCCACGCGGGCCACACCGCGCCAGCGCGACGTACCCCTCGGCGCCCGGACCGTCCGGTCCGGGCGCCGAGGCGTCGGGGCGTCGGGGCGGGCGCCCAGGCGTCGGGGCGTCGGGGCGGGCGCCGCTCAGCGACGGGCGGAGCGGCGGCGCAGCAGCAGGCCGGCCGCGAGGGCGGCGAGGAGAAGCACGCCGCCGAGGGCCCACAGCCAGCCGCGACCGGCCGCGTCGTCGCTCTCCTTCGCCGCCGGCACCGCGGATCCCGGCGAGCCCGCGCCCGCCGGATCGGGCACTGCCGAGGTCGGCGCGGCACCGGGCGAGGGCGGTACGGCCGACGCCGGAGCGGTCGGGCCAGCGGTGCCCGCGCCGGTCGGCGACTCGGCGGGGGTGCCGGTGGTCAGGGTGAACCGCACCTCACCGGAGACCGGGTGCCCGTCGCTGGACGCCACCCGGTAGTCGACGATGTACAGCCCCGCCCGGCCCGGCTTGAACGGCACGCTCACCCGCGAGCCGGAGAAGGTCGCCGCGCCGCCCAGCGCGGCCACGTTGTCCGGACCGGTGACTGTGATCTTCGTCGTATTCGGGTCCACCTTCGCCAGGAAACGCAGCTCGATCCGGGACGGCGCCTCGGCCACCCGGGCGCCGTTGCGCGGATCGCTGCCGGTCAGCGAGTTGTGGGCGGCTGCCGGCGCGGCCGGCAACAACAACGACACACCGAGCGCCACGCCGAGCACCACTGGCCAGGTGCGCGCCACTCGTGGGAACCTGCCCCCCATGAACCCCTCCGTAAAGGTACGATCCGCCCGCTGATCAACGGCTACCGTTCATTGGTCGGGCCGGGATCACAGATAGTTCCAATTACTGTTCCACGAGCTGCAACCGATCGACGTTCTGCGCAGTCTTGAGGGTGGCACCCTGCACGGGTTCGGTCACCCCCGTCAGCCAACCAACGCGTGACCTGCAGCAAGCCAGCCATCGAACGGGGCGAGGAGGCGGCGATGGTCCGAACGATGCGGCGGTTGGTCGCGGTGTTGGCGGGCGGGCTCGCGGCGGCGGTCCTGTCGCTCGGTCCGGCCGGGACGGCGACGGCGGCACCGAAGCCCCCACCGGCCGGAGTGGAGATCACCGGGCATGGGTTGGCGGAGCCGCTGCGGCTGCGCGCCGAGGCCCAACCGGCGCACGTGGTGGCCATCATCGACCAGGTCAACTTCCTCGGCCGTACGGGGCAGCCCAAGGGCCCGAAGGCGGCCGACCTCGGTCCGAAGTACACCCTCGTGGTGTTCGCCGGTGACGTCCCGAAGCAGACGTACGACCTCTACCCGAAGGCGGTCGGCGGGCCGCGCGTCTACCGCCCGGCCAAGCAGCCGGACGCCCGCAAGACCGTCGCGGGCTGGTTCCTGGGCCGGCTCAGCATGTCGGAGACCCTCCGCACGGCGGGCGTGCCGCTGGAGCGGCAGTTCGACACCGTCAGCGGGGGCGTCGGCGGCGGCGAGCGGGTCATCCCGGAGGACGCCCTCAACCCGGCGAAGGACATCGACGAGGCGCTCGGCGAGTTGCAGCGGCTGCTGCTGCTCAACGTCGCGGTGGTGCTGGTCATCACGTCGGGGCTCGCCGGGATCGCGCTGCTGGTCCGCCGCCGCACCCGCTGACCCGCGCAGCCCGACCGTCATCCGACACCCCACCGCCCTCGCCGGGCCGGCGCGAGCCGGTCGCGGGCCGACGTCCCCGGCCTCCGGTCGGGGTCAGAGCTCCAGGACCACCTTGCCGCGGACGTGCCCCGACTCCACCAGGCGCTGCGCGTCCGCCGCCTGCGCCAGCGGGAACGTCTGTTGCACGTGGACGGTCAGCCGGCCGGCGTCCACCAGCCCGGCGAGCATGCCCAGGTCCACGGTCGACGGCTTGACGAACAGATAGCTGCCGCCCAGCCGGGTGACGTGCTCCGGGTCGGCCGTCGAGACCAGCCGCGCGGGACGGGTGATCAACTCGGCCGACACGTCGAGCGCGTCGCCGCCGAACAGGTCGAGCACCACGTCCACCCCGTCGGGCGCGACCGCGCGGATCCGGTCGGCCAGCCCGTCGCCGTACGTGACCGGCTCGGCGCCCAGCGACCGGACGAAGTCGTGGTTGGCCGCGCCGGCCGTGCCGATCACGCGGTCGGCGCCGAGCGCGCGGGCGATCTGCACCGCCAGGTGGCCCACCCCGCCGGACGCCCCGTGCACCAGCACCGTGTCGCCGGCGCCGGTGCGGGACGACTGGAGCGCCTGGTACGCCGTGAGACCCGCCAGGGGCAGGCCGCCCGCCTCGGCCCAGGACGCCCGCACCGGCTTGGCCGCCAGCGTCCGCTCGGGTGCCGGGACGAGTTCGGCGTACGTGCCGTACTGGATGTGGTCGCGTCGGACGTAGCCGACGACCTCGTCGCCGACGGCGAACCCGGTCACCGCCGGCCCGACCGCCTCGATCACCCCGGCCGCGTCCCAACCCGGTACGAGCGGGAAGTGACCCGGGATCGCACCGGCCAGGTGCCCCTCGCGCACCTTCCAGTCGACCGGGTTCACCCCGGCCGCCCGGACCCGTACGAGCACCGTGTCCGGGCCGACCGGCGGGTCGGGCAGGTCCCGGACGGTCAGCAGGTCGGCCGGGCCGTACGTGTCGATCGCGATCGCCTTCACCCCGACCACGCTAGCGGCCCGGCGGCGTCGCCGTGGTCAGCACCAGCGGCGGGGCGGCCGCTCGCGGCGGGTGACGCGCTGCCGGGGGCGGACCGGGCCGTGCCGGTGCGCGCCGGCCCAGCCGGGCAGGTCGCTGCGGCAGCCCGGCACCTCCGCCGGCTCTGCCTCGCCGGTCGCAGCCGGCTCGGCGACGCGCTGCCGGGGCACCGTGACGTCGTCCTCGGGGCGCTCGGGCGTGCGGGCCGGGTGCTCCGGCGAGTGGGCCGGGAACCCGCCGGGCAGTCGGCGGTGCTTGGCTGCCGCCGGCTGCTCGTGGTGGCCCGGCCGGCAGGGCTCGCCCTGGGCGCAGCCGTGCTCGGCCTCCCCGTGCGCCATCGGAGTCTCCTCACGCTCGCCCCGCCCGCCGGGGTCGCTCCGACGGGCCCTGTCACCGTACTGGCCGGCACCGACGCCACCCGCAGCCACCCGACTCCCCCACCCCGCACACCCCCCTCCCCTCGCGATCACGGAGTTGTGGTGGGAATTTCGTACGCCGGTGCAGCTTTCGTCCCCACCACGACTGCGTGATCGGCGGGAACGGGCGGCGTGGGGGTGTGGTGGGATCGGGGGGTGGGGGTGGGAGCACGGAGTCGGCTGGGGAGTTGGGTGGGGGCCGGGACGGGTGGGCGGGATCTTCTGCTCGCGTGCGCGTCCCTGGTCGGCGGGGCGGTCATGTACGGCCTCGACACGCAGCCGCAACTGTCCTGGCACCCGGGCCTGCCGGAACCGCTGTTCCTGCTGCCGCTGGCGGTGGTCTGCGTGGCCGTGGGCCTGCGCCGGGTCGCCACCCGGGCGAGCCTGGCGCTCGGCACGGTGGCGGTGCTGGCCGACCTCGCGATGGGCGGCTCGCTGGCCACCGTCCTCGTCTACACCCAGGTGCTCTACGACGCGTGCGTGTTCGGCTCGGCCGGGGCCTGGCGCCGGCTGCTCCAGGTCATGGTCGGGTTGAGCGTCCTCGGCACGGCGGTGGGGGTGCTGCTGAGGGGCGACTGGCGGGGCGTGGGCTTCGGGGCGCCCGTGGTGCTGGCCGGGGTGCTGCCGGTGCTCACCGGGATCAGCGTGCGGCAGTACCGGGACCAGGCGGTCGCCGAGCGGGCCCGGGCCGAGCAGACCGCCCGGCTGGTGGAGCTGGACCGCCGGCAGGCGGTCGGCGCGGAGCGGGCCCGGATGGCCCGGGAGCTGCACGACGTGGTCGCCAACCACCTCAGCGCGGTGGCCATCCACGCCACGGCCGCGCTCTCCGTGCCCGGGCTCGACCGGTCGCAGGTCGAGTCGGCGCTGCGCGTGATCCGGGAGAGCAGCGTGCAGGGGCTGGTGGAGATGCGGCAGATGATCGGCCTGCTGCGGGAACCGGCGGAGGGCGGGACGGCCGTCGACGCGACCGACGAGACGACCCGGGCGCGGCTCAGCGAGGTGGACGCTCTCGTGGACCGGGTCCGCGCCGCCGGGCTGACCGTACGGGCGACCCGGCGCGGCGAGCCCCGCGCGCTGCCGGTCGGGGTGGACCTGGCCGCGTACCGGATCGTGCAGGAGTCGCTGACCAACGCGCTCAAGCACGGCGCCGGCGAGGCCGACCTGCTGGTCGCGTACGAGCCGGCGGGGGTGGTGGTGGGCGTGGAGAACCCGGTCGGCGCCGGCCGTGGCACCCTGACCGGCGCGGGCGCCGGCCTGATCGGGATGCGGGAGCGGGCGGTGCTGCTCAACGGCCGGTTCGCCGCCGGTCCGGCGGGGGGCCGCTGGCGGGTACGGGTGGAGCTGCCGACGGAGGCGGCGCCGTGAGGGGACGGGGCGCGACATGGCCGAGGTGATCCGGGTGCTGCTCGCCGACGACCAGCCGGCGGTGCGGGCCGGGCTGGCGCTGATCCTGGCCGGGGCGCCCGGCGTCGAGGTGGTGGGCGAGGCCGAGGACGGCGCCGAGGCGGTCCGGCTGTGCCGGGAGCTGCGCCCGGACGTCGCGGTGCTGGACGTGCGGATGCCCCGGCTGGACGGCATCTCGGCCACCCGGGAGATCGCCGCCGACCGGCTCGCCGACGTGCTCGTGCTCACCACCTTCGACGTCGACGAGTACGTCTTCGGGGCGCTGCGGGCCGGCGCGGCGGGCTTCGTCCTCAAGGACATCGACGCCGAGGGGCTGGTGGCGGCGGTACGGACGGTCGCCCGGGGCGAGGGCTTCATCGCCCCGGCGGTGACCCGCCGCCTGATCACCGCGTTCGCGGCGACCGCCCCGGCGACCTCCGCCGCGACCCGGGGGGCGGTGGACGCGCTGACGCCCCGGGAGCGCGACGTGCTGGCCTGTCTCGGCCTCGGCCTGTCCAACCAGCAGGTCGCCGACCGGCTGGCGATGGCCGAGAGCACCACCAAGACCCACGTCAGCCGGATCCTCGCCAAGCTGGACCTGCGCAGCCGGGTGCAGGCCGCCATCCTGGCCCAGGAGCTGGGACTGCCCGCCCCGCCGCCGGCCTGACCTCACCGCCGCCCGCGGAGCACGGCTTCGTCGTGACGGCGGGCGGGCCGCCCGGGGTCACGGCGAGCGGGACGCCCGGGGTCACGGCGGGCGGGACGCCCGGGGTCGCGGCGAGCGGGACGCCCGGCGCGGAGGCGCAGGTCGGGGCGTGTCAGGCTGGGGCGGTGAGCGAGCCGGGCGGGACGGAACTGTCGGCCACGCTGCGCCGGATCGAGCGGGCGGCGGGGGCGCTGGCCAGCGCCAGCGTGGCCCGGATGGACGAGGCGCTGCCCTGGTTCCGCGACCTGCCGCCCGACCACCGCTCCTGGGTGATGCTGGTGGCCCAGGCCGGCGCCCGGTCGCTGGTGCAGTGGCTGCGTGACGGCGGCGGCAGCGCGGACAGCACCCAGGAGGTCTCGGACGAGGTCTTCGCCACCGCCCCGCAGGCGCTCGCCCGCTCGATCAGCCTCCAGCAGACCGTCGCGCTGGTGAAGGTGATGATCGACGTCGTCGAGGAGCAGGTCTCGCACCTGGCGGCGAAGGGCGAGGAACAGCAGTTGCGCGAGGCGGTGCTGCGCTTCTCCCGGGAGATCGCCTTCGCCGCCGCCCGGGTGTACGCCCGGGCCGCCGAGTCGCGCGGTTCGTGGGACGCCCGGTTGCAGGCCCTGCTGGTGGACGCGCTGCTGCGGGGCGACTCGCCGGACGTGCTGGCGAGCCGGGCGGCGGCGCTCGGCTGGGCGGACGCCCCGCCGGTGGCGGTGGCGGTCGGCCGCTCCCCCGGCGGGGAGGTCTCCGCCGTGCTGCACACCGTGCACCGGCAGGCCCGGCGCATCGGCACGGAGGTGATCGGCGGGGTGCACGGCGACCGGCTGGTCATCGTGCTCGGCGGCGCCGCCGACCCGGTCGCGGCCACCGGCAAGCTGCTCGGCGCCTTCGGGGACGGGCCGGTGGTGGTCGGTCCGGCCGTACCGAGCCTGGACGAGGCGACCGAATCGGCGCGCGCCGCGCTGGCCGGCTTCCGGGCCGCACCGGCCTGGCCGACCGCGCCCCGGCCGGTGCCAGCCGACGACCTGCTGCCGGAGCGGGCGCTGGCCGGGGACGCGGAGGCGCGCCGACGGCTGCGGCACGACGTCTACGCCGCGCTGGTGCGGGCCGGCGGGGAACTGCTGGAGACCCTCGACGCCTTCTTCGCGGCAGGCGGCACGCTGGAGAGCGCCGCGCGGTCCCTCTTCGTGCACCCGAACACGGTGCGCTACCGGCTGCGCCGGATCTCCGACGTCACCGGCTTCTCGCCGCTCGCGGCCCGGGACGCGTTCGCGCTCCAGGTGGCCCTCACCGTCGGCCGGCTCGACCCGGTGGTCCCGGTGGTACCAACCCAGACAATCACCACGAGTGGCAACAGAACGCCACACACAGGTGATGATCGCCGCCGATCTTTGTAGGAACCCTCCAAAGGTACTAGTGCGGTTTGGTCGGAGGCGGCACAGCGCTACCCGCGCGTATCCGGGAGAGTCATAGACGTGCTCGCCGTACTCTCGCCCGGCCAGGGTTCCCAGAAACCCGGCTTCCTGACTCCCTGGCTGGACCTCACCGGCGCCGAGGCACGTCTGCGCTGGTGGTCGGCGCTGGCCGGGGTCGACCTGCTGCACCTCGGCACCGCCGCCGACGCGGACGAGATCAGGGACACCGCGCGGACCCAGCCGCTGCTGGTCGCCGCCGCGCTGCTGGCCGCCGAGCACCTGCCGATGTACGACGTCACGCTCACCGCCGGCCACAGCGTCGGCGAGCTGGGCGCGGCGGCGCTCGCCGGGGTGCTCCCGGCGGAGGCGGCGATCACCCTGGCGGGCGTACGCGGCCGGGAGATGGCCGCGGCCTGCGCCCTGGAGCCGACCGGGATGGCCGCCGTGCTGGGCGGGGACCCCGACGAGGTGCTCGCCTCGATCGTCGCGCACGGGCTGCACCCGGCCAACCGCAACGGCGCCGGCCAGTTCGTCGCCGCCGGCGCCGTCGACGGGCTGGAGAAGCTCGCCGCCGAGCCGCCGGCGAAGGCCCGGGTGATCCGCCTGAAGGTGGCCGGCGCCTTCCACACGCCGTACATGGCCCCCGCCGAGACGGCGCTGGCCGCCGTGGCCGCCGGGATCACCCCGACCGACCCGGCCCGGATCCTGCTGTCGAACCTCGACGGGGCCGCGGTCAACCACGGGCGCGTCATGGTGCAGCGCCTGGTCCGCCAGGTCACCGCGCCGGTACGCTGGGATCTCTGCATGCGTACCCTGGCCGACCTCGGGGTGACCGGCGTGATCGAGCTGCCCCCGGCCGGCACCCTCGCGGGCCTGGTGAAGCGGGAGCTGAAGGGGGCCGACGCCCCCGAGGTGGTCACCCTCAACACCCCGGACGACCTGCCCGCCGCCCGGGACCTGATCGCCCGGCACGGGATGGCGCCGGGTCACGAGCCGACCATGCAGTTCCGCGTGGTGGTGGCCCCGTCGGCCGGCACCTTCGAGCCGGCGGAGGAGCTCGCCGAGGGCGACACGCTCCGCGCCGGCCAGGTCGTCGGCCACGTGGCCACCCGGCAGGGCCCGGTCGAGGTGACCGCGCACGGCAGCGGCGTGCTCACCGAGTGGCTCGCCCACCACGACGACCCGGTCGCGCCGGGCCAACCGCTCGTCCGCATCGGAGGACACGCATGACCGGCAGCCGGATCGTCGCGCTGGGGCACTACCAGCCCTCCCGCGTGGTCACCAACGACGACATCGCCCAGCTGGTCGAGACCAGCGACGAGTGGATCCGGGACCGGGTCGGCATCGTCAGCCGGCGGATCGCCGACGGCGAGACGGTCGCCGACATGGCCGCCGCCGCCGGCGGCAAGGCGCTGGCCAACTCCGGGCTCACCGCCGCCGACATCGACCTGGTCGTCGTGGCGACGTGCAGCTCCGCCGACCGCAGCCCGAACGTGGCCTGCCGGGTCGCCGCCAAGCTCGGCATCACCGCGCCCGGGGCGTTCGACCTCAACACGGCCTGCTCCGGCTTCGCGTACGCGTTGGGCACCGTGGACCACGCCATCCGGGCCGGTGCCTCGCGCAACGCCCTGGTCATCGGCGCGGAGAAGCTGTCCGACATCGTCGACTGGACGGACCGCTCCACCTGCATCATCTTCGCCGACGGCGCCGGCGCCGCCGTGGTGTCGGCCGTCGGCGAGGGCGAGCCCGACGGCGTCGGCCCGGTGGTCTGGGGCTCGGTGCCGGAGCGCGGCGACGCGGTACGCATCGAGGGCTGGCGCCCGTCCATCCAGCAGGAGGGCCAGTCGGTCTTCCGCTGGGCCACCACGGAGCTGGCGCCGCTGGCCCGGCAGGCGTGCGAGCGCGCCGGGGTGGACCCGTCGGAGCTGGCGGCCTTCGTGCCGCACCAGGCCAACGCCCGCATCATCGACGGCATCGCCAAGCGGCTCGGCATTCCCAACGCGATCGTCGCCAAGGACATCGTCGAGTCCGGCAACACGTCGGCGGCGAGCGTGCCGCTGGCCCTGTCCAAGCTGGTCGAGCGGCGGGAGGTGCCGTCCGGCGCCCCGGTGCTGCTCTTCGGCTTCGGCGGCGGCCTGACCTACGCCGGTCAGGTCGTCCGCTGCCCCTGAGAAGCCCCTCCGGCCGCCGCGCCGGGGAGTGACGGCCGGCGTCGTCGGCCGTCGAATGATCCACGATGAGAGGAACCAACCGCAATGACCCGTGACGAGATCACCGCCGGCCTCGCCGAGATCCTCGAAGAGGTTGCCGGGGTGAACCCGGACGACGTGGCCGAGGGGAAGTCCTTCACCGACGACCTGGACGTCGACTCGCTCTCCATGGTGGAGGTCGTGGTGGCGGCCGAGGAGAAGTTCGGCGTCAAGATCCCGGACAACGAGGTGCAGAACCTGAAGACCGTCGGGGACGCCGTCAGCTACATCGAGGCGCAGTCCTGATCATGGCTCACACCGACGTCGTCGTCACCGGGCTCGGCGCGACCACCCCGCTGGGCGGGGACGTCGCGTCGACCTGGGACGCCATGCTCGCCGGCCGCTCCGGGGTGGGTCCGCTCACCCAGGAGTGGGCCGAGCAACTGCCCGTCCGCATCGCCGCCCGGCTCGCGGTCGAGCCGACCGGCCTGATCGACCGGGTCAAGCTGCGCCGGCTCGACCGTTCCGAGGCGATCGCGATCATCGCGGCGCAGCAGGCCTGGGCGGACTCCGGCCTGGCCGACTCCGGGCTGGACCCGGAGCGGCTGGGCGTCAGCGTCGGCTCGGGCATCGGCGGCGCGCTGACGCTGCTCGCCCAGGACGACATCCTGGAGGCGTCCGGCCCGCGGCGGGTCTCCCCGCACACCATCCCGATGCTGATGCCGAACGGCCCCGCCGCCTGGGTGGGGCTGGAGCTGGGCGCGAAGGCGGGGGTGCACTCGGTCGCCAGCGCCTGCGCGACCGGCGCCGAGGCGATCGCGCTCGGCATGGACATGATCCGTGCCGGCCGGGCCGACGTGGTGGTGGCCGGCGGCACCGAGGCGGTCATCCACCAGCTGCCGATCGCCGGGTTCAGCTCGATGCGGGCGATGTCGACCCGCAACGACGAGCCGGAGCGGGCCTCCCGGCCGTGGGACAAGGGCCGCGACGGCTTCGTGCTCGGGGAGGGCGCGGGCATCCTGGTGCTGGAGCGGGCGGAGCACGCCGCAGCCCGGGGCGCCCGGGTCTACGCCCGGCTGGCCGGCGCCGGCCTCACCTCCGACGGCTACGACATCGTCCAGCCGCATCCGGAGGGCGAGGGCGCGATCCGGGCGATCGCGAAGGCGATCGCGGACGCGGGCGTCGCCAAGGCGGACATCGTGCACGTCAACGCGCACGCCACGTCGACCCCGGTCGGTGACGTCGCGGAGATCACCGCGCTGCGCGCGGCGCTGGGTGACCACCCGGTGCTGACCTCGACCAAGTCGATGTCCGGTCACCTGCTGGGCGCGGCGGGCGCGCTGGAGTCGATCGCCACCATCCTGGCGATCCGCGACGGTGTCGTACCGCCGACGATCAACCTGGACGACCCCGACGACGGGCTCAGCCTGGACGTGGCCGCCAACGAGGCGCGCCACATGGACATCCCCGCCGCGCTGAACAACTCGTTCGGCTTCGGCGGTCACAACGTGGCTCTCGTCTTCACGCGGGCCTGAGACCACAGCCATGGAGGCTCACGTGACCACCACCGCCGTTGGCGTGGACGCGTCGTCCGTCGCGGACCACCGGGATCCGGAGGTGCGGCTCCGGGCGTTGTTCGACGCGGGTTCGTTGCGGCTGTCGGTGCCACGCGACACCTCGGGTGTGCTGTGGGCGCGGGGTGAGATCGACGGTTCGCCGGTCGTCGCGTACGCCACGGACGCGACGCGGATGGGCGGGGCGATGGGCACCGAGGGGTGCCGGCACGTCGTGGACGCGATCGACACCGCGGTACGCGAGCGGGTGCCGGTGATCGGGTTGTGGCACTCGGGTGGCGCGCGGTTGGCCGAGGGCGTGGTCGCCCTGGACGCCGTGGGTCAGGTGTTCGCGGCGATGGTGCGCGCCTCCGGGCGGGTGCCGCAGATCTCCACGGTGCTGGGCCCGGCGGCCGGTGGCGCCGCGTACGGGCCGGCGCTGACCGACATCGTGGTGATGAGCGGCGCGGGCCGGATCTTCGTGACCGGCCCGGAGGTGGTACGCAGCGTCACCGGCGAGCAGGTCGACATGGCCCGCCTCGGTGGGCCCGAGCCGCACGGCCGCCGCTCCGGGGTGGTCCACGTGACCTGCGCCGACGACGAGACGGCGCTGGTCGAGACGCGCAGGCTCGCCGCGCTGCTGGGCCGGCAGGGGCGGCTGTCGCCCGACGACGTGGCCGCCCAGGACGACGGGGCACACGACCTGACGGCGAAGATGCCGGTCGAGACGAACCGGGCCTACGACGTCAAGCCGGTGGTGAAGGCGCTGCTGGACGCCCCCGGGGTGGAGCTGCACGCCAAGTGGGCGCCGAACGTGGTGACCATTCTGGGGCGCTTCGCCGGGCGTACCGTCGGGGTCATCGCGAACAACCCGCTGCGCCTGGGCGGCTGCCTGGACGCCTCCAGCGCCGAGAAGGCCGCCCGGTTCGTGCGCATGTGCGACTCCCTCGGCGTGCCGCTGATCGTCCTGGTCGACGTCCCCGGCTACCTGCCCGGCCTGGGCCAGGAGTGGGACGGCGTCGTCCGCCGGGGCGCGAAGCTCCTGCACGCCTTCGCCGAGGCCGTCGTGCCCCGGGTCACCCTGGTCACCCGCAAGGCCTACGGCGGGGCGTACATCGCGATGAACTCCCGCTCCCTGGGCGCCACCGCCGTGTTCGCCTGGCCCAACGCCGAGGTCGCGGTGATGGGCGCCGGCGCCGCCGTCAACATCCTGCACCGCAAGAAGCTCGCCGCCGCCCCCGCCGAGGAGCGCGAGGCGCTGCGCGCGCAACTCGTCGAGGAGCAGACCCGCATCGCCGGCGGCGTCAACCGGGCGCTCGAGATCGGCGTCGTCGACGACGTCATCACCCCGGCCGAGACCCGCCGCCGCATCGCCGAAGCCCTCGCCGCCGCCCCCGCCGCACGAGGCGCCCACGGCAACATCCCCCTCTAGACCGGCCACGGCATCGGTGCGGCCACCGCGTGACAGCCGGTCGCGCCGCGGCGGGTCGACGTACCGCCGGAAGGGCCCGCGCTCAGCACGAGCGCGGGCCCTTCCGCGTCGCTCAGCCCCGGTTGCGGGGGTGCTGGCGGGCGGTCCGCTCGTTGCCCCGGCGGTAGTTGCCGGTCCAGCGGGCCATCACGAGCTGCGGGTCGCCGTCGACCTCGGCGAGGAACTCCGCCGCCCGACCGCCGCGCAGGGTGCCCGCCGCCCGGCCGTGGTGGGTGATGACCACCGTGCCGTCGGACCGTTCGACGTACGCGAAGCCCTCAGCCGTTGCCATGTGCGCGAGGGTGCCAGGCCCGGCGGCCGGACGCGACCCGGTTTCCCGCTTGACTCTCCAGCGGCTGGAGGCAGGAGGCTTCTCGACGTGGACGACCGCACCGACCTGTTCACCATCGGGCAGCTCGCCCGCCGGACCGGCCTGTCCGTCCGGACGATCCGCTTCTGGTCCGACCTCGACCTGCTCCCGCCCACCACGCGCTCCACCGGCGGCTACCGCCTCTACGACGCGGCGGCCGTGGCCCGGCTGGACCTGGTCCGGAGCCTGCGGGAGCTGGGAATCGGCCTGGACGACGTCCGCCGGATCCTCCAGCGGCGGATGAGCGTCCGGGAGGTGGCGCAGGCGCACGGCCGCGCCCTGGACGCGGAGATCCGCACGCTGCGGCTGCGCCGGGCGGTGCTGCGGTCGGTCGCCCGACGTGGCAGCACGACCGAGGAGTTGAGACTGATGAACGACCTGGCCCGCCTCTCCGCCCAGGAGCGGCAACGGATCATCGACGAGTTCGTCGCCGAGGTCTTCGGCGGCGTGGAGGCCGGCCCCGGCGGCGACGGGCTGGCCCGGGCGATGCGGACGCTCCCCACCGACCTGCCCGACGAGCCCACCGACGAGGAGGTGGACGCCTGGATCGAGCTGGCCGAACTGGTCGCCGATCCCGCCTTCCGGCTGCGGGTACGGGCGATGGCGGTGGCCGGGGCGGCGGCGACGTCCCCGCCGCCGGCGATGCCCTCCGTCGAGCCGGCGCGCGCCGCGCTCGCCGCCGGGATCGCCCCGGACTCCGGACGGGCGCGGGCGGTGCTCGACGAGATGGTGGACCCGGGGCTGTCCCGCGCCGAACGGCTCGCGCTCGCCGACGGCATCGCGGCCTTCACCGACCGGCAGGTGGAGCGGTACTGGCAGCTGATCGGGGTGCTCAACCGGCGGCCTCCGTTCCCGCCCGCGGTGCCCGCCGTGGAGTGGCTGGTGGCCGCCCTGCGCGCGGCGCCCTAGACCAACCGGGTTGACGACGCCGGTCCGCGCCGCTTTGATGAGCCGGCTCTCGTCGTCAACGGGGAATGGACACCATGAAACGTCGTACCCGCCTCGCCGTGCTCGCGGCGCTGACCGCCGCGCTGACCGCCGGCTGTGCCGAGGGGAAGGAGCCGCCGACGGACGCCGGCCCGCCGTCGGCCTCGCCGAGCCCCACCGGCTCGCCGGTGACCCCCGGCCCGCCCTGGCACGACGAGGTGGTGGCGGCTCCCGCCGGCACCACGGTGGGCGGCAAGGGCACGCCCTGCGAGCTGCCGGTCACGTTCTCGGTGCCCGCCGAGTGGAAGGTCGAGGCGGTGCGGGGCTCGGCGAAGCTCGGCGAGCCCCGCCTCGGCAAGGCCCTCATGCTGTGCGAGATCGACGCCCGGCCGACCGGCGACACCGGGTTCCTGCGGGTGTGGCGGGTCGACGGGGTCGCCGGCGGCGCCGAGGCGCACCTGAAGCACTTCCTCGACGCGTACTCGCCGAAGGCCGCGGACGCGGAGTACCGGCGGCTCAAGGCCGGCACCCTCGACGCCGTCGAGGCGAGCTATCCCAGGAAGGACGGCGGCGCGGTCAACGACCGGGCCATCGCGATCTCGTCCCTCTACGGTCCGATCGTGCTGAGCCTCGACACGCCGGAGCCGGTGGAGCTGCTGCCGGCGTACCAGCTGGTGAAGCAGTCGGCCCGGATCAACCGCGACTGACGCGGCTCAGGCGCCGCAGGTCGTGGCGGGCAGGCCGGTCACCGGCACCGGGGACCGGCCGCCCGGGCGGGTCTTGCCGGCCAGCACCCCGGCGAGGGCGGTCATCGACGCCCGGCTGGAGGAGTAGGTCGCCAGCAGCGTGGGCGACTTGGCCTTCGCCAGCACGTACGGGGTGTCCATGGCGACCGTGACGGCGGCGTCGGCGCGCAGGTCGCCGGCGCCGTCGCCGTACCCGACGAGGTGCACCACCGTGCCGCCGCCGGCGACCACCTTGACCCCGGCCGCCTTGAGCGCCTCGGTCAGCGCCGCCCGCGTGTGGTCCCGCCCACCGGAGGCCGTCACGGTCACCGGGCCCCGTACGCCGCCGCCGCAGGCGCCCCGCAGCACCGTCACCGCCGCCGCGGCCAGGTCCTCCGCCGCCTTGCGGTGTGCCGGGCCGGCCAGCGTGGACAGCTCGGGCGTGGGCCGGTCGGCCAGCTTGAACTTCATCGTCAGCACCCGGGTCGCGGCCTCGACGAGGCGGGCGCGGGGCAGCGAGCCGTCGCGGAGCGCGGCGAGCAGCCCGTCGTACGCCTGACGGACGTTCGGCGGCATCAGGATCAGGTCGTTGCCCGCCTTCAGCGCCCGCACGGCGGCCTCGCCCGGCGACCAGCGCTTGGCCGGCGGCATGTTCATCCCGTCGGTGATCACCACGCCCTTGAAGCCGAGCTGGCCACGGAGCACGTCGGTGAGCAGCTTGTGCGAGAAGGTCGCCGCGGTGCCCGGGTCCACCGACCGCGCGTCGAGGTGGGCGGACATCACGGCCATCGTGCCCGCGTCGATGGCGGCGGAGAAGGGCGGCCACGCCCCGGTCTCCAGCGTCTTCCTGGGCTGGTCGAGCACCGGCAGGCCCTCGTGGGAGTCGGCGGCGCTGTGCCCGTGCCCCGGGAAGTGCTTGACGGTGGCCGCGACGCCCGCGGCCTGCAGGCCCCGCACCGCGCCGGCGACCTGCCCCGCCGTCACCTTCGGGTCCGCCCCGTACGACCGGGAGCCGATCACGGTGCTGCGGGTGGCGAGCACGTCGGCGACGGGGGCGAAGTCGAGGTTGATCCCCATCGCGGCGAGTTCGGTGCCGGCCGCCCGCCAGGCGGCCTCGGTCAACTCCGGTCGTCCGGCGGCGCCGGCGGCGAGGGCGCTGGGCAGCAGGGTCACGCCGTCGGTGATCCGGGTGACCACACCGTGCTCCTGGTCGGTGCCGATCAGGAAGGGCGCCGGCCCGGCGGGCAGCCGGCCGGCGGTCGCGCGCAGGCCGTCGGTCAGCGCCCGGACCTGCTTCGGGTTGTCGACGTTGGTCGTCTCCTGGTTGCCCTTGGTGGGATCGTCGGCGCTGAAGCCGACCAGGATCAGCCCGCCGAGCCGGTACTTCTCGACCATCTGGGCGGGGGTGTCCACCCCGGCCAGCGCCTGGTTGCCGGCCGCCGAGCCGGCCGAGACCCGGGTGGCCGCGTCGCCGTAGGCGTACGGCATCAGCACCTGGCCGACGAGGTCCTCGTCGGCCAGCGAGGCCACGAGGGCGGCGGCGCGGGCGGCGGGGTCGGCGGCGGGGACGCTCGCGGCGGGTGTCGGGGCGGCCGTCGGGGCGGCGGCGCTCGACGGCGCCGGGTCGGGACGGCGGTCCGCCGGCCCGGAGCACCCGGAGACGAGCAGTGCGGTCAGGGCGGCGAGCGCGACGCCGGCACGTCGCGGGGTAGTCGACACGCGGCCCATCCCACCAGTTCACCCCTTATCGGGGCAACTTGACCTTCACCCGGCAGGAGGAGTCGGTCCCGGTCCCGGCCCCGCGTCAGCCGACGCGGGTGAGCAGGGTCACCGGCGCGCCGTCGCCGGCGTACCGGTAGGGCTCCAGCTCGGCGTCCCACGCCGTGCCGAGCGCCTTGTCCAGGGCGTGCGCGAGGGCCTCGGGCGCCCGCGCGCCCGCCATGATGCTGCGCAGGCGGTCCTCGCCGAGCTGGATGTCGCCGGCCGCCCCGACGCTCGCCCGGAACAGGCCCCGCCCGGGCACGTACATGAAGCGCTCGCCGTCGGCGCCGGGGCTCGGTTCCTCGGTGACCTCGAAACGGATCATGGGCCACTGCCGGAGGGCAGCAGCCAGCTCGGCGCCCGTCCCCGGACGACCGGTCCACCCGCACTCGGCCCGGCGTGCGCCGGGGTCGACGGGCTGAGCCGTCCACTGCAGGTTGACCGGCGCGGCGAGGACGCGCGCGATCGCCCACTCGACGTGTGAGCACACGGCGAGCGGGGTCGAATGGACGTATACGACGCCACGCGTTGGCACGGTGACCTCCCGGAGAGCGAGGTGCGTCTTCCCCTACGACCTCGACCACCCGAGTGGTTGCTGGAACACATGATGACTGGTGTGACGGATGGTGCGCCAGGGAATCGGAAAATTCGCGGGTCGGAATAGTCGGACGGGTGCTCCCGTTGACCCCTCACGACGCGATGACCAGCCAGGGATCGTGGTCGTGTACAGTTCCATCGGCGGCCTGTGCCGCGCACATCTTCCGCGGGCCCACCCACCAGGGTGTCGTCCGCACAGCCCCCGGACGTTCCGTCCTCCCGTACGTCTTGCAAGGAGTACCTCCGTGGCGAGCAACACCTCTAAGACCGCGCGCGCGTCAGTCCGGGCCGGCCAGGCTGGCCAGGGTGGCGCCCTCAGCGTGCTGGGCGAGTTCAAGTACCTCATCCCGCTCAACGGCGGCAAGCACGCCTACGTGCGGAACCTGACCAACGGCAAGACCGCGCACCTGCGCACCGACTCCGAGGCCTTCGTCGAGGAGATCCGGGTGCTGGCCGCCGCCGGCCACGCCGCGAAGATCCGCGCCGAGATCAACAACCTCAACACCACCCACCCGGGTGACGGCTGGGACGCCACCGAGAAGCGCCTCGTCGAGGCCGGCGTCTTCGAGGGCTGAGCCCTCCCCCACGCGACACCGCAACCGCCCGTCGGGATCAATCCCGGCGGGCGGTTGCGCGTCCGCGGAGCCCGGCGAGGGGCATTCCTACGTCTCCAGCAGGGCCACCTCGCCGGTCGCCAGGTCGTAGAGGGCGCCGACCACCGTCAGCCGGCCGGCGGCGACCGGGACGGCGAGCCGGTCGTCGGCGCGCAGGGCGGCGACCGTACGGAGCACGTGCCGCCGGACCGCCATCGGACGCACCCGGGGGTCGTCGACGCCCACCTCACGCACCGCCGGGGCGATCTGGTCGACGAGGTGGGCCAGCGCGCCGCCCGGCGACCGCCCAGCGCGCAACGCGTCCACGGCGGAGGCCACCGCGCCGCACCGCTCGTGCCCGAGGACCATCACCAGCGGCACGCCCAGCTCACCGACCACGTACTCGATGGAGCCGAGCACCGCCCGGTCGAGCACGTGCCCACCGGTGCGGATCACGCAGATCGAGCCGAAGGTCTGGTCGAAGATCGCCTCCAGCGGCACCCGCGAGTCGATGCAGCCGAGCAGCACCGCGTACGGCTGCTGGTCGCCCGAAGCCGCCGCGGCGGCGGTGACGTCGTGGCCGTGGATCGGCTGACCGCTGACGAAGCGGCGGTTGCCGGCGAGCAGCTCGGCCAGCGCGGCCCGGGGCGACCCCATGTCCCCCAGCTTGACGGGCCCGCCGGAGGCCCGGAGCGGGTTGCGAATCTTCTCACCGACACGGTTGTCGTGGTCTCATGACGGGTAGCCGGTGTTACCACCGGGTATCCCCGGTGTTGCGGTTCCGTGCGGCCCTGGGGAGGTGACGATGCCGGAGCACGTCGAGCTACGTCTTCCCGACGACGTACGCCTGCACGTCGAGGCGACCGGCCCGGCCGACGCCGAGGTCACGGTCGTGCTGCTGCACGGCTGGACGCTGGACGGGCGCGCCTGGCACCGGCAGCTCGCCGACCTGCGGCGACGCTTCGGCGACGCGGTACGGGTGGTGACCTACGACGCGCGCGGCCACGGCCGGTCGAGCTGCATGGCGCTGCCCACCGCCACCGTGGCCCAGCTCGGCGACGACCTGGCCGCGGTGCTGGACGAGGTGGCCCCGACCGGTCGTGTCGTGCTGGTCGGCCACTCGATGGGCGGCATGACGATCATGGAGTACGCGCACCGCCACCCCGAGCACTTCGCCGCCCGGACGGCCGGGCTGGTCTTCGTCTCCACCACCGCCGAGGGCCACACGCACACCGCCTACGGCCTCTCGCCCCGGATCGCCCGGCTGATCCGGCTCGCCGAGACCACCGGGGCCGGTGTGCTGGCCCGGTGCGGGGCCTGGCGACCGCCCCGGGCGCTGCTGCGCGCGCTGCGTCCCAGCATCCGCTGGATGCTCTTCGGCGACCGCTGCGACCCGCACGACATCCGGCTGGTCACCTCGGCGGTGGCCCGGGCCACCCTCCGCTCGATCGGCGGGTTCCGCGCCTCCATCGGGGCGCAGCACCGGCTGGACACCCTCGCCGGGCTGGCCCACCTGCCGGCCGCCGCCCTGGTCGGCGACCGGGACCGGCTCACCCCGCCGCCCTGCGCCGAGTCGATCGCCGGCGCGCTGCCGGCGACCGAGCTGACCGTCTGCCCGGGTGCCGGGCACATGCTGATGATGGAACGCCCCGACGAGGTCAACGCGGCGCTCGGCGGCGTGCTCCGGCGCGTGCTCGCCGCCCCCGGGGCCGGCGCCACCGCCGCCGCCCGGGCGGACTGAGCCGGGCCGGCGGAGAGCGCGACGCGGCCCTGCGGGCGTGACGCGGCTTCCTTTCCCGCACCGGTCGCGCCGCTGGTTGCGCGCGGGCCGTACCCTCTTGCGGTTGGCCTGGCGCGGTTCGCGCGGTTCGCGCCGCCCGCCGCCGACGTCAGGAGGAGCGAGCGGTGAGCGACCAGACCACCCTGGAACAGGAGATCGCCGTCGAGCAGCGGCATCTCGACCGGGTGTACGCCCGACTGGCCGAGCTGCGCCGGTCGGCGGTCAGCGCCGAGAAGGAGGGCTACCGGCTCGCCCGGGTGGGCAACTTCGGGGCGCTGGTCGAACGGGACGCGATGGTGTTCCACGCCGCGCGGCGGCGGCACATGCTGGACGCCGAGCACGAGGGCCTGGTCTTCGGCCGGCTGGACCTGCTCGACCGGCAGGTTCTGCACGTCGGGCGGCTCGGCATCCGGGACGACGACGCCTCCACCCTGGTGGTCGACTGGCGGGCCCCGGCCGCCGCCGCCTTCTACCAGGCCACCCCCGCGCAGCCGCTGGGCGTGGTGCGGCGACGCACGATCCAGTCCTCCGCCGAGCGGGTCACCCGGATCGAGGACGACCTGCTCGATCCCGTCGCCGCGCCCGCCGACATGGCGGTGGTCGGCGACGGCGCGCTGCTGGCCACGCTGTCGAAGGCCACCGGCCGGGGGATGCGGGACATCGTCGCCACCATCCAGCGGGAGCAGGACGAGGCGATCCGCTCCCCCGGCTCGGGCGTGACGATCGTGTCCGGCGGTCCGGGCACCGGGAAGACGGCCGTCGCCCTGCACCGGGCCGCGTACCTGCTCTACTCCGACCGCAGCCGGTTCGCCGGGGGCGGCATCCTGGTGGTGGGCCCGTCCTCGGTCTTCGTCGAGTACATCGCCTCGGTGCTGCCCTCGCTCGGCGAGGACACCGCCACCCTGCACTCGCTGGGCACGCTCTTCGCGGGCATGACCGCCACCCGCACCGATCCGCCGGCGGTGGCGGCGGTGAAGGGCTCGCTGCGGATGCGGCGGGTGCTGGAGCGGGCGGCCCGGGACGCGGTGCCGGACGGCCCGACCGAGCTGCGCCTGCTCTACCGGGGCGCGCTGCTCCGGCTGGAGCGCCGCGAACTGGACGGCATCCGCGACCGGGCGATGCCCCGGGGCGCCCGGCGCAACGAGGTGCGCCGGGCCGGCTTCGACGGGATCTTCGCCGCGCTCTGGGCGCAGGCCCGCAGGTTGGGCGTCGGCCGGCTGCCCGAGCAGCGCGCGTTCGAGGACGAGATCGCCGAGCGACCGGAGTTCCGGGAGTTCCTCAAGGCGTGGTGGCCCCGGCTGCACCCCCGGCACGTGCTGGGCTGGCTGGCCCGCCCGGACCGGCTGCACCGCTACGCCGAGGGGATCCTCTCCCGCGCCGAGATCCGGCTGCTGACCGACGCGTACCGCAGCCTCGACGCCGCCGGGCTGACGATCGCCGACATCGCGCTGCTCGACGAGTTGGACGCGTTGCTCGGCAAGCCGATGCGGCCGGCCCGGGCGAAGCGGGACCCGTTCCAGCTGGCTGGCGGGGTCCGCGAGCTGAGCACCTTCGCCGACCGGCAGCGCGCCGCCCGCGACGCGGCCCGGGAACGCCCCGACGACTACCGGGAGTACGCGCACGTGGTGGTCGACGAGTCGCAGGACGTCTCGCCGATGCAGTGGCGCATGATCGGCCGGCGGGGTCGGCTGGCCTCGTGGACGGTGGTGGGCGATCCGGCACAGACGGCGTGGACGGGGGATCCGGAGGAGCTGACCCGCGCCCGGGACCAGGCGTTGGGCCGGCGCAAGCGGCACCACTTCACCCTCACCACGAACTACCGCAACTCGGCGGAGATCTTCGCGGTGGCGGCGGCCGAGATCCGTCGGCTGCACCCGGACCTCCCGCTGCCCAGGGCGGTGCGCTCCACGGGCGTCGAACCGGTCGAGCTGGCGGTGCCGTCGGCGGAGCTGGAGGCCGCGGTGGTGGCGGCGGCCGGCGCGCTGCTCGCCGAGGTCGAGGGCACGGTCGGCGTGATCACGCCGGTGCCCCGCCGCGACGAGGTGGCCGGCTGGCTGGGCGGGCTCGGCGCGCCGCGCCTACAGGTGGTGACCAGCCTGGAGGCCAAGGGCATGGAGTACGACGGGGTCGTCCTCGTCGCCCCGAGCGAGATCCGGGCCGACCCGGGGTCGGGGGTACGGACGCTCTACGTGGCGCTGTCCCGGGCCACCCAGCGGCTGACCACCGTCGACCCGATCGGCTGAGGACCCGTTACTTGCATACATAGCGATGTCAGCATAAATTGAACGCGAATCCGGACCCCGAGAGGGAGGATGGGCGCGTGGGCGCAGGTCATGACCATCATCACGGGTCGGTGGCGAACGCCGCGCACCGCCACCGGGGCCGGCTCTGGGCGGCGTTCGGGCTGCTCGTCGGCCTGATGGTGGTGGAGGCGGTGGCGGCCTTCCGCACCGGCTCACTGGCCCTGCTGAGCGACGCCGGGCACATGTTCACCGACGTGCTCGGCATCGGCATGGCGCTCGCGGCGATCGCCGCCACCCGCCGGGCGGGCGCCGACCCGCAGCGCACCTTCGGCCTCTACCGGCTGGAGGTGCTGGCCGCGCTGGCCAACGCCGCGCTGCTCTCCGGGGTCGCGGTCTACGTCGTGATCGAGGCGGTGCGCCGCTTCGGCGACCCGCCCGAGGTGCTGGCCGGCCCGATGCTCGTGGTCGCCGTGCTCGGCCTGCTCGCCAACGTCGGCGCCTTCGCGCTGCTGCGCTCCGGGGCGAAGGAGAGCATCAACGTCCACGGCGCGTACCTGGAGGTGCTCGGCGACCTGTTGGGGTCACTCGGGGTGATCGGGGCGGCGCTACTGATCGTCACCACCGGCTGGTGGTGGGCGGACCCGCTGGTGGCGGTCGGAATCGGCGTGTTCATCCTGCCGCGCACCTGGCGGCTCGGGCGGGCCGCGCTGCGCATCCTGGTGCAGGCCGCGCCGGAGCACCTCCAGGTCACCGCGGTGCACGACCGGCTGGCCGCCGTGCCCGGCGTCGCCGAGGTGCACGACCTGCACGTCTGGACGCTGACTTCCGGGATGGAGGTGGCCTCGGCGCACCTGACCATGGCCCCCGGCGCGGAGGTCGGGGCGGTGCTGGGCGCCGCCCGCGCCGCGCTGCACGACGACTTCCAGATCGAGCACGCCACGTTGCAGATCGAGCCGGGAGCGTCGCCCGGGGCCTGTGGGGCGGTCGAGTGGTAATGAGGACAACCTTAAATCTGGGAGAGTATTGTGGCCTTATGCCGGATTTGACTGTTAGTGGACGCACACCGTCCGTCACCTGCGGTGCACCAGTCACACCGGCACCGGTAGGCTCGGCTTCGGCCTCCGCCAGGCGGCACCCACCGGTGCCGGCGGTGGCCGCCGCCTAATCGCCCGACGGGGCGAACCGGGGAACCAAGTTCGTGGGGTGCATCCGCGTCAGCGGTAGGGATCTTCCGTCCCGAACCCGTCAGCTAACCCGGTCGGCGGCTGACGGAAGGACACGTGTATGCCAGTGATGGCACCCGTACGACGACGTGCCGCCCGCGCGGCGGCCCTGATCGCCACGATGCTCGCTCTCGGCGCCGCGGTGGCCCCGGTCACCGCCGTCCCGGCGGCGGCCGCCACCCGCGCCGGCCTGCTCGCCGCGGCTCCCGGCCAGGACGAGGAGGGCGGCACGCCCGCCCTGCGGGCCCAACTGGAGGCCGCCAGCAAGGGCTATCTCGACGCCAAGCGCGCCCTGGACACGTCGGCCAAGCGGCAGCAGCAGCTCGCCGCGCAGCTCAAGACCACCGAGGTCGAGCTGACCGCGCGCACCGCCAAGGTCGGCGAGATCGCCGGGGCCGCCTACCGCACCGGCCGGCTCAGCGTGGCGTCCGCCCTGCTCAACAGCAGCTCGCCGGACGGCTTCATGGACCGCGCCGCCGCCCTCGACGCGGTGGCCGCCAAGGAGGACCGGGCCCTGCGCGAGCTCCAGGAGACCCGGGACGAGGCCACCCGCACCAAGCTGGCCCTGGACGGCGAGATCCGGGAGCAGCGCAAGCAGGTCAGCGTGATGGCCAAGCGCAAGGAGCAGGCCGAACGGGCGCTGACGGTCGCCAACCGCGAGCAGCAGCAGCGGCAGCAGTCCGCGCGCGGCGGCTCCTCGCCGGGCGGCACGTCGAGCAAGACGGCGAAGGCGGCGCCACGCAACTCCGACGGCTCCTGGCCGCGCGAGTCGTGCAGCGTCAACGACCCCACCCCCGCCAACGGCTGCATCACCCCGCGCACCCTGCACGCGCTCAACCAGGCCAAGGCGGCGGGCTTCACCCGCTACGTCTCCTGCTACCGCCCCGGCGGCTCGGGCGAGCACCCGAAGGGCCGGGCCTGCGACTTCGCGGCCCAGAAGGGCGGCTTCGGCGGCGACGCCACGGGCGGCGACCGGACGTACGGCAACAACCTGTCGGCGTACTTCGTGCGCAACGCCGACCGGCTCGCCGTGCTCTACGTGATCTGGTACCGGCAGATCTGGCTGCCGAGCAGCGGGTGGAAGTCGTACAGCGGAGCCAACGGCGACCCGTCCAGCGACCACACCAACCACGTGCACCTGTCGGTCTACTGACGCCCGCGCCCCGGCGCCCCGCCCGTCGCGGGGCCGCCGGGGCGCGACGGCGCCCGTCGCCTCCGGCCGGACCTGGCTGCTTCGCGCTCAGCCGGCCGGCGTCCCCGGCGGCTTCGTGTCGAGGGCCGCGGCGAGGCGCGCGGCCAGCCCGAGGTGGGCGGCGCGGGCCTGGCGGAACGCGTAGCCGAAGAGCGGCGCGGGCGCGGCGAGGGTGATCTCGACCTCGATGCGGACCACGCCGTCGGGCTCCGCCCGCAGCCGGGTGTGGTTGCGCACCGTGGTGGCCGGCCACTGGCGGGCCACGGTGACGATCTCGTCCGGATCGTCGACGAGGACGTCGGCGCGGTAGGTGATCGGCAGGCGCACCGGCCCGGCGGCCAGCCGATCGGTGATGGCGTAGCTGGCGCGCGCACCGGGACGGGGCGGCACCCGACGGACCCGGACGATCAGCGGGTGCAGGTCCTCCTGCCGGGCGGGGTCGGCGAGCAGCGCCGCGGCCTCCGCGAGGGAGCAGCGCGCCTGGACGGTGTAGCTGAAGGAACTTCGCCTGAGCACGCCGTCTCCCAGCGTCGGTGGTCGCCCGATCGTCGCGCATGCCGGGCGCGCTGGCAACGCCGCGCCGATCCCGCCCGGAGTCCGGACGTCCGGCCACCGATCCCACTACGGTCAGCTGATGAATGGTCACGGCACGTGTCGATCGGCGGAGGGCGGGCGCATGAACGGGTACGACGGATGAGCGGGCACGTGATGGTCTTCGCGCCCACGCCCCGGCTGACAGTGACCGTCGACCAGCCCAGCGAGGAGCCGGAGCTGCACCTGCACCCCGGCGGGCAGGGCGTCTGGCAGGCCCGGATGGTGATGTCGCTCGGGGTCGACGTGGTGCTCTGCACCGCCCTCGGCGGCGAGATCGGCCAGGTGCTGGAGCCGCTGCTGGTCAGCGAGGGGGTGCACCTCAAGGTGGTGGTCCGCGAATCCGGCAGCGGCGGGTACGTGCACGATCGGCGCGAGGGCTCCCGGCGGGAGATCGTGGACGTGCCCGGCCAGCCGCTCAGCCGGCACGAGCTGGACGAGCTCTACAACCTGGCGCTCGGCGAGGGCCTGCGCGCCACGGTCAGCGTGCTGAGCGGGCCGAACGAGCCGTCGCTGGTCCCGGCCGACCTCTACCGGCGGTTCGCCGCCGACCTCGGGGCCAACGGCAGCCGGGTGGTGGTCGACCTCTGCGGCGAGCACCTCGACGCCGTGCTGGACAGCGGCGTCTTCTTCCTCAAGGTCAGCCACGAGGAGCTGATCGCCGACGGCCGCGCCGACGGCGAGGACGAGGAGCAGCTCACCCGGGCCCTGTACGACCTGCATGCCGGCGGCGCCGAGAACGTGGTGGTGAGCCGGGCCGACAAGCCCGCCCTCGCCCTGGTCGACGGCGAGGTCTTCGAGGTCGAGATGCCCCGGCTGGAGGCGGCCGACCCGCGCGGGGCGGGCGACTCGATGACCGCCGGGGTGGCGGCCGTGGTGGCGCGCGGTGGTGACGTGCGCACCGCGATCCGTACCGGCGCGGCGGCCGGCGCGCTGAACGTGACCCGGCACGGCCTCGGCACCGGCCGGCTCGACTCGATCACCGGTCTGGTCGACCGGGTGCGCCTCGTACCGGCCGGCAGCCGGCCACAGGAGCGGACCAGCCCCGACGAACTGGCCGACCGGGCGGCCGGGCGATGACGCTGCGGGTGCTGGTCACCAACGACGACGGGATCGCCGCACCCGGCATCCAGGCGCTCGCGCGGGCGGCGGCGGACCGGGGCCTGGACGTGGTCGTCGCCGCCCCGCTGGAGGAGGCGAGCGGCACCAGCGCCGCGATGACCGCCGTGGAGCGCGACGGGCACGTGGTGGTCCACGAGCACCCGCTGCCGGAGGCGCCGGGGGTGCCGGCGTTCGCGGTCGGCGGCTCCCCCGGCTTCATCGCGCTGATCGCCGTGCACGGCGCCTTCGGCCCCCCGCCGGCGGTGGTGCTGTCCGGCATCAACCGGGGCGCGAACGCGGGACGCGCGGTGCTGCACTCGGGCACGGTGGGTGCGGCCTTCACCGCCGCCGCGAACGGCTGCCGGGCGATGGCCGTCTCGCTCGACGTGCTCTCGGCCGGGGAGGCCACGGCCGCCAGCGGGGGCGCCGCGGTGGCCGCCGCCGCCCGGGTACGCGACGCCGAGCGGCACTGGGCGACGGCCGCCCGGGTCGCCCTGGACCTGCTGCCCCGGCTCACCGCCGGGCCGGTGGAGAGCGTGCTCAACGTGAACGCGCCGGACCTGCCGCACGGCCGGCTGCGCGGGGTGCGCCGGGGCACGCTCGCCACCTTCGGCCAGGTGCAGATGACGGTGGCCGAGGCCGGGCACGGCTTCGTCCGCACGTCGCTGGAGGAGCCGGGGCAGGCCGTGCAGCCCGGCACCGACCTCGCCCTGCTGGCCGAGGGGTACGCCTCGGTGACGGCGATCCGCGCGGTCACCGAGGTGGCGGACGTCGACCTGTCGGGCCTCGGCGACGCCTGAGCGGCCCGCCTCCCGCCTCACGCCGCGTGGCCAGGGCGGGCCCCGGGCGGGCGGGGCGGGGAACGTCGGCGCGTCAGGCGCCGGGGAGGACCTCGGGGGTGGGCGCGCCGGCGTAGTAGGGCTCGGGGGCGCCGAAGAGGCCGAGCAGGCCGGTCACCCAGAGCTGCCGGTGCACGAAGCGGCTCGGCTCGGTGACGACGAGCTTGACGCCGCTCACCTCGGCGGTCTGGAAGCCGGCGACCATCGCGCTGATGCCGACCGAGTCGATGAAGGTGACGAGCCGCATGTTCAGCTCGATCCGACCGGGGCGCCCCTTGGTCAGGACCTCGGCGATCGCCTCGCGCACCTCGTACGCGGTGTCGACGTCGATCTCACCCCGCGGGGCGATCTCGATGACACCACCGGGCAGGACCGACTTCACGATCGACAGGCTCACGCGAGCACCTCCACTCGCCCGTCCGACGGGCGCCTCATCAGTACGCGGGCCGCGACCGAGAGTATTCCTCTGACGGCCTCGGTCGCCACCCCTCGGGATGAGCAATTCGCGGATGAGGGCACAGCAAGTCGCCCTTATCCGGACTATTGACGTTTTGTCTACCTGACGATCAGCTTGCCGCTGACACGTCGCGCCCCAGGGTAGCCGGCTCCCACCGGCCACGCCCAACAGCCGGCCCTCGGGCGTGGCCTCTTCCGCTTCAGCCCCGGGCCTTGCCCGTTCTGCCTAGCATCGGCTCGGAGACACGACTGCGACCGGGAGGACGATCGATGTTCAGGAGACTTGCCGCGCTGGCCGGCGTCAGCGCGCTGTTGGCCCTCGTACTGGCCTGCGGGTTCGGCGGCGGAGGCGATGACGACGACGACGGCGACGACGACTTCGCGCGGGGCGTGCCCACGGCGGTAGCCGTCCGCTGAGGCCGGCCCGCGGGCCGCCGTACGGGGGTTTGCGGAGCGGCCCCACCGGGCACAGGCGGAAAAGAGCGAACCGTCACACGCCGGTGCGACGCCGAAGTCCGAAGTGGCCGCCGGCTTCGGCACCCGAGGAGGTACCCACCATGTTCGGAAGTAACCTGCTGGACCGCCGCAGCAAGCCCGAGCGGATCACGGACCAGGCGTGGCAGCACCTGGTCTCGGCGGTCAGCTCCGCCAGCGACAGCGTCCGGGACACCGCCCGTTCGGCCCGCCGGGGCGGCTCCGGTCTCGCCGACGAGGCCGGCGACCTGGTGGGCTCCGCGGCGGACGAGGCCCGCCGCCGGGCCACCCGGGCCTTCGACGCGCTGGCCGGCCGCCGGCCCGCGCTGCCCTGGACGCTGCTGATCGGCGCCACGCTGGTCGGCGCGGCGATCGGCTGGGCCGCCGGCACCGCCGCGCGGGCCGCCGGCAGCCGGGGCGACCGGGCGATGGACGACATCGAGTTCGTCGACGTCGACCGGCCCAACTCCCCCGTCGGCCTCGACGGCTGACCGGCTCGGCACGCGCTCGCGACGAACGGGCCCCGGAAGACCGCGAGGTCGGCCGGGGCCCGCGCCTGTTCCGGGCGGCGTCCCGGGACGGACGGTCCGTCGTCCCGCACCCGCTCAGAGGGCGGCGACCCCCGCCGGAGCCCGCTCCGCCCGGCTCAGGGCGCGCAGCACCGCCGGCTGCCCGTGCCGGCGTACGGCGAGGCGGGCCAGCAGCGTCAGCACCGGGTCGACCACCTCGGCCGGCAGCTCCGGGGTGGGTACGCCCACGCTGACCGCGAGGTCGTCCGCGTGCACGACGAGTTCCATCAGCCGGGTGACCAGGTAGTCGTCCAGGGTGAGCGACCACGGGCCACGGACCACGTGCACCACCCGCCCGGGTGGCTCCGCCGCCAGCACGTCCGCCAGCTCGCGCAGCGTGGCGGCGCACCGGTCGACCAGAGCGGCCGGGCCGTCGGCGGCGAGTCCGTCACCGGCGCGGCGGATGGCGACGTTCACCGTGGCGTCGACCGGGGCGCCGAGCCAGGTGCCGCGCGCGTAGTGGTCGAGCAGCCCCACGGGGTCGCCGGCGGGGACAGGTGCGGCCAGCACGGCGGGGACGCCGAGCACCTGGCTGGCGAGGTGGCCGGCCAGGCCCCCCACGCCGAACGCGGGCAGGGCGCTCGGCTCGTCCCAGCGGGCCGCGACGGCGGGGGCGGCGAGCAGTTCCACCGCCGAGCGCGCGGCGGTGAGATAGGTCGTCCTGATCGGATTCACGGAGGACCCCTCCTTCGACGGGCGATCCCCCGAGCCTATGGCCCGCCGGGACACCGGCCCTCTCGGTGCGTGCCGGGTAGGCCGCCCCTCCCGTCCCGTCCACGGACCGGAGGCGGTGCCGGGCGAAACGGGACAGCCGAAACCCGTCCGCGCTGGCCGGGACCCCATACGTCTCACTCTCGTACGTCGGCTGGCCCATGGGCGTCGGCGCTCGCCGTCACGCTCCCACCGCCGGCTGAGTCGGCCGCACCCGGGCCACCGGGGTGCCGCCGACGGCCGCCCGCCAACCGGGCGGGACACCGGCCGCTCCGCACGACCGCGCACGTCACGCCCCTGGTGGGGACGGGGTGCGCGGTCGGCGGAGCGGACGTCAGCGGGCGGTGCAGGTGACGGTGGCCGGCGCGGTGTTCGCCCCGGTCGTACTGCCAAGGAAGCCGGCGGTGGCGGTGGCGCCCGCACCGAGGGCGCCGTTCCAGCCGGCGTCACGGACGGAGACGGTCGCCCCGGTCTGGGTGTGGGTGCCGCCCCAGAGCTGGGTGATCCTCTGACCGTCCGGGAAGTTCCAGCCCACCGTCCAGCCCGCGATCGCCGCGCTGCCGGCGTTGCGGACCACCAGCTCGCCCTGGAAGCCGCCCTGCCAGGAGCCGGTCACCCGGTACGTCGCCGTGCACCCGCTGGTGGGCGGCGGGGTCGTCGGGGGCGGCGTGGTCGGCGGCGGCGTGGTCGGCGGCGGCGTGGTCGGGGGCGGGGTCGTCGGCGGCGGGGTGGAGGCGGTCGGCGTCGGGTCGGGCGTGCCACCGAGCCGGTCCGCCACCAGGATGCCGCGGCCGTTGGTGCCGAGGTAGACCCGGCCGTAGACCCGGGGGTCGCCGGTCAGGGCCTCGCCCGCGTTGCCGTACTGGTGCTGGTCGTCGTTGATCCGTACCCAGGTCGCGCCGGTGTCGTCCGAGCGGTGCACGCCGGGTCGGCCGTCCACGGTGCCGAACAGGTACAGCGCCGGGTACGTCCGGCCGGGCGCGGCCTTGCCGAAGCCGACGTTGCCGGCGGTGCTCACCGCCGCCAGCTTGGCGAAGGTGGCCCCGGAGTCGGTCGAGCGCCACAGCCCGCCCTCGCCGGCCAGCCACAACTCGCCCTCCTTGCCGGGCAACGCCTTGAACCTGACGTTGCCGGTGGCGGGCAGGCCGGCGGCGGCCGAGGCGGTGAAGCTCGCTCCGCCGTCGGTGCTGACGTAGAGCCTGCCGCCGGCGAAGGCGTAGAACTTGTTCGGGTTCACCCGGTCGGACTCGATGGTCGCGTTGGCCGGGACCCCCGTCGACGCGGCCCACGAGGTGCCGAACCCGACCGAGTGCACCACCCGCTGGCCGGCGTCGCCCGGCGCCCAGACGAATCGGCTGCCGTCGGCCGACGCGGCGACCGTGCCGCCGCTGTTGACGCCGGACGGCTCGGTGCCCTGGAACCAGTTCGCCCCGCCGTCGGTGGAGAACGCGACGTGGCTGTCGTTGGGGCGGTCCGCGTCGGCGAAGTTGCCGGCCCGCACCATCACCGCCGGCTTCGTCTCGGCGTAGTCCAGGCTGGTGGTGCTGGTGAAGTTCGGCTGGGTGAACATCATCGGCGGCACGGCGTCCAGGTCGGTGTGCCGGAAGCCGCCGATGTCGCCGAGCGCGCTGACCAGTGGCGCCCCGGAGGGCGGGCTGACCAGGTCGAGCACCGCGGTCTCCTCCAGCCCCCGCACCATGGGCTTGATGGTGAACTGGCTGCCGGCGTCCCACTTGGTGAGGTCGGTGCTGCCGTAGATGGTCGCGCCGGTGCCGTACAGGAAGCGGTTGCTGTCGTGCGGGTCGATCTCGACCGACTCGTTCATCCAGCCGAGCTTCGGGGTCTCCTCCGGCGGGGCCGGGTTGCTGCCGAAGGTCAGCCACGGCACGGAGCTGACGTCCATGGTGTAGCGCTTGGACCGGTTCGGGTAGCTGGTGAACTCCCAGATCCGGGTCCAGGTGGCGCCCCCGTCGGTGCTGCGCCAGAAGATCGCGTCCGGCCACCACGAGATCTGGGTGGCCACCATCAGGGTGTTCGGCTTCTGCCGGTCGATGGTGAGGCCGCTGTAGCCGAAGTACGCGTCGGTGCTGGTGGACGGGATCGGGCTGATCCGCGTCCACGCGCCGGTGGCGCGGTCGAACTTCCAGACGTCGCCCTTGCCGCCGTCGTACGGGCCGCCGGTGTCGCTGGTGGCGATGTAGAGGAAGCCGCCCACCGGGTCGACGACGCCCTTGTGCGCGAGGTAGCCGGTCGGCTGCCCGGCGATCCGCTCCCAGCTCGCGCCGCCGTTCGTGCTGCGGTAGACCGGGTTCTCCTTGTCGGCCACGCCGACGTAGACGGTCTGCGTGGCGTTGCCGGCCGTACCGGTGCTCTTGTCGAAGCTGACCCAGGTCAGGCCCTGGTTCTGGCCGTTGTAGCCGTTCGGGTCGCTCGGGTCGGCCCGGTAGTTGCCGACGTTGGGGAAGTTGGCCACCTTGGCCCAGGTCGCCCCGAAGTCGGTGCTGCGCCACAGGCCGTTGCCGCCCTCGGCGCCGTAGTACAGGATGCTGTTCTTGTTGGGGTCGACGGCGAGCCGCTCGCCCATGCCCCGGCCGGGCATGTTCCCGCCGTTCTTGAACGGCAGCTCGGTGACCTGCCAGGTGGCGCCCTTGTCGGCCGAGCGGAGGATGGCGCCGTTGTTCGGGTCCCAGTCGTTGGTGTACATCCCGACGGCCGCGTAGACGCGGTTGGTCTGCACCGGGTCCGTGGCGACGCTGACCACGCCGTTCCAGCCCCACTTGTCGGCGCCGACCCAGTCCAGCAGCGGCGTCCAGGACTGCCGGTCCTGCTCCCACCGGTACATGCCGCCGATGTCCGTGCGGGCGTAGATCAGGTTCTTCTCGGTGGGGTTGAAGACGATGCCGGGGACGAAGCCGCCGCCGTCGATCCGGACGTTCTTCCAGGTGTACGGCTCGGCGGCGGCTGCGGCGGCGGTGGGCGCGCCGGCCGCTGTGAACGGTGCCGCCACGACGGCCGCGGCGACGACGAGCGCGGACACGACCGCGCCGACGTAACTTCTCCGCATCTGCGGTTCCTTCCGGGTTCGGACGCCGGGAGCGGACGTGGTGACGGCCACGCCCGGCAACGGGGACGTGCGGAAACGCGCCGGAGCTGCCCTGGCTCCGGTCATCGGCGCGACGGCTCCCGCACCCGAGGAACGGGCTTACCCTAGCTGATTCCACCGACCTGCTGGAAGCGCTCCCAGGAACCACCCGGGTCGGGTGAGGGGCCCTCATCCCGGCCGGCGCCAGGATCGGTCCCGGCGGGCCCGTGCACACCGGACAGCTATCCCGTGAGGAGTGACAGATGGCCATCGAGACGATCAGCCGTACCGACCGGGACATCCAGTCGGCCGTCCTCGACGAGCTGACCTGGGAACCCCGGGTACGGCCGCACGAGATCGGCGTGACGGTCGCCGAGGGCGTGGTCACGCTGACCGGCCGGGTGGACAGCTACGCCAAGAAGTGGGCCGCCGAGCGGGCGGCGCACCGGGTGGCGCGCGTCCGGGCGGTCGCCAACGACCTGGCGGTACGCCTCGGCACCGGCGCGGAACGCGCCGACCCGGACATCGCCGCCGCGGCCGGGCACGCGCTCGAGTGGGACGCGTTCGTCCCGCCGGAGCAGCTCGACGTGACCGTCTCGCACGGCTGGGTCACGCTGCACGGCGAGGTGGACTGGGAGTACCAGCGCCGCGCCGCCGAACGCGCCGTGGCCCGGCTGACCGGCGTACGCGGAGTCAGCAACGGCATCACCGTGCGCCCGGACGCCCGGCCGGACGGGCACGCCCTGGCGGTGCGGATCGTCGACGCGCTGGCCCGCAACGGGGCCACCGAGGCGGAGCGGATCACCGTCCGGGTGCACGGCGACACCGTGGTGCTCGGCGGGCTGGTCCACTCGATGCCGGAGCGGGCCGAGGTGGAACGGACCGTCTGGTGCGCGCCGGGCATCCGCGAGGTGCAGAACCACATCGCGGTCGCCCCGGTGCTGGGCTGAGCCGGGCGCGGACCACCCGGGCGGGGTGAGCCACCCTCACCCCGTCGCGGCGAAGGCTGGGAGGCATGACTGAGGGGACCACCCGATGACGACTCCACTCCAGGTCACCGCCCGCCTGCGGACCCCGGTGACCGGGCACGACCACATCCGCGGCCCGGTCGACGCGCCGGTGACCGTCGTCGAGTACGCCGACTTCCAGTGCCGGTTCTGCGGAGCCGCGTACGCGAACCTGCGGGAGCTGCTGCGGCAGCGGGCCGACACGGTGCGGCTGGTGTACCGGCACTTCCCGATCACCAACATGCACCCGTACGCGGAGCAGGCCGCCGAGGCGACCGAGGCGGCCGGCCAACGCGGGCAGTTCTGGGCGATGCACGACTGGCTCTACGAGCACCAGGACCAGCTCGACCCCGTGCACCTGTCGCTCGGCGCGGAGCAGCTCGGCCTGCCCGCCAACGAGGTCACCGCCGAGGTGGAGCGACAGGCGCACGGCGACCGGGTGCGGCGGGACTTCGTGGGCGGCATCCGCAGCGGCGTCCACGCCACCCCGACCCTGTTCGTCAACGGCACCCGCCACGACGGGGACTACGACGTCGCGGACCTCCTGACGGCGGTCGACGCCGCCACCCCCTGACCACCGACCGCCCCCGGCCCACCCGGACCACCTCCGGAACCCGCCCCGGGCCGGACTCCGGACCAAGCTCCGGACCGCCCCCGGACCGCGTCCGGACCGCCCCCGGGCCGCACCCGGGCCGCACCCGGGCCGCCTCCGGACCGGTGATCATGAGGTTTGCGTGCCAGAAAGCGCATTCCCAAGACGCAAACCTCATGATCACCGGGGAGAGGGCGGGCAGGCGGTGGGTGGGCAGGCGGGCCGGGGGCGTGGGTTAGATCAGGTGGAGGGAGCGGGCTCGGCGGACCGCTTCGCGGCGGCGGGTGGCGTCGAGCTTGCGGTAGATGTTGCGCACGTGGGTCTTGACCGTGTTGACCGACAGGGACAGTTCGGCCGCGATCTCCACGTTGGACAGGATGCTCTGCAGGTAGCGCAGGATCGTCAGCTCCCGCTCGGTCAGCGGCTCGTCCAGCGCCCCCGTGCCCCGCTCAGCCGGGGCCCGCTCGGTCGGCGCGTCGGCGCCCCGGACCAGGTCGCTGACCGTCGGCCAGTGCGCCGTACCGGCGTCCAGGTGCGCGGCGAGCAGGTCACGGACCCCGGGCTCGGCGCGCGTGAACGCCCGCCGGAACCCCTCCGGACCGGCCAGGTCGAGGGCCCGCTCCAGCAGTCGGCCGGCCCGCCGGTCGTCGCCCGCGCGCCCGGCCAGCACCGCGTCGAGCACGGCGGCGTCCAGGCGTACGGGCAGCGGCCAGCCGGCCGCCTCCGGCGACTCCCAGTCCGGCAGCGCGTACCCGGCGGCGCGCGGGTCGCCGGCCCGCAACTCCACCCGGGCGAGCGCGACGGCCAGCGGCGGGGCGGTCGCGTCGGGTGCCCGTGCGAGCAGGTCCCGGGCGGCGCCCAGATCGCCCCGTGCCCCGCGTACGTCGGACTCGGCGGCCAGCAGCCAGTGCGTCAGCTCGCCGGCCCGGGGGCGCCCGGTCAGCCGCTCCCGCGCCTCGGCCAGCACCCGGTGGCCCTCGGGCAGGTCACCGGCGTCCCGCAGCAGGTACGCCCGGCACAGCGCCGCCACCGCCCCCACCACGGGCTCGCCGGTGGCCGGCGTGGCCAGTGCCAGGTTCGCCTCCGCCTCCTCGGGCTGGTCGCGGTGCAGCGCGACCAGGGCCAGCGCCAGGTACGCGTGGGCGCAGTCCTCGCGGCAGGACCAGCCGTGGCAGGGCGGCATGGCGAGGGCGTCCCGGGCGAGGGTCTCGGCGGCCCGCAGCTCGCCCCGGACGGCGTGCAGCAGGGCCGCCCGGCTGGCGCAGACCAGCTCCGTACGCGCTCGCCCGGCCTCCCGGGCCGCCGACAGCGACCGGGCGAAGGCGAGACCGGCGGCGGGCAGGTCCCCGTCCGCCAGGTCGGCCAGGCCCAGCGCGGTGCCGGCCACCGCCCGCACGTCGGCGTCCTCGGCGACGGCGCCGCGCGGCTCGGCGGGCATCGGCGGGGACACGGACGGGCCGGGCGACGGGGCCGGGGACGCCGGCACCAGGGGCACGGACGGATCGGGCGACGCCGGGGACGGGGCGGGGCGGGTGGCGAGCAGTCGGGCCGCGGCGGCGCGTACCGCTTCGGGGTCGTCGGCCAGCCGGGCCAGGGTGAGTTCCAGCGCGGTGACCAGGCGCCGGAACCGGTCCCGGCGCGGCGCCGGCAGCGTCCGCGCGGCCTCGACGGCGCCGCGCAGGTGCCCGGCGGCGGCGGTGGCGTCGCCGGCCCCGGCCCGCTCGGCGGCGCAGGCCAGCCCGAGCTCCGGGTCGCGGCGCACCGCCTCCGGCGGCGGGGGCGCGGGCGGACGGCCGGCGGGCGTGTCCCGGTCGTACGGGACCAGCTCCGGCCAGCGGGCCACGAAGAGCGCGGCGGCCCGGTCGTGGTCGCCGCCGGCGAGCGCGTGCCGCAGCCCCTCGGCGGGCCGCCCGTTGTCGGCGTACCAGCCGGCCGCGCGCAGGTGCAGGTCGCGCAGTTCGTCGGCGGGCAGCCGGCCCAGCTCCGCGTGCAGCAGGTCGGCCAGGAGCGGTGGGCACCGGTACCAGGGCGGGCGGCTGTCGTCGCGGCGCAGCAGCCCGCCGTCACCGGCCAGGCCGGCCAGCGTCTGCTCGGCGTCGGCCCGGCCGGTCAGCGCGTCGGCGAGGCCGGCGCAGACCGCGTCGGCGACGGCGGAGCGGCGCAGCACGTCCCGCGCCGCCGGGTCGAGCCCGGCGAGCACCTCCTCGCGCAGGTAGCCGGCCACTTCCGGCTGGTCGCCGCCGAACTGCTCGGCCCAGCGGGCCGGGTCCGGCTGCCCGCGCAGCGCCAGCGCGGCGAAACGGAGCGCCGCCGGCCAGCCGCCGGTGCGTTCCCGCAGCCGCCGCACCCCGGCCGCCGGCAGCGCCACCCCGTGCGCGGTCAGCAGGTCGGCGACCTCGTCGCCGCTGAAGGCCAGTTCGTCGGGGCCGACCTCGGTCAGCTCGCCGGCCAGCCGCAGCCGGTGCACGGCCAGCGGCATGCCGGCGCGGGCGCCGACCACCAGCCGCAGCCGCTGCTCGGCGTGGCGGAGCAGGAACTCCAGTCCGGCCAGCGCCTCCGGGTCGGTGATCCGGTGCAGGTCGTCCAGGACCAGCAGCACCGGCCGTTCCCGGGCGGCGAGGGCCGCGGCCAGCACCTCCAACTGGTCGGGGCGGGGCGGTCGGTCGGGCACGGGCGGGGACGCCACGTCGTCGCCGGGGTCCGTGGCCGCGCGCAGCGCCGCCGCGAGGTAGGACCAGAGCCGGTCCCCGTCGTCGCCGGCCTCCACGGAGACCCAGGCCGCCCGGGGCCGGTCGGGTTCCGCCGGTTCGCCCGCCGCCGCGCCGAAGTCGCCCGGCGCGGCACCGGCCGGCCCCTCGTCCCGGGGGCCTCCGGCGGCGGCGGTCACCGGCCCCTCCCCCACCCGGCCCCGGTGCGCGCCGGCCTGGCCGGCGGCCCGGAACCAGGAGGCGAGCAGCGTCGTCTTGCCCCACCCCGCCGGGGCGCGGACCAGGGTGACCGGCCCGGCGGTCCCCTCGTCCAGCGCCCGCAGCAGCCGGGGCCGCAGCACCAGCGGCTCCGGCGGCGGGGCGGGGCACAGCCGCGACGCCAGCAGCGGCGTGCCGGCCCGCCCGGGCGCGACCGCGACGACTCCCTTGTCCCGTACGTGCTCCGGCATCCGGCCCGCCCTCCACCGATGCGTCCACTCCCCCAGGTCCCGCGGGCGGCGGTTACCCGGCGTGGGCCCGTTCACCCCTTCGGGGGGACCCGGCTTCACCCCGCCCCGGGCGACCCTGGTCGTACGCGGGCGACCGGCCGCGCGCGCCGGTGCGCGTCCGGCGGGGAATGGGGAACGGGAGGCGGGGCCGAGGTGAATCGGATAGGACGGCTGGCGGGCGCGACCGGCGCGGCGCTCGCCGTCGTGGCGGCGGGCCGGGCGCTGGCTGTACGGCGGCGCGGGTCGGCCTGGCCCCGCGCGGCCGGCGCCGACCCGCGCCCCGCGCGCTGGCAGGTGGTGACCGTCGACCGCGCGCCCGGCGAGGTGCTGCCCGGCGGCCGCTGGCCGGAGCCGCTGCGCCGGCTCGGCCGCGCGGTGCAGGTCGAGCTGCGGCCGGCCCCTGGCTGCCGGGGCACGGAGCTGGCGGCCCGGCCGGTGCCCGGCGCGGCGGCCCCGGCGGGGCTCGCCGCCCACCTGGTCGGCGACGATCCCGGCCTGCTGGTCCGCCGGGCGCTGCGGGAGGTCAAGCAGCTCGCCGAGACCGGTGAGGTGCTCCGCGCGGACCGCCGGCCGGCCGACCGCCCGGCGGGACCGCCGCGATGAGGGCGCTGTGCTGGGTGGGCGCGGGCGAGCTGGCGGTACGGCAGGTGCCCGACCCGGAGCTGCGCAACGGCCACGACGTCGTCGTCCGGGTCCGGCAGAGCGCCACCTGTGGCGGGGACCTGCCGCTGCTGGCCGGGCGGGTGCCGTTCCTCGCCGTCGGCGACGTGCTCGGGCACGAGTTCCTCGGCGAGGTGGTCGAGGTCGGGCCGGAGGTGCGCCGGCACCGGGTCGGCGACCGGGTGGTGGTCTGCTCGTCGGTGGCCTGCGGCAGCTGCTGGTACTGCCGGCGCGACCTGCCCTCCTGCTGCGACAACGGCAGCGCCGACCCGGCCGTCGCCGAGGCGGCCTGGGGCCACCCCACCGGCGGGGCGTTCGGCCAGCCCCGGGCGATGGGCGGCTTCGCCGGCAGCCACGCCGAGTACGTCCGGGTGCCGTACGCGGACGTGGGCGCGTTCACCGTGCCGGAGGCGGTCAGCGACGACCGCGCGCTGTTCGCCTCCGACGCCGCGCCGGCCGGCTGGATGGGCGCGGACCTCGGCCAGGTGCGCCCCGGCGACGTGGTGGCGGTCTGGGGCGCGGGCGCGGTCGGGCAGCTCGCGGCCCGGGCGGCGTGGCTGCTCGGCGCGGAGCGGGTCATCGTCGTCGACGCCGAGGACGAGCGGCTGCGGATGGCCGAACGGCACGCCGGCGCGGAGACGATCGACCACCGGCTCGCCGACGTCACCGCCGAGCTGCGCGAGCGCACCGGCGGGCGGGGCCCGGACGTGTGCGTCGAGGCGGTGGGGGCGGCCTGGAACGGGCACGGCCCCCGGTCGCTGGCCGAGCGGTTCACCGGCGGCGCCGAGCGACCGGCCGCCGTCCGGGAGGCCGTGCACGCCTGCCGCAAGGGCGGTTCGGTCTTCCTGCTCGGCGAGTTCACGGGCTTCGTCGACACCTTCCCGCTCGGGGCGGTCACCAACAAGGGACTGACGGTGCGGGGCGCGCGGCAGCACGGGCAGCGGTACATCCCGATGCTGCTGGAGCGGATGGCCCGCGACGAGCTGCGTACCGAGCACCTGGCCACCCACCGGCTGCCGCTGGAGCGGGGCGCGGAGGCGTACGCGCTGTTCCGGGACCGGGCCGACGGCTGCGTCCGCGCCGTACTCAGCCCCGATCCTCCGGCCGCCGCCGGCTGAGACGGAGCGCTGCGGCCCGCCGGGCCGGGTGGCAGACTCGGCGGATGCGTGAGCAGCGGACGTACGACGTGGTCCTCTTCGGGGCCACCGGCTTCACCGGAGGGCTGACCGCCGAGTACCTGGCCCGCAACGCCCCGCCGGGGCTGCGCTGGGCGCTCGCGGGACGCAACCCCGGCAAGCTGGCCGCCGTACGGGACCGGCTGGCCGCGATCGACCCGGCGCTGGCCGGGCTGCCCCTGCTCACCGCCGACGTCACCGACGCGCAGTCGCTGCGGGCGGTCGCCGAGAGCGCCCGGGTGGTGGCCACCACCGTCGGCCCGTACGTGCACCACGGGGAGCCGCTGGTCGCCGCCTGCGCCCACGCCGGCACCGACTACCTCGACATCACCGGCGAGCCCGAGTTCGTCGACCTCATGTACGTGCGCCACCACGCCGAGGCGGAGCGCACCGGGGCGCGGCTGGTGCACGCCTGCGGGTTCGACTCGATCCCGCACGACCTGGGCGTCTGGTTCACGCTCAAGCACCTCCCGGACGACGTGCCGATCACCGTCGACGGGTTCGTCCGGGCCGGCGGGCGGTTCTCCGCCGGCACGTACCACTCGGCGCTCACCGCCTTCTCCCGCACGGCGCAGGCGTCCCGGGCGGCCCGCGAGCGGCGGCAGGTCGAGCCGCGACCGACCGGGCGGCGGGTACGCGCGGTGCCGGGCCGGGTCGCCCGCGCCAAGGAGCTGGGCATGTGGATCGTGCCGCTGCCGACCATCGACCCGCAGGTGGTCCGCCGCTCGGCCGCCGCCCGCCCGGAGTACGGGCCGGACTTCCGCTACCGGCACTTCGCGGCCGTGAAGCGGCTGCCCACGGTGCTGGCCGGCGGGGTCGGGCTGGGCGGGCTGGTGGCCCTGGTGAAGCTGCCACCGACCCGGCGCTGGCTGCTCGGCCGGCTCGCCTCCGGGCAGGGGCCGACGCCGCAGCAGCGGGCGAAGTCCTGGTTCCGGGTCCGGTTCGTCGGCACGGGCGGCGGGCGGCGGGTGCTGACCGAGGTCGCCGGCGGCGACCCCGGCTACGACGAGACGGCGAAGATGCTCGCCGAGTCGGCGCTCTGCCTGGCCGGCGACGAACTGCCGGTCACGGCGGGTCAGGTCACGCCGGTGACGGCGATGGGCGACGCGCTGCTGGACCGGCTGGTGCGGGCGGGGATGACCTTCCGGGTGCTGGACACCCCGGGCTGACGGGGTGCGGACCCCGGACCGAACGGGTCCGGGAGCCGGACCGGACGGAGGCGGCCCACGCAGCGGCGGGAGCAGAGGTCGGCGGGTTGACCCTCGACCAGGTCGAGGCGGCAGGATCGACGCCGTGGAGAGCGACCTGCGCAGCATCGGCGAGCTGGCCCGGGCCAGCGGGTTGACCGTGAGCGCCCTGCGGTTCTACGACTCGGCCGGGGTGCTGGCCCCGGCCCTGGTCGACCCGGTGACCGGCTACCGCTGGTACACGGGCGAACAGGTGGCGCCCGCCCGGCTGGTGGCCGGGCTGCGCCGGGTCGGCATGCCGGTCGCCGAGATCGCCGCTGCGCTGCGCGCCGAGCCGGCACAGGTCCACCGCCTGCTCGACGCGCACCTGCGCCGGTTGGAGGACGGTCTCGCCGACGCCCGCCGCGAGCTGTCCCGGATCCGTACGCTGATCGGTTCCGGGGAGCCCGCCACCACCACCCGTCTCGTCCTGTCCCGCGTCGACCTGGCCGCCGCCGTGGACGCGGTCCGCTTCGCCGTCTGCGCCGATCCCGACCTGCCGGTGCTGGCCGGCGTGCTGTTCGAGTCCGACGCCGACGGCGTACGGCTGGTGGCGACCGACCGGCACCGGCTGGCCGTCGCGCGGGCGGACGCCCGGGTCGACGGGCCGGCGGTGCGGGTGCTCGCGCCGGTCGCCTTCGTCGACGAGGTGCGGGCCCTGCTCGACACCGGCGCGGGGAGCACCCCCGAGGCCCGGCTGACGGTCGACGCCGGCACGATCTCCGTCCGCGTCGCCGGCCGCACGGTCGACGCCGCCGCCCTGCCGTACGACTTCCCGGACCACCGCCGGCTGCTCCGCCCGACGCCCGACGGCCGGCCGGCGCACCGGCTGACGGTCGACGCCGACGCCCTGCGAGCGGCCCTGACCAGCGCCGACGCCCCCGTCGTCGTCCGCCGGCACGACGGCGCCCCGCTCGCGGTGACCGTGCTCGGCCCGGACGGCCAGGGCGGGGTGCGGCTGCTCGGGGCGGACGAGCTGACCGGGGAGGCCGACGCGTTCCGCGTCGGGGTGAACGGCGGCTACCTGCTCGAGGCCCTCGACGCGGCCGGCCGGGGCCAGTTGCTGCTGGAGCTGGACGGGCCGATCACCCCGCTGGCCGTGCGCCGGACGGACGACGTCGACGCGTTCTCCGTCCTGATGCCCATCCGGCTCTGACCGCCGCGCCGGCCCCGACCCGCCGCGCCGGCCGGCGTTGCCGGGGCGCGACGCCGGCCGCGCGGGGCCGTCGAGACCGGGCCGGGGCGTGACGGGCCGCGACGGTAGCATCGGTGGGTCCACCCGACGTCCGGACGGAGCGTACGGAGCAGCATGCTCGACATGGAGTTGATCCGGAAGGATCGCGAGGCGGTGGCGACCGCGCTGGCGAAGCGACTGGATCCCGCCGAGGTCAACCGGGCCCTGGACGAGATCCAGCGGCTCGACCAGGAACGCCGTGCCCTGATCAGTGGCATCGACGGCGAGCGGCAGCGCCGCAAGGCCGAGGCGCGCGCCTACGCGGCGGCGAAGCGGGCCGGCACCGAGCCGGAGGTCTCCACGCCGGAGGCGGGGCGCAAGCAGCTCGCCGAGCTGGAGTCCGAGCTGGACGAGGTGCAGGCGCGGCTGCGCACCGTGATGAGCGAGCTGCCCAACCTGCCCGCCGACGACGTGGTGGCGGGTGGCAAGGAGGCCAACCGGGTCGTCCGGGCCTTCGGCGAGCCGCCGGTGATCGAGAAGGTCCGCGACCACGTCGAGCTGAGCCGGATGCTGGGCCTGGTCGACCACGAGCGCGGGGTCAAGCTCGGCGGCTCCGGCTTCTGGATGTACACGGGCATGGGTGCCCGGCTGGAGTGGGCGCTGCTCAATTTCTTCGTCGACGAGCACATCGGCGCCGGCTACGAGTTCCTGCTCCCGCCGCACCTGCTGCTGGACACCGCCGGGTTCGCCGCCGGGCAGTTTCCGAAGTTCTACGACGACGTCTACCACCTGGACCGGGAGTCCGCCCCGCGCGGCCAGTTCCTGCTGCCCACCTCGGAGACGGCGATCCTCGGGGCGTACCAGGACGAGATCCTGGAGACGGCGAAGCTGCCGCTGAAGGCGTTCGCGTACACCCCCTGCTACCGCCGCGAGGCGGCCGGTTCGCACTCGGACGAGCGGGGCACCGTCCGGGGCCACCAGTTCAACAAGGTGGAGATCTTCCAGTTCTGCCTGCCGGAGCAGGCCGACGCCGCGCTGGAGGAGATGCTCCTGCACGCGGAGAGCCTGGTGGAGAAGCTGGGCCTGCACTACCAGCGCACCCTGCTGTCGGCGGGTGACGCCAGCGCGTCGATGAAGAAGACCCTCGACATCGAGGTGTGGATGCCGAGCACCGGCAAGTACAAGGAGGTGTCGTCGGTTTCCTGGGCCGGCGACTACCAGGCGCGCCGGGCGGCCATCCGCTACCGCGAGCCGGGCGGCAAGCAGACCCGCTTCGTGCACACCCTCAACGGGTCGGCGCTGGCCACCAGCCGGCTCTTCCCGGCCATCCTGGAGCAGTTCCAGCAGCCCGACGGCTCGGTGCTGGTTCCCGAGGTCCTCCAGGCCCGCCTGGGCACCGACCGCCTGACCCCCCGCTGACCCGCCGGCCTCCCCCGCCTCCTCAGGGGGCGGGGGTGAGGCGCAGCGCGAGTTCGGGGCAGACCCTGACCGCCTTGCGCGCGCCCTCGCGCAGCCAGGTCGGCACGGGGGTGGGCGGGAAGGCGGGGTAGCCGTTCCCGTCGAGCCGGATGAAGTCCGGCACCACGTGCGCGCACAGCCCGTGCCCGTCGCAGCGGGACCAGTCCAGCGTGAGTCGTTGCGGGTCCGGGTCGGGGGCGCCCGGCAGGCCCAGCACCGCCCTGACCCGCCGGCCACAGCCCTCGCCGGTGGTGTGCAGCCGCAGGTCATCGGCGAACACCTCCATCGCGGAGAGCGCGAACCGGGCCGTACCGTCGGGGTGGCTGCACGCCCCACGGCCCTTCACGTCGCCCGCGGCGGCGCGGACCACCTCCACCGGGGCGCTGCCGGAAACCGCCAGGTCGACGGCGCGGGCCAGGTCGGGCAGGCCCATCCGGCACGGGCCGCACTGCCCCGCGGACTCGCCGGCCAGGTAGCGCACCACCTGGGCGGCCTCGCCGAGCGGGCAGGTGTCCGCGCCGAGCGGGACGAGGATGCCCGCGCCGAGGGTGCCGCCCACGGCGGCCAGCCCCTTGCGGGAGATCTCCGCCCGGTCGGCGGCCTCCCGGGTGATCCACCTGCCGTGGTAGCCGCCCGTCAGGATGCCCGGCCCGTCCGGCACCTCGCACAGGTCGAGGATCTCCCGCAGCGGCGTGCCGGCCGCGCACTCCACCACCGCCGGGCGTCCGGCCGCGCCGGTGACGGTGAGCAGCACGGTGCCCGGCTCGTCGTCGGTGCCGAGCGCCGCGTACTCGTACGGGCCGAGCCGGGCGGCGACCGCGAGCTGGGCGTACGTCTCGGCGTTGGAGAGCAGGGTGGGCAGGCCGCCGACGCCGGAGTCGCTGGAGCGTCGCCTGGTGCCCGGCGGGATGTGCGGCAGGCCGTTGATGCCGTTGACCAGGGCTCCGCCCTCGCCGGAGATGAACCGGTGCGGCACGGTGACGATGCTGGTCGGCGCCGGCATCCGGCGTTCCTCCAGCGCGTCGGTCAGGGAGTCGCGGCCCACCCCGCCGTCGGCCACCCCGACGACGATCTCGTCGGCGTCCAGCGCGTACGCGGCCAGTGCGGCGCCGTCGAGGACCAGGTGCGGGGCCCGGGTGAGCAGCACCTTGTCCTTCCAGCTCGCCGGCTCCCCCTCGGTGGCGTTGACCACCACCACCGCCGGGAGGTCCCGCCGCTCGCAGGACTCCAGCACCGCGCGGAGCTTCCTGGCGAACGGGAAGCCCGCCCCGCCCTTGCCCTTGAGTTGGACGCCCTCGGCGAGCCGGAGCAGGGTGGCCGGTTCCATCGGCCCGACCGGCCCGTGCACCTCCTCGTGGGCGAGCAGGTCGAGCCGGCCGTACTCGGCGAAGCCGGCGGTGAGCCGGGGCTCGCCGACGCAGGCCACCGGGGGCACGGTCGTCCGCGTCACTTCGCCTCACCCCGCAGCCCGGCCCAGTACGCCCCGTCGACGGCGTCGGCGTTGACCCGGCGGCGGCGGGCCGACCGGCTCTCGCCGGCGGCCCGGCGCGCCCGCCGGGACGCGAGGTCGACCAGGGTCGGGGTGTCGTCGGCCGGCAGCGGTACCTCCTCGGGGACGTACCGGACCGGGGGCCGCCAGTAGTCCGGTTCGAGGTCCCGGTCGTCCTCGACGCTGTGCCGGCCGCCGCCGCCGCGCGGCGCGGCGGACACGCGCCCGGCGGACACGCGCCCGGCGGACACGCGCCCGGCGGACACGGGCCCGGCGGAGATCGGGTCGCTCGGTTCCCAGCGCCGCGGGCTGTCCCAGGGCTCCTCGGCCACCTCGCGGCGGCGCGGCGGCGCGGTGTGGCGTCGCTCCGCGTCCCGCTCGGCCCGGTCCCGGCGAGGGGTCTCCCCGCCGTGGCGGCGCCGGCCGGCGGGGGCGGGTTCGTCCCCGCGCCGGCGGCGGCCGGTCGACGCCGGCTCCTCCTCCCGCCGACGGCCGGTCGACGCGGGTCCCTCCTCCTCCCGCCGGCGGCGCGCGGTCGACGCGGGCTCCTCCTCGCCTCGGCGCCGCCCGGTCGGGGCGAGTTCCTCCTCGGGCCGGCGGCGGGGGCGTGCCGGGTCGCGGAGCATGCCGGGCTCGGGCACGGCCGGCACGGTGAACCGCCCCGGGTCGCGACGCCGCGCGGCGGGGGCGGACCAGGTGCCGGCGACCGTGGCGCCGGCGACCGTGGTGGCCGACCGGGTCCCCGCGTGCCCCTCCGGCTCCGCCGTCCGGTCGGCGCGTCGGGTCAGACCCCGCACCAGCGACCGGCGCGGGGCGTCCTCGGCCGGCCGCCCGGCCAGGGCCTGGTTCATCACGGCGGCCTGGTGCTGCTCCCGGCGGCGCCGGCCGAGGCTCACGGAGAGGCGGACCAGCAGCGCCAGCACGACCAGCAGGACGCAGGCCAGGTAGCTCAGCATCACCCAGGGCTTCGCGGGCCGCCCGGCGTTGAGCCCGTGCACGATGGCGAACGGCCAGGAGAGGTACGCGGCCGAGTGCAGCGTGCGCCAGAGCCACTTCGGACCGACCCCGGCGAAGCGGGCCCGGACGACACCGGTCCAGAGCACGCTCACCATCAGCAGGGCGGACACCGTGCCGAGGCCGACGTAGAGGCCCCGCCCACCGACGAAGGGGACCACCGCGTCGGTGCTCGCCGCCCGGCCGGTGGCGATCTTCGTGAGCACGTGGAAGACCAGCCCGGCGACGCCGAGGATGCCGGTGGCCCGGTGCGCGGACTGGAGCAGCACCCGGTGCCGGATCAGCAGCACCAGCCGGTCGGTGGCGAGCAGCCCCATCATCACGGTGAGGCTCAACGCCACGAGGGCGACGACCCCGGCGAAGAACTCGGTGAAGAAGAAGCCGTACGCGTACGCGGCCGAGCCGACGCCGGTCAGCATGGTGGCGGCCCACAGCGCGGCGAGCGCCGAGAGCGTCAGCAGGGCCACCGCGGACCGGGACCGGGTGCGGGCCCCCCGGCTGGTGCTGGTGGTCCGGACGGTGGGCGGCTTCTGGTTGCGTTGTGCCCGGCCCATCTGCTCCTCGATCGTCTCGCGGCGGCGCACCACCGGCCGGCCCTGTTCCCCATCGAGTACGGACCGACGCGGCGGGCGGATCACCGGCGCGCGGAAATTCCCCCGCACGGTCGTCGAACCGCCCGCCTCCTTGCGCGCGGGCGGCCCGATCGCCCCGAACGCGGCCACCCGGCGCGCATCCACACATGCCCATGCATTGACAGTGCTTGCAATGCGCTTGTAACCTTTCGGAAATTTTCAAGCCCTACTGCAAGATCCCGGCACCATCGGGGCCTCTCGGCCTCGCCACCGCCCCCGTCCCCCACGCCCCGTCAGGAGTCCTCCCATGCAGAGACGTCGACGGTTGTCGGCGATCGTCGCCCTCGGCGTGATCGCCGGCCTGATCGTCCCCACCGCCGCGACCGCGCCCCCGGCCGGCGCGGCCCCGGCGGGCGGCAAGAAGGTCATCGCCAACCTCTTCGAGTGGAACTGGTCCTCGGTGGCCACCGAGTGCCGCACCACCCTCGGCCCGAAGGGCTACGGCTGGGTGCAGGTCTCGCCGCCCCAGGAGCACGTCCGGGGCTCGCAGTGGTGGCTGGCGTACCAGCCGGTCAGCTACCGGATCGAGTCCCGCAAGGGCACCCGCGCCCAGTTCAAGTCCATGGTCGACGCCTGCCACGCCGCCGGCGTCAAGGTGGTCGTCGACGCGGTCGTCAACCACATGTCCGGGCAGGACAACGGCGGCACCGGCTGGGCCGGCTCGTCGTACGGGCACTACGACTACCCCGGGATCTACCAGACGCAGGACTTCCACCACTGCGGGCGCAACGGCGGCGACGACATCGCCAACTACAACGACCGGTGGGAGGTGCAGAACTGCGAGCTGGTCAACCTCGCCGACCTGAAGACCGAGTCGGACTACGTCCGGACGAAGATCGCGGGCTACCTGAACGACCTGCTCTCGCTGGGCGTCGACGGCTTCCGGATGGACGCCAGCAAGCACATGCCGGCCGCGGACATCGCCGCCATCAAGGGCAAGCTGTCGCGCTCGGCGTACATCGTGCAGGAGGTGATCCACGGCGCCGGCGAGCCGATCCAGCCGGGCGAGTACACCGGCAACGGCGACGTGCACGAGTTCCGCTACGGCAAGGACCTCGCCCGGGTCTTCCGCTCCGAGAAGCTCGCCTACCTGCGCAACTTCGGCGAGGGGTGGGGGCACCTGCCCAGCGGCTCGGCCGGTGTCTTCGTGGACAACCATGACACCCAGCGCGACGTCGGCGGGGTGCTGACCTACCGCGACCGGGGCATCTACGCGCTGGCCAACGCGTTCATGCTCGCCTGGCCGTACGGCTCCCCGACGGTGATGTCGAGCTACACGTTCAGCCAGCGCGACCAGGGCCCGCCCTCGGACAGCTCCGGCAGGACGCTCGACGCCACCTGCTACTCCGGCTGGGAGTGCGAGCACCGCTGGCCGGTCGTCGCCAACATGGTCGGCTTCCGCAACGCCACCGAGGGCGCCGGCGTCGTCAACTGGTACGACAACGGCAACAACCACATCGCCTTCGGCCGGTCCGGCAAGGGCTACGTCACGATCAACGACGAGGACTCCGCGGTCACCGGGCGTTCGTACCAGACCGGGCTGCCGGCCGGCCGCTACTGCGACGTCATCCACGGCACCTTCAGCAACGGCACGTGCAGCGGGCCGGTGATCACCGTGGACGGCGGCGGCTGGTTCGCCGCGAACGTACCGGCCCACGACGCGATCGCCATCCACGTGGGCGCGCGGCTGAGCTGAGACCCCCGCTACGGACCCCGTCCCGACCGACATTCGGTCGGGGCGGGGTTTGGCCGTCGTTTGCCCGTTACAGTTGGTTCGTGCGTTTTGACCGAATGAACCGGCGACGCGTCCGCACGCTGGCCGTCGCCGTCGGCGTACCCCTGCTCCTGCTGGCCGGCGGGGCCACCGGCTGGGTGCTGACCCCTTCGGCCGCGCCCACCGCGCCGCCGGTCGTCGTCGGGCCGCCCGCGCCGACCAGCGCGGCCCCGACCAGCGCGGCCCCGGAGCGGGTGCCCCTCGCCGCGCCCGCGCCGGACGACCTGCCGGTGGTCGACTACGGCCCGGCGCCCACCGGCTTCCCGGCCGACCCGGACACCCTGGACACCACGCCGCTGGCCGAGGGTCTGCACCCGACCCGCCGGATCGCGGCCTACACCGCCCCCGGCGGCCGGCCGCTGGCCTTCCTCGACCCCACCCTCAGCGGCGTCGAGCTGACCATGCCCATCGCCCGGCGACAGGCCGGCTGGACGGCGGTGCTGCTCCCGTCGGCCAACCGCACGCTCGCCTGGCTGCCGCCCGGCGGCCACACCACCGTGGCGCTGCCCGACCAGATCGTGGTGGAGCGCAGGCACCACCGACTCACCTGGTACCGCGCCGGCCGGGCCGTCCGCAGCTGGGAGGTCAGCCTCGGCCAGCGCGGCCAGGAGACCCCGCTGGGCCGGACCTTCATCCTCGGTCGCACCCCGCCGCCGGAGAGCGTGTACGGCGGCGTCGACATCTACGCCCTCGGCTCGGTGCCCGACGACCCCGACTCGGTGCCGCCGGGCCTGCGCGGCGCGCACATCGGCATCCACAGCTGGTACCACGACGGCGAGCTGGGCAGGAACACCACCAACGGCTGCATCCGGCTGACGAAGAGCGGGCAACGGGAACTGCTGGCGGAGGTCCGCCCGGGCACCGAGGTGGTCGTGGTCGACGAGCTGCCCGCCCCGCCCCCGACGGCCTGACGCCGCCCGGCACCGACCGTCGCCCGCGTCACGCCGGGGTCAGGAGGCGACCCGCTCGTCCGTGCCGGCCGGCGAGGACCGGCGCGGCAGGGGCGGGCGCGCCTGCCCGGCGAGCGTGCGCCACAGGAACTCCAGCGTCAGCGCCCAGACGAAGGCGCGCTGCTCGTTGTTCGCCGCCGCGCCGTGCCCGCCCTCGACGTTCTCGTAGTAGGACACCTCGTGGCCGTGCTCGCGCAGCCGGGCCGCCATCTTGCGGGCGTGCCCCGGATGCACCCGGTCGTCACGGGTCGAGGTGACGAGCAGGACCGGCGGGTACGACCGGTCGCCGTCGATGTTGTGGTACGGCGAGTACCGGCGCAGGAACTCCCAGTCGGCCGGCACGTCCGGGTCGCCGTACTCGGCCATCCACGAGGCGCCGGCCAGCAGCCGGTGGTAGCGCCGCATGTCCAGCACCGGCACGTGGGCGACGACCGCCCCGAACAGCGACGGGTGGCGGGTCAGCATCACCCCCGTCAGCAGGCCGCCGTTGCTGCCGCCCTCGACACCGAGCCGCTCCGGCGTGGTGATGCCGCGCGTCACCAGGTCGGCCGCCACCGCCGCGAAGTCCTCGTACGCCCGGGGCCGGTTCTCCCGCAGCGCGGCGCGGTGCCACGCGGGGCCGTACTCCCCGCCGCCCCGGATGTTCGCCACCACGTAGCTGCCGCCCCGGGCCAGCCAGCCCCGGCCGATGACCCCGCTGTAGCGCGGGGTCATCGGGATCTCGTAGCCGCCGTAGCCGGTGAGCAGCGTCGGCCCGGCGGGCGCGTGCGGGTCCCCGACCACGAAGTACGGCACCCGCGTGCCGTCGGCCGAGACGGCGAAGAACTGGCGTACCGCCAGGCCGTCCGCGTCGAAGGCCGCGGGCGCCCGCTTGAGCGTCTCGACCCCGCCGCCGACCTGCCCGAGCCGCAGCGTCGCCGGCTGGAGGAACCCCTCCGAGGCGAGCAGGTAGGCGTCGTCGTTGTCCGGGTCGGTGTCGACGACCTCGCTGTGGTCGAACTCGGGCACCCCGGGCAGGGGCTCCCGCCGCCAGCCCGCCGCGTCGGGCGTCAGCACCTCCAGCCGGCTCCGCACGTCGACGAGGGTGGCCAGGATCAGTCGGTCACGGGTCCAGGACCAGCCGCTGAGCGCCGTACGGTCGTCGGGGCGGAAGAGCACCGTCAGCTCCCGGTCGCCGGCGAGGAAGGCGTCGAACCGGGTCGCCAGCAGTGCTCCTGCGGGATGGGTCACCCCGCCGACCGTCCACGGCGAGCGCAGCCGGACCAGCAGCCACTCGCGGTGGACGTCCCACCCGGCGTCCTCCGGCACGGCGACGCCGACCCGCTCGCCGGTCGCGGTCAGCAGGAACCGCTCCGAGCGGTAGAAGTCCAGCCGGCGGCCCACGAAGTCGCGCTCGAAGCCGGGCGTCGGGTCGTGCCAGGCCCACACGGCGACGTCGTCGGCGTGGCCCTCGTGGACGATCTCGGCCTCGGACAGCGACGTGCCCCGCCGCCACCGCCGGACCATCCGGGGATAGCCGGAGGAGGTCAGCGTTCCCGGCCCGAAGTCGGTGGCGACGTAGATCTGGTCGGCGTCGATCCAGCCCACGGCGCTCTTCGCCTCGGGCAGCGTGAAGCCGTCCTCGACGAAGGCGCGGCGGTCGAGATCGAACTCCCGCACCACGACCGCGTCGCCCCCGCCCCGGGAGAGGCTGACCAGGCAGCGCCCGTAACCCGGCCGCAGCACCGTCGCCCCACCCCAGACCCAGTTCTCGCTTTCCTCGGCGGCCAGCGCGTCCAGGTCGAGCAGCACGTCCCACTCCGGCTCCGGCCGGCGGTACTGGTCGAGCGTCGTCCGCCGCCAGAGCCCACGCGGATGCGTCGCGTCGGTCCAGAAGTTGTAGTAGAGACGGTCCCCGCGCCACCCGGGTTGGGGGATGCGGTCCTCCGAGTCGAGCACCTGCCGGATCTCGGCCCGCAGGGTGGCGAACGCGTCGCCCGCCGTCAGGGTGGCCACGGTCTCCGCGTTGCGCTCCCGCACCCACCGGGCGGCGTCCGGGCCGTCGAGATCCTCCAGCCAGAGGTACGCGTCGTCGCTGTCGTCGGTCAGCCTCGCCACCCCGCCACTATGCCCGATGAGCGGCCCGGTCAGAACTGCTCGACCCAGTACGGGGAGAGGTCCATCCAGCCGTTGGCGGCGGCGCCGTGCCTCCGGCCGCTGCTGGCGGTGCTCAGGGTGTACCAGGCGTCCACGAAGTCCGGGTCGTCGGTGTACCAGGAGGTGGGCACGGCGTCCAGGATCGCGTTGACCAACGGGGTGTACGCGCCACCGTCCACGATCACCAGAAGGGCGCCCGCGATGGCCTTGACCAGGGCCGCGTAGTTGGTGTCCCCGTCGTCCTCCATCATGACCACGTCGGCCAGGTTGTACTTGTACGCCGAGAAGTGCACCAGCAGCTGGTTCGGCTGGTAGGTGGTGCCGTCGTGGTCCAGGTACGGCATCTGCACGAGGTCGACCTTGACCTTGCCGTCCAGCCCGAACCCGGCCACGAGGTTGTAGATCTCGGCGTCCCCCTTGATCCAGGGCTCCTCGTCGTCGTTCAGCCGGACGGCGTCGACCCGGGTGGCCCAGTAGCCGGCCGACGCGGTCACCCCGGAGTGGCGGGTCGCCGGACGCGCCGGAGCCGTCCCGCCGATGCCCCGCGCGCCCAGCTCCTGGCGCATCAGCGCCAGCCCCGCGGTGAGCGCCCGCTCGGTGTCCACGTCGACCACGAGCACCGGCCGCTGGGGCACCCGCGCGGCGTCCAGCACCACCGTGGCGCCGGAGCGGTCGTACGCGGTCACGCTCGTCGCCGAGTCGTCGGGCGGCGTGGCGGCCACCAGCGGCGCCTCGCCGCGGGCCAGTGCCGCGCGCATGTCCGGGTGGGCCAGCCGCAACCGCAACAGCGAACCGGTGCCGCCCGGCAGGCCCTTGGCGGCCAGCAGCCGGTGATTGGCGGCGCGGAGTTGGCCGAGGAGGCGGGCGTCGACGCCGGCGGCGAGCAGGTCGACCGGGCCACTCGCGGCGGAGACGCCCAACCGGGTCAGCTCGGACCGACCGGTGAGGGCCACCTGACGGGCCACGCCGTCGGTGATGGCGAACACCGGGCTGGCGACCGCCGGGGCCGGCGCGAGGTGGTCGGGCCGGGCGTACGCCGGGGTGGCGACCGCCCCGACCAGCGTGGCGGTCGCGATGCCGAGCGACAGGACGGCCCGGCGGAAGGTACGTCGGTTCACGTGGACTCCTCTGCGTCTCCCGGCCATCGGCTCGTGGCGGCGACCAAGCGATTGACGACTGTGACTACATAGGTATACGTCCATCGATAAGTCGTCAACGCCCATGACGCTCTTCCCCGGAGCCTCGTGCGCGGTTAACGCCCCCGCCCGCCGGGCCGCAAAAGGGTCAACGGCACCGAACCCCGCCCGGGTCGCCGCACGTCCGCGCTACGGGGCAGCTCGCCCGGTGCGCCGCGCCGGCATGGGCGCGGCCATCGCGGGTAGTACCCCAACATGAGGGCGAGTTTCCGGCTCGGCCGGATCGCGGGCGTACCGGTCGGGGTCAACTGGAGCGTCCTGGTCATCTTCGCGCTGATCGCCTGGGGGCTGTCGGCCAACCAGTTCCCCCGGGCCTACCCGGACCGGCCCGTCGCCGCGTACGTCCTGGCGGGGCTCGCGGCGGCGGTGGTCTTCTTCCTCGGCCTGCTCGCCCACGAGATCTCGCACGCGATCGTCGCCAAGCGCAACGGGCTGGAGGTCGGCGGGATCACCCTCTGGCTCTTCGGCGGGGTGGCCGAGCTGCGCGGCGAGGCGCGCGACCCGGGCGCGGAGCTGCGCATCGCCGGCGTCGGCCCGCTGGTGAGCCTGCTGATCGGGCTCTTCTTCGGCGCGATCGCGGTGGTGCTCGCCGTGGCCGGGGTGGAGGGGCTGCTGCTCGGCTCGCTGGCCTGGCTGGCCGGCATCAACGTGCTGCTGGCGGTCTTCAACGCCCTGCCCGCCGCCCCGCTGGACGGCGGGCGGCTGCTGCGCGCGGCGGTCTGGAAGGCGACCGGCGACCGGACGAAGGCGTCGGTCGTCGCCGCCCGGGCCGGCTGGGTGCTCGGCGCGGTGCTGATCGGGCTGGGGCTGTGGCAGTTCCTGGCCGGCGTCGGCTTCGGCGGGCTGTGGCTGGCCCTGATCGGCTGGTTCCTGATCGGCGCCGCCGGCATGGAGGAGCGGCAGGCCCGGATGGGCAGCGCGCTGGAGGGCGTCCGGGTGGCCGACGTGATGACGCCGCAGCCGCAGACCGCGTCGGGACAGATGACGGTGGGCGACTTCGTGGACCACTACCTCTTCGCGTACCGGCACACCGCGCTGCCGCTGACCGAGGACGACCGGCCCGTCGGCCTGGTCACCCTCGACCGGGTGCGGGGCATCCCGGCGGACCGCCGGGCCGGCACCACGCTGGCCGAGGTGGCCTGCCGCGCCGACGAGCTGGTGCTCGCCCGGCCGGACGAGCCGCTGAACGAGCTGCTCCCCCGGCTCAGCGAGTGCGCCGACGGCCGCGCCCTGGTGGTGACCGACGGCCGGCTGGTCGGGATCGTCTCGCCGAGCGACATCAGCCGGGCGGTGCAGCGCGGCAGCCTCCGCGAGCAGCTGGCCGGCGACCGGCGCTGACCGGCCGCCGGCCGCACGGCGGCCGGGTCCTCAGCAGCCCGCGCAGCCGCGCGCCGCTCCCCCCGGCGTCCGCCCGTCAGGACCGCGGGAGGTAGCGGTCGAGCAGGTCGGTGCGGAACGCGCCGGCCGGGTCGAGCCGGCATGCCAGGTCGACGAAGTCGGCGTACCGGGGCAGGGCCGCGGCGACCGCCGCCGGGGCGAGGCCGAACACCTTCCCCCAGTGCGGGCGCGGCGCGAACGGCGCGAGCCTCTCCTCCACCGCCGCCACCACCGGCAGCACCGCCGCCGCGTCGGCGGTCCAGGTGAAGTGGATGGCGAGGCTGTCCCGCCCGTGGTTCGGGCTGAGCCACAGCCCGTCGGCGGCCACCACCCGCAGCTCGCAGACCTGAAGCACCGGCGCGACCAGGTGCGCCACCGGGTCCAGCGCGGCCAGCGCCGCCGACGCCGAGGCGCGCGGCACGTGGTACTCCGACTGCAACTCCGCCCCGCTGCTGGGGGTGAACCCCAGCCGGAAGTGCGGCAGCCGTTCGTGCCACGGGCCCGGCTCGCCGAGCTGCGGGGTGCAGTTCTGCGCGGGCATGCCCGGCACCGGGTGCCGCGGCGTGTCGGCCGCCGTCGTGCCGAGCCAGTCCGCCGGCAGCGGGGCCGCGTCCGCGCGCTGCTTGACCCACACCTCCCGCAGCCGCGGCGACCGCCAGTCGGTGAAGACGCTGACGCTGTACGCCGACGCGAACGCCTCGTCCAGCGCCGCGCGGGACAGGCCGAGGCGGACGTGCTGGCGGATCTCGAAGGTCGGCACCACGTCCAGGGTGACCCGGGTGACGACGCCCAGCGCGCCCAGCGAGACGACCATCCCGGCGAAGGTGTCCCCGTCGGCCGCCCTGTCCACGGTCAGCAGGTCGCCGCCGGCGGTGACGAGTTCCAGCCCGGCGACCGCGCTGGCCAGGTTGCCGATCGTCTCCCCCGAGCCGTGGGTGCCGGTGGCGACCGCCCCGGCGACCGAGATGTGCGGCAGCGAGGCGAGGTTGGCCAGGGCGTACCCGCGCGCGTGCAGCCAGGCCGCGAGGTCCCCGTACCGCATGGCGGCCGGCACCGTGACGGCCCGGCGGTCCGGGTCGAGCGCGACGGTCGCGGGCAGCCCGGCCAGCGAGACCAGGTCGCCGGCGGTGTCGCCGAGGCGGTTGAACGAGTGCCCGGTGCCCACCACCCGGAGGCGGTCGCTGCCCGCCACCAGCCGGCGCAGCTCGTCGAGGGAGGAGGGGCGGTGGTGGCGGCGGGCGGCGTAGCGGACGTTGCCCGCCCAGTTGTGCCGCGGCCCGGCCCCGGCGCTGGTCACGGGGTGCGGTGGTGGTCGGCGGACCGGTCGGCGGCCGGGGCCCCACCGAGCGCGTCGACGAAACGGTCCCCGGCGTGCCGGGTCAGCGCCGCCGCCACCTCGACGGGCTTCTCCCGGACCCGCGCCAGGTCCAGCAGTTCCACCGCGGCCCGGCCGTCGACCGGGTGGCGCGCGTCGGCCGGCAGGTCGGCCAACGCGCCGGGCGCGGGGACCAGCAGCAGTCGCGGCGTCGACGGCAGCCCCTCCCGGGCGGGCGGCCGGGCCAGCGCCAGCGCCGCGACCTCCGCCCACGCGATCGTGCGGCGCAGCCCGGGGCGGCGGACGCTCAGGCCGTCGGCGCCGATGACGAACCGGAACGGGCGCAGCAGGCCGACCAGCACGCCCCCGCCCAGCAGCACGGCGCCGACGGCGACCAGCCGGCGCAGCAGCGCGTGCTCCCCCGGCAGCGCCAGCAGCACCCCGCCACCGATCACGCAGGCCAGGGGCAGCACCAACGCCCCCCGGTTGCGGTGCAGTTCCATGTCGTACCCCCGTTCGACACCGTGGTCGTCGGGACGCATCATCCGACGACCACCGGCGGGACGGAAACCGGTCGATCGGGCACGGTTACCGCGCCGCCGTCGGGGAACCCTACGCCGATGAGCAGCTACCGCGATCCCGCCCCGCGGGGCGACGTGTTCCCCTCCGAGGAGGAGATCGACCCCACCGGCGTCGGACCGGTGTCGTCGGGCGTGCCGCCGGTCGGGGCGTACCCGGCGGGCACCACGCCCGGTCCCAAGCCGGCGCCGCCGCCCACTCCCCCGCCGCGCCCGGTGCCCCATCCGGGGCCGGCGCCCCGGGCGGTCGCCGCCGGCGGCCGCGCCTGACCTCCGGCCCGACGGGTCCGCCGCCCCGCCGGACGGCGGACACCCCGCCGGCTCAGAGCTGGGGCCTCACCTCGGCGGCGACCAGCTCCAGGTGGTCGAGGTCGGCCAGGTCGAGCACCTGGAGGTAGAGCCGCTCGCTGCCGATCTCGGCGTACCGACCGATCTTGTCGACCACCTCGGCGGGCGTGCCCGCGAGGCCGTTCTCGCGCAGTTCGTCCGGTTCCCGGCCGATCGCGGCGGCCCGCCGGGCCACCTCGGCGTCGTCCCGCCCGCAGCAGAGCACCAGGGCGTTGGACCAGCGCAGCTCGCCCGGGTCCCGGCCTGCCTCCGCGCAGGCGGCGCGGACCCGCGCGAACTGGGCGGCGGTGTCCTCGACCGAGACGAACGGCATGTTGAACTCGTCGGCGTACCGGGCGGCCAGGCGGGGCGTGCGCCTCGTGCCCTTGCCGCCGAGCAGGATCGGCGGGCGCGGGTCCTGCACCGGCTTCGGCAGTGCCGGCGAGTCGCTGACCGGGTAGTACGTCCCGGCGAAGTCGAAGGTCCCGCCGGGCGGCGTCGCCCAGAGCCCGGTGACGACGGCGAGCTGCTCCTCCAGCCGGTCGAAGCGCTCCCCCAGCGGCGGGAAGGGAATCCCGTACGCGGTGTGCTCCTCGGCGTACCAGCCGGCGCCGATGCCCAGCTCGACCCGGCCGCCGCTCATCTGGTCGACCTGCGCGACGGTGATGGCCAGCGGGCCGGGCAGCCGGAAGGTGGCGGCGGTCATCAGCGTGCCCAGCCGGATCCGCCGGGTGTCCCGGGCCAGGCCGGCGAGGGTGGTCCACGCGTCGGTCGGACCGGGGTCGCCGCTCACCGCGCCCATCTTCAGGTAGTGGTCGGAGCGGAAGAAGGCGCCGTAGCCGGTTTCCTCCGCGCAGCGGGCCACGGCGAGCAGGTCGTCGTACGTCGCGCCCTGCTGGGGTTCGGTGAAGATCCGCAGTTCCATGCCCCGAGCATAGGGAGCGCGCCGGGCCGGCGCGCCGATCCGGTCCTTCCCCGGACGGCCGGGCCGGGCGAAGTGGCGGGCATCCGATAGCGGCGTCCCTGGCCCCCGGGCCGCGCGCCGGTCCAGAGTGGAGGCCGAGCGACGAGGCGAGGAGGAACCCATGGAGGACCAGCACCGGGACGGGCTGACGGGGGCGGTGGACGCGCTACTCCCGGAGGTGTCCCGCCGGGCCGGGGAGATCGAGGCGGCCCGGGGCCTGCCTGCCGATCTGCTCGACTCGCTGCGGGCGGCCGGCTGCTTCCGGATGTTCGTCCCCCGCAGCCACGGCGGGTACGAGGCGGATCTGCGCACCGGGCTGCGGGTGCTGGAGGCGCTGGCCCGGGCCGACGGCTCCACCGGGTGGACCGTGATGATCGGCGCCGAGACACCGCACCTGGTGGCGATGCTCTCCCGCGACCGGTTCGACAAGGTCTACGCCGACGGGCCGGACGTGGTCGTCGGGGGCGGGTTCGCCCCGCAGGGGCGCGCCGAGCCGGTCGACGGCGGCTTCCGGGTCACCGGCCGGTGGGCGTTCGCGAGCGGCGCCCGGCACGCCGACTGGATCTTCGGCAACTGCGTGCTGACCGGGGACGGCGAGCGGCTGCCCGGGCCGGCGGGGGCACCGCCGGCGGTGCGCTCCATGCTCTTCCCGGCCTCCCGGGTCACCGTGCACGACACCTGGCACGTGCTCGGCCTGCGCGGCACCGGCAGCCACGACATCGAGGTGGCGGACGCCTTCTGCCCCACCGAGGAGAGCTTCGACCTGTTCACCGGCGCGCCCTGCGTACCGGGGCCGGGCTTCGTGGCGCCGCTGGTCCACTTCGTCCTGCACCTCGGCGCGGTGGCGGTCGGCATCGCGCAGGGCGCGCTGGACGACATGGTCGCGCTGCTCGAGGGCGGTCGGCAGCGGCTCTACGCCCGGCAGTCGCTCGCCGACTCGCCGGCCTTCCGCCTCCAGCTCGGCCGCGCCGACCTGGACGTACGGGCGGCCCGGGCGCTGCTGCGGGACCTGGCCGACGAACTCTGGGCGGCCTGCGCCACCGACCCGGCGGCGATCCCCGCGCTGCACCCACGGATCTCCGCCGCGCTGCCCTGGGTGACCGAGCGGGCCGCCGCCGCGGTCGACACCTGCTACCGGGCGGCCGGCGGCGGGGCGGCCCGGGATTCCTCGCCGCTGCAGCGCCGGTTCCGCGACATCCACACGTTCAGTCAGCACGCCGCGGCGGCCGAGGGCTGGCTCGCCAACAACGGCGCGCGGGTGCTCGGCCGGCCGGTGGAACTGGCCTACTGACGGCGGGGCGAGGCAACGCGTGGGCGCGGCGGATGGGTGTCCCGGCCTCCGACCGGAGCCGGGGCACCCGTCCGCCGCCGATCGACGGATCAGCAGCGCTGCCGCTGCCCCGTGTGGTGCACGCCGACCCTGCCCACCACGGTCAGGTCGGTGCTCGCACCGCGGTGCACGTAGCACGAGTAGCGGTGCTTTTTGATCACCTCGAGGTGGATGTGCACCCCGCTCACCGTTGACCTGGTAGCAGCTGGACCAGCGGAATCAGACGTACGGGCGGGTGGCGTACGCCGCCCTCAGCGCGGCCAGCCCCGTCGACTTCGGCAACAGGGTGCCCCAGCCCGAGTTGAAGTAGTTGGTCCGCGCGATCCGTGGTCCCCGCTCGGCGTTGAGCTGGGCGATGGCGGCCGGCACGGTGGCGATCCAGGCCGCCTGGTCCGGCACCTCCGCCACCCGTACGCCCCACTCGGCGATGATCACCGGGCGGGAGAGGGCGACGGGGCCGAGGTCGGCCACCGCCCAGTCCTTCGTCCGGCGGAACCGGGCCAGCGCCGTGTGGGTGGGGCTGGTGGCGTAGGCGTTCCACTGGAGGAAGTCGAGCTTGGCCATCAGCGCCTCCGGGTGGGTGCGCTGGAAGCAGGCCCGGTCGAAGCCGCCCACCCCGACCGAGAACGTCGTGCCAGCGGGCAGTTGACGGGCCTTGAACCAGTTCACGATGTACGTCATCGCCTGCACCGCGCGGGCGTCCGACTGCGCCCACGGGTAGGTCACACCGGACTCGGTGGTGCCGAACTCGTGGTCGGTGTCCAGCTCGGAGGCGAGCTGGATGTTCACCCCGAAGCCCAGGGTCCGGTACTGGGACAGGGCGCGGGCGAACAGCCCGTCGCAGCGCCCGGCCAGGACCTGGCTGTAGCCGTACGCCCGGGGCCAGGTCGTGCCCGGGCGTTGCTGGATGGTCATCGCGGGCGCCGGGACGGTGTAGGTCACGCCGTCCACGGTGAAGGTCTGCGGCCCGGTGTCGGGCGCGCCGTAGTGCTTCAGCTCCAGCACCATGTTCATCTGCACCCCGGCCCTGCCGAGCGTGACGAGCCACGGCCGTTGGTAGCCGGGGAAGGTGTAGCCGTCGGCGAAGCTGCGGTACTGGGTCAGCGAGCGGAAGTTGCCGCCCGCCATGTCGGCCGTCGGGTCGGCGCCGCCGGAGAGGTAGTAGCCGCCCAGCACCGGCGGCGCGATCGTGTAGTCGGCGGTCGCGGTGGCGGTGCGCCCGCCGTTGTCGCGCACCGTGACGGTGACCCGGGGCATCACGCCACCGCCCGGTAGACGGCGACGGACCCGTTGTCCGACGCCTTGGTCCAGGTGCGGCCGGAGTCGTCGGTGACGGCGAGGGTGAGCGGGTCGATGACGGCGGTGACCCTGACCGGCGCGCTGCTGTTGCCCTGCGCGTCGGTCACCACGATCGTGACGGTCACCGGCTTGGTGTCGGCGTCGCCGTAGGTGACCGTCAGGACCATCTGGTCGCCGGGTGAGTAGGTGGAGGCGTTCAGGGAGGCGGTGGCGGTGGGAGCGGCCATTGCCGGCTCCTCTCGTGCTCGGGTGACCGGACCGACCGGCTCGTGGCCACGGTCGGTGCCGGTTGGGAGGATGGCTCGGGCGACGACCGGGTCGCCGGGCACGCGACGGCGTGGGCCCGGAACGGATCGTGGGTACGGCTCGCCGGCCGCGCTCGCCTCGGGGTTGCCGCGCGGCTCCGGTGGCTGCCGTGATGGGGACGTCGATGTCGTTGGCGGCGAGGCGGCTTCCGCCCGGGCACCCGGGACGGTGCCTGCCGGAGTGCGATCCACGCGGTGCGCGGACGGCCGGCGCTGCGCTACGCCGGGGCCGTCGCGGGGTCGGGCTCGGTGACGGCGGTGTCGGCGGGGACGGTGCTGTCTCCGCCGGGCCCTAGGAATGGGTTGTGGCCCGCCATCCGCACGCCTCTGACCTGCTACAACAGTGCGTCGCGAAGGCGTTCGGCGTCCTGTCCGTTATCGGACGGAACGTTCTTCGGGCATTACTTGCGGAATCTCTGGCGGTATGCCGGATGAGCGCTATTCGCCTCTCCGTTCGCCCGCCTCGGTGCCGACCGTTGCACGGGGCGGCGGCGGGCCCGGAGTCGGCCGTACAGTGTGCCGACCGTTCTAACGAGGAGGGGTTCCGTGACCCAGCCACCACCGGTGCCGGGCTCCCCGGGTTCCGGCGAGGCCCCCGGAAGCACCGACGGTGACGATCCCGGGAGCGCGACGCCCTACCTGCTCGTCATGCCGTCCACCGAGGGCGCGCCACCGCCGATGGTGTGGCCCGGGGCGGAGGGCGCCCCCGCCTGGGCGATCCCCGTCAGCATTCCGCCCGGGACACGCGGGTACGCGGTGTTCATCCCGCTGGTGCCGGCCGCCCCCACGGCGGCTCCGGTCGCCTCCGACCCGCCGGCCCCGGCCGCCCCCGCCGCCAGGCCGGCCGAGGCGACCGCCACGAGCATCCCGACGTCCGTCGTCGAGCCGGCGAAGAGCATCCCGACGCAGACCGCCAGGGTGGCGGCGGCGGACACCGCGGCACCGGCTGCCGCGCCGTCACCTGAGGCCGTCGGCCCGCCGCCGGAGGGCGCCGACGCCGCACCGACCGCCCCCGCTGCGTCCACCACGAACGAGCCCACCAGCGGGGCGGCGCCCGCCACCGGAACGCCCGCGACCGCCACGCCGGCCGCCGCAGGAGCACCGGCCGCCACTGGAGCGGGCACCGACGCATCCACCGCCGGCCGGCCGGGAACCGCCGTCCAGCAGCCCGCCGCCGCGCCGCTGCCGGCGCCGTACCGGATCGGGGTGCCGTCCGGCGCGCCGGCGCCGTACCGCGGCTACCAGCCGATCCCGCGCCCGCCGTCGTTCCTCGACACGCGCTGGCCGGGGCCGGCGCCCGCCCGGGACCGGGCCGTACCGGCCGCGATCCTCGCCGGAGCGCTGGGGCTGGCGTTCTTCGTGCCGCTCACCCGCACCGGCATCGGCTGGTTCCTCGGCTGGCTCGTCCTGACCGTCGCGGTGGTCCTCGCGGTCCGCCGGACGGGCGCGGAACTGCCGCGCGCCGACCGGCGGATCCGCGCCGGCTGGGCGGTGGCGGCCTTGGCGCTGCTGTCGGTCCTGGCCTTCCGCAACGCCTGGTGGCTGGTGACGTTCTGCGTGCTCGGCGCGCTCGCCTGCGCGACCCTCGCGATCGTGGGCGGCCGGCTCGTCCGCTCGATCCTGTTCAGCCTGGTGGCGGCGCCGTTCGCGGCGTTGCGAGGGCTGCCGTGGGTGCGTGGGCACCTGCACGCCCCGGCGAACCCGGGTCTGGTCCGCCGCGTCGTCGGGTCGGCCGCGGCCACCCTGGCCGCGCTGGTCGTCTTCGGCGCGCTCCTGTCCTCGGCCGACGGCGCTTTCTCCGTGGTGCTCGGCGAGATGATTCCCGAGGTCAACGTCGGCACGGTGTTCCGCTGGATCCTCCTCGCCGCCGTGGGCGGCCTCTGCGCCGTCGCCGCCGTCTACACGTTGGCCGCCCCGCCCGACCTGTCGACGGTGGACCGGCCCGGTACGCGCCGCTTCGGCCTCGTGGAGTGGGCTCCCGCCATCAGCGCCCTGACGCTGCTGTTCGGCGGCTTCGTGGCCGTGCAGTTCACCGTCCTGTTCGGCGGGCAGCGGCACGTGCTGCGCACCGCCGGCCTCAGCTACGCCGAGTACGCGCGCAGCGGGTTCTGGCAGCTCGTCGTCGTCACCCTGCTGACGCTGGCGGTACTCGGCGGGGTGGCCCGCTGGGCGCGGCGGGACCGGCCCGTCGAGCGCCACCTGCTGCGGGTCCTGCTGGGCCTGCTCAGCGTGCTCAGCTTCGTCATCGTGGTGTCGGCGCTGTCCCGGATGTACACGTACCAGAAGGCCTACAGCTTCACCGGCGAGCGGCTCTTCGTGATGGCGTTCGAACTGCTGCTCGGCACCGTGTTCCTGATGATCCTGGTGGCCGGGCTCCGCTGGCGCGGGGCCTGGATCCCCGGCACGACGGTGGCGCTCGCCGTGGTGATGCTGCTGGGCCTGGCCGTGCTCAACCCGGAGGACTACGCCGCCCGCCGCAACATCGCCCGGTACGAGCAGACGGGGAAGATCGACGCCTGGTACCTGCGGGCGCTCTCGGCCGACGCGACGCCCGCCCTGGCCGGCCTGCCCGACCCGGTGCGCCGCTGCACGCTGAGCTGGATCGCCGACGACCTCGACGAGCCGGACCCCTGGCACGCCTGGAACCTCGGCCGGGTCCGGGCCCGCGCGGCGCTCGACCGGGCCGGGCCGGGCGCCGTCGGCGGCCCGCGTGACTGCAGGGCCGCCGACCAGTTCGACCTGCCCAAGCGCCGCCGGTGACGGGCCCGCCGTCCCCGGGTCGACCGGGGACGGCGGGGTCGGTCAGTCGAGGTGGTCGGCCGGCGTGGTCTGGAGCAGCCAGGCCAGCGGCATCCTGGCCCGTTCCTCGTACGCGCCCCGCCCGCCCAGTTGGTGGAGTGTGACGGTCTGCCCGCTGTCGCGGTCCACCACCCAGTAGCGGGGGATGCCGGCAGCCGCGTACTCCCGCGCCTTCGTCACCGAGTCCATGGCCTCCGACCCCGGCGAGACGATCTCGATCACCAACGCGACGTCGGCCGCGGCGGACCAGACCGCCCGTGGCGGCGGCTTACGCCAGACCGTCAGATCCGGGATCCGGCCGCCGTCGCCATCCGGCCCGGGAATGCGGATGCCGGCGGCCTGAAGGACCTGCTCGGCGGGCCAGCCGGCCATGATGAGCCAGGCGAAGAGGCGACTGGCGATCACGGCGTGCTCCGAGTCGGGGGGCGGCATGACGGACAGGACCCGCTCGGGGCTCGTCTCGTAGCGATGGCCGTTCGGGTCGGCGGCGTTCATCGCCGCGACATCGTTGAGCGTCACGACGGCGGGCATGTGCATGCCGACGGCCTCAGCGCTCATTGCCCCACCCTAGGCGACGAGCAGCACGAACCCGGCCGATGCTCACGCCGGCGCCGTGCCCCGGACGGCCCAGGCCCGGGCGGTGAGCCGGACCGACCCGTCCGGCGCCACGGGCAGGCGGGCCGCCAGCAGGTTGCGCAGGCGGGCGCGGTCCGGCGCCGCCAGGGACGCGACGTACGTCGGGGCGGGGCCCTGACCGCCGAGGAACGGGGTCCAGTAGTCGTCGACGTCTGCGAACACCGTGGGCACGTCGACGGGCCGGACCGCCACCGCCGTCAGCCCCGCGTCGGTCCACATCCCGCGCAGGGAGTCCGGGTCGCACACCGCGAACCGGCGGCCCTCGTCCCGTTCGGCCACGGCGGGGTCGAGCAGGGCGGCGGCGTCCCAGAAGTGACGCAGCAGCGCCATGCCCCCGGCGTAGTCCCAGACGTAGGCGGCGACCACCCCGCCCGGTCGGGTGACCCGGGCGAACTCGGCGACGGCGCGCGCCGGCTCGGGCACGAAGTTGACCGCCAGGCCGCTGACGACGACGTCGACGCAGCGGTCGGGCAGCGGCAGCGCCCGGGCGTCGCCGACCTGGAAGGCCGCCCGCGCGTCGCGGACCGCCGCGCGGGCGTACGCCACGAAGCCTGGCGAGCTGTCGACGGCCGCGACGTGCGTCGGGTCGGCCAGCGCCAGCACGGTCGACGTGAGCGCGCCCGTGCCGCAGCCCACGTCCAGCCAGCGCCGGCCCGGCGGCACGGCCAGCCAGTGCAGGAACTCCCTCGCGACGGGGCGGCTCCACCGGCCCACGTACGCCTCGTAGGCCTTGCCGTCCGCCCAGACCGGGTGCGCCATGGGGAGACGATACGACGCACGCGGTGTGGCGGGCCGGCGGCAGGCCAGGGCCGGTGGGGCCGGTACGCAGCGGTCCGACTCGATCCGTCAGACTCGGTCGTATCCCCGCCGGCCCCGACAGCTCCCGAGCGCACCCCGCACCCCTCGTCCGATGGTTGGAGCGCATGTCCCACACCCTCCTCGTCTGGTTGGTCGGCGGCGCCCTGCTGGTGGGCGCGGGCTTCGCGACGACCCTGCTGCCCCGGTTGCGGGCGCGGGGGCGGGAGCAGCGCACCGCCTGGTCCTCCGCGCGGGCGGCCATCGACAGCGCGGCCGTCAGCCGGGACGCGGCGACGAGCCGGGTGCCGGAGGCCGAGCGGTTGCTGGCCCGCGCCGAGGCGATCGCCGCCGGGCGCGGCGGGGCTTCCGCCGCGCACGCGGCGGCGCGACACGCGAGGGAGGCCGACCGGCTGTGGCGCACGCACCAGTGACACTCCGCAGGCACCACCGGTACGAGCTGCTGCGGTGGTCGCTGCTCGGCGTCGCCGTGGTGGTCCTGGTGGTCTTCCTGCTCGCCCAGCGGCAGAGCGTCGACGTCAGCTACGGCCGGTCGCCGGCCGCCACGGCGAAGATCGACGAGGGCTCGGCCGGTGAGCTGAGCGACGCGAGCGTGCCCTCCGTGGACGAGATGACCGCGCTGGTGGCCGCCGAGCCGGTGGTGCGGCTCCCCGGCTCGACGGCGCGCTGGAACGAGCAGCGGGTCCGCGAGGCCGCCGGCGACCGCCCCGTCCGGATCCTGGTCGCGCCGCCCGGGCTCGACAAGGACGAGCGTGACCGGGTGCGGGACGTGGAGAACGCGACCATCCGGGTGATCGGCACCGAGGTCAGCGGCGGCATCTATCAGGCCGTGGCCGACACGCTGCCCGACTGGCGGGCGCAGTTCGCCACCGCCGACGTGACGAACCTGCTGGTGGGGCTGATCGCCGCGCTGCGGGACACGCCCGAGCCGCCCGAGCACGACGAGCTGAGGTGGCGTAACCCGACCGACCGGGAGCTGGCCGCCGTCGCCGCCGACCTGCGGGCCACCGGCCTGCACCTCGGGGCCGGGGCCACGCTGACCGGCGTTCCCGACAAGGCCGCGCGCACCGCCTTCCCGGACGGCGCCCGGTACGTGGCGCTGCCCGCGCAGCCGTTCGGTGAGCCGGTGCCCCGGTACGGGCCGGCGCTGGCCGAGCTGTTCCCGGGCACGCCGATCGTCGTGATGTACGGGCTCTGGATCGAGTACCACGGGCCGGCGGCCGACGACTTCGCGGAGCTGGCCGGGGCGAGTTTCTACGGCCAGTTCGCCGACCGGCTGAGCCGCTACGACTACCCGCAGGGCAACGTGCTGACGGCATACCTGAACCGGGTCACCGACCTGCGCTACTCGGGGCTGTTCGACCGGCCGCTGCCGTACCGGCCGATCGACCCGCTGCGGGTGGCGCTGCCGGCCCTGCCGTGGATCTTCGCGGGCTGCGTGGGGACGTTCCTGATCCTCTCGGTCCGGTCGTTGCGCCGGCCGGACGGGCTCGGGATCCGGCGGGGCGACCCGGGGCGGGGCGGCACTCCCGCGCGGTTGGCGGGCCTCACCGCGCTCGCCGTCGAGATGTCCCTGCTCACCGACGCGCGCAGCAACCCGGCGCTGACCCGGGGCGTCGTGAAGCTCCAGGCGGCCCGCGCCGCGCTGGACGAGGAGCTGCCGGACCGTCACGCGCGTACGTTGCTCAACGAGGCGTCCGAGGAGCTGGACGACGCCGCCCGGACGCTGGGGATCGCCAGCTACCGCCCGGCCCTCTACCTCCGGGGCAGGTTGTCGTGAACCCGTCCGTACGACGTCGGCTCGGTGACCTGTTCGGCACGCCCTTCGGCATCGCCGTCCTGGCCTGCCTGGTGCTGGCCGGCTGGGCGTTGTGGACCGGCGGGGCGCTGGACGGTCCGGTCGCCCGGCAGGTGCGTACCTCGTCCGTGTACGTCGCACCGGGCGTCGAGCTGGACCGTGCGGCGGCCGAACGGGTCATCGGCAACCGCCGGCTGGTCGTGCTGATGCTGGAGCCGGGCGCGGACCTCAGGCAGGGCTGCCGCCAGGTTGAGCGCGCCGCCGACGGGACCGTCGTGCTGGTGATGAGCCGCGACTCCGACGAGTACGACACCTACGGCTGCGCGCTGCTGCCCGGGCGCGACGACGGGAACTTCGGCCGGGCGTTCGTGGCGGAGATGACCATCAGCCGGGGCGTCGACACCTTCGCCGACCGCCCCCTGGAGGCGCTGAAGGTCGTCACCGTCAACTACGACCTGCTGGTGAAGGCCGGCACCGTCCCCGACGGCGCGCGGACGATCAGCCCGTCGCTGCCCCGCTTCCTGCTCGCCGGCGCCGCGATCGTGGCCGTCGTCGCCGGGGCCACGGTGCTCTACGTCGGTGGCCGCCGCGCGGGCCGGCTCGCGGACGCCCGTCGCCGCCGCCGAGACGAGAACGCCGACGCCCGCGGCGCGCTCGGCGCCGCCGCGGCCGTGCTGGCCCAGCAGATCATCGACCTCGACCAGCGGTACGCCCGGGCGCGGCGCGAGGCCTACGTCAGCGGCGCCGAGGAGTCGTTCGGCAGGAGGTACCTGGCGCTGACGTCGGACTACGCCGCGCTGCTCGATCGCGTCGCGGCCGTGGACGCGGACGACGAGGACGCCGTACGCCGACTCGTCGATCGCGTCGACGCGCTGAGCGGGCGCGCGTCGGCGCTCAGCGGGTCGGCGGCCGGGGACGGGACAGGTCCGAAGGCCGCCCGGGGCGCCGGCACGCCGCGCTCCGGCGACTGACGAGGGCCACGAACCGCGTCGACGACGACCGCCGGCCTGATCGGTTGAGACCGTGCCGTTCACTGCGGCGCCGACCGTACGGCGGCACCGGGTTCCTCCTGGCCGCGGAAGCGACGGCGGTGCTCGGCCGGGGTGACGCCGGCGACCCGCAGGAAGGCGCGGCGCATCGTCTCGGCCGAGCCGAAGCCGCAGGCGCGGGCGATGGACGCGACGCCGGCGTTCCCCGTCTCCAGCAGCGCGCGCGCCGCGTGCACCCGCATCCGTTCGACGTACCGGGCCGGAGTGGTGCCGGTGCCGCGACGGAACAGCCGGGTCAGGTGGCGCTCACTGACCGCGGCGCGGGCCGCCATCGCGGCGAGGCTGTGATCGGCCGACGGTTCCGCCACGACCGCGTCGAGCACCCGGCGCAGGACCGGTTCACGCGGCGCGGGCCCGGCGCCCGGGGCGTCGAACTGTGCCTGGCCACCGGGCCGCTGGAGGAACACGACCAGATGTTTGGCGACGGTCCGCGCCCGGTCGACGCCGAGGTCCTCGGCCACGAGGGCGAGCGCGAGGTCGATGCCCGCGGTCACCCCGGCCGAGGTGGCGACCGGGCCGTCCCGGACACAGATGGCGTCGGGTTGCACCGCCACGCGCGGAAACCGTGCCGCCAGCTCGGCGCAGGCCGCCCAGTGGGTGGTGGCCCGCCGCCCCTCCAGCAGGCCCGCCTCGGCCAGCACCAGCGCCCCGGTGCAGACCGAGGCGACCCGCCGGGCCGCCAGGCCGATCCGCCGCACCTGCTCGACGACGGCGACGGGTGGGCGGTGGCCGGCCTTCGTGCCGTAGCCCGCGACCATCAGCGTGTCGACGGGGGTACGGACCTCCGGCAGCGCCAGGTCGACCCCCAGGGGCACGCCGACGTCGGTGTGCACCGGTCTCCCGTCGGGCGACGCGAGCCGCGTCCGGTAGCCGCCGGAGCCGTTCAGGACCTGGACCGGTCCCGCCACGTCCAGGAGGACCGCGCCGTCCCACACCACGAGGACGATCTCGTGCCCGTTCTCTGCCGCCACACTCTGTAGGTCCGCCGTAACGGCCGGCTGGTTCCCGCGGGCGACCCCCTTCGGCACGTACGGAGCGGGATGCGGCACCGGACCCGCCGATACGGACCGGGGCCCCTCGCATCCGGACCTGCCTCGCGGCCTGCGGAACCAGGGCGGCGGCGTGACCGACCACCGGGACATGCGGAAGCTCAGCTCGACCGACAGGAGGCGATCGATGTTCAGCATGGACGTGCACCGGCGGACGGTGTTGCGGGCGGCGGTGGCCGGCGGGGCCGGCGTCGGCCTGGCCGCCACCGGCCTGGGCGACCCGGCCCGGGCGGGGCGGCCCACCGACCCGGACGGGCCCGCCCGGGGCCCCCGCATCGCGATCCTGCTCTTCGACGGGATCGCCCCGATCGACGCGATCGGCCCGTACGAGGTGCTGTCCCGGATCCCGGGCGCCTCCGTGGTGACCGTCGGCAAGCGGACCGGCCCGGTCCGGACGGACAACGGCGTGCTCACCCTCGGGGTGGACCGCACGCTCAGCCAGGTGCGCCGGGCCGACGTGCTGCTGGTGCCCGGAGGGAACATCCGCGGCGTCCAGACCGACCCCGACACGATCCGCTGGATCCAACGCATCCACCGGCACACGACGTGGACCGTCTCGGTCTGCACCGGCGCCCTCGTCCTGGGCACGGCCGGCCTGCTGCGCGGGCTGCGGGCGACGACGTACTGGAGCCTGCGGGACCAGCTCGCCCAGTACGGCGCGACGTTCGTCCCGGGCCGCTACGTCGAGGCGGGCCGGACCATGACCGCCGCCGGCATGTCCGCCGGGATCGACATGTCCCTGCACCTCGCCGCGAGGATCGCCGGCGAACGGATCGCGCAGGCGCTCCAACTGGTCGTCGAATACGACCCCGATCCGCCGTTCGACACGGGCAGCCCCGAGAAGGCCGGCCCGGAACTGATGCGCCTGGCGCTGGAGTTGCTGGGGCAGCCCGCTCCCCGCTGACGGCAGCGCGAGCGTGGTCCGTACCCGTCGGTCCGGGGCGTCGATGGCGCCGCCCCGGGTCGACGCACCGCCTCCTGCTCGCAGCCGCGGCGGTCGTGCCGGGCGACGGCGCTGCACGCCGGCTCGCCGCTTCCCTTCAGTTGCTTCGGTCCGGCCGGTGATCCTAGACGGGGCCGTCCTCCCGATGCCGCCCACTCGACAGCGACGAGTAGTAGGTCGGGACAGGGGGGCGCCGCTGGTAGTCGTCCGCCAGGATCGCGACGAGAGGGGGAATGGCAGGCCGCATGACCTCGATGGCCAGATTCGACAGGTCCTTGATCGGCTGGATGGCGATCTCCCTCCAGCGGCCACGTTGCCTGGCGACGAGTTGGCCGACGATGTCCTTGAACGCCTTCGCGTCATCGCCCTGCCACACGGCGAGTCCGACGCGCATCGCGGCGAAGACCTCGGCGATCTCGCGGGCGTCCGTCAGATTTCGTTCGTAGATGGTGAAGAGCCGCGGGAACTCGAGGAACAGCTTCGGGTGTTGCGCCACCACCGGGGCGATGCGCACCGCCGCCTCGGTGCTGTTCAACCAGAGTGCGGTCTGGGCCAGCCTCCGTACGTCCTCGTAGTCGAGGCGACCGCCGTGGCGGACCAGGTACTCCACGAAGAGGTTCCCCGTCTCCGGCGAGGCTGACGAGGCTGCCGCCTCCATGATGGCCTCGTGGTCGCCGGACCGCTCGTCACGGTGCACCAGGGACGAGAGGATCTTCATGCACACGTCGCCGACCTCGTCACCCCAGTGGGCGAGGCGACGCCCGTGCAGGGCCGTGGCGCCGAGCAGGAGCTGCAACTCCCTCTGTGGTTCTCCGGCAAGCCGAGCCTCGTACGGTTGAATGAGCAGTCTGTCTATCGGCGCGCGCCGTTTGAAGATGGATGGCACCTCGTCGGTGACGGACAGGTCGATGCTGGAAAGCAGCATCGACCATCCGTTGTCGTCGAGCCCGGCATGAATGAAGCGGACGGTGCTCCGCCACCAGGTGAGCGGGTCGTCCCCCTCGGGCGCGAGTTCCGCGAGCGGGACAGGCCCGTCGCAGAGCTCGGTCAACAGCGTGAGCAGGTTGCCGAGGTATGCGGCGACCCGGCCGAGCAGGTACTGCCTCGACGGGTTGTAGCCCTCGAAACGGCCCACTCCTTCCCGTTCCTGGCTGAACCGGACGAGAGCTTTCAACTCCGTGACGATCGCCTGCTGTCGAGCCGTCGGCGCGGCCTCGAAGAGTTCCCGCAGGAACGGCATGATGGCGCCGCCGACCGACAGTTGCTGGTGGGACAGCAGCGCGAAGAGTTGGTCGTCGGTCCACTCCTGGCCGACCGGCAGACGACGACGCGCGTCGGCGAGACCTTTCAGCTGTTCGAGTACGTGATAGGCGATCAGGTATTCGCCGAACGTGGCGTGCAGGAACTCGTAGCTGCTCGCGGAGACCAGACCACCACTGACGTCGGCGGCGTGGATGAAGAAGAACCTGGCGATCGTACGGATCGCGGGGTCCAGCGGTTGGGCCAGACGCTTCCGGTGGCTACCCTGCACCGCGCCGGCACGCAACATCGGAGCCAGGTCGCTGTTGAGGTCCTGGCCGGTGACGGATTGTTGGCCGCGATTGAACATCGCGAAGGCCGCGATGCCGAGCTGCCAGAGTTCGTGATCCGCGCGCGCCGCGATCTCCTCGTCCTCGGAGAGGAGATCGGTGGCCGCCCCGGGCGTCTTCGCGACCTCACGCGCGATGTAGCCGTTGAGCAGCCACTGATACAACTGGCCCTGCGTGACCTGACCATCGCCGCCGGTCGGCGGATCCTCCGTGGCGCCGAAGACGGCCAGCATGAGCAGCAGGAGCGGCTGACGCGCGAGTTCGCCCATCGCCCAGACGCTGTCCACCGCGAGCGGCTTCACAGTTCCGTTCGCGATCGGCGCCTCGTTGACCTTGTTCCACATGTCGACCCAGAAGTCGACCTGATCCCGATCGAAGTCTTCGAGTTTGACGACCAGGGAACCCACCGGAATGTTCGCGATGTCGGCCACGACGGTGCGCGACGTCACCACCACCGAAACGGGCGAACCGATGCCGGCCTCCTTCTCCTGGAACTCCCGCACCTCGTGCAGGAATCCCGACTCGGTCGTCCGGGTGGCCTGCATCAACTCGTCCAGACCGTCGAGGATGACCACTCTCGTGACCTCGTGGCTGGCCTCGGACAGGTCCCGCCATCGCACGCCGAGGTGCGTGTCGTCGTCGAGGAAGTCCTGGATCTGTTGGTAGATCTTCGCTGCGGGGTTCCGCACCTGGCGCAACGGCACGCGGACCGTGGTGAAGTGCTCGGGCGGCAGCCGAGCCGCCATGATCTTGGTCAGGAGAGACTTCCCCGCACCCGGGTGACCCAGGATGACCAGTGGAAACTCGGCGCTGCGCGCGGACGTGAAGTACGCAGCCAGGAAGTGGTCCAGGCGGTGCCCGTGCGCCTGATGCCCCCACCACTCCTCGTCCCAGGCGCGGGAACGACCGCTCATCACCGCCCACTGGAAGCGTGGGTTGACGTAGCCGGTCTCGGCGTCCGGCATGCTGAGGCCGGACTCCAGGTCGATCTTCGTGACCTGCGCGAGCGGCTCGGACAACAGCTGCCGGTTGCGCTTCGCCATGATCGTCCGGCTACGTTCGGTCGGAAGGTCCCGCATCCCGGACAGGGCGGCGAGGAGTTGCTCCATCAGCGAGAGGGAACGCTGCTGGAATTCCTCGGAACGCCGACGGGCCGACTCCCGGGCCACCGTGGCGGATTCGAACTGGTCGAGTAGTGCCCACATGCCGAACTCCGGCACCTCGGCCGCCAGCCGCCGGTAGTCGTTCCGGTAACGCGTGATGGCCTTGCCCACGATGACCGACGACAGCGCTCCCCCGTGGTGGGCGTCGTGGAGCCCGACCTCGATCTGCCCCCAGGCGGCAAGACCGCGGAAGAACCGCAGGCAGCGCCCCGCCAGGTTGTCGTAGAACGGAGCCACCGAAGCTCGGAGGTTCGCTTCGAACCCGCAGGCGACCCACGGCATCGACACCTGCACGTTCAGCAGGCAGGAAACCACGCTCTCGTGGTCGCCGGCGACGCTTCCGGACGTCAGTTGCTGTTTCTCGGCCTCCGTCAGCCCGAGCCGTGCGTATTCTCCGCCCACCGCCTCGTTGAGAGCGGCGAAGAACGCGCCGGTGACCACGGCGGTGTGTGCCGCCGCGATGAGTTCGTGTCGCTCGCGGCCCCTGGCACCCAGGCACCGGTCGCGTACGCGGTCGACGGCCGAGGTGATCTGGCTGACCAGTTCGTTCTTCTGATCGATCCAACCCCACCCGGCCCTGATCGCCGGCACAGCAAGACCGACAGCCCCGCTGCCCAGGGCCGCCAACCCGAGCAGGGCACTCAATCTGCTGCTCCACTCGGAGTCACGCTGGCCGAGGATCCGACGCGCGGTGTCGAAGGACATTGACGAACTGCTCATCGAAATCCTCTCCGCCGCGTACGCGCCGAGGTCGGTGGCCCCCGCCGGGGGTGAAGCAGAGCCCACCGTAGTCGGCCGTCTCGTGACAGAAAAAGGATCGGACAGTCGGCTATCCGCCAGTTCCGTTACGTCTCCTGGAGCGTGATCGCCAACCTGTCCGGGCGACTACCGGGCGATGAGCAGCAGCAGTGCCCGCCCACCCAGCGCGTACGTGGTGGAGGCACCACCGATCAGGGCCTCGCTGCCGGGGCTGGCCACCTGGTTGGGCCCCTCGGCCCAGGTCGAGGTGTCGGTGACCCGGTACCACTGCTTGCCCGGGGGCGGGGCGGGCAGGGTGAATGTCACGTTGCCGGACCAGCCGTTGTAGGCGACGTAGAGACCCGAGTCGCCGAACTCGCTGCCGTCGATGCGCCAGGCCAACGCGTGGTTGTTCGCGTTGCCCCAGTACGCACCGTCCGGTGCCGTGCCCGCCGGGGTGAACCATTCGAGCTGGCCCAGTCCGTTGCCGTTGGTGTCGGCGGCGGTGTAGAAGTTCGTTGGTCGCAGGGCGGGATGTGCCTTGCGGAAGGCGAGCAGCCGGCTGGTGAAGGCGGCGAAGGTCGTCTGGTCGGCGTCCGGGGTCCAGTCCAACCAGTTCGCGCTGGAGTCCAGGTTGTAGGGGTTGTTGTTGCAGTTGGTGGTGCGCAGGTACTCGTCGCCACCGGTCATCATCGGGGTGCCCGCCGACAGCATGAGGAACGCGTGACCGTTGCGGGCCGCCCGGCGTTGGTCGGCGGCCACGCCGCCCTGGTCCCAGGAGATGTTGTCGTCGGATCCGCCATCGGACGGACCGTACGGCCATGGTTGGTTGTTGTTCTTGCTGTTGCAGGCGTAGAGGTCCCGCAGCGTGAACCCGTCGTGGGCGACCACGAAGTTGACCGAGTTCCAGGGGCGCCTGCCGTCGTCGCCGTAGAGGTCGGACGAGCCGGCGAACCGGTCGGCGAGGCTGGCCGGTGTGACCGCGTCGACGCCCAACTTGTTCTGGTCGCGGCGCAGGGTGTCGCGGTAGATGCCGTTCCATTCCGACCAGCCGGTCGGGAAGTTGCCGACCTGGTAGCTGTTGCCGCCGATGGCCCACGGTTCGGCGATCCAGTCGACACCGGACCCACCGCCGGCCGGGCGCGCGGGCATCTCGGCGACCAGGCGGTTCAGGGCGGTGCCGGAATTGGTCCGGCTGTAGTTGAAGCAGCCGTGCTGGCAGGTGTTGCCCAGCACGGACGCCAGGTCGAACCGGAAGCCGTCGACGCCGAGCGTGTCCTTCCAGTAGGCGACGGAGTCGACGATGAGGTTCTGCGCGGCGGGGTTGAAGGTGTTGTAGTTGCCGCCGACGCCGGTGTTGTCCCAGGGGCTCTGCCGGTCGCCGGTCAGCGAGTAGTAGGTGGAGTTGTCCAGGCCGCGCCAGGAGAACAGGTTGTAGGTGTTCTTGTCGCCCTGCGGCCCCTCCTCGCCGGTGTGGTTGTAGACGACGTCCACGAGCACCTTGATCCCGGCGTCGTGGAACGCCTTCACCATGGCCTTGAACTCGGCGGTGGGACCGCCGGGGGACTTGTCGTAGGCGTAGCGCCGGTCGGGGGCGAAGTAGTTGAGCGTCATGTAACCCCAGTAGTTGTCGCCGGCGGTGCTGGTGGGGTCGACGTCGTGGGTGTCGTTCTGCGTCTCCTGGAGGGGCAGGAACTCCACCGCCGTCACACCCAGCGACGCGAGGTAGGGGGCCTTGAGCCCGGCGCCCCGGTAGGTGCCACGGTACGCCGACGCGATCGTGGGATCGTTCCTGGTCAGACCGCGCACGTGCACCTCGTACACGATGTCGTCCTTGAACGCCCGGGTGGGTTTGGTGCCGAATCCGCCGGCCGTCGGCGTGAGGACGATGCCCTTGGGGGCGAACGTGCCGGTGTCGACCGCGCGGTTGGCCCCGCTGCGGTAGCCGGCCACGTCGGGACGGCTCGGGGTCTGCGGGTCGTGGCTGATCTCCCGCGCGTACGGGTCGATCAGCAGCTTGTTGGGGTTGAACCGGTTGCCGGCGGCGTCGACGTCGGAGACGAATCCCGCCGTCGACCCCTTCGTCCAGCCGGCGTGCCACGGCCAGTTCGGCCCCCAGGCGCGGTAGCCGTAGTAGACCGTGCCGGTGATACCGAGGCGGTTCAACTCGGCGACGCTGACCGTCTTGGCGAAGATGCCGCCGGTGCCGGTCAGCACGTAGCTGACCCGTTCCTGCGCACCGGTGGCGGCACTGTAGAGGTAGAGCGCGATCCGGGTGGCCGTCGCCGAGCGGACGCGGAAGGTGATCTCGCTGGCGGCCCCGTTGTAGCGCGCGCCGAGCGCCTCCCCGTCGATCGTGGCCTGGGCCGCCGGTGCGGTGACCAGGCCCGAGGACAGTACGCCGGTCAGGCCGACCAGCATCGCGACGAGCAGGGCGAGACGTCGTGGTGCGGGTCGGGTGGTCGTCCTCGGCTCCGTGGCCATGGTCGGCGGCTTGGAGCGCGACTGGGGATTCATGCGAAAGACCTCCTCGCGGGGGCGGGGGTGTGGGGCGAGGAGGTCGGCAGCGGGCCCGTCCACCGACCATCGATCGATGCAAGTCCTTGCAATGTTTCCAGGACGCTACCATCCAGGAACATCAAAGTGAACGGGCTCGATGCCCGACGCGAGAGGGCGCCACGGCCGAAGCGGGCGGGTGACGTGCCGTGCCCGTCCGGAAAGTGTTGCAGAGCCAGCAAGAAGTCGGCGCCCTGAGGGCGCCCGACTTCGTGTCGATCGCCGACTGATGCACGGCAGACGTCCGCCAACTGACCCATGACACCTCAGCGCACTGATTGCGGCCACGGGGCGCTGCGGGTGGGCGGGGTGTGCCGCGTGGCTGGGTGCGGTGATCCAGCACTTCAGGATCACGCGGCATGCCGTCCGGTTGCCGGAGCGCTCAGCGGGCGGGCGCCGGCTCGCGGGATCGGACCGCGCCGGGTCAGCCGAATGACCGCTCCCGAGGGGCCGATGTAAAGTTTTCTAGACACAAAGTCAAAGATTTGCTACCTTGCTGATGTCAAAGATTGCAGACATCCGGAGGGCTTGTCATGACGCACGAAGAGAAACGCGCGTGGATCAGGCTGGTCGTCGCCGTGCTCGGCTACTCCGCCTACGTGGCCCTCGTCGTCAGCCGCACCGATGGCCGCTCGCTGCCCGACGTGCCGTACGCGAGCACCCTGTTGTGGACGGTCGGCGCGAGCATCGTCGCGTCGATCGTGGCGGAGATCGGCATGGCCGTCGTGAATCCGCGCGCGCCCCGCGCCAAGGACGTGCGGGACCGCGAGATCGGGCGGCTCGGCGACCACGTCGGCCAGTCGTTCGTCGTCATCGGCGCGGTCGCTGCGATGCTCATGGCCCTGGCGGACTGGGACCGGTTCTGGATCGCCAACGCCATCTACCTGTGCTTCGTGCTGTCGGCGATCCTCGGCGGCATCACCAAGGTCATCGTGTACCGCAGGAGCTTCCCGCAGTGGTGAAGCCGACGCAGGTCACCAACTGCATCCGCGCGCTGCGCTTCGCGCACGGCGAGATGACCCAGGCCGAGCTCGCCGAGCGCATCGGCGTGACCCGGCAGACCCTCCTCGCCATCGAGCAGGGCCGCTATTCGCCATCCCTGGAAATGGCCTTCCGGATCGCCCGGGTGTTCGGCGTTCCGCTCGACGACGTGTTCCAGTACCCCGACTCCCCCGAGGAGAAGTCATGAAGGCGATCGTCCGCGACGTGTACGGCCCGGCCGACGTGCTCGAGCTTCGCGAGGTCGACAAACCCTCGATCGGAGACGACGAGGTACTCATCGAGGTACGCGCCGCTGGCCTGGACCCAGGCGTGTGGATCTTCATGACCGGTCGGCCCATGGCGGTGCGGCTCGCGGCCGGGCTGCGCCGGCCCAAGGTCGCGGTGCTCGGTCGGGCCGTCGCCGGTGTGGTGGTGGCGGTCGGCGCCGGCGTGACCCGCCTGCGCGCTGGCGACGAGGTGTACGGCACCTGTCAGAGCGGCTCTTTCGCCCAGTACGCGACAGCGCGGCAGCACCGGGTGGCACCCAAGCCGGCCAACCTCACCTTCGAGCAGGCGGCGGCGATGCCCATCTCCGCGGTGACCGCGCTACAGAGCATCCGCGACGCACGCGTGCAGCCCGGACAGCGGGTGCTGATCATTGGCGCGGCCGGAGGCGTCGGGGCGTTCGCCGTCCAGCTGGTCAAGGTGTACGGGGCAGGCGTGACCGGCGTCTGCAGCACCTCGAAGATCGAGCTGGTGCGTTCCATCGGTGCTGAGGACGTCATCGACTACACCCGGCACGAGATCGACCGTGGCGGCGCACGATACGACATCATCATCGACACCGCCGGCAACCGGCCGTTGTCGCTGCTCCGGCGCGCCACCACGCCGCGCGGGACGATCGCCCTCGTCGGTGGCGGCCACGCCACAGGCTGGCTGCTCGGCGGCTTCCAACGCCAGATGGCCGCGCCGCTTCTCTCACTGTCCGGCAGTCAGCGAGTGCACGGCGTGACCGCTGGGGAGCGCTACGAAGATCTCGAGGAACTGACCACCCTCGTCGAGGCGGGCTCGGTCACCCCGGTCATCGACCGCACCTACGCTCTCGCCGACGCGCCCGACGCGATGCGCTACCTCGCCCAGGGCCATCCCGCGGGGAAGATCGTCGTCACGGTGTAGCCCCAGCCGGCAGCCGGCAGACCCCGCGACCGCGAATCCCACCAGCCCAACCGATGGCCGCGCAGATCGCCGGCCGTGCCGGCTCGCGCTGCTGCGGACTCGGTGCGGACCGAAGGCGCTGGTCCCGACCTTGACGTAGTTCGTCCGGGCCATCGCCATTTTGCCTGAGCAGGGCGTTTGCGTGGTGGGGCGGGCGGGACTCGAACCCGCGACCGAGGGATTATGAGTCCCCTGCTCTAACCGGCTGAGCTACCGCCCCAATACCGCGCCGGATCCTATCCCGCCCGGTGGATCACCGGCCAGCACGAAACGGCGCCGTCGCTCATCGGCGTCGCCGGCGCAGCAGCACGATGGGCAACGCGAGGATAACAGTGAGCAGCCATCCCACGGCGATGACGCCCCACAGCCAGCCCTCGTCGCTCTCGGCGGTCTCGGTGATGAACATGCCGAGGGTCAGCAGCGCGTTCGCGCCGCCGATCGCCAGCGCGGCGAGGCCGCTGACGACCATCAGCGGGATCTCCCACCAGGAGCGCTTCACCGGTTCCCGCCGTGCGGAGCCGGCTGCCGCGGCCCGGGGCTGCGGGATGCGTGCCGGGTCGCGGGCCGGCATGACCACCTGCCGGTCGGCCGGCACCTGGGAGTCGATCACCCGGATCGCGCCGGGGTGCAGGTCGAACATGGTCGGTTCGATCCGCATCGAGATGGCGTCCTCGCCGATGAGCTGCCGGGCGCCGTCGGGCCAGGCGAGCATGACGGCGCATTCGGCGTACCTCACCGTGAGCGGGCCGCCGTGGCCGAGCCAGCTCACGCCGTCCACGCCGACGTGCAGCTCGCCGTCGCCTTCCTTCTCCTGGTAGGGGGTGCCGGCGACCGTGTCGGCCGAGCGGGTGGGCGCCGCGGCGAAGCCGGCCCAGTCGGCCCGGTGCCCCTCGGGCACCATCAGCAGCGCCCCGTCCAGCGCCTCGCGGGCCACCTCGTGCACGTCGTCGGTGCTGACGGCCTTCAGCTCGGCCCGGTGCTCGTCGACCGTGAGGTTGCGCTCCCCGGTGAGCACGTTGAAGGCGTACGACGGCAGCCGCGCCGCGTCCACCTCGGCGGTGCCGAGGAAGTCCTCCCGCTTCGCCACGACGGCGTCGAGGTCGGCCTGTTCGATCCGGCCGACCCGGAGCTTGGCGAGCGTGTCGACGAAGCCGCCGAGCACGGCGTCCTGCTTCTCCGGCAGCGCGTCGGCCAGCGCCCGCAGCGTCGCGTGGCCGTCGCCGCGCGGCTCGTAGCCCGCCGTCGTCTGGTAGGAGAGCCCGCCGTCCTGGCGCAGCGCCCGGTACAGCTCGCGCTCCAGCACCCCGGCGAAGACGCTCGCGGCGGTCCGGCGCCGCACGACGGCGTCCAGCACCACCGCCCGCGACCCGCCGACGAAGTACGCGGGCGTCTGCGGCAGCGCCGACGACGCCGCCGGCACCGGCTGCCGTACGCCCGGGGGCAGCGTCAGGCGCAGCCCGGCGGGAACGGCCTTCCCGGCGATCCAGAGCACCGCGTTCTCCCGGGTGAACCAGCGGGCCGCCCACTGCCGCAGGTCGTCGGCGGTGAGCGCGGAGAGCCCCCACTCCGGGTAGCTGGTGATGCCGAAGTCGCGGGCGCCGTGCCGCCACAGGGGGATGTCGTCGACGGCGGCCGTGCCCCGGCTGCTGTGCTCGGTGCGCAGGATCTCCTTCTCCACGTCCAGCCGGCCGGTCGGCAGCTCGGTCAGGTTGGCGCAGACCGAGGTGAGGAAGGTGGCGATGTCCTGCGCGGAGCCCTGCATGTGGAACGTGGTGAACACCGGCGCGGTGGCGCCGTTGACGTGGTAGTCGGCCAGCCCGAGGGGGGCCAGGGCGAGGTGTTCCAGCAGGTGGGTGATGCCGCTGCGGGCGAGCGTCTCGTCGGCGGTGCCGACCCGGAAGGTCAGCCCGGCGCGCATCGGCCCGCCGGTGGGGGCGAGCAGCGTGGGCACCCCGTCCACCTCCAGTTCCTGGATCATGACTGCCCACCCTTCGCGTACGCCTTTTCGCGGAACCGCTGGAACTGCCTGACCGCGTCGCCGTCGACGTAGCCGAACATCGCCTCGTCGCCGAGCGGCCCCATGGCCGCGAACTGCTGGGCCGCCGCCGGGTATTCGTCCATCAGGCAGAAGGCCATCGCGAAGACGCTGCGCACCCAGACCCAGCCCCAGCCGTTGCGGAACTCGGGGTGCCAGACCGACCGCTGCGCCGCCTGGTGGATCTCGCGCTGCACGTGCCCGCCGCGCAGGTGGGCGCTCGCCTCGCGCAGGTTGTCGTGGTCGAGCGCCTCCTCCAGGTGGGCCTCGACCACCAGCACCGCGTTCGGGGCGCCGGGCGGGGCGGCGTCGGCGCACTCCCGGGCGAAGCCGTGTGCCCGCTCCCAGGTGCCGCTCCACTTCGGGCAGAACTGTTGCAGCAGCGAGGCCTGGGCCGGCAGGTGGTGCGGGTGGTGCTTGGCGAGCTGGTCGTAGCGGCGGCGGGCCTCCGCCTGGCCGAGCTCCAGTCCGCGCGCGTTGGTGATCCGCTGCGTCCACGCCGCCGCGTCGTCCGGGTGGCGGGCGGTGACGTCGATGAGCACCTGCTCGGCGCGCCGCAGGTGGGCGTGGAACTGGGCGAACTGCTCCCGGCTGACGTGCTGGGCGCGGTAGGACGAACGGATCCGCCAGCCGGCCCGGATCAGATGGGCCCCGAGCAGGGCGCCGGCGAGCGCGTCGTCGGGCCGCTGGGCCAGCACCCCCCGGAGGAACTCCTCGATGTCCGCGGTCTCGCCGGCCTCGCCCACGAGGAAGGTCCGGCCGTGCGGGTCCTGCCCGTCGACGAGCGCGCGCAGGGCGGGCCAGTCGCGCGCCGCGAGGGCCGCGCGCACCTGACCGACCTGGGGGTACGCCGCCGCGGCGTCGAAGTCGGGCGGCGCAAGGGGTGCGGGCATGGCGAGGAGCATAAGTGATCATCAACGGGGCGTGACCCTCCGTTCAGCCGGTACGCAGCTCCGACAGGACGGCCCCGGCGGCCCGCCAGCCGCTGGCGAGGGCGCCCTGGATGGAGGGGCTGTCGCGGTGGTCCCCGGCCACGAAGATGCCCTCCCCCAGCGCCACCGGCTTGCGCAACCGCCCCTGCGGCGGGGGCGCGGCGGGCAGCGCGTCGGGAACCGACACCGTGGTCAGGTGGGTCCAGTCCGCCGTGGACCGGCCGTAGAGCCGGGTGAGTTCGGCCCGTACCGTCGGCTCGGGCGGGGCCGACGGGCCGACCACGGAGGTGGCGACCAGGTGCCGACCGTCCGGCGCGTACGTGGGCGCGGCCCTGCTGACCACCACCGTGTTGGCGACGATCTCCCGCCGGTCCCCGTCGACGAGCAGGATCGGCTCGTCGAGCGGCGGCTCCCGCGTGCTGTGGTAGTAGGTCGTGTAGCTGTGGGTGCGTACCGCCGGCAGGCCCGGCAGCAGCGTGGCCGCCGCCGGCGGGTCCACGGCGACCACGACGGCGCGGCAGCGCAGGTCGCCGGCCTGGGTGCGGACCCGGCCGGGCGCGACCTCGGCGACCGGGGTGTCCAGGTCGATCAGCTCCGCCGGGAGCGGGTCGGCGACGGCGCGGGGCAGCGCGGCCATCCCCTCGGCGGGCAGGCCGATCCGGCCCCGGGCGAAGGAGCGCAGCACCATCGCCAGCACGTGGCTGGAGGTCTCCAGCTCCCGGTCGATGAGGACCCCGGACAGGAACGGCCGCAGCAGTTCCTCGATGATCGCGTCGGAGAGCCCGGCGCGGCGCAGCGCGGCCTCGGTGGTGGTCTCCGGGGCGGCGAGCAGCCGTTCCTTCGGCAGGGTGGCGCAGCCCGTGGCGAGCGCGGCGAACCGCAGCCGGTCGAGCAGGGAGCCCACGCCGGCCAGCGCGGTGCCGGGCGCGCCGGTGGGTTCGCGCAGCGGGTTCACCAGGCGGGCCAGCCGGTCGCCCCTGCGCACCAGCACGCCGGCCGTGAAGTGTCCGAGGCGCAGCCGGCCGACGTCGAGCAGGGCGCCGAGCCGCGGGTACGCGGTGTTGAGCACCTGAAAGCCCCGGTCCAGCAGGTAACCGTCGACCGCGTGGGTGGCGACCCGGCCGCCGAGCCGCCCGCCGGCCTCCAGCAGCCGCCACGGCACGCCCGCGCGGTGCAGTCGCCGGGCCGCGGCGAGCCCGGCCAGGCCGCCGCCGACCACGATCACGTCGGTCTCCGCGAGCATCTCGGACCTCCCGCTCTCCGTCCGTCCGGGACAGCCGCCCGGCCACCCACCCCACGAATCGACGCACCAATCGACGCAGCGGGAGTCTAGGTCGACATCGACCATCCTGCCGGGCGAGCGGCCCGGAGGTGGGCGAAACAGGTCGTCCCGCACCCGCCGGGCACGGCCACCGCCACGCCGGACACGGGCGGCGGGCGGCGGGCACGGCGACACGGCGGCGGCATGACGGCGCGGTGGCGGCGGCCCGGTGGCGCGGTGCCGACAGCGACGGTGGTGGCACCGGCGGCGGGAACGGCGAACGCCCGCCGGCGTGGCCGACGGGCGTTCGGTGTGTGAAGCTCCCCCGTTTGGACTCGAACCAAAAACCTGCCGGTTAACAGCCGGCTGCTCTGCCAATTGAGCTACGGGGGACCGTTGCGTCGTCCGGCGCCGATCTCGCTGCGCCGTGCGACGGGGACAAGAGTACAGGATTCCGGGGGGTGTTGGTCCAGGGGGTTACCCCATGGATCGGCACCCAGACGACACGACAATAAACCCGGACAAATCGTCATCCCGGCACAAGGAGGTATGAGCGGAGAGCAGGATGGGTAGTTAGCTGCAGACAGAGAAGGCAGGCGCGATTTGGTCGCCTCCGGCGGGGTAACCGTCGGTCGACGGCGCGTCAGGTACGGAAGGAGCCGCCATGCGCGGAAAGATGATGTTCCTTGGCGGGCTGGCTGCGGGATTCGTCCTGGGCGCCCGTGCCGGTCGGGAGAAGTACGAGGAGCTGGTGATCCGGGGCCGCAAGGTGCTCGACCACCCGACCGTCCAGGAGGCGGCCGGTGTCGCGCAGGCCCAGGCGACCCGCCTCTACAGCGAGGGCAAGGACAAGCTCGGCCAGTCGAAGCTGGGCGAGAAGCTGAGCACCAACGGGCACAAGCAGGAGCTGACCGCCGCCGACGACGCGTTCGCCGGCACGCCGGCCACGGCCGGCGCGAAGAGCTCCACCGGGTCGTCGAGCACGACCTCGACCCCCGGGTCGACGTCGACCACCGCCACGCCCCGTAGCAAGCCGTCCAGCTCGGGCACCAACGGCAGCACCCTCTGATCGCACCTTCGAACGGGCCGGTCACCTTCGGGCGACCGGCCCGTTCGTGTGCGGGCTCCCGACGCCGGCCCGCTCGGATGCGACCCGGGCCGGTCAGTCCTTGCTGGTGAACGCGGCGTCGAAGGCCGCCGCCGGGGCGTCGAAGGCGAGCCGGCGGACGAACTGCAACGCCTCGGGGGCGCCGACGAGGCGGTCCATCCCGGCGTCCTCCCACTCGATCGAGATCGGACCGGCGTAGCCGATCGCGTTCAGCGCCCGGAAGCAGTCCTCCCAGGGCACGTCGCCGTGCCCGGTGGAGACGAAGTCCCAGCCGCGCCGCATGTCCGCCCACGGCAGGTGCGAGGCGAGCCGGCCCCGCCGCCCGTCCCCGGTGCGCACCTTCGCGTCCTTGCAGTCGACGTGGTAGATCCGGTCGGCGAAGTCGAAGATGAAGTTCACCGGGTCCAGCTCCTGCCAGACGAAGTGCGACGGGTCCCAGTTCAGCCCGAACGCGGGCCGGTGCCCGACCGCCTCCAGCGTCCGCTTCGTCGTCCAGTAGTCGTACGCGATCTCGCTCGGGTGCACCTCGTGGGCGAAGCGCACGCCCGTCTCGTCGAAGACGTCCAGGATCGGGTTCCACCGGTCGGCGAAGTCCTGGTAGCCACGCTCGATCATCGACGGCGGCACCGGCGGGAACATCGCCAGCGTGTGCCAGATCGACGAGCCGGTGAAACCGACGACGGTGTCCACCCCCAGCTTCGCCGCCGCCCGGGCGGTGTCCTTGATCTCCTCGGCGGCGCGGCGGCGTACCCCCTCGGGTTCGCCGTCGCCCCAGATCCGGGCGGGCAGGATGCCCTGGTGCCGCTCGTCGATCGGGTGGTCGCAGACGGCCTGGCCGACCAGGTGGTTGGAGATCGCGTAGACCTTCAGGTTGTGCTTCGCCAGCGTCTCGCGCTTCCGCTCGACGTACGACTCGTCCGAGAGCGCCTTGTCGACCTCGAAGTGGTCGCCCCAGCAGGCGATCTCCAGCCCGTCGTAGCCCCACTCGGAGGCGAGGCGGCAGACCTCGTCGAACGGAAGATCGGCCCACTGGCCGGTGAAGAGCGTGATGGGTCGCGCCATGGTGCTTCTCCCCTGTGCTGATGGGGGATTCCGTGGGTGCGTGACCGGGGCGAGGTGACCGGCCGGGCCGGTGCGGCGGCGGGCCACGGCGGGACACCGGTGGGTGCGCGTGCGCACCTGGACCCGGCCGGGTTGCGCCTCCCGCCGGTCACCGGCAACCGCCACGGTCGCCGCCACCACTCTAGAACCGCCGGGCCCACCACGAAAGCCCTCGCCCCTCCCCACGGTCCTGCGCTGTCCGCACGGTCCGCGCCCTTGCTGAAGACATCGGGCACGGACCGCGGGACCGCGGGGAGGAACGGAAGGGTCAGCGGATCAGGGCAGGGTCCACTTCTGGTTGGCGCCGGTGTGGCACGTCCACAGGTGCACGGGCTGACCGTCGGCCGGGTTGTTGCCCGAGACGTCCAGGCACTTGCCGGTCTGCGGGTTCTTCAGGGTGCCGTCCGCCTGCGCCGACCAGTTCTGCGCGCCCGTGCCGTTGCACGTCCACAACTGGATCTTCGTCCCGTCCGCCGACGCGCCCCCGGAGATGTCCAGGCACTTGCCCAGCGCCTTCACCGTCGAGTTCGGCGTCACCGTCCACGTCTGCGCCGCGGAGCCGTTGCAGGTCTGGATCTGGATCTGGGTGCCGTCGGCCGTGGCGCCGTTGCGCACGTCCAGGCACTTGCCGCCCAGGCCGCGGATCGGGCCGACGCCGCCGCTGCCGCCGGACCTGACCAGGGTGAAGTCGTCCACGTCGAAGAGCCCCGTGCCCGACCCGGTGAAGGTGAGGTAGAGGTCCCGGGTGCCGGACGGCACGCCGGAGAGGGTGGTCGTGACGTCGGCGAAGGTGCTCCAGCCACCCGTGTTCGGCACGGCGACCGAGCCGAGCACGGTGCCGGTCGTGGACCCGGTACGCACCTGGATGGTGCCGCCCGGCCCGCCGGAGACCACCCGCGCCCGCAGCGACGTGACGCCGGTCAGGTCGACCCCGGCGTACGCGGCCCAGTCGCCCGGGTCGATGTGGCCGAGGGTCTGCCCGCCGTTGGCGCCGGCCTTGGCGAACGGGGCGACCCCGCCGGCCGAGCTGAACGCCTCCGCCTGGACGGTGGTGTTCCCGCCCGGCGGGTTGACGCCGAGTTCCTTGATCCGAATGTTGCGGAACGAGGCGTCGTCGCCGGTGCCGTGGTTCTGCAGCCCGATGTGGCCGGCGAGCGAGCGGACCGGGTCCGTGTTCGTGAAGTCGTTGATCTTCACCCCGTTCAGGAAGACCTGAAGGCGCTCACCCTCGACGAGCAGCTCGTAGGTGTTCCACTCCCCCGGCGGGTTCAGCGCCGCGTCCCGGGCGGCGATGTCGGCGGACTTGAAGGTGTAGACCGCGCCGGTGGTGCGGTCGGCCGCGTCGGTGGCGTCGATCTGGACCTCGTAGCCGTTGTTCACCGCCGACCAGGGGTCGCTGGAGGCCGGGAACCCGATGAAGACGCCGGAGTTGTCGTCGCCGGCGAGCCGCCAGTCCAGCTTGAGCGAGTAGTTGGTGAACTGCTTCGCGCTGTACCAGTAGAGGCCCATCCCGCCGACCGAGGTCAGGGTGGCGTCGGCGTTGCTGAAGCTGCCCGGCCCGGCCTGGGACCAGCCGGTGGTCGCGCCGTTGTAGAGCGCGGTGTAGCCGGTCTCGGCCCGGCAGTCGGCCTTGGCCCGGCCGGCCGCGTACCGGATGCCGCCGAGCAGGTGGGCGCGGAACGCCGGCTCGGCGTACGACGCCTGGGTGTGCCCTCCGCCGGTGTAGAAGGACCGGCCGCCGCTGTAGGTCTTGCACCAGGAGTGCGGGTGGTCGGCGCCCATCGAGCCGCCCGTGTAGGACGACTCGTCGAGGGTGGCCAGCACCCGGGCCGTGGAGCGGGCGTTGGTCTGGTAGTTGTACCACTCGTCGGTGCGGGTCCAGGTCTGCGGCAGGTGCGCGGTCGCCGCGTGCGCCCGGTTCTCCGCCTTGACGTTCGCCTGCTGGATGTGCGGGTGCGAGGCGAAGTACGCCCCGACCAGGTTGCCGTAGAAGGACCAGCCGTACTCGGTGTCGGCGGCGGCGTGCACGCCCACGTACCCGCCGCCGGCGCCGATGTACGACTCGAAGGCGCTCTGCTGCGTGGCGTCGAGCACGTCGCCCGTGGTGTTGAGGAAGACCACCGCCTCGAAGCGGGACAGGTTGGCGGTGGTGAACTGGGCGGCGTCCTCGGTGGCGGTGACGGTGAAGTTGTTGGCCGCGCCGAGGTCGCGGATCGCCTGGGTGCCGACCGCGATGGAGTCGTGCCGGAAGCCGGCGGTCTTCGAGAAGACCAGCACGTCGTACGGGGCGTCGGCGGCGCTGGCCGGCGTGGCCGGGGTGGTGCAGGCGAGGACGGCGAGGACGGCGGTGGCCGCGCCGAGGAGGGGTCGGAGGAGTCTGCGCATGTCGCTCTCCAATGCCGGGGGTGTTCAGGGGCCTGCCGGAGCGGGGAGGGGCGCAACGCCCCTCCCCGCCTCAGCTCAGGGCAGGGTCCACTTCTGGTTGGCGCCGGTGTGGCACGTCCACAGGTGCACGGCCTGACCGTCGGCCGGGTTGTTGCCCGAGACGTCCAGGCACTTGCCGGTCTGCGGGTTCTTCAGGGTGCCGTCCGCCTGCGCCGACCAGTTCTGCGCGCCCGTGCCGTTGCAGCCGTACAGCTGGATCTTCGTCCCGTCGGCCGAGGCGCCGCCGGAGATGTCCAGGCACTTGCCCAGCGCCTTCACGGTCGAGTTCGGCGTCACCGTCCACGTCTGGGCGGCGGAGCCGTTGCAGCCGTAGATCTGGATCTGCGTGCCGTCGGCGGTGGCCGCGTTGCGTACGTCCAGGCACTTGCCGCCGAGTCCGACGACCGGGCCGGTGCGGACCGCCGAACCGGTGGTGAAGGCGAACGTGTCCACGTCGTAGAGCGCGCCGGTGCCCGTGCCGGCGAACGTGAGGTAGAGCGTGCCGGTGCTGGCCGGCGCCCCGGAGATGCTGCCGCTGACCGTGGTGAACGTGTCCCAGGCGCCGGTGACCGGGACGGTCGCGGAGCCGAGCACGGTGCCCGTGGGCGAGCCGACCCGCACCTGGAGGGTGCCGCCGGCGCCGGCCGAGGAGACCCGGGCGCTGAACGAGGTCGCGTTGTCGATCCGGTACGGCTCGAACGCGATCCAGTCGCCGTTGTTGATGTCGCCGACGGTCTTGCCGCCCTCGGCGGTGCCCTTGTCGAAGGTCCCGATGCCGGAGGAGGTCTTGAAGTGCTCCGCCTGGCGCTTGCGCGGCTGGAGGGTGTGCTGCTTGTGCGTGGTCAGCCCGCCCGCGTCGGTGTACTCGGCGTCGAAGATGGCGAAGATGTTCGCCGCGTCGTCGTGTTCACCGTCGACCGGGATGGTGATCGAGCCCGAGCAGCCGTTCTTCGAGGTGATCTGGTGGCCGTGGTTGTCGTGGCCAAGCACGTAGGTCATCTTGACCTTGGTGCAGTCGATGGCGGCGTCCTCGGGGTCGGTCACCGTGATGCTGAACGGCACGGTGTCGCCGTAGCTGAACAGGCTGCCGTTGGCCGGGCTGTTGATGGTGACCGTGGGCGCGGTGTTGCCGACGCCGATCTGCACGTTCGCCGTGCCGGTGGCGCCCTGGGGGTCACGGACGGTCAGCGTGACCTGGTAGGTGCCGTTGGCGGTGTACGTCTTGCTGGGGTTGGCCGCCGTCGAGGTGGTGCCGTCGCCGAAAGCCCAGGAGTACGTGAGCGCCCCGCCGTCGGGGTCGCTGGACCCGGCCGAGGAGAAGTTCACGGTCAGCGGGGCCGCGCCGGAGGTCTTGTCGGCCGCGGCGACGGCGGTCGGCGCCCGGTTGCCGCCGGCGATGTAGTCGTAGCGGTAGAGCGCCGAGTTGGCGTCGCCGTTGAAGTACCCGGTGCCGTAGTCGAGGATGTAGAGCGCGCCCTCGGGCCCGAACGCCATGTCCATGATCTGCTTGCCGTTCCACGGGAACGTGTCGATGGTTCCCGGGCTGCCGTCGGCGTTGAGGTGGATCGGCTTGACCCAGCCCCGGCCGAGTTCACCGGCGAAGAACTGCCCGTCGAAGGACTGCGGGAACTTGGTGGTGGAGTTCAGCGCGGCGTCGTACCGGTAGACGGGGCCGCCCATCGGCGACTCGGAGCCGCCGCCGAACTCGGGCGGGGTGCCGGCGTCGCCGGCGTACCGGATCCAGGCCGGCTTCGCCCCGGGCAGGGTGGGCAGGCCCGTGTTGCGGAAGGAGTTGTTGGTCGGCCCGCCGGAGCAGTTGTACTTCGCACCGCCGGTCCCGGCGGCGAAGTCCCACTCGGCGTACGTCTCGGTGGCGGTGTTGGTGCCGGTGCAGTACGGCCAGCCGTAGTTGCCGGGCCCGGTGACCCGGTTGAACTCCACCTGGCCGCTCGGCCCCCGGGCGCTGGTGGTGCCGGCGTCCGGGCCGTAGTCGCCCACGTAGACGATGCCGGTGGCCCGGTCCACGCTCATCCGGAACGGGTTGCGGAAGCCCATCGCGTAGATCTCGGGGCGGGTCCTCGCGTCCGAGTCGACGAACATGTTGCCCGCCGGGATCGAGTACGTGCCGTTGGCGTTCACCTTGATCCGCAGGATCTTGCCGCGCAGGTCGTTGGTGTTGGCGGCGCTGCGCTGCGCGTCGTACGCGGGGTTGCGGTTGGTGCGCTCGTCGATGGGCGCGTACCCGGCCGAGTCGAACGGGTTGGTGTCGTCGCCGGTGGAGAGGTAGAGGTTGCCGGCGGCGTCGAAGTCGATGTCGCCGCCGACGTGGCAGCACATGCCCCGGTCGGCGGGCACGTCGAGGATGTCGACCTTGCTGGCGGTGTTGATCGTGAAGTCGGCGTTGAGGGTGAACCGGGAGAGGCGGTTGACGCCCTGCCAGGCCGAGAAGTCGCTGCCGGTGGCCGGCGCGTCGCCGGCCGGGGTGGACAGCGGCGGCGCGTAGTAGAGGTAGATGTGCCGGTTGCTGGCGAAGTTCGGGTCGGCCCCGACGCCCTGCAACCCCTCCTCGTCGTGGGTGTAGACCGGCAGCGTGCCGATCACGGAGGTGGTGCCGGCGGAGTCCGTACGCCGGACGGTGCCGTTGCGGGCGGTGTGCAGGACCGACCGGTCCGGCAGCACCGCGATCGTCATGGGCTCGCCCACCTCGGCGACGCCCTTGGCGAGGGTGACCTGCTGGAAGTCGGTGCCGACGATGGGGTGGGCCTGGGCGGGGGTGGGGCCGCCCAGCGGGGCCGGGCCGGCGCCGAGGGCGACCGAGCCGGCGGTGGCGACCAGCAGCAGCGCCGAGCCGGCGGAGAACCGCCGTCGGAGCCGGTGGGTGGGGGCGTCCTGGGTGGACATGGGTGTGCCGTCCCTTCCTGACGAGTGACTGCCAGGGCGGGCGCGCGCCGTCGCGCCGGATGCCGTAGCGGGGGATGCGGTCGGCCCGCCGGGGTGCCGTGCCCGGCCGGCCGTGACCTGCGAGGGATGGAGTGGACCCCATCGATCGGAGGTCACCAGTCGATGGGTTCCCGCGCCGCCGGTTCACCTCGACGAAACAAATTCGTGATGGCCCGACATTAAATGGCAGACATCGATGTGTCCATACCTTCCGCCGATTCGGCACCAACTTTCGTCGATCTCGTCAAAAGTCGGCGACGAGGAACGCCGCCCTCTGCCGTTGCACCTCGCCGCCGAGGGCGGCGGGTGGCCCTCGGCGGCTCCGGCAACGGAAGGGGCGGTCTGTTCAGCGGGGACGGTCCACGGCCTGGGCGGCGAGGGCCGTCAGGGCGGCCCGGGCCTCGGCGGTCACCGGGGCGGACCCCAGGGCCGCCAGGGCGGCCTCCGCGCGTACCCGGATCATCCCCTCGATCCGCTCACGGGCCCCGGTGCCCTCGATGATCTTCCGCAGCTCGGCGGCGCCGTCGCCGTCGAGCGCCGGGTTGCCGAACAGCTCCCGCAGCCGCGCGGCCTGCGCCCGGTCGGCGGCGCCACGGGCCAGCGCCATCATCACCGTCGGCTTGCCCTCCCGCAGGTCGTCCAGGACCGACTTGCCGGTGACCGTCGGGTCACCGAAGACCCCCAGCACGTCGTCGCGCAGCTGGAACGCGTCGCCCAGCGGGTCGCCGAACTCGGCCAGCGCGGCGACCAGCTCCGGTCCGGCCCCGGCCAGCGTCGCCCCGATCTGCAACGGCCGGGTGACCGTGTAGCGGGCCGCTTTCATCCGGACGACGGTCAGCGCGCTCGCCACCGACCCGTCGCCGACCCCGGAGACGAGGTCCAGGTACTCCCCCGCGATCACCTCGGTGCGCATCAGCGCGTAGACCGCGTACCCCCGGTGCACCCGCCCCACGTCCAGGCCGCACTCGTGGAACATCTGGTCGGACCAGGCGGCGCAGAGGTCGCCGCAGAGCAGCGCGGTGTTGCGCCCGTACGCCTCGGGGTCGCCCCGCCAGGACGAGCGGGCGTGCAGGTCGGCGAAGAGCCGGTGCACCGAAGGCCCGCCCCGGCGGCGGTCGCTGCCGTCCAGGATGTCGTCGTGGATCAGCGCGAACGCGTGGAACAGCTCCAACGCGGCGGCGGCCACCACGATCGGGGCGCCGTCGACGCCGCCCGCGCCCCGCCATCCCCAGTAACAGAAGAGCGGGCGCAGCCGCTTGCCGCCGGCCAGCACGAACCGGTGCAGTGCGGTGAAGACGCCCCGGGGCGCCCCGTCCGGCCAGTCCCGGCCCTGCCGGTCGAGGAAGGCGGCGAGCGCGGCGTCGAACCGGTCCCGCAGCCCGCTCGTGTCGGTCGGGGCGACGACGGCGGTCACGGCGCCTCCCCGGGCCGCCCCGCCGACGTCGCAGTGGACGGCGCGGCGCGACGCGGCGGCGCGACCGTGTCGGCGGCCGGCGGCGGGTCCGCGTCGGCGGCCGGCGGCGGTGCCAGCCCCGCCAGCTCCAGCAGGAGTGCCTTGACCTCGGTCGCGGCGACCCGGTCCCGGGCGGCGGACGGGTCGGAGCAGAGCAGCACCGGCCCGTCGGCCGGGTCGGCCGGGAGCCGGCCGTGCGACCCGCGTACCGCACGGGCGCCGGCGTCCAGCCCCACCACGCTCATCAGGTAGCGCATCCCGAGCTTCTTGCGGGCCAGCGCCACGGCGGCCCGCCGCTTCGCCGTGCCCGGCGCGTCCGGGTCGAAGAACAACTCGGCGGGGTCGTAACCCGGCTTCCGGTGGATCTCCACCAGCCGGGCGAAGTCGGGCGCGCGGTCGTCGTCGAGCCAGTAGTAGTAGGTGAACCAGGCGTCCGGCTCGGCGACGAGGACCAGCTCTCCGGCGCGCGGGTGGTCCAGCCCGTACGCGGCCCGGCCGTCGGCGTCGAGCACCTCGGCCACCCCGGGCAGCCCGGCGCAGAGCGCCGCCACCGCCGGCACGTCGGCCGGGTCACGGACGTAGACGTGCGCCACCTGGTGGTCGGCCACCGCGAAGGCCCGCGAGGTCCACGGGTCGAGGTACTCCATGCCGGCCTGGGTGTGCACCCGCAGCAGCCCCTCGGCGCGCAGCAGCCGGTTGACGTCGACCGGCCGGGAGACGTCGGTGATGCCGTACTCGGAGAGCACCACCACGGTGGCGTCGCGGGCGCGGGCGGCGTCCAGCAGCGGACCGAGCACCTCGTCCAGCTCGGCCGCCGCGGCGGCGGCCCGGGGCGACGAGGGGCCGTGGCGTTGCAGGTCGTAGTCGAGGTGCGGGACGTAGACCAGGGTCAGGTCCGGGGACTGCTCGGCGAGGATCCGCTCGGCGGCCCGGCAGATCCACGCCGACGACGCCAGCCCGGCGCCCGGCCCCCAGTAGCTGAACAGCGGGAAGGTGCCGAGCCGGTCGGTGAGGTCGTCGTGCAGCTCCGGCGGGTCGGTGTAGCAGTCCGGCTCCTTGCGCCCGTCCGCGTGGTAGACGGGGCGCGGGGTGACCGTCCAGTCCACGTCGGCGCCCATCGCGTACCACCAGCAGACGTTGGCGACCGTGAAGCCCGGCTCGACCCGGCGGGCGGCCTGCCACAGCTTCTCCCCGCCGACCAGGGCGTGGTGCTGCCGCCAGAGCAGCACCTCGCCGAGGTCGCGGAAGTACCACCCGTTGCCGACGATCCCGTGCCCGGCCGGGAGCGCCCCGGTGAGGAACGTCGACTGCACCGGGCAGGTCAGCGCGGGCAGCACGGTGCCCAGCTCGGCGCGGAAGCCGGCGTCGGCGACCGCGCGCAGCCGGGGCATGTGCGCCAGCAGGCGCGGGGTCAGGCCGACCACGTCCAGCACCACCAGCCGCCGGCTCATGTCGTCACCTCGCTCCGCCCGACGCCGCCATGAGCCACCCCAGCCCCGTGTCGATGACTCGCTCGCTGACGCTCGCTCATGCCGTCACCCCGCTCCGTCCGGCGTCGCCGGGAGACACCCCGGCGCGGTCCCGGTGTTCCGTTGGCGTCAGGCCCACGGCGACCAGCTCGGCGTGGGCGAAGGCCAGCTCCGCGGCGATCCCGGCGGCCAGCTCCGCGTCGGTGCGCGGGCGCCGCGCGGCCGGCAGCACCCCCCAGGTGTACGTCTCGACGTCGAGGTGGTCGCAGCCCGCCCCGGGCCCGGCGTAGAGCGCGGCCAGCGCGGCGCGCAGCACCGGCAGGGTGGAGCCCAGCGGCGGCTCGGGCGGGGCGTGCAGCGGCACGTGGTAGTGCACCCGCCACGGCCCGGGCAGCCGCGCGGCCAGGGCGGCGTCGAGGTCGTCGGCGGCGTGGGCGGGGTCGGCCGGGTCCGCCGCGCCCGCGCAGCCGGCGGCGCGGGTCTGGTGCAGGAAGCGCGGCTCCACCCAGCGGCACAGCGCCGGCGTCGCCTCGGCGGGCGCCTCGATGGCGACCGAGACCTGCACCTTCACCACCGGCAGGCCGGCCGTGCGCAGCCGGCGCAGCGCCTCGGCCGGCTCCTCCCAGGCGCAGGCGAGGTGGGCGAGGTCCAGGCAGACGCCGAGCCGGTCGGTGTCCAGGCCGGACAGGGCCGCCACGGCCTGGCCGCTGCTCTCCACCACGCAGCCCGGCTCCGGCTCGAAGCCGACCCGCACCGCCCGGCCGGTCTCCCGCTCGACGGCCGCGAGACCGGCCGACAGGTCGTCGAGCCGTCGGCGGGCGGCGTCGGCGCGGGCGGCGTCCCAGGGTTGCCGCCAGGCCAGCGGCAGGGTGGAGACCGAGCCCCGGGCCGCGTCGTCGGGCAGCAGGTCGGCGAGCACCCGGGCCAGGTCCAGGGTGTACGCCAGCCGAGCCGGCGTGGTCCAGTCCGGGTGGTACACGTCGCCCTTGACGACGGGGGCCTGGAAGTCCGCGTACGGGAAGCCGTTGAGGGTGACCACCTCCAGCCCCCGGACGGTCAGCTCGGCGCGCAGCCGGCGCCGGGCGGCCGGGTCGGCGGCCAGCGCGGCGGCGGCCGGGGCGGCCAGCCACAGCCCGAGGCCCAGCAGGTCGGCGCCGAGCGCCTCGCGTACGGGCACGGCGTAGGTGTCGAGCTGGCGGAGGATGCCGGCGAGGTCCTCGGCGGGGTGCACGTTGGTGCAGTAGCCGAGGTGGACGGTGTCGCCGCCGGCGTGCCGCAGCCGCATCAGCTGCCGCCGCGCAGGATCGAGTTGCCGGCCCAGGTGCCGGTCGACGCGTCGGCGGCGTGCTCCAGGTCCGTCAGGTCGAGCCGCCCGGACTGGCCGTAGAACTCGACCGGGTTGCGCCACAGCACCCGGTCCACGTCGTCGTCGGTGAAGCCGGCCAGCAGCATCGCCTCCCCGGTGGCCCGGGTGAGCAGCGGGTCGGAGCGCCCCCAGTCGGCCGCCGAGTTGACCAGCACCCGCTCGGTCCCGTACGCCCGCAGCAGCTCCACCATGCGCGGCGGGGACATCTTGGTGTCGGGGTAGATGGAGAAGCCCAGCCAGCAGCCGGTGTCCCGGACCAGCCCCACCGTCACCTCGTTGAGGTGGTCGAGCACCACCCGGCCCGGCTCGACGCCGGACTCGGCGACCACGGCGAGGCTGCGTTCGACGCCCCGAGCCTTGTCCCGGTGCGGGGTGTGCACCAGGGCCGGCAGGTCGTGGGCCACGGCCAGAGCGAGTTGGGCGGCGAACGCCTCGTCCTCCTCCGGCGTCATCGAGTCGTAGCCGATCTCGCCGACCGCCACCACGGCGTCCTTGTCGAGGTAGCGCGGCAGCAGGTCGAGCACCGGCCGGCAGCGTGGGTCGTTGGCCTCCTTCGGGTTCAGCGCCACCGTGGCGTGGTGGCGGATCCCGAACTGCCCGGCCCGGAACGGCTCCCAGCCGACCAGCGAGTCGAAGTAGTCGGCGAAGGAGGCGGGGCTGGTGCGGGGCTGGCCGAGCCAGAACGCCGGCTCCACCACCGCGCGGACGCCCGCGGCGGCCATCCGCTCGTAGTCGTCGGTGGTCCGCGAGGTCATGTGGATGTGCGGGTCGAAGATGCGCATCAGGCCTCCTGGATTTCGCGCAGCCGGGCGAGCAGGTCGGTCGCGTCCGCCGGCATGGCCCGCCCGGCGGCCTGCCGCTCGGCGGCCAGCCCCGCGAGCATCGCGGCGAGTTCGCCGTCGGCGCGGGCGTCGAGGTCGTGCACCACGGCCAGCGGTACGCCGGTGAACACGCACTTGAGCACCGCCTGCCGCCAGGCGGCCGGGTCGAGGTGCCGGGCGTACGGGCCGAGGGCGGCGGCCAGCAGCCGGGTGTCGTTGGTGCGGATCGCGTCGTGCAGCAGCGGCGCCCCGGCCGCGCCGATCGGCAGCAGCGGCAGGGCCTTGAGCACGGCGCGCTTCTCGGCGGCGTCGCCCTGCCGGTAGCGGGCCTGCGCGTGCGCGGCGTGGTCGCCCGGCAGCGCGGTCAGCAGCAGGGCCCGGGCCGCCTCGTCGGCGCTCCAGCCGGGCGCCCCGGCCAGCGGTGCCCGGCCGCATTTCCGCCCGGCGGCCGGGAAGAACCGCTCGATGGCCGCCGGTTCGGCCGCCACCCGCCGCAGCGCCGCGTCGAGCCAGTCGGGATCGGGTACGCCCCGCAGCGCGGCCCGCAGTTGATCCGGTGTCATCCCGTCTCCTCTCTCGTGCTGCCGACGTGGCCCCGTCACCGTTCCGGTCGCGCCGCTTCCCTCCCGTTGGCACCCGGTCCCGGTCGCGCCGCCTCCTTCGCGGCGGCGCGCAGGAAGTCGAGCGAGCGGGCCGCGACGGCGGGGGCGGCGTGCGAGTGGCGGGGCAGCTCCACGGCGACCAGTCCCCGGTAGCCGGCGTCGCCCAGGGCACGCAGCACGGGCGGGAAGTCGATCTCGCCGGTGCCGAACTCCAGGTGCTCGTGCACGCCCCGGCGCATGTCGTCGATCTGCACGTTGACCAGGTGCGCGGCCACCTGGCGTACGCACTCGGGGACCGGCCACGGCTCCAGGCAGCGGCAGTGTCCGATGTCGAGGGTGATGCCGAAGCCCGCCGGATCGCCGAGGGCGCCGCGCAGCCGGCGCCAGCCGGCGATGTCCTCGACCAGCATGCCCGGCTCCGGCTCGAAGCCGAGGGTCGTCCCGGCCGCCTCGGCGGCGTCGAGGACCGTGGCGCAGCCGGCGACCAGCCGGTCCCAGGCGGTCGCCGGTTCGACGTTCTCCGGTCGGACGCCCGCCCAGAGGGTGACGGCCTCCGCGCCCAGGTCGGCGCCGATCCGCACGGCCCGGCGCAGGAACTCGACGCGCCGCGCCGGGTCGTCGTGCAGCAGCGTCGGGGCGTGCTTGTGCCACGGGTCGAGCAGGTAGCGGGCGCCGGTCTCGACGACCACGGCGAGGTCGAGCGCCGCGAGCCGGCGGGCGACGGCGGCCACCCGGCGGGCCAGCGCGGGCGCGAACGGGTCGAGGTGGTCGTGGTCCAGGGTGAGCGCCACGCCCTGGTAGCCCAGGTCGGCGACGACGGCGAGCGCGTCGGTCAGCCGGTGGTTGGCGAACCCGTTGGTCCCGTAGCCGAAGCGCGGGCCGTCGCCGCCCCGGTCGGCCGCGCCGGCCGCCGCCCGGCCCCGGTGGGCGGTCACGTCGGGGAGACCTTCCGGGCCAGCCGGCCGCCGAGCGGCGCGGCGGCGGCCACCGCCAGCCCCAGCAGCCCGGCCCCGGCGCGTGCGGCCAGGGCGCCCTGCAACGCGGGCAGCCCGGTGATCCCGGCTCCCACCGCCGCCCGCACCCGGCCGGCGCAGGGGTCGGCCGCCGCCCGGGCCTGGGCCGCGCCGTAGCGGGCCGCGTACCAGCCGGCCAGCAGCGCCGGCAGCGCGGCGGCGACGCCGGGGGCGGGCCGCGGGGCGCGCTCGGGCACGTCGGTGGGCGTGGCGCGGGTCGCGGCCCGGGGGCGGCGGCCCGGCCCGGCCCGGTCGGGGCGCGGCCGGACGGCGGCGCTCGCGGCGACCAGGGCGGTGCCGGCGAGGGTACGCAGCGGCAGCGCGGCGTCGGCGCCGGTGACCTCCCGGCGGGAGAGCGCGGTGACCGTCCACGTGTGCGCGGCCACGGTGACCGCCGCCGGCACCGCCCGCAGCGCCCGGCCGCCCGTCGCACCGAGCAGCACGTCCAGCCCTCGGCAGGCGGCCATCACGGCCGGTCCGGCGGGCGTGTCCTTCGCCGCCAGGTCGTACCCCCAGACGGCGGCGGCGAGGCCGACCGCGACCGTCGCGGCGCGCCGGCCCCCGGCGGCGGTGGCCAGCGCGACCCCGGCGGCGGTGAGCCCGGCGGCGAGGCCGAGCGCGACCCCGGGGGCCACCCGGCCGCTGGGGATGGGCCGCTCGGGGCGTTCGACGGCGTCCAGCCGGCGGTCGGCCCAGTCGTTGGCGGCCATCCCGGCCCAGTAGAGCAGGACGGACGCGCCGGCCAGCGCGGGCGTACGCCGCCCGAGGGTGCCGGCTGCCGCCGCCCCGGCGACGACGTCCCCGGGCACCGACAGCGCGGCCGGCGCCCGGACCAGTTCGGCGAGGTCAGCGACGCGCGGCATCGGTGCCTCCCGCGTGCAGCCGCTGGGCGAAGCCGCACAGCCGGGTCCACTGGTCGGCCAGCGAGTGGGTGGGCGTGCCGAACGGGTCCTTGAAGAAGAAGGCGAGGTCGGTCAGGGGGCCGGCGTGGCCGGCGGCGTGCGCGGCGGCGGTGAGTCGGGCCAGGTCGAGCACGAGGGGCGCGGCCAGGGCGGAGTCGCAGCCGTGCCAGGTGAACTCCATGCGCATCCCGGTGCCGAGGAACCCGGCGAACGTGATCAGGTCCCAGGCGGTCTTGAAGTCGCCCAGCGCCTCGACGTACTCGATCCGGGTGCCGCCCTGCGGCAGGTGGCCGAGGGTCTCGCCGAGCACCCGCTGCTTGCTCTCCGCCTTGGCCGCGTTGGCCGCCGGGTCGGTGAGGGTGGCGCCGTCGCCGCCGCCGAGCAGGTTGATCCCGGACCAGGAGCGCACCGCCAGGTGCCGCATCGCGAACATCGGCGCGAGCACGGACTTGACCAGGGTCTCCCCCGTCTTGCCGTCGTGCCCGGCGTACGGGATCCCGCCCTCGGCGGCCAGCGCCAGCAGGGCCGGCAGCCGCAGCCCGGTGGACGGGGTGAAGTCGACGTACGGGCAGCCCGCCCGCACCGCCGCGTACGCGTAGAGGGAGCTGGGCGGCAGCACCTCGTCGCCACCGGCGAGCGCGGCCCGCAGCGCGTCCGGGTCGGCGTGCCCCGGGTGCGGGCGGGCGGCGGGTTCGGTGGCCGAGACGTTGACCACCACCACCCGGTCCAGCCCGTGCCGGCGGCGGAAGTCGGTGAGGTCGCGTACGGTCGCGGCGGCCCGGTCCGCCTGGGTGCCGACGGCAGGGGCCGGACGCAGCTCGCGTTCGACGGCGGCCAGCTCGTCGGGGAGGGCGGCGACCAGCCGGCCGGGCAGCACGCCGGCGGCGGCCAGCGTCTCGGCCCGCTTCGCCAGCGGGGTGGTGACGACGTCGTGCCCGCCGAAGACCAGGTCGGTGAAGGCCGGCAGGGCGGGCCCGCGCAGCTCGGGAAGTTCGGTGACGCAGCCGGTCGGGCCGGTGAGCCCGGACCGCAGGGCGAGCGCCCCCACGATGCTGGTGGTCGCGACCGAGCCGCGCGCTCCCACCAGCCAGACACCCGTACGCATGGTGCTCCTTCCCGATCAGGAGGAACCAGCCGTGCATTGAGTTACATAGATATCAGAAGTTTGTTCAGAAAGATACGGATCTATGCGGATGGGCCCCGTCCGCCGGCCGCCCCGGGAGGAGCCCACCGGTCCGGTGTCGACGTCGGCGGCGACGACCCCGGCCCGGTTCCCGGCGCGGGCACGGACGGACGGGGCTGGCAGGCAGGGCCGGTCGGCGTCTCGTCCCTGCCTCCCCCGCATCCGCCGGTCGGGACGACGGCGCGCGCCGACCGGACGTCGTGGGGTGGCACGGCCCGGCGGGGTCGCCGGGTGGTGACGGTCCTCCGGTGCGACCGGGGAATCCCGGTCCGGCCGCACCGGACGACCGTTCTGCTCGTGCGTCACCGGGCCACGCCGGCCCGGCCGCACGCCCTCCGGTGCTGACCTCGTCCCGGCCGCGGGGCGCAACCGCGGCCGGTCCCTCGCCGGTCGGCACCGGAGTCGGCTCAGGCGGCGACCGTGGCCAGGGCCGGCTCCACCTCGGTCCACGAGGAGCCGAGCTCCGCCGACCGGGTCACCGCGTCCAGCACCAACTGGACCTGCAACCCGTCGACGAAGGAGGGGGCCGGGTCGACGCCGGTGGCGACCGCCTCGACGAAGTCCCGCATCTGGTGGGTGAAGGAGTGCTCGTAGCCGATGAGGTGGCCGGGCGGCCACCAGGCGGACATGTACGGGTGCTCCCCCTCGGTCACCAGGATGCGGCTGAACCCCTGCTCGGCGGCGGGTCGCGTCGCGTCGTAGAACTCCAGCTCGTTGAGGCGCTCCAGGTCGAAGGCCACCGTGCCCAGCGAGCCGTTGATCTCCACCCGGAGGGCGTTCTTGCGTCCCGTGGCGAACCGGCTCGCCTCGTACGTCGCCAGCACGCCGCCGTCGAGCCGGGCCACGAAGACCGCCGCGTCGTCGACGGTGACCGCCCCGGTGGCCGGGCGGTGGCCGTCGGGACCGAGGCCGTCGGCCGCCGCCCCGTCCACCGTCGCCGCCAGCCCGCTCGACCCGGCCGGCAGCGGCCGTTCCCTGACGAACGTCTCGGTGACCGCGCTGACCCCGGTGATCCGCCGGCCGGTGACGTACTGGGTCAGGTCGATGATGTGCGCCCCGATGTCGCCGAGCGCGCCCGAGCCGGCCCGGTCCCGCTGCAACCGCCAGACCAGGGGGAACTGCGGGTCCACGATCCAGTCCTGCAGGTACGTCGCCCGGACGTGCCGGATCACCCCGAGCCGCCCGTCGGCGACGAGCTGGCGCATCATCGCGACCGCCGGCACCCGTCGGTAGTTGAACCCGCACATCGACCGCACCCCGGCGGCCTGCGCGGTGACCGCCGCGGCGGCCATCGCCCGGGCCTCGGAGACCGTGTTGGCCAGCGGCTTCTCGCACAGCACGTGCTTGCCGGCGGCCAGCGCGGCGAGGGCGATCTCGGCGTGGCTGTCCCCCGGCGTGCAGACGTCGACCACGTCGATGTCGTCCCGGGCGATCAGGTCGCGCCAGTCGGTCGTGTACGCGTCCCAGCCGAGCCGGTCGGCGGCGTCGGCCACCTTCCCGGTGTCCCGGCCGCAGATCAGCGACATCCGGGCCCGCGTCGGCAGGTCGAACACCCGGTTCACGGTGCGCCACGCCTGCGAGTGCGCGGCGCCCATGAACGCGTAGCCGACCATGCCGACCCGCAGTTCTCTGTCTGTCGTGGACAAGGTGGGTCTCCCCCCGTGTATCAGAACCCGAGCTTGAGGTAGTTGCCCGCGTTCTCCTTGGTGATCGTCTCGGAGGCGAGGATGATCTCCTTGGGCACCTGGAGTTCCACCAGGTCGGACATGCCCTTGCCCTGGCCGATCAGGCGGGCCAGGGAGATGGCCGAGGAGGCCATCGAGGGGCTGTAGGTCACGGTCGCCTTGAGCACCGTGTTGTCCGCCTGGATGTCCTCCATCGCCTTCTTCGAGCCGGCGCCGCCGACCATGAAGAACTCCTTGCGGCCGCTCTGGCTGACCGCGGCCAGCACGCCGATGCCCTGGTCGTCGTCGTGGTTCCAGAGCGCGTCGATCTTCGGCAGGGCCTGGAGCAGCTGCGCCGCCTCCTGCTGCCCCGAGTCGGCCGTGAACCGGGCCGCCCGGCGGTTGGCGACCTTGAAGCCGCTCGCCGTCAGGGTGTCGACGAAGCCCTTCGACCGCTCCTGGGTCAGCTCCAGCTCGTCCATACCGGCGATCTCGCCGATCACCGGGTTGCTGATGCCCTTGGCCTTGAACTGCTCGATCATGTAGGTGGCGGCGGCCACGCCCATGCCGTAGTTGTCGCCCTTGATCTGGAGCCGGTAGGCCCGCGCGTCGGGGAAGGCCCGGTCCAGGTTGACCACCGGGACGCCGGCCTTCATCGCCTCCAGGCCGAACGCGTTGAGCTCCTTGCCGTCGTGCGGCAGCAGCACGATCACGTCGGGCTTCTGCGAGATCAGCGTGGACAGCGCCGCCCGCTGGGCCGCCGCGTCCGCGCCGGCCTCGACCGACTTGAACTCCACGTCGGAGTACGCCCCGGCCTGCGCCTTGGCGTTGTTGGTGATGGCGGCGATCCAGCCGTGGTCCGCGGCCGGCGCGGAGAAGCCGATGACGACCCGCTTGCCGGGCTCGCTGTTGCCGCCCGGCGCGGCCGCCGCCTTGGTCTGCGCCTCGGTCGGCTGGGCTTCGTTGCTGGTGCAGCCGGCGAGCAGCACGCCGGCGCCGACGGCGGCCCCGCCGAAGAGCAGTCGGCGGCGCGACATGTCGCGACTGTGCTGGGTCATGACGACCTCCTGGGTCTGACGGTGGTGGAGGAAATCTCGCGGTGCGGGACGGAGGAGAGCGTGCGGTGCCCGGCCACCGTCGCTCGGGTGGCCCGGATGCCGCACGGTCGTGCGGTGCGGATCAGGTGGTGGTGAGCCGGTTGCGGCCGAGGAACTGGGTGAGGCTGCGGAACTGGACCTGCTGGACCAGGACGGCGGCCACGATGATGCCGCCCTTGACCATGTTCTGGGCCTCCGTGGAGAGGCCGTTGATGGCGAAGAGGTTGGTGATGGTGGCGAAGATGACCACCCCGAGCAGGGAACCGATGATGGTGCCCCGCCCGCCGCTGAGCAGCGTGCCGCCGATGATCGCGGCGGCGATCGCGTCCAGCTCGTAGAGGTTCGCCATCGCCGCCTGCGCCGAGTTGGCCTGGGCGGTGAGCATGATGGCGGCGATCCCGCAGCAGAGGCCGGAGAGCGCGTAGAGCAGCACGGTGTGCCGCCGGACGTTGATCCCGGCGAGCCGGGCGGCCTCCGGGTTGCCGCCGACGGCGACCGTACGCCGGCCGAAGGTGGTGCGGTTGAGCAGCACCCAGCCGGCGGCGACCACGGCGGCGAGGATGTAGACCAGCAGCGGGATGCCCAGCAGGCTGTTGCTGGCGAGGCCGTTGATGAAGCCGTTGTCCGACACCTGGGTCTGCTTGTCGGAGATCTCGGCGGCCAGGCCCCGGGCCGCCACCAGCATGGCGAGGGTGGCGATGAACGGCACCAGCCGGCCGTACGAGATGAGCAGCCCGTTGACCAGCCCGACCGCCAACCCGACGGTGAGCGCGCTGAAGATCATGCCGCCGGCGCCGTAGCTCTGGGTGGCCACCGTGGTGCACCAGACGCCGGCCAGCGCGACGATCGCGCCGACGGAGAGGTCGATGCCACCGCCGATGATCACGAAGGTCATGCCGACGGTGACCACGCCGACCACGGCCGCCAGCTTGAGGATGCTCAGGACGTTGTCCCACACCCAGTCCGGGTTGGAGTAGAGGTCGGAGCGGGTGAGGGCGCCGATCACGACGAGCACGGCCAGCACCCCGATCAGGCCGAGGTTGCGGCGGACGCCCTCGCCGCCGTCCCCCCGCCACCAGGAGATCCGGCCCGGTGCCGCCACCTTGTCGACGGCCGCCGCGGTCTGCGCCGGGTCCACCGGCGGCGACTGCGCCGGCAGCTGCGCCGCCCGCTTGGGCGCCACGGTGGGAGTAGGACCCTCGGTCATGCCGGTGCGCCTTCCATCAGGGACCCCGCCATGACGAGGTCGAGCACGGTGTTCTCGTCGAGTTCTCCGGCCGGGGCCTCGCGGACGACCCGCCCCTCCCGCATCACCAGCACCCGGTCGGCCAGGCCGAGCACCTCGGGGACCTCGCTGGAGACCAGCAGCACCCCGACGCCGCGCGCGGCCAGACCCCGGATCACCTGGTAGAGCTCCGCCCGGGCGCCGACGTCGACGCCCCGGGTCGGCTCGTCGAGCAGCAGCAGCCGGGTGTCGCCGAGCAGCCAGCGGCCGACCACCACCTTCTGCTGGTTGCCGCCGGAGAGGGTGCGCACCGGCCGGCGTACGTCGCGGGGGCGCAGCTCCAGGCTCTCGGCGATCCGGTCCGCCTCGGCCCGTTCCCGCCCGGCGTCGGTGAACCCCGCGCGGGCGTACCGGGCGAAGGTCGCCAGGGTCACGTTGCGGTAGATCGGCTCGCCCAGCAGCAACGCCTGGCTCTTGCGCTCCTCGGGGGCCATGCCCATGCCGGCCCGCACCGCCGCGCCGACGCTGCCGGGCCGCAGCGCCCGACCGGCCATCCGCACCGAACCGGCCTCGGCACGACGCGCGCCGTAGATGGTCTCCAGCAGCTCGGAGCGGCCCGAGCCGACCAGTCCGGCGATGCCGACGATCTCGCCGGCCCGGACCCTGAGCGAGACGTCGGCGAACTCGCCGGCCCGGGTCAGCCCCTCGACCGTGAGCAGCTCCGCGCCGCCGGCCGCGCCGGCCGGGCGGTCCGGGAAGACGTACTCGATGGTGCGGCCGGTCATCCGGCTGACCAGGTCGCGGGTCGGGGTGTCGCGGGCCGACAGGTTCGCCGCCGTGGTCCGGCCGTCCTTGAGTACGGTGACCCGGTCGCCGATCTCGCGGATCTCCTCCAGGCGGTGCGAGATGTAGATGACGGCGATGCCCTGCGCGGTCAGCTCCCGGATGATGCGGAACAGGTTGCCCACCTCGTCGTGGGCCAGTACGGCGCTCGGCTCGTCCATGATGATCAGCCGTGCCTCGTGGGAGAGCGCGCGGGCCATGCTGACGATCTGCTTGCCGGCGGCGGGCAGCGCGCGCACCATCCGTCCGGGCGGGATCTCGGCGTGGCCGAGCCGCCCGAGGATCTGCCGGGTGTGCCGGGCCATGGTGCCCCGCCGGACGAAGCCGAGCCGGCGCGGCTCGTGGCCGAGGAAGGCGTTCTCCGCCACCGAGAGGTCCTCGACCAGGTCGAGTTCCTGGTAGATGGTGGCGATACCGGCGCGCATGGCGGCCTGCGGGTTGGCGAAGGCGACCGGTTCGCCGCGCCACTGGACGAGCCCCGAGTCGGGCCGGTGCACCCCGGCCAGCACCTTGATCAGGGTGGACTTGCCGGCGCCGTTCTGCCCGAGCAGGCAGTGCACCTCACCGGCACGCACCTCCAACTGCACCCCGTCCAGGGCCCGTACGCCCGGGAAGGTCTTGACCACGTCGGTGAGGCGCAGCACCACCTCGCCCGCGACGGCGTCGGCGGGCGCCTCGACCAGCGGGGCGCCGGCGGGGACGGCATCCACCGGCCCGGCGGCCGTCTCCTCGGATCGGGCCACGGTCTCCTCCTCGCGCTCGATCACGATGCCTCATCCGTTCGCGACTGCGGGGCTCGCAGACCCGGCCCACTCCTCGCGCTCACGACGACCTCTCCGTTCGCGACTGCGGGGCTCGCAAACCCGGCCCACTCCTCGCGCTCACGACGACCTCTCCGTTCGCGACTGCGGGGCTCGCAAACCCGGCCCACTCCTCGCGCTCACGACGACCTCTCCGTTCG
>NZ_JBEYRY010000003.1:0-28028 GCF_040704175.1 Micromonospora sp. NPDC047812 | reverse complement strand
CCGTTCGCGACTGCGGGGCTCGCAAACCCGGCCCACTCCTCGCGCTCACGACGCCTCCCCGAAGGCGACGTCGCTGGCGAGCACGGCCGCGCCGGCCACACCGGCGCGCGGGCCGAGTTCGGAGAGGACGACGGGAAGGTTGCCGGTGGCCAGCGGCAGCGACCGGCGGTAGACGACGCTGCGGATCTCGGCGAGGAGGATGTGCCCGAGCTGGGCGAGCCCGCCGCCGATCACGATCATCGACGGATTGGTGAAGCTGACCAGCCCGGCCAGGACCCCACCCACCCGCCGACCCCCGTCGCGGATCAGCTGGATGCAGGTCACGTCCCCCTCGACGGCGCCCCCGGCGACGTCCAGCGCGGTCACCGCGCCGCGCGCGGCGAGCCGTTCGGCCAGCGCGGGCGACACCCCGCTGCGCGCGGCGGCGGTCGCGTCCTTGGCCAGCGCGGCCCCGCTGAACAGCGCCTCCAGGCAGCCGACGTTGCCGCAGGAGCACATCGGGCCGTGCGCGTCGACCTGGATGTGGCCGATGTCGCCGGCGCAGCCGTCGGTGCCCCGGTAGACCTCGCCGCTGAGGTAGATCCCGCACCCTATTCCGGTGCCGATCTTCACGAAGAGGAAGTCGTCCACGGAGTGGGCGACCCCGCCGTGCCGCTCCCCGATCGCCATGATGTTGACGTCGTTGTCGACCACGGCCGGGCAGCCGTGCTCGCGGGTGAGCAGTTCACGCACCGGGAACCGGTCCCACCCCGGCATGATCGGCGGGGAGACCGGCACGCCGTCGCGGAAGCTGACCGGGCCGGGCACCCCGATGCCGACGGCGTCGAGCCGCTCGTAGGCACCGTCCACCCGGGCCTTGTGCAGCAACTCGTTGACCCGCTGGAGGATCACCTTCGGGCCGGTGCGGATGTCAGCCGCCTCGGCGTACGCGGCGACCGGCTCCAGCCGGCCGTTGACCACCTCGACGTCGATGGAGCTGGCGCCGAGGTCGACGGCGGCGAAGCGCAGGCGCGGGCTCAGCTCGACGAGGGTGGAGCGGCGCCCGCCCCGGGAGGCGGCCAGCCCCGCCTCGGCGACGTAGCCGAGGGCGACGAGCCGTTCCAGCTCCGCCAGCAGCCGGGGACGGGGCATCTGCAACCGGTCGCCCAGCTCGGCCCGGGACACCGCCCCCTCGTCACGGAGCAGCCGCAGCAGCCGTACGTGCAGGGGGTCGACCGTCCGCACCGGACTCACCTCTTCGCGGGCTCGTTCACATCGACGTAATGCCGAGGTGTCGTGCCGACACATTAGGAGTGTTCCGTGTCACGTGTCCAGAGCTTCGGCCGATCTGACGCAAACTTTTGTCCGTACGAGCAAAAGCTTCGAGTAGATCAAGAAAAGCCGCCCCGACACCTCCCACGCCGTCCGCGTGACACCCACCCGGTCTGGCGGCCCTGCTTGCAGCGCTGCCGCACCAGCCCACGACGCTGCGCCGCCCTCGGACCGCCAGCCGTGACCGCCCGGTCGTACGCCCGCCGGGGCGGCGGCCCGCGCCACCCCCAGCCGCCGGTGTCGCCGCAGCCCTCGGACGGTGATCAGGACCCCATGGACCTAAAAACCGGCGAATAAGGTCCACCATGTCCTGATCACCTCGGGATCACTTCGGAGGAGGCGGGCGGGCGGGTGGGGACACGCCCGCGCCAGCAGGCGGGTGGATGGGGCACGGCCGCGCCAGCAGGCGGGTGGATGGGGCACGGCCGCGCCAGCAGGCGGGTGGATGGGGCACGCCCCACGCTAGGAGGTGGGCCGGTGGGCCGGCACGCCACGCCACACCGCGAAGAAGGCTGACGGGGCGGTGGCCGGCACACTCAGGCCACGAGGTAGGCAGGCCGGCACGCCCCGCGGCCACGAGGCCTGCGGGGTGGTCGGGCGCCCGTACGCCCACGCAACGGGACAGGCGGGTGACGGACGGGGTGGGCCGGCACGTCCACACGCCACGAGGCAGGCGGTGGCGGACCGGCCGGCACGCCCGCGCCGCGAGGCGAGTGGGTGGGTGACAGCGCGCCAGCGCTGAGAGGCGAGCCGTGGCACCGGCGAACGTGCCAGGGCCGGCGCGGGTGTGCCGCCGCCCCGGCACCGGACAGCTGGCGGGGCGGCGGGGAGGCAGGTCGGTTACGGGCCGAGGTCAGCTGCGGTTGGCGGCGTTGCGCTTCTTCTTGAGCTTGCGGTCGTCGCGCAGTTCGACGTACGGCTCCTCGTCCGGGGAGTGGCCCGCCTCGATGGCGCGGCTGCGCTCCAGCTCGGCGTCGAACTCCGCGCCGAGGAGGATCGCGATGTTGCTCAGCCACAGCCAGATCAGGAAGATGATCACACCGGCGAGCGCCCCGTACGTCTTGTTGTACGAGCCGAAGTTGCTCACGTAGAGCGCGAACAGGCCCGAGATCACCAACCAGATGACCACGGCCAGTACGCCACCCGGGCTGACCCAGCGGAAGCCGCCGTGCCGGGCGTTCGGCGACGCCCAGTAGAGGATCGCGAACATCAGGCTCACCAGGAGCAGCAGCACCGGCCACTTGGCGATGTTCCACACGGTCACCGCCGTGGAACCCAGCCCGATCGCCTCCCCGACCTGCTCGGCGAGGCCGCCGGTGAAGACCACGATCACGGCGCTGGCCAGCAGCATCACGCCGATCACCGCGGTCACCCCGACGCGGATCGGCAGCGTCTTCCAGATCGGGCGCCCCTCCGGCACGTCGTAGATGGTGTTGGAGGCCCGCATGAACGCGGCGACGTAACCCGACGCCGACCAGAACGCGGCCAGCAGACCGAGGATGGCGGCGAAGCCGGCGAAACCGCCGCTCTGCTGCGCCTGGTCGATGGCCCCCTCGACGATCTGCCGGATCTCCCCCTGCGGGACCGCCTGGTTGACGGTGTCCTTGACGCCCTGCGTGGCGCCCGGGCCGAGCAGGCCGAGGATCGAGACCAGCACCAGCAGGCCGGGGAAGATGGAGAGCACCCCGTAGTACGTCAGGGCCGCCGCCCAGTCGGTCAGGCTGTCGTCCTGGAACTCCCGCACAGTGCGGCGCAGCGCGGCCTTCCAACCGGCGCCCGGCAGCTCGGCCGGGCTGTCGGGCCCCTCGTCGGGCCCGACCGGGCCGCGACCCGGGCGGCGCCGCTCGGCACGAACGGGGTCGGATCCCCGGTCCGCGCGGCCCGTCCGGCGGTCGCCCACCCGGCCGGCGGCCACCGCCCCGGAATCGTCGCGGTCGCGCCCGCTGCGGGTGGAGGACTCGTCGGAGGCCATCGCCCCTCCTCGTGGTCGGTGTCAGTCCCCTCGACATGCCCAGGCGACGGCCACCGTTAACCCCTAGCCGTAGAGCAACCTGCCCATCCGGCGCGAGGCGACCAGCAGCCCCAGGACCATCACCGCGAGCAGGTAGAGAACGTCGAGCACCCATTCCCAGCCGGCCGCGCCCACCGAGACGCCGCGGATGAGGTGCACCGCCCGGTAGAGCGGGGTCACCTCCACCGCCCAGCGCAGCGCGGCCGGGTAGGACTCGGCGGGGACGAACGTGCCGGAGAAGAGGAAGAGGGTGAACTGGGCCGCCGACATCAGGTCGAAGTCGTGCCAGCTGCGCATGAAGGTGGTGATCGCCATTCCCAGCGCGCCGAAGGCGAAGCCGACCAGCACGGCCGCCGGGAAGGCGACCAGTGCCCGCGCGGCGGTGGTGAGGTCCATCGCCACCATCACCACCAGGAAGGCGGCCGAGTAGGCGCTGCCGCGCAGCATCGCCCAGAGCAGCTCTCCCACCGCGATTTCGAACGGCTGCACAGGGGTGGCGATCACCCCGTCGTACAGCTTCATCTGCTTCATCTTCCCGAAGAAGTTGAAGGTCGTCTCCGACAGCGCGCCGGACATGGCCGAGGACGCGAGCATGGCCGGCGCGACGAACGCCGCGTAGGTGACGACCTCGCCGCCGGGAAGCGTGAGGTCACCGACCAGCGTGCCGACCCCGACGCCGATGGAGAGCAGGTAGAGCAGCGGCTCCACGAAGCCGGAGACGAGCAGCAGCCAGTAGACGGCCTTCAGGGCCGCGACGTTGCGCTCGGCCACGGAGACCGACCGGCGGGACGCGGCGGAGACGGCGACCAGCCGGGGCAGGACGAGACCGACCACTGCGATCCTCCTAGACGACCAGCCGGCGACGGAACGCGCGACGGGCCAGCAGCCAGCCGCCGACCGCCCAGGCCGCGAGGTAGAGCAGGTGGCCGGCGACCGACCACTGCGGGGCGACGCCGAGCGACGCCGCCCGGCACAGGTCGACGCCGTGCCAGAGCGGGGTCGCGTACGCCAGCCAGCGCAGCGCCAGGGGCAGCGACTCGACGGGGAAGAACACGCCGGCGAAGAGCGTCATCGGGATCACCGCGAAGCGGAGCAGCATCGCCAGCCAACTGTCGACGGAGACCACCGACGCGTACGCGAAGGTCGGCGCGGCGACGGCCAGCCCGAGCAGTGCCGTCACCGGCAGCGCGGCGAGTGCCCACGGCGACCGCAGCGCCCCGAACAGGGCCGTCACCAGCAGGAACGCCGCGACGGTGGTGACCACCCGGAACACCACGAAGGCCAGGTGCCCGCCGAGGATGTCGCCCACCCGCAGCGGCGCCGCGCTCTGCGCGAAGTAGGTCTTGACCCACTGGAAGTTGCCGAACACCGGCCACGTCGACTCGCTGACGGCCGTCTGCAACGCCGTCGACGCGATCAGGCCGGGCACGATCCAGTCCAGGTAGGGCACCCCGCCGATGCCCTGGTCGATGTAGGAGCCGACGCCGACGCCGAACCCGACCACGGTCAGCACCGGCAGCAGGAACGACGAGAAGAGCCCCGCCCGCCAGGTGCGCCGGTAGCCGACGAGATGGTGCGCCAGCACCGCGAGCGCCGGCACCCGCGGCAGCGCTGGACGCGCCCGTTCCCGCGCCGACTGCGCCACGCTCACGCGACCACCCCCGTCTCGCTCCGCGCCCACCACGACCTTCCTACCTCGCGGGTACGACAGGCCGTGGCCACCCTACGGCGGCCCGGCGCCGTCGTCCGTCAGCGTTGCCGGGCCGTACGGAGCAGCGCCAGCACCGCGTAGCCGAGCAGCAGCAGCCCGGCACCCGTGCCGACGACGAGCCCCGCGGACGCCGCCGTGGCGAGCGCGGTGACCAGCCCGGCCAGGGCGACGACGCACATCGCCGCCCCGAGCGGTCGCAGCAGCGGGTCGCGCAGCACCGGCACGAGGGGGAAGAAGTGCAGCCCCACCACGGCGCAGACCAGCACCGGGATGAACTCCGACCGCCCGACGAGGGCCAGCACGACGGCGCCGAGCCCGGCGGCGGCGAACTCGGCGAGGACGATCAGGAGGTAGCGACGGTCGGCGGCGCGGTCGTGGGCGACGGCTCCTCGGCTGCGGGCCACGACGACGGCGCCGATCACCGCCGTGACCAGGGCCGCGCCGCTCGCGACCACCAGCAGCGCGCGCAGCGGCTGCTCGGCGGCCGGCACGCTGAACCAGATCGTCGCGAAGACGCCCAGATAGAGCGCGGCGAGCCCGGCCTGGCGGCGGGACTGGAACTCCAACCTCGACATGACACCCCCGTGTGCGTCGCCGGGCGGACGCCGTGCCGCCAGCCCGCCGATGCTACGTAACGACCGGCACCGCCGCACCCGCCGGTCACGACCCGCCTCCCGGCGGCACACCCGCCGCGGGCAGCCCGGACCGCACGGTCGGCAGGGCCGGGTCGGCAGGGCCGGCAGGGTCGGCACGGACGGCACAGACAGCGCGGACGACCTGACGACGCGGACGACACGCACCGTCGCGGACGACACGCACCGTCGCGGACGACGCGGACCGCCGTATGGCCGGACGGCGGTGCCCGGCGCCGAGCCGGCCGTCCCGCCCGTCAGTCGACCAGGGTGCGGCCGGTGAGGTGGAGGAAGACGTCCTCCAGGCTGCTGCGCCGGACCAGCACGTTGGCCGGGTGCAGCCCCCGCTCGCCGACCTCGGTGACGGCCGCGTCGCCGTCGGGCACGTAGAGCAGGATCCGGTCGGGCAGCACCTCGACGCGCTCCCCCAGCCCGTCGAGCTTGCCGGCGAACGCCTCCTGCGACTCGGCGGCGAACCGCAGCTCCACCACCTCCCGGGTGGAGTGCCGGTCGATCAGCGCGCGGGGCGAGCCCTCGGCGACGATCCGTCCGCCGTCCATCACCACCAGGCGGTCGCAGAGCTGCTCCGCCTCGTCCATGTAGTGGGTGGTGAGGACCAGCGTGACGCCCTGCTGCTTGAGCCGGAACAGCCGCTCCCACACCAGGTGCCGGGCCTGCGGGTCGAGGCCGGTCGTCGGCTCGTCGAGCAGGACGATCTCGGGCTCGTTGACCAGCGCGCGGGCGATGGTCAACCGCCGTTTCATGCCGCCGGAGAGCGGCTCGACCTTGCTGTCGGCCCGCTCGGTGAGCTGGACGAAGTCGAGCAGCTCGGCGGCCCGCGCCCGGGCCACCCGGCGGGAGATGCCGAAGTAGCGCGCGTAGGTGGTGAGGTTCTCCTGGACGGTCAGCTCGGGATCCAGGTTGTCGAGCTGGGGGCAGACGCCGAGGCGGGCCCGGATCGCCGGCCCGTCGCGGACCGGATCCATGCCGAGGATGCGCAGCTCGCCGCCGCTGGGCGGGGAGGTGCAGCCGACCATCCGCATGGTGGAGGACTTGCCGGCGCCGTTGGGCCCGAGGAAGCCGAACGCCTCGCCGGCACGCACCTCGACGTCGATGCCGTCGACGGCGGTGAAGTCGCCGAACCGCTTCACCAGCGCCCGCGCCTGGATGAGTGGTGGAGCCGTGGTCACCGCCCGACCATAACCTCCGGCGCCGACACCTCCGACCGATCGCGGCCGGGGCCGTCGCCGGCGGTAGGGGTGGAGCCGGCGGCAGGAGTGGGGCCGGGCGGTAGGGGTGCAGGCGCCCTGGTCAGGGCCCTTTCGGCAACGGAGAGCGACGAAAACTACGCTGCGTGATGGCTTCGTGCGATGCCGCCGACGCGGCGGCCACCGCGCGAGGGCGGGTCGGAAACGCGCCGCTACCGGACCAGAGTGGACGCATCGGATACGGCCCGCTCCCGGCTTGCCGCATTCTTACCAATCAGGGCGCGCATCCTGCCGCATATCCGGGCTCGATAACAGTCTCTCTCCGTAATCGAAAGTCCCATTTAATTACTGGCTGCAATCATGATCAGCAATATTCCGCCCGGTATCTTATTCGCGTATCGTCCCCCCTCGTGCCACCAGTGCGTTCATCCGGCGAGCCCGCCCCGCAGCCGTCCACCGTGGGCCCCGAGTCCACCCCGGACGGCGGTCCGGTTCCATTGCCGCCCGGGACGGACGATCGGTCCGATCCAGACGGTGCCGCGCCCGATCCACGGGAACTCGCCGCGCAGTTCGAGGACGAAAAGCCCGGGCGGGAACTCTCCGGGCCGATCGGCGTTCTGGTCACCGGAACGACGTTGGCGATCGCGCTGCTCGCCCTCTGGCAGGTGTTCAGCCCGCTGCCGCAGGGAAGCAAGTTCTACCTGGTCATCTTCCTGGCCGGCATCCTGCCGATGGTCTTCCTGGCGTACCCGGCCGATCTGCGCCTGCCCCGGCGACTGCGTCGCGCGGACGCGCCGAGCGACGCCGCGCCCACCGACCGCCCCACGCGCCGGGGCCCCACCCTGCCGGACTGGATCCTGGCCGGCGCGGCGCTGGTCAGCTGCCTCTACCCGGTGCTGCCCGTCGGCCTGGGTGACGGCGGCGGCGGGTACGACGCCTTCCTCGACCGGCAGGGCCTGCTGGTCGGCGTGGACGTGGCGATGGGCACCGTCCTGCTGATCCTGCTGCTGGAGGCGTGCCGGCGGACCACCGGATGGATCCTGCCGGCGGTCTGTGTGGTCTTCCTCGGCTACGGCTACTACGGCGGGCTGCTGCCCCAGTCCTGGCCGGTGGCCCACGCGGGCCTCGACTTCGGACAGATCGTCGACGGCCTCTACAACTCCGACAGCGGCTTCTACGGCACCCCGCTCGACGTCGCGGCGACGTACATCGTGCTGTTCACCATCTACGGCGCGGTGCTGGACCTCTCCGGGGCCGGCCGGTTCTTCGTGGAGCTCTCCGCCGCCGCCTTCCGGCGCTCGCGCACGGCCGCCGGGCGCACGGCCGTCGCCTCCGGGTTCCTGCTCGGCACCGTCTCCGGTTCCGGCGCGGCGACGACCGTCAGCATCGGCGCGGTCACCTGGCCCGTCCTGCGGCGCGCCGGCTATCCGCCGGAGCGGGCGGGCGGCATGCTCGCCGCGGCCGGCGTCGGGGCGATCCTCTCCCCGCCCACCCTCGGCGCGGCGGCCTTCATCATCGCCGAGTACCTCGGCGTGTCGTATCTCCAGGTGCTCGGCTGGGCGACCGTCCCGACGGTGCTCTACTACCTCGGCATCCTCCTCGCGGTCGAGATCGACGCCCGGCGCTCGGGCGTGCGGCCGGTGGTGATCGAGGCGGCCTCGGCCGGCCGGCTGCTGGCCCGCTTCGGCTACCACTTCCTCTCGCTCTTCGCGATCGTCGGACTGCTCGCCGTCGGCTTCTCCGCGACGAAGGCCGTGGTGCTGGCCACCGTCCTGGCCGCCGCGCTGTCCTTCCTCGACCGTCGGCATCGGCTCACCCCGGCCCGCCTGCTCGCCGCGCTGAGCGCCGGGGTGCGCGGCGTGCTCGCGGTGAGCGCGGTCTGCGCCGCCGCGGGCATCATCACCGCCACCACCACCAAGACCGGCCTCGGCCCCCAGGCGGCGGCGCTGCTGGTCAGCGGGGCCCAGGCCGTCAGCTCCGAACCGGCCGTGGTGCTGGCGCTCACCGCGCTGCTCGCCGCCCTCGCGCTCACCCTGCTCGGGCTGGCCGTGCCGGTCACCGCGTCGTTCGTGATCGGCTGGGTGATCATCGGCCCGGCCCTGCTGGACCTGGGCGTCACCGCGCCCGCCGCGGCGATGTTCGTCTTCTACTTCGCGGTCCTGTCCGAGGCGTCCCCGCCGACCGCGCTCGCCGCGGTGGCCGCCGCCGCGGTGACCGGCGGCCGGCTGGTGCCGACCATGTGGCAGACCCTGCGGTACGCCCTGCCGGCCTACCTCATCCCGCTCGCCTTCGTGGTCACCCCGACCGGTCTCGGGCTGCTCGGCATCGGGGGTCCGCAGCGGATAGCCGTCGCCGCGACGGTCGCCGCCCTCAGCGTCGCCGTGCTGGCGGTGGCGGCGGGCGGCTGGCTGCCCGGCGTCGGCCCGGCCGGCACGCCGGAGCGGATCGTCGGCGCGCTCGCCGGGCTGACGCTGCTCTGGCTCGAACCCGTGCCCGTCGCGATCGGCGCCGCCCTGGCCGCCGTCATGGTGGCGGGTGTGCTCGTCAGACGCGGATCCGCCGGTCGGAACGGCGGGCCGTCAGCAGTACCAACGGTGAACCATGGGGAGGAAAAACAGTGAGACGGATCAACGTGCGGCTCGCCGCGGGGGTTGGCGCGCTGGCCCTCGTCGCCGCGGGCACCGCCGGCTGCGGAGGCCGTCAGGACGGCGCGACCAAGGACGACGCCGCCAGTGAGATCACCTGCAAGGTCACCGACAGCACCCGCGTCGGCATCGCCACCGGCAACGCCACCGGCGTCTACTACGTGGTCGGCAACGCCCTGGCCGGTCAGCTCTCCGGGGCGACCGAGGGCAAGCTGACCGGCACCGCCGCCGAGACCGGCGCCTCGGTGCAGAACGTCGAGCAGCTCGTCGGCGGCCAGTACGACGTCGCCTTCTCCCTGTTCGACACGGCGGTCAACGCGGTGCAGGGCAAGGGCAGCTTCACGGCGCCGCAGCCGGTCGAGGCGCTCGCCCGGATCTACGACAACTACACGCAGGTCGTCGTCCGGGCCGACTCGGGGATCAACTCGGTCGCCGACATGAAGGGCAAGAAGATCTCCACCGGCTCCCCGAAGTCCGGCACCGAGGTCATCGCCAACCGGCTGCTGGAGGCCGCCGGCCTCGACCCGGCCAAGGACGTCCAGGCGCAGCGGCTCGACCTGACCAAGTCCGTCGAGGGCGTCAAGGACGGCAGCGTCGACGGGCTCTTCTGGTCGGGCGGGGTGCCCACGGGCGGGCTGACCGACCTGTTTACCACCGCCGGGGACAAGGTGAAGTTCATCGACATCACCCCGCTGCTGCCGAAGATGACCGAGCTCAACCCGGCGTACCAGGCCGGGACCATCGGCGCGGACGTCTACAAGACCGCCGCGGACACCCCGACCATCGTGGTGCCGAACGTGCTGCTGGTCCGCAAGGACCTCAACGCGAACGTGGCCTGCGCGATCACCCGGACGGTGTTCGACAAGAAGGACGCCCTGGCGCAGGCCAACCCGGCCGCCAAGGGCATCAGCCTGGACAACGCCCGCAAGACCGACCCCGTACCGCTGCACCGCGGCGCGGACAAGGCGTTGCAGGACCTCGGCGCACGCTGATCCCGGGGTGCCGGGCCCGGGCCTCGCGTCCGGGTCCGGCACCCCCCGACCCCACCCCGGAAGGCCCGAGTGTCGCTCCCCACCCCCGGCCGCGTACGCCGGCACCACCGGCCCGCCGACCACACCGACCGACTGTGGTCGGTACGCACCCAGTTGCTCGCGCCCATCCTGGTGGCCACGATCGGTCTGGTCGTGCTGGGGTCCACCCAGACCGCCATGGCCATGGCCGCCACCGACGACGCGGACCGCGCCCGGGTGCTGGCCGGCACCGCGACGGCCACCGTGCGCCTGGTGCACGAGCTGGAACGGGAACTCGGCGAGACGGCGGCACTGCGCCAGCGGGGCGGCAGCAGCGGACGTCCCCTCGTCGACGCGCAGCGCCGCCGGGTCGACGCGTCCGTCGAGCGGTACCGCGGCTCCAGCCGGGACGCCCGCCGCGCCGCACCCGACCTGCGCCAGGTGCTCGACGGCGCCGACGCGCAGCTCGGCCAGCTCGAAGCGGCCCGCGGGTCCGCGCTGGACGGCACCACCGCCGACCCGGCCTACCTCTCGCTGGTCGAGTCGCTGCTCGCCGTCGCCGACGCGCTGCCGGCCCAGCTGCGCGACCGGGAGCTGGCCAACGGGGCGCGCGAGGTCGCCGCCGTCGCCGCCCAGGAGCACCTCGCCGCCGTGGAACGCGACCTGCTGCGCACCGTCTTCGTGCGGGGTGCGCTGGTGGACGGCGAACTGGTCCGCCTCGGCCAGCTGCGGGGTGCGCAGGAGCAGCGGCAGGCCGAGTTCTCCCGGATCGCCAGCCGGCCGGCGGCGGACGCGTACACCCGGCTGGTGGCCGGCACCGACGTCTCCACCGCCCGCCGGATGCGCGACAGCGCGCTCAACGTGGAGACCGAGCCCGCCGGGCTGAAGACCGACGGCGACGCCTGGTACGTGGCCCAGAGCGGCGCCATCCGGCGCTACAACCTGCTCGGCCGGGAACTCTCCGAGGAACTCGACCGCAACGCCGCCGGACTGGCCCGGGAAGCCCAGCTACGGGCCCTGGTCACCGGCGGCGCGACCACCGCCGTCGCGCTGGCGTCGTTGACCGCGGCCGTGCTGCTGGCCGTCCGCACCAGCCGCCGGCTGCGCCGGCTGCGGGTCGCGGCGCTCACCATGGCGAACCGGGAACTGCCGGAGCGGATCACCGCCATCGCGGCCGGCGACGGCGCGCCGACCGACGGCGCGGCCACCCGGCTGACCGCCGGCATCGGGCAGGGCCGCGACGAGATCGCCCAGGTCGCCCAGGCCTTCGACACGGTGAACCGGGCCGCCCTGCGCCTGGCCGGCGAACAGGCCGAGGTGCGGATGGACGTGACCCGGATGGCCGAGGCCCTGGCCCGGCGCATCCGCACCCTGATCACCCGGCAGCTGCGGCTGCTCGACGAGTTCGAACGCGAGGAGACCGACCCCGACGCGCTGGCCCGGCTCTTCGCGCTGGACCACCTCGCCGCCCGCATGCGGCGCAACGGGGAGAACCTGCTGGTCCTCGCCGGCGGGGAGCCCGGCCGTACGCACGACGGCGCCCACCTGCTCGCCGACGTGGTGCGGGCGGCCGCCTCGGAGATCGAGGACTACCCGCGGGTGGAGGTCGACGTGCCGACCGCCGCGGTGCACGGCACCGCGGTGGGCAACCTGGTCCACCTCCTCGCCGAGCTGCTGGAGAACGCCACCGTCTACTCCCCGCCGAACGCCCCGGTGCACGTCGACGGCCGGCGCACGATCGACGGCCTCACGCTGCGCGTGCACGACCAGGGCATCGGCATCAGCGACAGCCGCCTCGCCTCGATCAACGAGCGGCTGCTCGCCCCCGCGATGCTCTCCAGCGCCTCGGCCGGCAGCATGGGCCTGCACGTGGTGGCCCACCTCGCGGCCCGGCACGGCGTACGGGTGCAGCTGCACAACAGCGGCGCGGGCACCGTCGCGCAGGTGGAGATCCCGGAGTCGGCGCTGACCCGCGTCGAGGACGTCGCTCCGCGCTCCGCCCCGGAGGGCCGTGCCCCCGCACCCGCCGCCCCGCAGGTGCCCGCGCCGGCGACACCCGTCCGGCAGGTGCCCGCGCAGGCGCCGCCGCCCGTGCGTACGCAGGCACCGGTCGTCCCCGCCCAGACCGCCTGGTTCCGGCCCCGGACCGGGACCGGCAGTCCCGCCGCCGTGCCCGACCTGGCCAGCGTCCACCACGCGCCGACCATCGCCCTCCCGGTGCTCGGCGCGCGCCCGACCGGGTCGGGTGGCGTCGCCACGGCGCCGTCGTCCCGTCCCGCGTCGGCTCCGCCCGCGCCGCCTCAGCTCACCGGGGCCGGGCTGCCGCGCCGCACCCGGGGCGGCCAGCTGCCGGCCACGCTGCACGAGGCACCGCCGGCACGACCGGCGGGCGACCTGCTCGACCCCGAGGTCGTACGGTCCCGGCTCTCCTCGCTCGCCGAGGGAGTGGCCGCCGCGACCCGACGTACCCAGACGACACCCCCCAGGAGAACACCATGACCCCATCCGTGAGCGCCGGCCTGGACTGGCTCCTGGCCAACTTCGCCGAACAGGTGCCGGACGTGTCGCACGCCCTCGCGGTCTCCGGCGACGGGCTGCGGCTGGCGGCCTCGCCCCACCTCGCGCCCGACCAGGTGGACCAGCTCTCCGCCGTGATCAGCGGCCTGGCCAGCCTGACCGTCGGCGCCGCCCGGCTGATGTCGGCCGGCCGGGTACGCCAGCAGATCGTCGACATGGACGGCGGGGTGATGCTGGTGATGGCGGTCGGCGAGCGCGCGCTCGTCGGGGTGCTCGCCGCTCCCGGCTGCGACCTCGGCCAGATCGGCTACGAGACCGCCATGCTGGTCCAGCGGGTGGCGGAGGCCCTGGAGCCGGCGGTCCGGGCGTGATCGGACGGTCCTCCCGGTTGCTGGCGGCCCTGCTGGCGACCGTGCTCGTCGCCGGTTGCGGCACGGCCGAGGCCGGGCCGCAGCCCTGGCACGGTGGCCGGATCTTCCTCGCCACCGGCAACACCACCGGCGTCTACTACCAGCTCGGCGGCGGCTACGCGGACGTGATCAGCCGCCACCTGCCCGGCTACGAGGCGCGGGCCGAGCCGACCGGCGCGTCGGTGGAGAACATCAACCGGCTGGCCAGCGGCGACATGGAGATCGCCTTCAGCCTCGCCGACACGGCGGCGGACGCCGTCGCGGGGCGCGGGGCCTTCGAGGGCCAGCCGCAGCCGGTGCGGGCGTTGGCCCGGGTCTACAGCAACTACACCCACGTGATCGTCCGCGCCGACGCGAAGATCACCAAGCTGTCGGGGCTGCGCGGGAAGCGGGTCTCCACCGGCTCCCCGAAGTCCGGCACGGACATCATCGCCGGGCGTCTGCTGACCGCCGCCGGGCTCGACCCGGACCGGGACGTCGTCCGGGCCACGCTCTCCCTGCCGGAGACCGTGAAGCGGATGCGGGCCGGCACGCTCGACGCGATGTTCTTCTCCGGCGGACTGCCCACGCCGGGCATCGCCGACCTGCTGGCCAGCGCGCCCGGCACGTACGCGCTGCTGCCGATCGTCGACCTGATGGAGCCGCTCACCGCGCGCCACGGTTCGGTCTACACCACCGCGGAGCTGCCGAAGGAGGTCTACAGGACGAGGAGCGGCACGCCGACGGTCACGGTGGCGAACGTCATCCTGGTCAGCGCCGACATGCCCGACCAGCTGGCGTACGACCTGACCCGGCTGCTCTTCGCCTACCAGGCCGACCTGGTCAAGGTGCACCCGGAGGCCGGCAACTTCACCCAGCAGAGCGCCTCGGGCACCGACCCGATCCCGCTGCACCCCGGGGCCGCGCGGTTCTACCAGCGCGGGTGACCCGCGCCGGTCAGGCGTCCGCCGGGGCGGTGGCGGCGCGGGCCTCCGCCACGAGGCGGTCGGTCTCGGCGAGCACCTCGGGATCGTCGGTCGGGGTGCCGGGGTCGAGGCGGACCGTCCACGTGAGGCCGTCCACCCCCGGCACGCGGCGCGCCGCGACCCGGCCGGCGCCGCCGGGCACCGGGTGGTGCTGCGTGTACGCCACCGACCGGGTGACCCGCTCCCGCACCTGGTGCGGCAGCTCCCCCGGGTCGAGCAGCAGGTACGTCTCGGCCGGGCGGTCGGCCACCAGCAGGTAGCCGTCGCGCTCGGCGAGCCGCTCGGCCGGCGTCACCGTCAGTTCGCGGCCGGACCAGACCGCCTTGAGGACGTCGTGCCAGCCCAGCCGGTGCGCCCGGCCGGGCAGCCAGAGCCCCAGGTTGCTGGCGACGACCACCCCGTCGCCCTCGCCGTTGCCGGCGGCGGCCCAGGCGAGCACCCGCTCGTCGGCGACCAGCGGCGGCCGGGCGGCCGGGGGGAGCTTCGGCTTGCGGCGGAACAGTCCCATCTACAGTCCTCCCGCGGCCTGCTCGCGCAACGCCCGGGCGTGCTGCTCCAGCGACAGCAGCTCGCCGAAGGCGGCGAAGTACTCGTCCTTGTTGTTGACCGGGTTGATCCGCTGGATCCGGGACTTCAGGTCCCTGATCCGGCTGGTCACCGAGCCCCACTGCAACCGGGCCATGGTGACCGAGACGTAGCGCGGGTCGGGCTCGCCGTCGATGCGCAGCGGCTCCACGGCCAGCTCGCCGACGAGCGCCCGGGCGGCCAGGTCCTCGCAGGCGTCGCGGACCGACTCGATCCAGACCGCGCCGCCGGTGGCCGTGGCGGCCCCGCCGACCGCCGCGACGGCCGCCCGCACCGCCACGTGCACGGGGTGCCGGTACTCCGACGCCTCGACCGCGTCGAACATCGGCCCGGCCAGCACCGGCTCCTGGAGGGCGAGCTTCAGCGCCTCCCGCTCGACCATCGAGTGCGGGTTGTCGACGACCGGCTCCGGCCGGGCGGGCCGGGGCGCCGGCGCGGCCTCCCGGCCGGGGGTGGGCGACGCGGCGGCCAGCACGGCCCGCTGCACCGGCTCGATCTCCATGCCGAGGTCGCCGGCGAGCTTGCGGACGTACTCCGGACGCTTCTCCCGGTCCTTGAGCTTGGCGACCAGCGGCGCGGCCCGGCGCATCGCCTCCACCCGGCCGTCGACGGTGTCGAGGTCGAAGCGATTGATGACGTGCCGCAGCGCGAAGTCGACAAGCGGCTCGCGGCGGGCCACCAGGTCGCGGACCGCCAGGTCGCCCTTGGCCAGGCGCAGGTCGCACGGGTCCATGTTGTCGGGGCTGACCGCGATGAACGTACGCCCGACGAAGCGCTGGTCGTCCTCGAAGGCGCGCAGCGCGGCCTTCTGGCCGGCGGCGTCCCCGTCGAAGGTGAAGATGATCTCGCCCGCCACGGCGTCGGTGTCCAGCAGCAGCCGGCGCAGCACCCCGATGTGGTCCCCGCCGAACGCCGTGCCGCAGGTCGCCACGGCCGTCGGCACCCCGGCCAGGTGGCAGGCCATCACGTCGGTGTAGCCCTCGACCACGACCACCTTGCCCTGCTTGGCGATCTCCCGCTTGGCCTGGTCGATGCCGTAGAGGACGTGCGACTTCTTGTAGATGGGCGTCTCGGGGGTGTTCAGGTACTTCGGGCCGTCGTCGTCGTCGAAGAGCTTGCGGGCACCGAAGCCGATCACGTCGCCGGCCAGGTCGCGGATGGGCCACATCAGCCGGCGGCGGAACCGGTCGATCAGCGTGCCGGAACGCGACGGCCGGGACAGCCCGGCGGTAGCCAACTCGTCGTGGCTGAAGCCCTGCTGGCGCAGGTGCTTGGTGAGCAGGTCCCAGGCGTCGGGTGCGAAGCCGCAGCCGTAGCGCTCGGCGGCGGCCCGGTCGAAGCCGCGCCGGGCCAGGAACTCCCGGGCGGGACGCGCGCCGGCGGTGGTGAGCTGGCCGCGGTAGAACTCCACGGCGGCGGCGTGCGCGGCGACGAGGCGCTGCCGCTGCCCCTGCTGGGGGCGCGGGCGCGGCGCGGCGGAGTCGTTCTCGACGTAGCGCAGCTGGATGCCGGCGCGGTCGGCGAGCCGCTCGACCGACTCGACGAAGCTGAGGTGCTCGGCGTCCATCAGGAACTTGATCGCGTCGCCGCCGGCGCCGCAGCCGAAGCAGTACCAGACGTTGCGGGCGGGCGAGACGTTGAACGACGGGCTCTTCTCGTCGTGGAACGGGCACAGCCCCTTCAGGTTGCCGCCGCCGGCCGACCTCAGGGTCACCGTCTCGGAGATGACCTCGGCGATCGAGCTGCGCTCCCGGACCAGCGCGATGTCCTCGTCCCGGATCCGCCCAGCCATGTCCGCCACCCCCTCGGCGTACATCCTGCCCTGCCGCACCGACGCCGCGCCGCCGGGGGACGCCGCGTGTGGCGACCACCGCCGTCACCTCGGCGCCCGCGCCCGCGACGACGGGGCCACGGCCACCCGGCGCGGCGTCCGGACCGGCCGCGGCGGTTCAGCGTGGGCGCCGTAGGTAGCGCCGCACCGGCGGCGGGTCCTCCTCGTCGTACGACCGGGCGGCCCGGACGGCCGCGGCCAGGCCGGAGCGGCGGACCCGCGGCGGCGGGTTGACCGCCGGGTCCCGGGCCATGTCCCGGACCAGCGCGACCGCCAGGCCGAGCATCACCACGACGAAGGGCAGGGCGACGAGGATGGTCGCCTGTTGCAGCGCGTCCAGCCCGCCCACCAGCAGCAGTACGGCGGCGACCGCGCCGATCAGCACGCCCCAGACCACCACCAGCGCGCGGTGCGGGCGCAGCGCGCCCCGGGAGGTCAGCGAGCCGAGCACCAGCGCGGCGGAGTCGGCGCCGGTGACGAAGAAGAGCCCGACCAGCACCATGGCCAGGACGGTGGTCAGGCCCGCCAGGGGCAGCGCCTCCAGCAGGCCGAACAGGGCCCGTTCAGTGCCCGCGCGGACGTCGGCCACCAGGTCCCGGGTGCCGGTGGCCTGCACCCGCAGGGCGCTGCCGCCCAGCACCGCGAACCAGATCACGCTGGCGCCGCTGGGCACCAGCAGCACCCCGGCGACGAACTGCCGGACGGTACGCCCCCGGGAGATCCGCGCGATGAAGATGCCGACGAACGGGGCCCAGGAGATCCACCACGCCCAGTAGAAGATCGTCCAGCTGCCCAACCACGCCGGATCCGAGAAGGCGCCCGTGCGGGTGGACATGGTGACCAGGTTGCTCAGGTAGTCGCCGACCGAGGCGGGCAGCACCTCCAGCGTGTAGATCGTCGGGCCGGCCACGAACACGAACGCCATCAGCGCGACGGCGAGCACCACGTTGGTCGTCGACAGCCACTTGATGCCCCGGTGCAGCCCGGAGAAGGCGGAGACGACGAACGCCAGGGTGAGGGCGCCGATCACCACCAGCTCGACCGCGGTGGTGTCCGGGACTCCGGTGACCAGGTCCAGCCCGGCGGCGACCTGGAGCGCGCCGAGGCCGAGGCTGGTCGCCGAGCCGAACACGGTGGCGAAGACGGCCAGCAGGTCGATCGCGCGGCCGACCGGCCCCTCGGTCTGCGCGCCGAGCAGCGGCTGGAAGGCGGCCGAGATGCGGTTCGGACGGCCCTTGCGGAACGTCGAGTACGCCAGCGCGAGCGCCACCACCGCGTAGATCGCCCACGGGTGCAGCGTCCAGTGGAAGAGCGTGTACTGCATCGCCGCCGCACCGGCGGCCCCGGTGTTCGGCGCGACGCCGCTGGCCGGCGGCGGGGCGCCGTAGTGCTCGATCGGCTCGGCGACGGCGTAGAAGACCAGGCCGATCCCCATGCCGGTGCTGAACATCATGGCCACCCAGGCCAGCGTGCTGAACTCCGGTTCGTCGTCGTCGGCGCCGAGCCGGATCCGGCCGAACTTCGTCACGGCGATGACCACCGAGAGCACCAGGAAGGCGTCGGCGGCCACCACGAAGAACCAGCCGAAGGTGTCGATGGCCCAGGCCAGGCCCGACTCGCCGAAGCCGGCCAGGGAGCCCCGGGCCAGCACGCCCCACGCCACCACGGCCAGGACGCCGCCGACGCTGAGCGCCAGCACCGTCCGGTCGATCCGGCCCACGGCCTGCGCCCGGTCCCGTGCCTGCCCGCTCATGGCCACCCCCTGCCCATCCTGCTGGGCAGTGGGGCGGCACACGGCGATATCGGGCCAACCTGCCCGGCGCGTGGACGGGGCGACGACCGGCCGGGCGTGGCGGCAGGTGGCGGGACGTCGGCGTCAGGCGCGGCGGCGGCCGGTCAGGCCGGGCAGGAGCGGCGGCCGGTCAGGCCGGGACGGCGGCGGCCTCCTCGGCCTCCACCTGCCGGTTCCAGTCGGGCTTGCTGGCGCGCCAGCCCTCGTCGTCCAGGCCCCGGCGCCAGTAGCCGGAGATGGAGAGCCGCTCGCGGGGAACGCCGCGCTCGATGCGGAGCAGGCGGCGCAGCTCCTTGACGAAGGTGGCCTCGCCGTGCACGAAGGCCTGCACGTCACCGGGCGGGAACTCCAGGGCGCGGACGGCCGCGACCAGGGCCTCCCCGACCGGGCGGTCGCCCCGGTGCAGCCAGGTCAGGCGCACCGCGCCCGGGCTGGCCAGCGGCTGCTCCTCGGTCGGGTCGGCGATCTCGACGAAGACGGTGGCCGGGGCGCCGGCGGGCAGCCGCTCCAGGGCGGCGGCGATGGCCGGCAGCGCGCTCTCGTCGCCCACCAGCAGGTGCCAGTCGGCGTCGGGGCTGGGGGCGTAGTCCCCGCCGGGGCCGACGAAGGGCACCGGGTCGCCGGGGCGCAGCGCGGCCGCCCACGGCCCGCCCACCCCCACGTCGCCGTGGTGGACGATGTCGACGGTCATTTCGCCGGCCGCCGCGTCCCAGGCCCGCACCGTGTACGCGCGCAGCCGGGGCCACCGCTCCCGGGGCAGGTCGCGGCGGATCACGTTGAGATCCGCCGGGATCGGATACTCCGTCCCCGGCGCCGGGAAGACGATCTTGATGTAGTGGTCGGTGAACTCGCCCACCGGCAGGCCGGTCAGCTCCTCACCCCCGAGCACCAGCCGGACGACGTGGGGGGTGGGCCGCTCGGTGCGCAGTACCCGGGCGGTGGTGACCTTGATGGGGCGCTCCGTCATGCCGGTTAGGTTAGCCTAAGTTTGCGCGGTAGCCCATCCCCCATCCGCCGTCGGCCGGTGCCCGCGCCCACCGCGCACCACCCGCGCGTGCCAGGCGACGGCCGCCGGGTCGGTCAGCGAGGCGACCTGGTCGATCACCACCCGGAGCCGGGCCGCGTCGTCCGGCGCGGCCGACCAGAGCGGGGCGAAGACGGGATCCAGCCCGTCCGGCGCCCGGTCGGCCAGGGCGTGCACCAGCTCGGCCAGCACCTCCCGCTGCCGCCGGTAGCGGTCCTCCGCGCCCGGGCGACGCATCACGTACCGCAGCGCGATGCCCTTGAGCAGCGCGCACCGCGCCCGGATCCGCCGGGGCACCACCAGGTCGGCGGCGTAGCGGCGGTGCGGCCCGGGGCCGTACCGCTCCTGCGTGGCCGCCACCACGGTCGAGACGAAGCGGCCGGTCAGCACGCTGGTGGTCGCCTTCAGCGCCGCCTGCGCGCGATGGCTGCCGTCGTAGCGGGCCAGCGGGGCGAGCACCGGGTCGTCGAGCAGTTCCAGCAGCACGTCACCGAGGTCGGCCGGGGACTCGCCGGAGTAGGTGGCGGCGACGTCGGCGCAGAGCGCGGCCCGCTCCTCGGGGTCGCGCAGCAGCGTACGCAGGGCCACGTACCCGCCGTGGATGCCGTCCTCGACGTCGTGCACCGAGTACGCGACGTCGTCGGCCCAGTCCATCACCTGCGCCTCCAGGCAGCGCCGGTCGTCACCCGGGCCGCCCGTGCGCAGCCAGGCGAAGAGCGGGAGGTCGTCGTCGTACACCCCGAACTTGCGCTGCTCCCGGCGGCGGGACCACGGGTACTTGCTCACGGCGTCGAGCGAGGCGCGGGTCAGGTTGAGGCCGGCGGACCTCCCGTCCGGGGCGACCACCTTGGCCTCCAGCCGGGTCAGCACCCGCAGCGTCTGCGCGTTGCCCTCGAAGCCGCCGCACCCGGCCGCGAGGTCGTCCAGCGCGTCCTCGCCGTTGTGCCCGAACGGCGGGTGACCGAGGTCGTGGGCCAGCCCCGCCGTGTCGACCACGTCCGGGTCGCAGCCCAGCCGGGCCCCCATCTCCCGGGCGATCTGCGCGACCTCCAGCGAGTGGGTCAGCCGGGTACGCAGGAAGTCGTCCGTGCCGGCCGTGTGCACCTGGGTCTTCGCGGCCAGCCGCCGGAACGCCGCCGAGTGCAGCACCCGGGCGCGGTCCCGCTCGTACGCCGACCGCCCGTACCCGGTGTCCTTCGGCGGCTCGTCGACCCAGCGGGCGACGTCCGGACCGTCCGGCCCGGGAGGCTCAGTCCTCACGCTGCCGCAGCACGCAGAACTCGTTGCCCTCCGGGTCGGCCAGCACGGTCCACCCGCCGTCGCCCTGCCCCACGTCGACGTGCCGGGCCCCCATGTCGACCAGCCGCTCGACCTCGGCCTCCTGGTCGTCGGGACGCAGGTCGATGTGCAGCCGGTTCTTGGTCGTCTTGTCGTCGGTCACCGGCACGAAGACGATGCCCGGCAGCCGGTCGGCGGACCGGCGGATCTCCACCTCGTCCGGCTGCTCGTTGACCACCTGGTAGCCCAGCGCCTCGGCCCACCAGCGGGCGAGCCGGGCGGGGTCCCGGGCGTCGACGGTCAGGCTCTCCCAGGCGCTGCTCATGCCGATCAGGTTACGCCCGCGCGCCGCGAACGGCGCGCCGCCGGCGCGCGACCGAGGGCTACGCAACCTCCGAACAGTCGAGAGTTGTCGACCGATCGCCGACGGTTACGGGATCGCGGTCCGGCATGGCCGCCGGTAGCGTTCCCAGCGCGGAACGTGACCAGGCTGAGGGCCCGACGGTGGGGAGACGCCCGTGAACGCGGACACGATGATGGGAACGGAACTGTCGGAGCTGCGCCGGCGCCGCCCGGAGGTGGCGGGCACGGTGCTGGCCGGCACCGACGGGCTGCTGATCTCCAGCGACCTGCCGACGACGGACGCCACCCACCTGGCGGCGCTCGCGGCGGCCAGCTTCGGCCTCGGCCACCGGGTGGCCGACACCGTGCGGCACGGCGAGTTCCGGGAATCGGTGGTCCGCACCTCGACCGGCGCCGTCGTCACCTATCCCGCCGGGCGCAACGCCCTGTTGACGCTGGTCGCCGACGCCGGCGCCGACCTGGAGGAGCTGCATGCCGACGCGCGGGCGGTGGCCCGACGCACCGGCTCGGTGCTGGACGCCAACCGCCTGATCGGGGCGGCGACGGTGCCCGAGGCGCATGCCCGGCTCACGGCCCGCACCTCGGGCGGCAGGCTGCCCCGACGCGTCACGCCCCACACCTGGCGCCGCCCGCCGGTCTGAGCAACCTCCGGGAGCCGGTCGCGACCGACTCCCGACTCCCGACCCACGGTGCGGTCGCGCCGGCACGGGCCGCCCGCACGGCAGCGGCGGCGGATCCGCTCCCCCGGGTCCGCCGCCGGCCTGTCGTACCGTCCGCGTCAGCGGCTGTCGGAGCCGTCCGTCTGCACCGCCGCGCGGCCGGCCTCCAACCGGGCGACGGGCACCCGGAAGGGCGAGCAGGACACGTAGTCCAGGCCGACCTCGTGGAAGAAGTGCACCGACTCCGGGTCGCCCCCGTGCTCGCCGCAGACGCCGAGCTTCAGCTCCGGCCGGGCCGCCCGGCCCTCCTCCGCGGCGATGCGCACCAGCCGGCCCACGCCGTCGCGGTCGATCGACTCGAACGGCGAGATGCCGAAGATGCCCAGCTCCAGGTAGCGCCAGAAGAACGCGCCCTCCACGTCGTCGCGGGAGAAGCCCCAGCCCATCTGGGTCAGGTCGTTGGTGCCGAAGGAGAAGAACTGCGCCGCCTCGGCGATCTGGCCGGCGGTCAGCGCCGCCCGGGGCACCTCGATCATCGTGCCGATCAGCACCTCGACGCCGCTGTCCCCGACGACCTCGGCGATGATCTTCTCGGCCTCGGCGCGGACCGTCTCCAGCTCCTGCACCGCGCCGACCAGGGGGACCATGATCTCCGGCCTGGCCACCGCGCCGCTGCGGGTGACGGTGACCGCGGCCTCCGCGATCGCCCGGACCTGCATGGCGAACAGGCCGGGGATGACCAGGCCGAGGCGGACGCCGCGCAGACCCAGCATCGGGTTCTCCTCGTGCATCCGCCGGACGGCGGCGAGCAGCGCCTCTTCCTGCGCCACGTCCTCGCCGCGCTCCTGGGCGACCGCCACGTTGACCGCGAGCTGCTCCAGCGGGGGCAGGAACTCGTGCAGCGGCGGGTCGATCAGCCGGACGGTGACGGGCATCCCGTCCATCTCCCGGAAGATCTCCTCGAAGTCGGCGCGCTGCAACGGCAGCAGCGCGGCCAGCGCGGCCTCCCGCTCCGCGTTGTCGCGGGCCAGGATCAGCCGCTCGACCAGCTCGCGCCGGTCGCCGAGGAACATGTGCTCGGTGCGGCAGAGGCCGATGCCCTCCGCGCCGAAGCGCCGGGCCCGGGCGGCGTCCGCGCCGGTGTCGGCGTTCGTGCGCACCGCCAGCCGCCGCCTGGCGTCGGCGTGCGACATGATCCGGTGTACGGCCCGGACCAGCGCGTTGTCGACGTGCTCGGGGTCGAGACTGCCCTCGAAGTACTGCACCACCTCCGACGGCATGACCGGCACCTCGCCGAGGTAGACCTTGCCGGTGGTGCCGTCGATGGAGACGATGTCGCCCTCGACGACGGTCTGCCCGCCGACGACGAAGCGGCGCTGCGGGACGTTAACGTCGATCTCGTCGGCGCCGGAGACGCAGGTCTTGCCCATCCCCCGCGCCACCACGGCGGCGTGGCTGGTCTTGCCGCCGCGCGAGGTGAGGATGCCCTGGGCGGCGATCATGCCGTTCAGGTCGTCGGGGTTGGTCTCGCGCCGGACCAGGATCACCGACTCCCCCTCGGCGGCCAGTTCGACCGCGCGGGCGGAGGTGAAGACCACCTTGCCCGACGCCGCGCCCGGCGACGCCCCGATGCCCTTGGCCACCGGCTGGAACTCGTGGTCGAGCCGGAACCGCGGGAACATCAGCTGGGCGAGCTGCGCGCCGTTGACCCGGTGCAGCGCCTCGTCGAGGTCGATCAGGCCCTCGTCGACGAGCTGCCCGGCGATGACGAACGCCGCGGCGGCGGTGCGCTTGCCGACGCGGGTCTGGAGCATCCAGAGCTTGCCGCGCTCGATGGTGAACTCGATGTCGCAGAGGTCCTTGTAGTGGCCCTCCAACCGGGCCATGATGCCGAGCAGTTCGTCGTAGGACTTCTTGTCCAGCCGCTCCAGCTCCTGCAACGGCACGGTGTTGCGGATGCCCGCGACCACGTCCTCGCCCTGGGCGTTGGCCAGGTAGTCGCCGTAGATGCCCTGGGCGCCGCTGGCGGGGTCGCGGGTGAACGCGACGCCGGTGCCGGAGTCCGGGCCGAGGTTGCCGAAGACCATCGCCACCACGTTGACCGCGGTGCCCAGGTCGGCCGGGATCCGCTCCTGGCGGCGGTAGAGCACCGCGCGCTCGGCGTTCCACGACTCGAAGACCGCGCGGATGGCCAGGTCGAGCTGCTCGCGCGGCTCCTGCGGGAACTCCCGGCCGGTGTGCTTGAAGAAGATCTTCTTGTACGCGTCGACCAGCCCCCGCAGGTCGTCGGCGTCGAGATCGAGGTCGTTCCCGGTGCCCTTGGCCCGCTTGGCGTCGTCGAGCGCGTGCTCGAACTCCTCGCCCGGCACCTCGCACACCGTCTTGCCGAACATCTGGATCAGGCGTCGGTAGGAGTCCCAGGCGAACCGGTCCGCGCCGCCGGTGGCCTGCTGGTCCGCGCCGCCCGCCTGTCGGGCGAGCCCCTGGACGCTGCGGTCGTTGAGGCCGACGTTGAGGACGGTCTCCATCATGCCGGGCATGGAGAACTTGGCGCCGGAGCGCACGGACACCAGCAGCGGGTCCTCCGGGTCACCGAGGCGCTTGCCCATCGCCTGCTCCAGCGACGCGAGGTGCGCGGCGATCTGGCCGGCCAGGCCGTCGGGCTCCTCCCCGGTGGCGAGGTACGCCTTGCAGGCCTCCGTGGTGATCGTGAAGCCCGGTGGGACCGGCAGGCCGAGATTGGTCATCTCGGCCAGGTTGGCCCCCTTGCCGCCGAGCAGTTCCTTGAGATCCTTGTTGCCCTCGGCGAAGGCGTAGACGTACTTGTGTTCCACCGTCTCCTGCGTTGCCACCAGAGCCCTCCCACGCGCGCCGGTCCGACACTTAACGAAGGTTCAGTTGCTCTCATACCCCGGGATGGACCACCGGCAATCCCGGTGCCAAGCCGGCCGGTGGGCGAAGGCTAAGCGAACTTCGTGTGGCCCGGGACCGTTCGGTGACAATAGGCACAGCTATCACGACTATCCGCGTTCGTACGGGTTTTTGGGAACGCTTCCACGCGCACGATCACGCATTTCACGCCTCGCCTCGTATTCTTGGCCGCACGCTTTTCGGTGAACCTCACCTTTGCCATAACCGCCGCAAATACACCCCTCGGAGCCGACGCCGTGCCAGCCGTTCCCACCGCCGCCCCGGAGCCGCTCGACCCGTCCCGCGCCGCCGGGGTGGACGAGCCGGCCCCCGCGCACCACGACCTGCCGGTCCACGAACCGACCGCCGCCGAGCTGGCCCGGGCGGCGGCCCGGGCCGCCGACGACCTGCTCGCCCCGCCGACCGGGACCCTCGACGACCTGCCCGTCCCGCCGACCGGGGCCGCCGACGACCTGCCCGCCCCGCCGGCCCGGGTCCGGCTGGGCGACGTCGTGCCCGCCCCGGAGCGGGTCGCGCCGGTCCCGGGCGCCGACTTCGTCCTCACTCCCGACGCGGCGATCCGGGTGAGCCCCGACGACGCCGCCCGCGCCGTCGCCGGGCAGCTCGCCGCCCTGCTCCGGCCGGCCACCGGCTACCCGCTGCCGGTGACCGACGCCACCCGGCGGGAGCCGGCCGGCGACATCACGCTGGCGCTGGCCGCCTCCGACGACCTCGGCCCCGAGGGCTACCGGCTCGACGTGACATCCGACGGCGTACGGATCGAGGCCGCCACGCCGGCCGGGCTCTTCCACGGCGCACAGACGCTGCGGCAGCTCCTGCCCGCCGCCATCGAGAGCCCGGTGCCGGTCGCCGAACGCTGGGCGGTGCCCGGCGGTTCGATCACCGACCGCCCCCGGTTCCCCTACCGGGGGGCGATGCTCGACGTCGCCCGGCACTTCTTCGGCGTACCCGACGTGCTGCGGGTGATCGACCACCTGGCCCGCTACAAGCTCAACCACCTGCACCTGCACCTCACCGACGATCAGGGCTGGCGGATCGCGGTCGACTCCTGGCCGCGGCTGACGCAGGTCGGCGGGGCGAGCGAGGTGGGCGGCGGTCCGGGCGGGCACTACAGCCGCGACGACTACCGGCGGATCGTGGCCTACGCCGCCGAGCGGCACGTCACCGTGGTGCCGGAGATCGACCTGCCGGGGCACACCAACGCCGCGCTGACCGCGTACGGCGAGCTGGCCCCGGACGGCATCGCGCCGCCGCCGTACACCGGCACCGACGTCGGCTTCAGCTACGTCGACCCCACCAACGAGCGGACGTACGAGTTCGTCGCCGACGTGCTGGGCGAGATCGCGGCGCTCACTCCCGGGCCGTGGCTGCACATCGGGGGCGACGAGGCGTTCAAGGTGCGCCCCGACGCATACGCGACCTTCATCGAGCGGACCCAGCGCATCGTCGCCGCGACCGGCAAGACGGTGGTGGGCTGGCACCAGATCGCGCCCGCCGCGCACGCCGAGGGGCGGGTGCTCCAGTGGTGGGGCACCAAGGGCGAGGACCCGGTCACGGCGGACGCAGTCCAGCGGGGGGCGCGGCTCGTCCTCTCCCCCGGCAACCACGCCTACCTCGACATGAAGTACGCCCCGGACACCCCCATCGGGCACGACTGGGCCGGCCTGATCGACGTGCGGCGGGCGTACGACTGGGATCCCGGCACCCACCTGGCCGGCGTACCGGCCGACGCGGTGCTCGGCGTGGAGGCGCCGCTGTGGACCGAGTCGGTCACCTCGCGGGCCGAGGTCGAGTTCATGCTCTTCCCGCGCCTGCCCGCGATCGCCGAGCTGGGCTGGTCGCCCCGCGCGACGCACGACTGGGCCGGATTCCGCGACCGGCTGGCTGGGCACGGCCCGCGCTGGACCGCGGCCGGCACGGCCTTCCACCGCTCGCCGGAGATCTCCTGGCCCGCCGAGCGGCCGGCTCCCGCCGCGCGACACACGGCGATCCCCGCCCAGGAACAGCGGCCGACTCCCACCGGGCCACACACGGCGATCCCCGCCCAGGCGCAGCGGCCGACTCCCGCCGGGCCACAAACCTCGGTTCCCGCCCGGACCGGCCCAGAGGAGGCCGGCAACCGACGGCAGTGACCCGTCGGCGATGCCGCCGATCATCCGGTCGAGTGGCGGTCAGCTCCCGCGGGGCGAGGGAGTCGACCGACACCTGCCGTGCGACGCCGGGCGACGCGTCGGGCGAAACCGCCTGCGCCCCGACCGCCGCGTCCACCCCGTCCGCCTGAGCCTGCGCCCAACGCCCCGATCGGTTGCTGGCGGGCACGCGGGCATGGCGGCGCCGGGTGGGCTCCGCGCGCGCTGTCGAGCTGATGTCGTAGACGATTCAGCGATGTCCCGGCCCGGAGCGTCCGGGGAGGCGAGCCGCCGACGTGGGGAGGAGTCGCCCGGGCCGGCTCCCGCTCGCCCCGGGTGTCGTGCGGTTCGTGCCGGCGCGGCAGCGTGAGCCGTTTACGACATCAGCTCGACAGCGCGCTCGCCACCCCATGCTCACCGCACTGACCGATGGCAGCGAACTGCGAAGTCACGCCCATGTTTGTCCGGTTCCGGATGTCCGAATACGTGCCCCGGCGTAGCCGCCGTCCGGTGCGTCCCGTGGTCGGCGCCACCCGGTCGGCGGAATCGTGGGGCCGGCGCGGGTCGTTGAACATGGCATACCCACGGCGCTCCCCCGCGCCACGGGGTGGCCCGACCGGCTGGCGGAATGGCTGGCCGACCCGGGTCGTTGAGGCATCCCGGACGCCCGAGCAGGCCCCCCGCCGCAGGAGCGATCCGTTCTGACTTCCCCTTCGCGGCACGCCGCTCCCCCGCGCGTCCGCGCACCCCCGATCGAAAGGTGCCATCACCATGCGTACCGACATGCTGCGTAAGACCGCCCTGACCGCTGCCGGGCTCGCCTTCGCCGGTGGCGCCATCGCCGGCCCCGTCACCACCGCCTACGCCGCCCCCGCCGACACCAAGCCCACCACGACGGTCAGCCAGGACCGCAAGGGCGGCGAGCGTGAGCTGGGCGTGCGCTACGAAGCCCAGCCCAACTTCTACTACTGCGGCCCCGCCGCCGCCCGCAACGCCCTCAGCGTCCAGGGCAAGAA
>NZ_JBEYRY010000002.1:1173429-1547385 GCF_040704175.1 Micromonospora sp. NPDC047812 | reverse complement strand
CAGCCAAACCGAAGCCTGACCAGTCCGGGGTATAAATCAATTTGGCACTGGCTTATCAAGCACCCTGTTGAGTTCTCAAAGAACAACCACACACCGCCCGGAAACCCCACACCGTGGAGCCCCCGACCCGGGGCATTTCGTTCGCCGCACCCGCCGCTCTCGCGCCGGGCACTTTTACTACGTTACCTCACCGTCTCCGCCGTGTCAAACCGTTTGTCCCGGTCTGTCGTGCTTCGTACGGGTTGGCTCCGACGAGCACACGCAGCAGCGAACCGCCGCGTTGATCATCGGATTTGGCAGACCGGCCGCTCTGCGGTTTCCCGCGAGCTCGCCCGGTTCCCTGCCGGCCGTGAACCTTACCCGGTCGGCTTCGCTGCGCCAAATCCGCCTCGCGGCAGATCCGGCGAGCCCCGCCCGGGACCGTGTCGTCCGGGATTTCGGCCCGTCCGACCCGGCGCCAGTCCGGTTCGGCACCCAGGACTTTCGCCCTGTTTGCCCCGTTCCGCGCTGGCAGAGAGAAAGTTACGCGTCTGCGGGTTTGAACGTCAAATCCGGGGGTGGCGTCCCCGGTCACATCATTTCCCGCTCGCTATGTGCCCTGCTCAGCGCCGGTGCGACGCTTCCGTCCCAGTGGCAGGGCACCGCCACGGGCAGCGTCGCCGCCTGCCGAAGGTCCGCACCCGCGGCACCCGGTGGGGCCGGTGGAGTGGCCCGGCGGCGGTGCACTCCAGTGGGTGGTGGAGTGGTCGGTGGCGTCGGTCAGGGTGCCTGGCGGTCGGCGCGCCGGCCGGCCGCCCGCCACGCCCGGACGCCGAGCACACCCACGGTGGTGCCGATGAGCAGGGACGCCGCGATCAGCAGGGCATGGATCCAGAGGAAGCCGGTGGCCGGGAACTCCCCGATCGTGCCGGTGGACCAGGACCGCGGGTCCTTCCAGATGGCGACGGCGAACCTCGGCCAGATCACCCAGGTCCAGATTCCGACCCCGGTGAGGAAGAGCGCCCAGCCGCGCGACAGCACCATGGCTGCCGAGTATGCCAGCGCGACCTGGCGGGCCGGTCGGCCGGCCGGTGTCCGAGGTGCAGGTCAGTGGGGCTGTCACGGGGTCTGTCACCGTCGGCACCGACCGCAGCGGAACCGGTGGCGCGTGATCGGGAGCCGGGGGCCGGCGTCGTCGACGGGTCAGGGTGACGGAGCTGCCGGGGGGTGACCGGGTGGCGCAGGCCGGGCCCGGCGGATCGCTGCGCTGCCGGCTTCCCGGCGCCGGCGGCGAGCACGTACGCCGACCGCGGCGCGGGCTCCACTCGCACACCCTGCGGTCGTCGCGCGTGCCCCGGTCGAAGCGCGACAGGCGGACGGAGCGCGGCGAGAGTCCGACCACGGCCGGCCCGAAGGGCGGACGCGCGGCGGCGCCGAAGGTCGAAGAGGGCGGTGAGCAGTGACCGTTTCTTTCGCCATTTCGGAACTGCGGTGGCGGAATCGGAGGGGATTCCGGAAACGGGAGGCCCGCATGATCGCGGACCTCCCGAACCACTCCTCAGAAGCAGGTGCCGATGCCACCGATCGCGGGGTTCGCCCGGTCGTGGTAATGGATCACGCCACTCGGGTCGGCCATGAAACCGCCCCAGATGATGCAACCGCCCTTGACGTACGCCCGGGCCGGTCCGGCCGCCCAGAGCTTGTCGCCGTCGTCGGTCTGGGTGGGCAGGTACTGGGCGGCGAGGTACACCTGGGTGCGGGTCAGCGTCCCCGCGTAGGCGGACTTGACGGTGACCGTGCAGCCGTAGCCGACCATCGGGTTGTGCAGCAGGTAGACGGTGCCGAGCCGGGCCCCGGTCTCCGCGTGCCGGATCGGGTCCTGGTCCAGGACCGTGTATCCGAGCCCGCAGAGCGACTGCGGCGTGACCGGATTGACGACGGCCGCCTGCGCGGCGGCGCCGGCCCCGGCGACCAGCCCGAACGCGACGGCTAGCACGACCCCGAGCCGACGAATGGTGCGGTACATCCGTGTCCCCCTTTCTCTGCGGCAGATGCGTCACCAGAATGGCCGTCTCACGGTGACGGAACGAATGTGCCGGGTGGACACTCCGCATCCCCGCCGAATGTGTGCTGCCCATTTCCCGTCGCCACCACCTGCGGCACAGCGGCACCATTCATCGACGGTCGGCGAGTATGACGTACTTCGCACCGAGACATTCCAGTGAACTGAGAATTGCCGTGTTGTTTCCCGGGGGCGCGGGCGGGGCACTGGGTTCCGGGACCGGCGCAGACCGTCATCGGAGGTGACCCGTGCAGGCGTCGACGTTCAATCCCTGGGCCTGGCGCGACCCGTCCGCCCTCGCCGGCGGGTACTCCGGGGTTAGCCCCGACTCCGCCCCACCGGACGGGCCGGAGCCCGGCGGCGACGGACCGGACGCCCCCGGCCCCGGCACCCCGCTCGACCTGGTCGGCTACCGGGTGGAGGCCATCGACGGGCGGATCGGCTCGGTCGACGAGGCCAGCGACGACACCGACGCCCGCTGGCTGGTGGTGGACACCGGACCGTGGATCTTCGGCCGTAAGGTCCTGCTGCCGGCCGGCACGGTGACGCGGGTGGACCACCTGGACCGCACGGTGCACCTGGACCGCACCCGCGAGCAGGTCAAGGAGTCACCGGCCTTCGACCCGGACGCGTACGGCGAGCCCGGCTACCGGGACCGGATCGGCGACTACTACCGGGAGAGTTACCGGCAGGGCTGAGCGCGGGCACGGAAAACGGTCGGACCCGCTACCGTGGGGGCATGGTCCGGCCGATCAGCTACGCGCCGGAGGTCGTCGACCCGGTCGACGGCCTCCCGCTCGGTGTCGTGACCCTCTCTCCCACCCGCTCCGACGACGGCCGCGAGCGGATGATCGACGTACTTCGTGCCGGTGGACTGCGGTTCCGCGACGGCGCGCGATGGCGTTCGGCTCACTGAGCCGACCCTGACCGGCCCGGGATGACCTCCCCGGTCGACGCGCGCCCGCGCACACCCTCGTCCACCAGGCACGAAAGGCGTACCACCATGTCCGTTGCACGGATGCTCACCGGGGACCGCCCCACCGGGCGGCTGCACCTCGGCCACTACGTCGGCAGCATCGCCAACCGGGTGCGGCTGCACCAGCGCTACGAGAGCTTCTTCATCATCGCCGACCTGCACATGCTCACCACGCGGAACACCCGCGAGGACATCGAGCGGGTCGCGGGCAACGCCCGGGAGATGGTCACCGACATCCTGGCCGCCGGCGTCGACCCGCAGCGTGCCACCTTCTACCTCCAGTCGGCCATCCCGGAGGTCGGCGACCTGAACACCCTCTTCCAGAACCTGGTCACGGTGCCCCGGCTGGAACGCGTGCCCTCGCTCAAGGACATGGCGCGCGACGCCGGCAAGGAGGAGATGCCGTACGGCCTGCTCGGGTACCCGGTGCTCCAGGCCGCCGACATCCTCTGCGTGAAGGGACAGGTCGTTCCGGTCGGCAAGGACAACGCGGCGCACGTGGAGGTGACGCGGGAGATCGCCCGGCGCTTCAACCACCTCTACGGGGAGGTGTTCCCCGTGCCCGAGACGATCGCGTCCGAGACGCCGACTCTGGTCGGCACGGACGGCGGGGCGAAGATGAGCAAGAGCCTGGGCAACACGATCGCGCTCTCCGCCGACTCGGCGACGGTCCGCCGCGCGGTGATGGGCATGTACACCGACCCGAACCGGATCCGCGCCGACGTGCCCGGCACCGTCGAGGGAAACCCGGTGTTCGCGTACCACGACATCTTCAACCCCGATCGGGCGCAGGTCGACGACCTCAAGGAGCGCTACCGGGCCGGGCGGGTCGGCGACGTGGAGGTGAAGGAGAAACTGGCCGTCGCGCTCGACCGGTTCCTGGACCCGATCCGGGAGCGCCGGGCCCGGATCGAGGCCGAGCCCGGGCTGGTCGACCAACTCATCTTCGAGGGCACGGAACGGACCCGCCACGAGGTGCGGCAGACGCTCGTCGAGGTCCGCCGGGCGATGGGGCTGACCAGCGCGTACACGCAGGTGCGCCGCCGGGCCGAGCGGCACCGCAAGGCCACGGCCACGCCGGCCTGAAGCGGTCGTACGACCGGCGTCCGGCCCGGGACCGGGGACCTTGCTCCGGTACCGGGCCGGATCGTGCGGAGCGGTCGCAGCGGGGATGAATGAGTGGCTCCGGGCGGGGCATCTGGAACACATGGGTGTGGTCCGGTACGAGGCGGTGATGCCGGTCGTCGACGAGCTTGACCAGCTCGTCGACCTGCTGCGGAAGGCGGCCCCCGGCGAGCAGTTGTACGTCCGGTGGTCCCGCGGTCCCGGCGTCGACCTGTCCGGCGAGCACGGGTCCGGGCAGTCCAGCAAGGACGCGCTGACCGGCATCGACCTGCCCGGCCTCTCCGCCAATCCGCTCGCCGTCGAGTCGTGGTGGGGTGATCGGCCGCTGCGGCTCTGGGTGGCCCGCCGGCTCTACGACTACTGCCACCTGCGCCGGCTACGCGGCCCGGGCGTACGTCCCTGGGTGCTGGCCGGCGAGCAGCGCGGCCGGGGACCGGACAACGAGCCGCTGGTGCGGTGCCGCCGGCCGATCGCGTGGGTGTCGGAGCGGGCGCTGCGGGAGGCGGACCGGGTGGTCGAGGCGCAGGCGTCGGCGGAGTGGGGACCGCTGCACCGGGCCGACTGATCCGCCCCGGACCGAACTCTCTGGTGGCCCGGGGCGGTTGTCGCTAGGTTTCAGCTTCGGGTACCGCACCGTCGTCGATCGGGGGAAGTCGGCCGCGTGTCACACATCGAGAAGATCACCGGGGAACTGCGCGCGCTGACGACCGGCGTCGACAGGGCGCAGACACTGGCGTCCGCCGCCGACAACCAGGCCCAGGAGGTGGCCCTGCGCGCCGCCGGCGCCGGCTTCGCCGCCGTGGCGGCGGGCCTCACCCGCGTACGCGACGGCATCGCAACCGTCCGGGGCGGCCTGGGCAGCCTCGCGACCACGATCGGCGAGGCCACGAAGAGCACCGCGGCCGTCCCACAGGAAGCCAGCCCACACGAGACGATCACCGGCCTGACACCCGTGCACCACGCCGTCGACGACATCCGCGACACCGCCGCCGCCACCATCGCCCAGGTCGGCCAGACACGACAACTCGTCACCACCGTCCTGCACGGCGGCCAACCCGGACCCCTCCTCCAGTCCCTGGAACAGATCACGCAGGTCCTGACGCTGGTCGTCCAACGCACCGCCACCGCCCGGCAGGCGGTCGAGACGGCGATCGCCGAGGCCCGGCAACTGGGGTCGGCGGGAAACTGACCGGGGCTGGCGGCCCCACCCCGACCAGCCCCACCACCGCAGACCCCGACCCCACCGCCTCCTCGGCAAACGACACCGACACCGCCGACCACGACCCTGGGTATGAGGGCCCCAGGCACGGCTTTGCGCCCTGGACCAGGCCCGCCACCGGCACCTCCGGCGGCGCACCGACCGGACCACGCACCCGAATCCCGGCCAACGAGAGACCGACGGAACGCCGCAGCCTGGAACTGGAGAACGAGGCCGCCGACAAGGTCGCCTACCAGGGCTACCGGGTGCACCAGAACCCGACACGGCAGGAGATCATGCATGCGCGACTGAACAGCGGCGACGTCGTCGATCAGAACAGATCACCGGATTACCTGATCGAGGGGCTCGTCTTCGATTGCTACGCTCCCACCTCCTCAGCGCCACCACGGTCCGTCTGGAGCGCGGTGACCAAGAAGGTCCAGCGGCAGCAGACCCAGCGCGTGATGCTGAACCTCCAGGACTGGCGCGGAGACCTCGCCGCCCTGCACAAGCAGTTCGGCGACTGGCCGGTACCGGCGTTGAAGGAGCTGGTGGCGGTCACACGGAGCGGCACGATCGTCGAGATCGTGCGGCGGGACTGAGGAAGGCCGAATACATGTCCATCACCTACCGACTGACGCTCGCGGGCGACGTCCCGCTGGAGCAGTTGGCGGCGCTGGTCGCCCCCGAGGCGACCGAGACGACGACGTACTCCGGCGACAGGATGCTCAGCGCCGACCTGAACGAGGAGTGCGGATACGCCGTCAGCATCGTCGCCGGTAGCCAGGGCTACTACGGGGCCGAGGACGACGGCGGTGTCGTGTGGGAGTGGGAGCCGGCGACCTACGTCGACATCGACTTTCACATGCAAAAGGACACGCTGATGGACAAGGGCCGGCCGCGCATGTTGCGGACCGTGGGCCGGGTGCTGGCCAGCCGGCCCGAGGACGCGGCGTTGGTGCTCAACGACAACTGGCTGATGCTGACCCGGGTGAACGGCACGATCCGCCGGCACAACGAGGCCGACTGGTACGACGAGGCGTACGACAGCTTCCTGCCCCACTGACCCGCCGCCGGTCGGCGGCGCCTCGGGTCCCCTGGCGCGGGCGCGGCCGTCCTACCATCGGATCGTGGCGAACTTCGATGTTCCGGCAGCGGTCGCGACGGTCTGGCAGCGGCAGGCTGCCTGGTCACGGGCGTCCGGCGAGGCCAAGCGTGCGATCACCCGTGCACGGCTGACCATCGCCGCGCTCACCGTGGGGGCCGCCGTGTGCGGCACCCTCGCCAACCAGCTCGGGCACGCCCACCCCGGTGCGGGCCGGGCGCTCGCGATCGTCGCGGCGGCGGCGCTGCTCGTGGTGCCGTTGGCGGCCCGGTGGTCCTCCCGGGACGCGGTGCACGCGTGGACCCGGCTCCGCTCGGTCTCCGAGGCGCTGAAGGCGGACACCTACCGCTACCTCGCCGGGGTCGCCCCGTTCGGCGGCGCGGACCGGGACGCCGTCCTGCTCGGCCGGTTCGACGCGCTCATGGACGACGCCGGCGACCTGGTCGGCCGCACCCTGGACGGGCCGCCGGCCGCCCGTCCGCTGCCGGCGGTCTCCGACGTGGCCACGTACGTGACGGAACGGATCCAGCGGCAGGTCGACGGCTACTACCTGCCGGCGGCCCGCCGGATGGCCCGCGCCGCGAAGCGGGTCCGGTACGCGGCGACGGGGCTCACGATCGCCGCCGCCCTGGTCTCCGCGACGGTCGGGGTGCTCGGCGACAACCTCGGGCTCACCGCCTGGATCGGTGTCGCGGCGGCCGTGACCACGGCGCTGGTCGGCTACGGCTCCGCCCAGCAGTACGAGCACCACCAGATCGAGTACGCCCGTACCGCCGACCAGCTGACCCGACTGCGCACGGTCCGCGAGGCCGGATTGGGCTGGGCCGACGACGACGCGTTCGTCGCCGAGGCGGAGCGCGTCATCTCGCTGTCCAACGAGGGCTGGATGGCCAGGATGATCGAGCAGGATGGCGCTGCGCAGCCGTGACATCACAGGTTGTGCCATATAGCATCGTCGATAGTCGTCGTTGACCGTCGTTGTGGACGGCCGTCCGTCCACTCCCGACTCCAAATGGGGGAACCGACGTGGAGCGCACCGTACGCCAGCCCGATCCGACCCCGCCGCCACTGGACGACCTCCGGCGTACCCCGCTCGGCCGGATCTCCCTCGACCGGGCCCGGTCCGTCGCGCAGGTGGCCGGCCGGAGGGAGGATCGGCCGGCGCGTGTCGACGTCGCGGCCTTCAGCTCTGCGATCTGAGCCGGACGGGCAGCCGACCGGGCACGTCGCCCCGCTGACGCAGTACGTGCTGAAGCTGGTCAGCCGCTGCGACCTCGCCTGCGACCACTGCTACGTCTACGAACACCCCGACCAGTCCTGGCGGCGCCAGCCCCGGGTGATGGACCCCGCCACGGTGACGGCCGTCGCCGAGCGGATCGCGGAGCACGCGGCGGCGCACCGGCTCGACGCCGTGCGCGTGGTCCTGCACGGCGGCGAGCCCCTGCTCGCCGGCGTCGCCCGCCTCGACTCCACCGCCGCCACCCTGCGGCGCGTCATCGGCCCGGTGGCCCGGCTCGACCTGCGGATGCAGTCCAACGGTGTGCTGCTCACCCCGGCGGCCTGCGACGTGCTGGTCGCCCACGACGTCAAGGTGGGGATCTCGCTCGACGGCGACCGGGCCGCCAACGACCGGCACCGCCGCCACGCCAACGGGTCGAGCAGCCACCGCCAGGTGCTGCGGGCGCTGTCGCTGCTGCGCAGCCCCGCGTACCGCAGCAGCTACGCGGGCATCCTCTGCACCGTCGACCTCGCCAACGACCCGATCCGGGTGTACGAGGCGCTGCTGGCCGAGGAGCCGCCGCACGTCGACTTCCTGCTGCCGCACGCCAACTGGGACAACCCGCCGGCCCGGCCCGACGGCCTCGCCACCCCGTACGCCGACTGGCTGCTGGCCGTCCACCGGCGCTGGCTGGCCGACGGGCGGCCGGTGCCGATCCGCCTGCTGGAGTCCCTGCTCTCCACGGCGTCCGGGCACGGCAGCCGCAGCGAGGCGGTCGGGCTCGGCCCGGCCGACCTGGTCGTCGTCGAGACCGACGGCACCTTCGAGCAGGTCGACTCGCTCAAGTCCGCCTTCGACGGCGCGGCGGCCACCGGCCTGGACGTCTTCCGCCACCGGGTCGACGACGCCGCGGCCCACCCGGCGATCGCCGTACGGCAGACCGGTCTTGCCGGTCTCTGCGCGACCTGCCGCGCGTGCCCGGTGGTCGGGCACTGCGGCGGCGGGCTCTACGCCCACCGGTACCGCGCCGGGGGCGGCTTCGACAACCCGTCCGTCTACTGCCCGGACCTGCTGGAACTCGTCCGGGTGGTGACGGCGGCCCCGGTCGCCGACGAGCCCGCCCGGCCCACCGACCAGCTCAGCCCGCGCGTGCTCGACGACCTCGCCACCGGCGCGGGCACGGCGGACTCGGCCGCGCAGCTCGCCGCCGTCCACCTGGCGCTGGTGCGTGCCCTGCTGGTCGCGCTCAGCGAGCGGGCCGCGAGCGACCCGGTGGCGGCGGAGGGGTGGCGGCTGCTGGTCCACCTGGACGACGCGCACCCCGACGCCGTCCGGGCCGTGCTGGCCCACCCCTTCGTGCGCCGGTGGGCCGGGCGCTGCCGGGACGGGGCGGCCGAGCTGTCGTACCTGGCCTGTGTGGCGGCGGCTGCCGCCGTCCGCGCCCGGGTCCGGGCCGACCTGCCCGTCCCGGTGCGCGCCGGGGTGGTCAGCCTGCCGACACTCGGCGCGCTCGCCGTCGGCTGCGAGCGGGGTGTCGTCCGGCTCGTCACCGACGACGGCGACGTGCGGCTCGCCGGCCGGCGGGTCACCGCCGACGCGGACCGCGACGGCGACCCGACCGGCGAGGACGGGCCGGACGGCTGGCTGCCGGTGCGTTCCGTCCGGATCGACGGGCACCGGCTGCTGGTGGAGGACACCGATCCACACCGTGACTGCTACGACCTGCCGGTGCAACCGCGGCTGTCCGGCGCCGCCACGCCGCGGTGGACGCGGCAGGTGGAGCGGGCGGTGCGCCGGATCGACGCCGAGGCCGTCGGCTACGCGGCGGGGGTGCGGACCCTGCTGCGGGCCGTCGTGCCGCTGCGCGCGGAACCGACCGGCCGGTTCCGCAGCGCCGCCGCCGGCGCCGCCTTCGGCGCGGTGGCCGTCACGGCCGTACCCGACGACGCCACCCTCGCCGTGCTGCTGGTGCACGAGGTGCAGCACCTCAAGCTCAGCGCGGTGCTGGACGTCTGCGACCTGTTCGACCGCGCCGACACCCGGACGCTGCGCGTGCCGTGGCGGGACGACCCGCGCCCGGTGGAGGGTGTGCTGCACGGCGTCTACGCCCACCTGGCGGTCGCCGACGTGTGGCGCCACCGCCCCGGGCCGGCCGCCGGGGGCCACTTCCGCCGCTACCGGGACTGGACCGACGGGGCCCTCGACGCCCTGCTCGGCCTCGGCGCGCTGACCGCCGCCGGCGAGCGGTTCGTCCGGGGGATGCGCGCCACCGTGGACGGGTGGGCGTGACCGCCGGCCCGCTCCGGCGGGACACGCTGACGGCGAACCTGCGCGCGCTGGGACTGCGGCCGGGTGCCACCGTGCTGGTGCACTGCGCCCTGTCCCGCGTCGGTCGGGTGGCGGGTGGCCCCGCCGCGCTGCTGGCCGCCCTGTCCGACGTGCTGGGCGCGTCGGGCACGGTGGTCGTACCGGCGCAGACAGCGGGCAACTCCACCACCTCGCGGGCGTTCCGGGTGGCGACCGCCGGCTTGGACGCCGCCGGGGTCGCGGCGGCGGAGGCGGCCATCGCGCCGTTCGACCCGGAGCGCAGCCCCGCCGAGGGCATGGGGATCTTCGCCGAGCACGTACGCCGGCAGCCGGGGGCGTGCCGGAGCCGCCACCCGCAGACCTCCTTCGCCGCCCTCGGTCCCGGCGCGGCCCGGCTGACCGCCGTCCACGACCTCGACTGCCACCTGGGCGAACGCTCTCCCCTCGGCGCGCTCTACGCCGCCGACGCCGTGGTGCTGCTGCTCGGCGTCGACTGGTCGGCCTGCACGGCGTTCCACCTGGCCGAGTACCGGCTGCGCCGGCGGCCGGCCGACCGGGCGTACCGGTGCTACGTGCGCGACGCCGCCGGGCGGCGGGTCCGGCGCGACTTCCGGGCCCTCGATCTCCACGACACCGACTTTCCGCTGATCGGCCGGGCCCTGACGGACGCCGGCGCGGTGCGGCGCGGGCCGGTCGGCGGCGCCGACTGTCGGCTCACGGACATCCGGGTGGCCGTCGACTTCGCCCGGGGATGGATGGATGAGCACCGGCGGTGACGGGCGGGGCAGCGGAGAGTTGGGCAGGGTCGATACTGTGGACGGTCGGGAGTCGCCGCACCGGTCGGGAGCCTCAGTTGCCAGAGGGAACGTTCTGGGAGGACGAGAGCGCCCCCGTGTTCTTTCTCAGCTACGCCCACAAGAAGAACCAGGTCGCGGCGCCCCGGGACACCAACCAGAAGGTCTTCCAGCTCTTCGTGGACCTCTCCGACCATGTCGTCGAGCTGCTCGGCCTCGGCCCGGGACGCACGGCCGGATTCATGGACCGGATGCTCGACGGCGGGCAGGTGTGGACCGACGACCTCGCCTTCGCCGCCGGGCACTGCCAGGTCTTCATCCCGTTGATCTCCACGCACTACCTCAACAGCGCCTGGTGCGCCCGGGAGTGGGACGCGTTCACCCGCCGGCCGATACTGACCCGGCCGGACGCCGAGCCGTCGGCGGGGGAGACGCCCGTCATCCCGGTCAACTGGTCACTGGTGGAGCGTCGCCGGCTGCCGGCGGCCGTGTCGCGGAGGCAGATGTTCACCCCCACCCGGCTGCCCCCGGAGATCGCTCCGCAATACCACGAAGAGGGCATCTACGGTCTGCTGAGCCTCGGCGACACCGGCAAGGCCGCCTACGACGCGGTGGTCTGGCGGCTGGCGCAGCGGGTCGCCCGGGCCTATCGGACGCACTGGGTGCAGGCACAGGTCCCGGCCGACGTGCGGCAGTTGCGCACCACGTTCGAGGAGGGCGGACATGACGTGGTCTGACCCCGTTCCGCCCCGGGGCGCATCTCGCCGGGAGACCTACTTCTTCCTGAGCTACGCCCACTCGGTGCCGCTGTCGGCCGGTGTCCGGCCGGACACCGACTACTGGGTCAACCGGTTCTTCAACGACCTGGCCACCGCCGTCCGGCACGCTGCCACGAGAAGCGGCGACCTCGACGCCGGCTTCTTCGACGGCCAGGTCAACCCGGGAGCCGACCTCAGGCAGACGCTCACCGACGCGCTCAGCCTCGCGCACGTCTTCGTGCCGCTGCACTCACCGAACTACTTCCGCAACGCGTGGGCCCTGGGCGAACGCGAGTCGTTCCGCAGCCGACTCACCCGGCTCGCCCCGGCGCAGGCCGAGCGGCACCTGGTGCCGGTGCTGTGGCTGCCGCTGCCGTCCTGGGGCGAGCGGCCGGAGACGACCCGGGCCCTCGACCTGGTTCCGGACGCCGGCGACCGGGCCGACTACGCCGAGAACGGCCTGCGCGCCCTCTGCAAGCTCAGCGCCTACCACGACCAGTACCGGCGGGTCCTCGAGGCACTGGCGCGGCAGATCGTCACGGTGACCGAGACGCAGCCGCTGGCCCGGTCCCGGGCGGCGACGCTGTCCAGCCACCCGGTGCCCGACAGCGTCGGCCCGGCGCTGGTGGTCACCACCCTCACCGACCACGCACGCTGGCGGCCCTACGCCGGGCAGCACGAGCTGGCCGTGGCCGACTACGTCGCCGCGACCGCCGAGCGGCTCGGCCTGCCCACCCGGGTCGTCGACCTGGCGGCGGCCCGGGCCCTGGCGCCGCAGAGCCCCACCGTCGTGCTGGTGGACGCCGCGACCGGTGCCGCCGCCATCCGTTCGGCGCTGGACGACCTCCCCCGCTGGGTCGTCCCGCTGGTCATCGCCGCCGGCCACGAGCGTGGCGCGACGGCACCCGAGTCGGTCTCCGAAGCGTTGCAGGCCGCCGGTTTCCCCCGGGTCATGCCGGTGCGGGCGATCGACGAATTCGAGCGCTGCACCCCGCTGCTGGTGACCGAGGCGCGCAAGCAGTTCCTCCGGTACGGTCCGGTCGACCCGCCGGACGGCCCGGTCACCCCGAGACCGAGCCTGCGCCCGGCCCGGCCGTTCGACGGACCGCCGGGATCCGGCGCGACCCTGCCGCCGGTGCGGCCGTTCGACACGACGCGAGGGAAGGACGAGCGATGACGCCATCGCGCGAAGGGCAGGTCATCACCTTCTACTCCTACAAGGGCGGTACGGGCCGCACGATGGCGCTGGCCAACACCGCCTGGATCCTCGCCGCGAACGGCCAGCGGGTGCTCGTCGCCGACTGGGACCTGGAGTCCCCCGGCCTGCACCGGTTCTACGCCCCGTTCCTCGACGCGGAGCAGGTCGCCACCACCGGCGGCGTCATGGACCTGATCCTGGACTACGAGTGGGAGAACGCCCGCCGGCGCGAGGAGACCGGCGCCGACCCCCGGCCCGGCGACTGGCACCGGGAGTACGCGCGGGTCCACCGGTACGCGTTCTCGGTGAGCTGGGAGTTCCCCGGCGGCGGCAGCCTCGACCTGCTCCTGGCCGGGCGGCACAATCCCGACTACGCGACCAGCGTGACCGGCCTGAACTGGGACAACTTCTACAACCGGCTCGGCGGGGCGCAGTTCTTCGACGCGCTGCGCGAGGACATGAAGCGGCACTACGACTACGCCCTGATCGACAGCCGCACCGGGATCAGCGACGTCGCCGAGATCTGCACCATCCACCTGCCCGACGTCCTGGTCGACTGCTTCACCCTCAGCGACCAGGGCATCGACGGCGCCGCGGCGGTGGCCGCCCGGGTCCGCGACTACGAGGGGCGTCGGGCGCGGCGGGTGCTCCCCGTGCCGATGCGGGTCGACGACGGGGAGAAGGGCAAGCGGGACGCCGGGCGGTCGCTGGCCATGCAGAAGTTCGCCGGCCTGCCGGGCGGCATGACCGACAGCGAGCGGCAGGCCTACTGGCTCACCGTCGAGGTGCCCTACCGCGCGTACTACGCCTACGAGGAGACGCTGGCGACCTTCGGCGACGAGCCGGGCGGGCGCACCACCCTGCTGTCCGCGTACGAGACGTTGACCAGCCACATCACCAACGGCAGGATCACCGGCCTGCCCCGGATGGACGACCAACTGCGTCGCCAGACGGTGCAGCGCTTCGAACGCAAGCCGACGGTCGTGGACGAGCTGATCCTGCTGCGGCACGTGCCCGAGGACCAGGTGTGGGCGGAGTGGGCGCAGGCCGTGTTGAACTCTGCGGACCTGCGGGTGGTCACCGCTTCCCTGGACGGGCCGGCACCCGAGCAGACGGGCACGGCCTTCCGCGAGGTCCGGCTGGTCTCCCGCGCCTACCTGGCGGCCTGGCGTGCCCGCTCCGGCACCGATGGCGACCGGGCCGCGCCGAACTGGCTGGCCGTGCACGTCGACGACACCCCGCCGGTGCCGGACGTCCCGGTCGGCAGTTGGACGGCCGTGCACGACCTCACCGCCGAGGACGCGGCGACCCACCTGCTGAAGCTGGTGGGACGCACGGTGGGCGCGGCCGGCCTGCGCCCCGCCCGCTTCCCCGGGGTGCGCGCGACGGTCTTCAACGCGCCGGCCCGCAACGCCCGCTTCACCGGACGCGAGGACCTGCTGCGCCGGCTCCGTGAGGAGCTGAGGGCGTCGGGCGGCAGCGGCACCCCGGTCGCGCTGCGGGGCGGTCCCGGTCTCGGCAAGACGCAGCTCGCCATCGAGTACGCCCACCGGTTCCGGGGCGCGTACGACATCATCTGGTGGGTCGCGGCCGACCCGCCGCAGTTCGTCGACGTGATCATGACGGAGCTCAGCGACGAGCTGGGCCTGCCGAGCCAGACGACGATCCCGGAGACCAACCGCGCCCTGCGGCAGCGGCTGGGTCAGACCGAGCGCCGCCCCGACGGCAGCCCACCGCCGCACTGGCTGCTCATCTTCGACAACGCCGACCAGTACGAGGACGTCCGGCCCTACCTGCCGCAGGGCAACGGACACGTGCTGGTCACCACCCGCAACCCGGACTGGGGCGACCTGGCGCGGGCGGTGGACGTCGACGAGTTCGAGCGGGCGGAGAGCGTGGCGCACCTGCGCGCCCGCCTCGGCGAGCACCTGATGAGCGTCGCCGAGGCCGAACGGGTCGCCGACGCCGTGGAGAACGTGCCGATCTTCGTCGCGACGGTCGGGGCGTGGTTGGCCGACACCCGCACGCCGGTCGAGGAATACCTGGCCGGGCTGCGCCGCACCGGCCTGGAGACGGAGGTCTGGGACCTCCCGCTCCAGCGGCTGAGGGAGGGCTCCCCGGGGGCGTACCGTCTCCTCCAGCTCGCGTCGGTGCTCGCCCCCGAGATCTCCCTCGACCTGCTCTACAGCGACCGGGTGGCGCGGGTCATCGCCCCGCACGACCCGGTGGTCGCCGCGCGGGTCGCCGACCGGGTGTCCGAGCGTGACATCGCGGCGACGCTGGTCCAGCGGATGAACAAGCTCGCGCTCATCAAGCTGGACCCGCACGCCCACCGGGTGCAGGTGCACCGGCTGTTGCAGACCGCGCTGCGCGCCCGGATGACCGACGACGAGCTGGTCACGGCCAAGCACGAGGTGCACCAGATCCTCGCCGGGTCGCGACCGCCGGGTGAGGTGGAGGACCCGGTGAACCGGCAACGGTTCCGGATGCTCTGGCCGCACCTCGACGGCTCCGACGCGATCTCCTGCCGGGACGACGACGTCCGGCAACTGGTCATCGACCGGGTCCGCTACATCTACGTCAGCGGCGGGTACGAGCAGGGCGAACGGTACGCGCGGGAGACCGAGGCCGTCTGGTCGGGGCTGTTGGCGGAGCTGCCGCCCGACGGGCCGGAGCACCGCAAGCTGCGCGTCCAACTGCTGCACCTGCGGTTCAACTGGGCGAACGTGCTGCGCAGCCTCGGGCGGTTCGACGAGGCCCTCCGGCTGGACGAGGACACCCTGCACCAGCAGGAGGAGCTGATCGGCGACAGCCACCCGCACACGCTGATGACCGCCGGCGGCTACGGGGCGGACCTGCGCACCCTGGGCCGCTACCCGGAGGCTCTGGAGCGCAGCCTGCGGACGTACGCCGCATCGGTCGAGGTGTTCGGCGAGGATCACCGGCGGACCCTGACCGCGGCGAACAACCTGGCCGTGTCCTACCGGCTGATGGGCATGTTCGACCGGGCCCTCGAAGGTGACCAGGCGACCAACCGGCGGCTGCGGGTCGTCCTCGGGCCGGAGCACCCGAACACCCTGGTGTCGGCCAACAACCTCGCCCGCGACCTGCGGGAGACCGGCGACTACGAGGGTTCCGTGGCGCTGCTACGGGAGGTGGTGACCGGCTACCGGAACCTCTTCGGCGAGCAGTCCCGTGACCTGCTCACCGCGCAGGCCAACCTGGCCGTGTCGTTGCGCAGCACCGGGGAGATCGCCGAGGCGGCACAGCTGCTCGACGAGACCTACCAGCGGCTGCTGGCCACCCTCGGGCCGGCCAACCCGGACACCCTGTTCAGCCGGCTCAGCCGGACGGCCAACCTGATGTTGCAGGGGCAGAACGCGCAGGCCCTGGCGGAGCTGGTCGAGGTGGAGCAGCAGTTCGTCCAGGTGTTCGGCGCCGACCACCCGTACTCGCTGGTCTGCCGGGTCAACCTGGGCGTGGCCCAGTGGGACGCCGGCGACACGGGCACCAGCCTGTCGGTCACCCAGGCGGCCGCGGCGGCCATGCTCGCCGCGCTCGGCGACCGGCACCCGTTCACCATGGCGGCGGCCAACAACCTCGCGGTCTTCACCATCCTCACCGGGGAGCCGGAGCGGGGACGCGACCGGCTGCTGGCCTTGGTGGAGCAGCTCGCGGAGGTCCTCGGGCCCGAGCACCCCGACACGTTGCGGGCCCGGGGCAACCTGGAGACCGTCAACCAGGCGTTGTCCGGGGGTCGGGTGAGCATCGGGCGGATGCGGATCGCCGACCGGCTCGCCAACCGGGTCGGGCAGCACCACCCCAGTGTCGTGGTGCTCCGCGACGGGCGGTACGTGCGGCGGGTGCTCGACCCGCACCCCTACTGACCGGGCCGCGCGCCGATCAGCAGGTCGGCGCTCAGCGCGGGGTCGGGGTCGACGAGCCAGCGCAGGATGCGCGGCAACTCCTCGACCGCGTCGAAGTGCGCCGCCCCGGGCCGGACCTCCATCTCGGCGCCGGGTATCTGCGCGGCCAGCCAGCGGCCGTGGCTGACCGGGGCGAAGTTGTCGTCGGCGCCGTGCCACAGCCGGACCGGCGTCGCCGCGGTGTCGATCGCCCGCAGGTCGAAGGCCCATGGGCGGCGGAACGCCAGCACGTCGTCGATCCACCCGTACGGCCCGGAGCGGAGCGCCTCAGCGTAGGTGTCGGTGATGAGCCGGCGCAGCGCCGGGTCGTTGACCGCTCGGCGGTCCGCCGCGCTCATCTCCGTCTTCAGGTCAGCGAGGAGCAGCCGTGGGTCCGCGGCGGCCCGCTCGGCGCGCTGGCGGATCTCCTCCACCACGGCGGCGGTGTCGGGGCTGCCGGCGCCGAACCCGCGCACGTTGCCGGTGTTCATGCCGCCGACCCAGTCCAACTCGATGGCGTTCCACGGGGCAAGACTGACCAGCACCGCCACCCGGGTCACCCGGCCACGCAGGCGGGCGTCGGCCGCGCAGGCGAGGGCGTGCGGGCCGCCGCCGGAGCGTCCGACGACCGCGAACTCCTCCACGCCCAGGTGGTCGGCGATCGCCTCGACGTCGCGGGCGGCGTCGGCGACGTCGCGGTTCTCCCGACGGTCGGAGTCGCCGTAGCCGGGCCGGTCGTAGGCGATCAGCCGGACGCCCATGCGGTAGAGGACGATGCCGCGGGGCTTCGGGCCACGCCGGCTGCCGGGCGTGCCGTGGAGCAGGAAGACGGGGAAGCCGTCAGGCGCGCCGGTCACCTCGTACGCCACGCGTCTGCTGTCCTCGCGTTCGGCGAAGTCGGCCCCTGGCTCGCCGTCTCGGGTCACTCCGTCCTGCCCTTCGGTGCCGCAACCAGCCAATACTCGCAACCCGGCATCGAGTAGAGACGATGTCGGGACGGCTCCACTCAACAATCGAGCCTAATGGTCGGGCCCGCCGCGCCGCTATGCCGAGCGGGAACATGGGGCCGGATCTGTCTGAAACGACACCTACGGCCCACCTGGGCTGGAACTTCCGGCTGCCCCGCCGACCGGGACGTCCTTCGGGGGTCGGTCCGCCCGGGGCGACTGGGCGTGGGGCCGCCCGGTCGCCGGCCGCCGCCGTGCGGGCCGCGGCCCCAAGCGGCGGTGCCGCCGCGCGCCGGGTCAGCCGGCGAGCGCATCGAGCGCGTCGTCGAGCCGGGGCTTCCGGCCGTCGGCGAAGACGTCGAGGAACTCCTCGCCGGGCGCGGCCCAGAACCGGGTACGCGGCTCGTCCCGCCAGTCGCAGGTGATCTCGCAGCCCCACGAGTGCAGGTACGTCCGCTGGTCCGCCTGCCCACGGTGGAACAGGGGGTCGCCGACGATCGGGAAGCCGAGCCAGGCCAGGTGGACGCGGATCTGGTGGCGCCGACCGGTGACCGGCTTGAGCACCAGCAGCGTACGGTCGCCGCTGACCAGCGCCGTGGCGAAGTCGGTACGGGACTCGTAGGAGGGCTTGGACCGGTCGACGGCCGACTCCGGCAGCGCGAAGCGGCGGCGGTCGGCGTCGTAGCGGATGGCCTCGCGCTCGCCCGCGATCCGGATGGTGCCCTTGCGGCCCGGCCGCAGCGGCAGGTCGATGGTGCCGGTCTCGGGCAGCCGCGCCCCCTCGACCCAGGCCAGGTAGCGCTTGTCGGCGCCCCGGTTGGCGAACTGCCGGGTCAGCGAGGCGTGCGCCGACGGCGTCCTGGCCAGCAGCAGCAGTCCGGAGGTGACCTTGTCGATGCGGTGCACCCAGTGCACCGGTTCCCCGGCGGCGGCGGCCAGGTCGGTCAGGGACTCCGCGTGGCGCTCGCCCATCACGGAGATGCCCGGCGGCTTGTCGAGCACGAGCAGGTGGTCGTCCTCGTGGATGGGATCGCGCCGAAGTTCCGACCAACTGAAGGTGGTCATCATCGCCTCGGCTCTCGACTGTGCTGAGCTGCTCCGTGTCGCCGACGGCCGCGCCCGGGACATCGGTGACGCGGGGAGCGGGGTCGAGCCGGCCAGGTGGGCCGGCACGGCGAAGGATATCAACCCGGCGGCGGCACCCCCCGACGTCGAGCGGCGTCGCGCCGGGGCCGAGCGTCGCGCGGGCGGCGCGTGCCGCGGGGGGGGCCGCCCGTCACGCCTCGGCGCTCAGCTGACGCGCCCGGCCGGCGTGCTCACCCGAACCGCCACCGGGTCGCGCTGAAGCCGGACCCCTTGTCCATGCCGATGACCTTGGCCGGGGTCACCTCGAAGACGATGTACGGCGACGGGCCGATCCCGTCGCCGTCGATCCCACCGTCGACCGGGGTCACCTCCCAGCCGTACTTCTCCCCGTACGCCTCGGCGACGCGCTTGAGCGTCGCCGGGTCGCTGATCCGGGCTGCCGTGCCCTCGATCGAGAGGTCCAGCTCGGGGCTGCCGACGGTGAGGACGCAGTGCGGGTTGGCGGCCAGGTTGTCGACCTTGTGGGCGGTCTCGCTGGAGCAGAAGTACATGCTCCGGTCGAGCCACACGGCCAGCAGCGGCACGGCGTGCGGCCGGCCGTCCGGCCGGACCGTGCACAGGAAGAACTCTCCCGCCTCCGTAAGTCGCTCACGCGCCTGCGACCAGGGCATCGGCTTGGAGCCTTCGCTGGCGAAGGACGGTTCCGCGACCGGCTCACGGTCCACCATGGTTCCCTTTCGAACGACGACATCGTGACTGGAGCAGCACGGAGAGTATCCCAGTGTGACGGTGCCCGCGAGCGGACGGGCACCGCCGCCGCGCGGAGTGTCGGAGGGGCACGCCCCCGGTCGCCCCACGTTCCCGCCTCCACAGGGGACGAAGTCGCTTGACCTCAACCTCGCTCCAGGTCCTACGTTCGCGGCATGAGCATGGAAGTCACCGCATGGATGTCCCTGCACCACGCGATGCATCAGCGTGACCAGCGGCCCTTCTCCAAGGCGACCCTCAGGCGGATCGGCGGCTTCGCCCGCCCGCACCGCCGCCTGCTCGCGTGGTTCCTGGCGGGCAGCGTCGTGGCCGCGGTGCTGACCGTGGCCGCGCCGGTGCTCGCCGGGCGGGTGGTCGACGCGATCGTCTCCGGCACCGACACGGCGACGGTGGTGCGGCTGGCCGTGGCGATCGCCCTGATCGCGCTCGCCGAGGCCGGGCTGGGGCTGCTCACCCGCTACCAGTCGGCGCGGATCGGCGAGGGCCTGATCCTCGACCTGCGGACCGCCGTCTTCGACCACGTGCAGCGGATGCCCGTCGCGTTCTTCACCCGGACCCGCACCGGCGCCCTGGTCTCGCGCCTCAACAACGACGTGATCGGGGCGCAGCAGGCGTTCAGCGACACGCTCTCGGGCGTGGTCGGCAACGCCGTGACGCTGCTCCTCACGCTCGCGGTGATGCTGACCTTCTCCTGGCAGATCACCCTGCTGGCGCTGGTGCTGCTGCCGATCTTCGTGCTGCCCGCGCGGAGGATGGGCCGGAAGCTGGCCCGGCTCGAACGGGAGGCGGCCGGCCTCAACGCGGCGATGAGCACCCGGATGACCGAGAAGTTCTCCGCGCCCGGCGCCACCCTGGTCAAGCTCTACGGGCGGCCGGCGGAGGAGTCCGCCGAGTTCGCCGCCCGCGCGCGGCGCGTGCGCGACATCGGCGTCCGTACCGCCATGTTGCAGACCGTCTTCATCACGGCCCTCACGGTGGTCGGTTCCCTCGCGCTGGCCCTGGTGTACGGCCTGGGCGGCGTGTACGCCGTCCGCGGGCAGCTCGACGCCGGCGCGGTCGTCGCGCTCGCCCTGCTGCTGTCGCGCCTGTACGCGCCGCTGACCTCGCTCGCCAGCGCGCGGGTGGAGATCATGAGCGCGCTGGTCAGCTTCGAGCGGGTCTTCGAGATCCTGGACCTCAAGCCGATGATCGAGGACAGGCCGGACGCCCGGCCGCTGCCCGACGGGCCGGTGGCGGTCGAGTTCGACGACGTCCGCTTCGGTTACCCGTCGGCCGAGAAGGTCTCCCTGGCCTCGCTGGAGGACGTGGCGAAGCTCGACACCCGCGGCGGCGAGGAGGTGCTGCACGGGATCTCGTTCCGCGCCGAGCCGGGACAGATGGTCGCCCTGGTCGGCTCGTCGGGCGCGGGCAAGTCCACCATCGCGCAACTGCTGCCGCGCCTGTACGACGTGGAGGAGGGCGCCGTCCGACTCGCCGGGCGCGACGTCCGCGACCTGACCGGCGACTCGGTCCGGGACGCCCTCGGGGTGGTCACCCAGGACGGTCACCTGCTGCACGACACGATCCGCGCCAACCTGCTCTACGCCCGACCCGACGCGAGCGAGGACGACCTGTGGGACGTGCTGCGTCGCGCCCGGCTGGCCGACCTGATCCGCTCGCTGCCGGACGGGCTGGAGACGGTCGTGGGCGAGCGCGGGTACCGCCTCTCCGGAGGTGAACGTCAGCGGCTCACCATCGCCCGACTGCTGCTCTCCCGCCCGCGCGTGGTGATCCTCGACGAGGCCACCGCGCACCTCGACTCGACGTCCGAGGCGGCGGTGCAGGCGGCGTTGGGTGAGGCGTTGACCGGGCGGACCAGCGTGGTCATCGCGCACCGACTCTCCACGATCCGTTCCGCCGACCAGATCCTGGTGCTGGAACAGGGCCGGATCGTGGAACGCGGCCGGCACCCAGACCTGCTGGCCCGGGGCGGCCGGTACGCCGAGCTGTACCGCACCCAGTTCGAGCAACCGGTGCCGGCCTGACGTGTCCGCCCTGCTCACGCGCCCGGCGGGCAGCGGGTTCCGCCTGTCTGCCCTCGCCGAGCGGGACGGAGGCGCCGCACCCGCCGCTCAGCGCTGGTTGCGCGAGCGGCGGGCCGCCAGGACCCCGCCGACGACCGCCGCCACGGCCGGCAGGAGGCAGCAGATCGTCAGGACGAACACGTGCCACGGCTTGACAGCTCCCATGGCCGCGAGGATAGGCGCCGCGGGCCACTGTCGTCGGCCCGCGATCATTCGCCGATGGCACCACGATGACCAGGAGTGCAGGTGACAGATCGGGACGAGAGCGTACGGCTGGCCATCTACCGCGCCCTCGCGCGGACAGGGCAGCCTCCGACGGTGGGTGCCGTCGCGAGGGACACCGGATTGGATCGCGCTGCCGTCGAGGACGCGATCGAGGCGCTGGCTGCCGCCCGGCATCTCGCCCTCGACGCCGACAGGCACATCGTGCTCGCCCACCCGTTCGCCACCCGGAACTTCGGCTTCTCCGTGATGGGTGAGCGCACGCTGTGGTGGGGCGGCTGCGCGTGGGACTCGTTCGCCATCCCCCACCTCGTCCCCGACGAGCCGTCCGCGCTCGTCGCGACCACCTGTCCGGCGTGCGGCGCCCCGCACGCCTGGGTGGTCACCCGCACCGAGGAGCCGGCGGGCGAGCAGGTGGCGCACTTCCTCGTGCCCGTCTCGCGTGCCTGGGACGACGTCGTCCACACCTGCGCGCACCAACGGATCTTCTGCTCCCCCTCGTGCGTCGACGACTGGCTACGGCGGTCCGGGCACGAGCGCGGGGCGGTCTTCGGCATCGGGATCCTGTGGCGTCTCGCCTCCCGCTGGTACGAGGGACGCCTGGACACGCCCTACCGCCGCCGGGAGCCCTCGGAAGCAGCGGCCTACTTCGCCTCGGTGGGGCTGACCGGCCCGTTCTGGGGGCAGTGAGCGAACGCGCGGACGGGCCGCCGGGGTGCGTGTCGCGCCCCGGCGGCCCGTCGTCGTGAGTCGTCGTCAGCCGTTGTTGTCGATCAGGCTGGCGATCTGGCTGTAGATCAGGTGCGCCTTCGCGCCCTGGTTCGACGGGCAGCCGCCGAGGTGGTGCAGGGCGATCACCCGGTGGCTGGCGTTCAGCACCGGCGAGCCCGAGTTGCCGCCGGAGGTGTCACAGCTGTAGCTGATGTTCGAGGCGTTGTAGTTCGCGTTCTTCACGGTGCACGTCGCACCGTTCTGGGTGTCCTCGTAGATCGACAGTCGCTTCGGGCTGCCGTCGCCGTGCCCCGGGATGTACATCCGCGTGCCGGTGGTGGTGGCGGTCGTCGCCAGGTAGAGCGTGCCGAAGCTCTGGATGCTGGTGAAGTTGTTCACCGAGTACAGGGCGTAGTCCAGCTCGCCGGAGCCGCCGCTGCTCACCTTGTAGAGGGTGGCGCCGCTCACCTTGGTGCCGGCGCCCGGGTTCGAGCCGCCGCAGGTGGCGCACTGGTAGTCGAACTGCATCTCGCTGCCGCTGACGGCGGCCTGCGTGGAGAAGCAGTGCTTGTTGGTCAGCATGCGGTTGGTGTTGCCGACCCGCCAGGTGGTGCACATCCCACCGCCGCTGATCAGCAGCCGCGCCACCGCCCTGCCGCGCGCGTACTCGGTCGGGTGGCTGTTCTGGTAGCAGACCACGTCGCGGCGGGCGTCGGTGCTGCAGACGGACTGCGTGGAGAGGTTGTGCTGCGCGATCTCCGCGCGGTCGTAGCCGCGCCAGAACCGGTCGATGGTCGCGACGTTGCCACGGGAGGCGCGGCTGCTGTGCATCGTCACCACCGCGGTGTCGCCCTCCACCGACATCGCCCAGAAGCCCGGCTGCCCGTCGGTGGTGTAGTCCGATCCGGTCGCCCGGTTCAGGTAGCGGTCGTACCGGTAGCTCTCCCGGCCGTCGGGGCTCGACACCGTGACGTAGTCGCCGTGGGCCAGTCGCAGCGCGCTGAAGTGCACCTTGACGTACGACGCACCGGGGTGCCGGATGACCTGCGTCCGGGCGTCCCCGGCGGAGGACAGCGTGCCGGTGACGGTGCGGAGTTCACCGACCGTGGTGACGCCCTCCGCCGAGAACTGCTCCGACTCGGGTGCCCGTTCGGATTGCGGCGCGAGGGGTTGCACCGAGTACGCCTCGGCGGCGGGTACCGACATCAGACTCAGCCCGAGTGTGCAGGCGCCGAGCGCGACCGCCGCCGTTCGTAGGCGGCGCATGGCATGTTTCATCGTCGCTCCCTCCGAGGAACCAGCACCCAGACGTGCTTGCAGCCTTCATACACGAACCGATGGACACATGTAAACCTGTCGATGTCTTACCGGTCGGTCGACGGCCGCGACCGGCCGCACCAGAACAGTCACCGAGGTCCGGTTCCTGACGTCCGGGATGGCTGGAAGTGTGGCCGTCGTCCAGTACCGTCCGGGCGGCAACCCACTCACCGCACGGGGGAATCCTTTGACGAATTCGTTCAGTACCCGTCGCATGCTCGCCTGGACCGCGCCCGTCGCGCTCGCGATGACCGCGCTTGTCCCGGCCCTGCCGGCCCAGGCCGCGCCGAGGCCCACACCCGCCGTCACCACCGGCCCGGTCGACAAGGACCTCGACGGCGACGGGGTGCCCGACCTGATCGCTGTCGGCGGCCTGGGCACCGGTCTCGGCTCCGGCGTCTGGTCCGGGCTCGGCGTCACGTCCCAGAAGACCGGCGTCGGCACCGGCCAGGTGCAGTCCCCGGCCGACAACATCGGCCTGCGGGGCACCGGTGTCACCGCGCACAACGCCCCGACCGACTTCGACGGCGCCCAGATCATCACCGGGCGCTTCACCGGCGCCGACCACCAGGACTTCCTGTACTACTACCCGACCGGCACCGCCGCTGGCATCGGCGGCGTCATCCGCGCTGCCGGGGACGGCACGATGACCGACCCGGCCCTCAGCGGCAACCAGTTCTCGATCTCTTCCGACAACCTGATCGACGCCAACGGCAACAGCCCGCTGCAACTGGTGAACGCGTTCCAGGCCGACGGCGTCGACACCGGCATCCCGGACCTGCTCGGCATCGCCGGTGACGCCACCAACGGCTACCGGCTCGGCTACCACCCCAACTACTTCGCGCCGGGCCTGTACTACGGCGTCACCGGCCTGACCAACCTGACGCCGACCGGCGGGACCGACTGGCAGAACTGGAGCCTCGCCAGCACCGAGACCGCCTCAGGCATCGCGCTCTTCCTGCGCAACGCCGGCACCGGTGACCTGTACCTGTGGACCGGAGTCACCATGGTCGACAACGGCGACGGCACCGGCACGCTGAACCACACCCAGCACCAGGTGGCGGCGAACTGGAACACTGGCGTCACGATCAGCACGCTCCAGGCGGCCGACATCAACGCCGACGGCACCCCGGACCTGTGGACCGTGCTTCCGAACGGCACCTACCGGGCGTACCTGATCTCCGGCCTGTCCAGCAGTGGCACCGCCACCGTCATCGCCACCCGCGCCCGGCAACTGGTCTAACCTCCCGGGTCGGCCCGTCGGCCCTCGGAAGGTCGACGGGCCGCCCCCGCCCGACAAATGCCCCTCGCGGGGCTGAAGGATCCCCACCTGCGGAAACGCCGGTGGGGATCTTTCTGCGACCCGGCTCTTCTGCGGGCGTGACAGGTGGCTCAATCTTGCTCGGCCGCGGCCCTATGGTGGCGCCATGATCACTTGCGTGGTGCACTACACCATCAATGCTGAGCAGATCGAGGCGTTTGAACGCTTTGCCCGCGCATGGATGCGGCTGGTGATCAAGCACGGTGGCGTGCACCACGGCTATTTCCTGCCCGCCGAAGGGGCCAGTGACCGGGCCGAAGCGCTGTTCAGCTTCGAAAGCCTGGCAGCCTACGAGCGTTACCGCGCCCGGTTCGGCGACGACCCGGAGTTCGTCGCCGCTGACAGCATTCGCGACGACTCGGGTTGTGTCGTGCGATACGAGCGGACGTTCATGCGTCCGCTCCTGCCGACTGATTGAGCGCACGATCGCCAGCCCGCTCGCGGTTGCCAATGTCGGGTCGACACCCGGCGCGCTGACGGCGATGAGAACGAGCGGCGCTCCCGCCCGAATCCTGACCGGGCGGCCCCGCCGGGGTCGTGACTAACGGTTGAGGTAGGCCGCCAGGCCGCCGAGGGCCTCGCTGGCGATGAAGACCGAACGCACGTTGAGGATGGCCTCCTCGACGTGGACGGAACAGCCCCACGCCGAGTCGCCCCACGAGTCGGCGATCTTGATCTCGGCTGGTGCGGTGCACCCTTGCACGCCGCCGAGTTGGCAGTGCTCGGGGTGTGGTGCGGCGGCCTGCGCAGCCGCGGCAGCACGCATCTGGGCGGCGAGTTCCGCGGCGGCGGCGGCGCGCTGCTCAGCCTCGGCGCGCAGTTCCCGCTCCGCGCGTACCGCCTTGGTCAGTTCGTCGTGGGCTGCTTTGGCGCGTGCTTCGGCGGCGAGTTTCCCCTGCTCGATGTGGTGGCGTTCGATGGCCAAGGCCGCCGTGCCGGCGAAGACCCGGGCGAGGGCGAGGTCGGTGTCCTGCGGGACGCGCGGGGTGCGGTGATACATGGCGAAGGTGCCCAGCAGGCCGCCGTCGCGGGCCAGGATCGGCGTCGACCAGCAGGCGGCCAACCCGGCCCGGCCGGCCAGGTCCCGGAAGTCGTCCCAGAACGGGTCGGTGGCGATGTCGGTGACGATGACCGGTTCCCGCCGGTGGGCGGCGGTGCCACAGGAGCCGACGCCTTCACCGGTGGCGATCCCGTCGATGGCCTCGTTGTAGAAGTCGGGCAGGCTGGGCGCGGCGCCGTGGCGCAGGTGCCGGCCGTCGGAATCGGCGAGCAGAACGGAGACGAGGATCTCCTGCGGTGCGAGGTTCTCGATACAGCGAGCCATCCCGTCGAGCACCTCGGTCAGGGGTGCCTGGCGGGCGATCTGCTCCAACAGGGCATGATGTTCGGCCATCAGTCGTTGGGCATGCTTGACCTGGGTGGTCTCCACCCCGATCACACGGATCCCGGTCACGTCACCGTCGGCGTCGCGACGCGGCTCGTACGTGAAGTCGAAGAACGCCTCCCGCGTGTGTGGCCCGGCGCCCAGCACCACCCGGACGTCACGGCCGGTGTAGGGCTCACCCGTGCGGTAGACCTGGTCCAGCAGCGCGATGAAACCCTGACCGGCCAGTTCGGGCATCAGCTCGGCGATCGCGACCCCGGTACGGGCCCGTTCTTCGCCGATGGCGGAGAAGAACGCCGGGTTCGCCGTCTCCACCAGATGCTCCGGCCCCCCGAGCGCCGCGAAGACGGCGATGGACTGCCCGAACAACGCCCGCAGGTCCTCCGCTGCCTGCCCGGCAACCGCCGGATCCGCAGCAGTCGGCCGCTGGCCCGATACCGCCGTCATGGTGGGGGTTCGCCTCTCATCCGCCGGATGCGGGGAACGATCGATGATGCGCCGGTCACTGACGATGGCCACGGTGCGCAGGGAACCGACTGAGGCCGCCGCGCAGTTTACCGGCGGCCCACCGGCCCGGACAGTGGGAGCAGGGCAGGGAAGGCGCTACCGCGCCGCCTCCGGCGTCGAGCGGGGCGCTGGCCGGCGGGATGAGGTCCGGAGGCTGACCACGCGGTGACCTGGTTGGCGCGCGGTGTACCGGGCTGGTCGACCGCGATGCGCGGGCCGCGCACCGGTGAGGCGACGACCAGGACGAGGCTGATCACGACGGGCACGGCCAGCATCAGGTACGCGACCCGGACCCGGTAGGTGTCTGCGGCCGGCCCGCCGATCAGGGCACCGAACGGAGTGCCGCCCCACGCCAGCATGCGCCCGGTGGTGTCGACGCGGCCCTGCAGCGCATCGGGGATGAGCAGTTGGCGTGCCGGGGTGGGGCGGTCAGGCCATCCACCGTAGGCCGCCGCTGACTTCGAGGATGTGGCCGTTGATGTAGGAGCTGGCGGGGGTGGCGAGGAAGAGCGCGGCGGCGGCGACCTCCTCCGGGGTGCCGAGACGGTCGAGGACGAGCCGGGACTGGTAGCGCTGCCAGCGTTCGGGTACGGCGGCGAGCCGGCGACCCATCCCACCGTTGATGTAGCCGGGGGCCAGGCAGTTGACGGTGACACCCTTGGGTCCGAGCTCGAGGGCCGCGGTGCGGGTGAAGGCCTCCACCGCGGCCTTGGTGGCGCTGTAGGCGGCGGCGCCAGGGACGGGTTTGGTCGCGACGCACGAGGAGACCGTGATGATCCTGCCCTCGCCACGGGCCGTCATGTGGGCGGCGGCCTCCTTGGTGCAGAGGAAGACGCCGGTGAGGTTGGTGCGGACGGTGGTGTCCCAGTCGTCGAGGGGAAGCCTGACGATCTTGCCGTCCCGACTCACGCCGGCGTTGGCCACCAGCACGTCGATCCGTCCAAAGGTGTCCACCGTGGTCCGCATGAGGTCGCGGACGGACTCTTCCTCCGTCACGTCGACCCGACGGTAGACAAGGCGATCGGTGGTCACCTCCCCGATGTCGTAGGGGTTGCGGGCCGCGCAGATCACGGTTGCGCCCTCGGCATGGAACTGCTCGGCGATGGCCCGGCCGAGGCCTCGGGTACCACCGGTAACGATAATGATCTTGTCGGCCAACCGCATTGGTGCCTCTCCCCCTAGGCCGCGACTTCCCACACCTCGTTGGACAGCCGGGCCGGTGCCCGGCCCCGGCCCAGCCGGTTGCTCCCGCCAGTCCTGGCGTCGACCGGCGTGGAGCCTCGGCTCGCGGTCAGGTCGACCACCAGGTCGAGCCCGTCGGCGGGCGCCGGAGCAGACAGCACCGAGGAAGCGTCGCTCGGGCGCATGGATCACCGATCAGACGGCTATGCGGCGTCGATCTGCTCGATCGTGTCCATCCCCAGCGCCTCGATGACCGGCAACGGGTTCCAGAAGTCCTTGAAGTGCACGAACTTCCCGTTTCTGGTCCGCACGACCGAGATGTAGGTCTGGTGGAAGTCGCGGCCGGTGGGGACCGCCTCGCCGTCCGCCCGAAACTCGGCGATCACCAGCTCGGGGTCCACCGTGTCGTGGAAGACCAGGTCGGCGAAGCGCACCCGGAGCAGCTCCGGGAAGTTCCTCATGTGCTCGTACAACGCGTCATGGCCGGCGAAGCGGAACGGCACACCCGGCGGGCCGTACGCGAACTCCAGCACGCCGTCCGGCGTGAACAGATCCACCCATTCGCGGATCTTCTCGGCCTCGATGTACTGCAGGTTCCGAGCGAACGCCGCCTGCGCCCGCGCACGGATCTCCTGGTCACTCATGGGTCCTCCTCAATCGGTCGAGACAAGTGGGGACAGCCGCTTGTCGAGCGCGGAGTCTGGGAGCAGCCGGGTCAGCACCCGGGTCTTGCGCATGTCCGCACCGACCGGATAGCGGGTCCTGGGCCGCCGCGCGGTGAGGGCCTCGGCCACCACCGCGGCGAAGTGGTCCGGGGTGGTCCGGCAGACCTCGAGCTGATGCGCGTTGATCGCGAGGAATCGGTCGAACGATCCCTGGTACAGGTCACGCCGCTGGGCCGTGGCCATGATGTCCCGGCCGGCGCCGGCCATCTTCTCCCAGATCGGGGTCCGGATCGCACCCGGCTGGACCACCGACACCGACACCCCGAACGGCGCGAGCTCGCGGCGCAGCGCGTCGCTCATGCCTTCCTTGGCGAACTGGGAGGCGGCGTACGCGCCGAGGTAGGGCAGGGCGATGCGGCCAAGGCCGGACGTCACGTTCACGATCCGACCCCGGCGGGCGCGAAGCTGCGGCAGGAACGCCTGGATCACCGCGAGCTGACCGACCAGGTTGGTCTCCAGCTGAAGCCGCAACTGCTCGGCCGGCAGGCACTCCAGCGGGGCGGGAACGCTGATGCCGGCGTTGTTGACAAGACCCCACAGTCCCGAGGAACCCACCGCGGCGGACACCTCGTCGGCCGCCGAGCTGATCTCGTCCGGCTTGGTGACGTCCAGGATGATCGGGGAGATGCGGTCGTACCGTGACTCGGCGAGAAGCTTCTTGCCGTCCTCGGTACGCCGTACGGCCGCGAACACCCGGAAGCCGACCTGTTCCAGATGGACGGCCCCGGCCCGGCCGAGCCCGGAGGACGCACCGGTGATGACGACCGACCTTCCGTCCGGTGACAACGGTCTTCGCCTTCTGAACACGCCCTACTCCTCTCCCAGCGCACCGAGGACCGCGTCGAGGCTTGCCTCGACGAGGCGTACGGCCCGGTCCCGCGTCAGCCCGCCCTCGACGTAGCTGAAATTCCAGTGGAGCCGGTCATGGCTCGTGTTGACCGTGGCGACGAAGTACCCGCACACCGACAGGCCGGCGAGGAACTGGGCGCCGGAGAGCTGCCACGGCCCGATGCTGGCCGGGAAGTCGTACCGTCCGATGTTGGAGATGCAGAGGTTGACCGGGCCCTGCGTCTCGATGAACTCGATCAGCGGCGCGCTTTCCTCGACGGTCATCGGGCATGAGCCGCCGACCAGGTTGACCATGCCGAAGTGCTCGCCGCGGCGCTTACGTCTGACCAGGTCCCGGCTGATGGTCCTGGCCATCGACCAGAGCGACGTCTCGACCGGGACGAGCGATCCGACTGTGGCGACATAGGTGCCGACGGCGGTGTCCGGCACCGGCGGCACGAGCCCGTCGCGGAAGTTGATCGGCGAGCCGATCGCCACGCCGGCGGGGCTCTCCGGGCCGTCGCCGGCCACGGCGGCGACCATGGCGGCGGCGAGCACGCCGTGCACGGTGGTGCGCTCGCGGCGGCAGGCCCGCAGCAGCGCGTCGACCTGGTCCGCCGAGAGCGACCGGTGCTCCACACGGGTCCGGCGGGCGGTGAACGGGACGAACTCGCTCGGCTCCACCCGGGCGGGCCGCAGGCGCTGCAGCCGGCGGTCGTCGCGACCTCGTTGCCACCGCAGGCGACGCGCACCGGCCCGGCCACGGTGCCGTCGTGGGAACATCTCCTCGCACGCCGGCAGACCGGGCTCGCGCACATCCGACCCACGGCCGGCCGCGAGCGTGAGCCAGTCCTTGACGAGCGACAGGACCGTTGTGCCGTCGGCGATGCAGTGTGGGAGCGTCAGGATCAGGTCGTGCACGTCGTCGTTGGTCACGACGACCGTGCGGCACAGCGGGCCGGTGCGCCAGTCGACGGCCTGGACCATCTCGTGCTCGTTGACCTGGCGAAGCCAGTCGTCGTCGGCTGTGCCCGCGACCCGGCGGAGCGGGATGGGCGCGTCGGTCGGCACGAAGCAGGGACCGTCCGGGCCGGACTCGATCGCGACGCGCAGCAACGGGTGACGCAGCCGCAACGCGTCGAGCGCCTGGCGGAGCAATGCCGGGGTCAGCCGGCCGGTGACCCGGACGCGGGCGATGACGTTGAGCGGGGAGACCTGGTCGGCGATCCAGTACCAGCGCTCGAGTGGGCTCAACGGCCGGCGGACCACCGGAAGCACGGCCCGGGCTGAGGCGTCAACGGCCATGGTCAAGCACCGCCAGCGATCGTGCGTCGAAGGTCATCGCCGCCTCGTTGCGGCGGTCGATCACCGACCGCGGCACGAATCGCATGTAGAGGTTGCGCAGCAGGCTGGCGACCGGACGGTCGAGCTGCTCGACACGGCTCAACGCGGAGGAGCCGTCCACCATGAGCCTGGCCCGATCCCGGCGATCCGCCTCGTACCCCCGCAGGGCCTCGTCCACGGCGGAGGCGCCGCCGAGGTGGTGCGCGAGGACGACGGCGTCTTCCACGGCCTGGGCGGCCCCCTGCGCCAGGCTCGGCAGCATCGGGTGTGCCGCGTCACCGAGCAACGTCACCGGCCCGGTCCCCCACTGCTCGAGGAACGGACGGTCCTGGGCCGGCACACTGATGATGGCCGCCGCCGGTGTCGCGGCGATCGCGGCCCGCACCTCCGGCGCCCACCCGGCGTAGGCGCGGAGGATCTCGTCCTTGCCCCCGGCCCACCCGCGGGCATCCGGGACGTTCTTGGTGCCCCACCAGTAGATCCGCCCGCCGCCGATGTCGACGAGCCCGAACCGCTGTCCCCGGCCCCAGTAGTGGGCGCAGTACCCGTCGGTGACGGTGGGGTGTCGGAACGGCAGGGTGGCGAGCCAGCACACGTAGCCCGGCTCGCGAGCCTCCTCCGGTCCCACCAGCTGCCGCCGGATCGCCGAGTTGAAGCCGTCCGCCCCGATGAGCACGTCGCCGCGCGCCACACCGCCGGCCGCGAAGTCGACCCGGACACCGTCGGCGTCCACCTGGAAACCGGTCACGGTGGCGCCGAGCCGGACCGCCGTGGTGCCGAGGTGTTCGAGCAGCGCCTGCTGCAGATCCGCGCGGTGGATGGCGACGTTCTGCGCGCCGAGCCGCTCGCCGATGTGCCCGAACGGGATCCGCCGGATCCGGCGACCCCGGGCGGTGCGGAAGTCCAAGCTGTAGTAGACGCTGCCACGGCGCTCGACGTCGAGCTCGATCCCCAGCGTACGCAGAGCGGTCCGCGCGTTGATCGAGAGCGAGAGTGCCGACCCCGCCGGGCGCAGCTCGCCGGCCCGTTCGTAGACCTCGACGTCCACGCCGACCCGGCGCAGGCTGGCTGCCGCCGCCAGGCCGCCGATGCCGGCGCCGATGACGATCGCCTTCACGCCGCCTCCTCCCGGCTGTCCAGCGCCTCGGCGATCCGCCGTGCGACCTCGGCCACGTAGGGTTCCTCCATCAGGACGATGTGGTCGCCCGGCACATCGATCACGTCGATCCGCCCGCTGGTGTGTCTCGCCCAGCCGTTCGCGGGGTCGGTGTGGAGGGTCCCGGCGGCGGTGTGCATGGGCAGCAGCACCATCGGCAACCGGTCGCTGGCCCGGACCAGGGTGAGGTCCTGGTCGAGGACTCCGGGCTCATAGGCCATGAGTGCCTCCCAGTGCGCGGAGAACATCCGGAACAGCCGGCGTACCGACGCCCGCGAGCTGCCGGGCCGCAACACCCCGGCAGCGGTCGCGCGCGCCATGATGAAGTCGAACTTCTCCTCCTCGGCGAGCCCGTCCGGGATGGCCTCGACCGGTGCCTTGCCGCTGCGCTCGAGCCAGATCAGCTCCCAGAAGAACCATTCCAGCAAGGCGTGGTCGGCGACCGGGTCGCGCGTGCCCGGCCGGCGGGCGATGGGATCGAGCAGGATGAGCTGCTCGACACCTGCTGGATCCTCGCGCCGAAGCTGGCGCGCCAGCTCGAAGGCGACGACACCGCCGAAGGACCAGCCGCCGATGCGGTACGGGCCGCTCGGCTGGACCCGCCGGATCGCCTCGAGATAGGTGCGCGCGAGTTCGGGAATCGACCCGAGCGGCTTGGACCCGGGGTCGCTCCCGGCCGCCTGCAATCCGTACACCGGCTGCTCGGCCGGCAGGTGCCTGGCCAGGCGCACGTAGCAGAGCACGTTGCCGCCCAGCGGATGCACGAGGAAGAGCGGCGTTCGGTCTCCGCCCGCGCGGATCGGCACCAGCGGGTCGTAGGTCAGGCTGGCGCCGCCGGAACGCAGCAGCGCCGCCAGCCCGGCGACGGTTGGCGTGGTGACGAACGCGGAGAGCGGCACGCTCACCTTGAACCGCTTCTCCAGCACCACGACCAGCCGCATCGCCGTCAGTGACGTACCACCGATCTCGAAGAAGTTGTCGTGCACGCCGAGCGAGGGCAGGTGGAGCAGCTCGGTGAGGATCTCCACCAGCGAACGCTCGTAGGCGTCGCGCGGTGCGACCTGCCCGGCGGCACTGACGGCAGCCAGCGGGATCCGGCGCAGCTCCGCGTCGTTGCGCTTGCCGCTCGGCGTCAGCGGCATCCGGTCCAGCCAGGTGATGTGCGACGGCACCAGGTGGTCTGGCAACGACTCGCGCAGCAGGGCACGCACCTCGTTCAGGTCGACCGCACCCGCGTCACCGACCAGGAACGCGGCGAGGAACGAGTCGGCGCCATCCCGCCGCCGCGCGACGACCGCGGCCTCGCGGATGCCCGGGAAGCGCTGCGCCAGAGCCATGATCGCGATCTCGACCTCGAGCGGCTCCACCCGGTAGCCACGGATCTTGGTCTGGGTGTCGGTCCGCCTGGCCCAGACCAGGTCACCGCTGGGCAGCACCCTGGCCAGGTCACCGGTGCGGTAGAGCCGGCTGCCCGGCTCGCCGAACGGGTTCGCGACGAAACGCTGCGCGGTCAGCTCCGGCCGGCCGTAGTACCCGTCAGCCAAGGCGGTTCCACCGAAGTACAGCTCGCCCAGCACTCCGCGCGGCACCGGGCGCAGCCGCTCGTCGAGCAGGTGGAGCTCGACGTCGTTGATGACCGGACCGATCGGCGGCAGGTTCGGGAACTCCGCGGGGTCGCCGGCCAGCGGGTACGCCGTGACGAGATGCGTTTCCGTCGGGCCGTACTGGTTCTCCAGGATGGCACCGGGCAGGGCGGCCATGAACTGCCGGATCTCGGCCGTGACCCGCAGTTGCTCGCCGGAGGAGATCACCACGCGAAGCTTGCTCGGAACGATGCCGAGCATGATCGCGGCCTCGGCGAGTTGTTGGAGGGCGACGTAGGGCAGGAAGATCCGCTCGACCCCCTCGCGGTCGAGCAGGCGCAGCAGGCTCGCCATGTCTCGCCGCTGCTCCTCGTCGATGATCCGCAGGGTGCCGCCGCCGCTGATCGTCGTGTAGATCTCCTGGAACGACACGTCGAAGCTGAGCGGCGCGAACTGCAGGGTCGTGCCACCGACCGCGCCGCTGGGCACGTTCGTCTGCCAGGCCTGATAGTTGTCCAGCGCGCGGTGCGGCTGTGCCACCCCCTTCGGGGTGCCGGTCGACCCGGACGTGAACAGGATGTAGACGAGGCTTTCCGGATGGATCGCAGGAAGCGCGACCGGGTCGGTGTCCTCCGTGATGGACTCCCAGGTCACGAGCAGCGCCGGATCCGCGATCAGGCCGGCGCGCCGGGCGTGCGCGACGATCCGCACGGGTGCGGCCTGCTCGATCATCGCCGTGATCCGCTCCTGCGGGTAGGTGACGTCGATCGGTACGCACGCCGCACCGGACTTGGCAATGCCGTAGATCGTCGCGATCATCTCCGGCGACCTGTCCATGGCGATGCCGACACACGTGCCCGGACCCGCGCCGAGCGACACGAGCCGCCAGGCCACCCGATTGACGATCCGGTCGAACTCGGCGTAGGTCCAGCGCTCGGTCCCGTGCGCCACGGCGATGGCGTCCGGAGTGCGCGCCACGTGGCTTTCCAGGCGCCGCACGATGTCGCTCGGCGGGTCGACGGCGGGCAGCGGCTTGGTCGGCGGGTCGGCCAGGAACGTGAAGTCCACCGCGCCGTGCGGATCGTCGACGATCCGGCGCAGGATCGCGAGGTAGTAGTCGATCAGAAGGTCGGTCTGGGCCGGCGTGATCGTGCGGCCGTCGGTGTCCACCCGCAGCGAGACGCGCTCGTCCGTCGGGCTGACGACGGCGTTGAGCAGCAGCGTGAAGTTGGTCTCCTCCCGGGTCTGGAAGTCCAGCAGCTCGACGCCGGGCAGTTCGAAGATCGGCGTGAGCACGTGCATGTGGACGTAGTTGAAGACGGTCTCCAGCACCGGCGCGCCGCCCCGGTCGTTCTGGATGGCATGCAGCGGGTAGCGCCGGTGTGGGTGGATCTCCCGCTCCTGGCGGTAGACCTGGCCCACCACTTCCAGCCAGGTCTCCGCCGCCGGGCCGACCCGCAGCGGCACGGTGTTGAGGAACAGTCCGGCGATGCTCTCCGCTCCGGGTCGCTCAGGGCGGCCGTGCGTGATCAGGCCCGTGGTGACATCGTCCGTCCCGGACAGTAGCCGCAGCGTCAGGCAGTGCGCGGCGAGCAGGACGGACTTCACCGGAAGCTCGTGGGATCCGGAGAACTGCCGGACCCGTGTGTCGAGCCCGTCCGGCAGGCTGACCCAGCGGGTGTTCAGCTGGTCGTCACCGGGCGGCTCATACTGGCGGAAGCCGTCGAGCTGGGTCAGCTCGGCACCCTCGAGCGCCTCTCGCCAGAAGCGCCTGCTGACGGCGAACTGGATGGTGCGGCGCTCGTCGATCACGTACGCCGCAGCCGAGGGCAGCGCGGCAGCCGGAACCGGTGCGATGTCCACGCCGGAAAGATGCAGGTAGTCGCGCAGCAGCTCGCTGACCAGGTTCGCGACGCTCCAGCCGTCCAGGATCACGTGGTGGAAGCTGAACACCAGGTCCACCGCGGACTGCCTGACGTGCGCGCGGATCAGGTAGAGCGGCGGCCGGTCGAACTCGTACCGGTGGCGGCAGCGCTGCTCGATGTGCGCGGTGACCTCAGCCTCGGCGGCGTCCTCGCCGCCCGCGCGGAGATCGGCTATCTCCAGCCCACCGCGCGCCCGCGGGTGGACCAGCTGGAGGGGCTCGGAGAAGCTGCCCAGGTCGAAGGAGGACCGCAACACCGGGTGCCGCTCGACAAGCCGGTCGAACGCCTCCCGCAACGACTCTTCGCGCCACGGCATCCGGACCTTGTAGCGGAAGACGTCGTGGTAGACGGCGGATCCGTCGTGTTCCGCGCCGTGGTAGAGCAGGCCCAGCTGGAGCTGCGTCGCCGGGTAGGCGTCCTCCGCGCCGGACAGGCGCGACCTGTCCATGCTCGACACGAGCTGGAACGGGACGAGGTCCGGGATCGGGTCCGCCGGCGCCTCGGTCGAGACGCGGCGCGCCAGTGCGGCGATGGTCGGATACCGCACCAGGTCGGCCAGCTCGAAGTAGAGCCCACGCTCCTCGGCCTCGGCTCTGACCCGCAGGGCGAGGATCGAGTCGCCACCGATGGTGTAGTAGTTCCGGTGGATGCCGATCCGCTCCACGCCCAGCACATCCGACCAGATCGCCGCGAGCGCCGCCTCGGCCTCGGTGCGCGGCGGCTCGTCCGGCACGTCCACGGCGGCCGGGGACGGGAGCGCGGACCGGTCCAGCTTTCCGTTCGGCGTCAGCGGGATCCGGTCGAGCCGTACGAAGAACGCGGGAATCATGAACTCCGGCAACGTGTTCGCCACGTGCGTCCGGAGCCGGGCCGGGTCGACCTCCTCGCTGGCGACGTAGTACCCGACGAGACAGGTGCCCCGCGCCTCGGACCGGTGGTCGATCACGATCGCGTCGCGCAGACCGGGGAACGTGGCGAGGCTGTCGCGGACCTCCCCCAGCTCGACGCGGTTGCCCCGGATCTTCACCTGACCGTCGACACGGCCCAGGAACTCGAGGTTGCCGTCGGCCAACCAGCGCGCGAGATCGCCGGTGCGGTACATCCGCTCGCCCGGGTGGAACGGGTCTTCGACGAACCTCTCCCCGGTCAGCTCCGGGCGGTCCAGGTAACCCCGGGCGACACCGGCGCCCGCCACGCACAGCTCGCCGGCGACCCCGGCCGGCTGAGCCTCGCCGTGACGACCCAGGACGTAGAGCCGGATGTTGTCGATCGGCCGGCCGATCGGCACCCGGGACACCGGCCCCGGCGGGCAGTCGAAGGCAGACACGTCGACCGTGGCCTCAGTCGGCCCGTACAGGTTCACCAGCTTCGGGCCGCCAGCACCGAATACCCGGGTGAACTGCTCGACCCTGCCCGGCGTCAGCTCCTCGCCGCTGCAGAAGACCAGCCGCAGCGTGCCGGCGGCGTCGCGCAGCCGCGGCGAACGCTCGATCAGGTCGAGGAACGGCCCGAGCATGGACGGCACGAAATGGATCACCGTGACGCCGTGTGCGGCGATCGCGTCGAGGATCGCCTCCGGGTCCTTCTCCGCGCCGGCGGGTGGCAGCGCCAGTCGCGCTCCGGCGAGCGTCCACCAGAACAGTTCCCACACCGAGACGTCGAAGGAGACGGGTGTCTTCTGCAGCAACACGTCGGCGTCGCCGATGGGATAGCGCCGCTGCATCCACACCAACCGGTTCACCACCGAGTGGTGCTCCACCATCACGCCCTTGGGCTTTCCGGTCGAGCCCGATGTGTAGATGACGTACGCCAGGTCGTCAGCGGTCGCCACCGGCTCGACCGGCGCTCGCGAGCCGGTCAGCGCATCGACGTCGCGCACCGCGGCATCCACGGTGGGCGGCCGTGTCGCGCCGGACACGAGCACGACCTTGGCACCGCTGTCTTCGATGAGAAACCGGATGCGGTCGGCCGGATAGCTGGGATCGACGGGCACGTAGGCACCGCCGGCCTTGAGCACGCCGAGGATTGCGGTGAGCATCGTCGCGTCACGCTCGATCAGCACGGCCACCCGGTCGTCCGGCCGGATCCCGTCCTGCCGCAAGGCCCGGGCCACCCGGTCGGCGCGAGCGTTCAACTCCGCGTAGGTGAGGGCGCCGGTCACGACCGCTGTCCGGTCGGGCGTACGCGCAACCTGCTCCTCGAACAGGCCGGGCAACGTCTGGTGCCTCGGGTACCCGATCCGCGCCGGGTTCGCTGCCTGTACGAGGCGTGCGTGCTCGGCCGGCGCCAGCATCGCGAGACTCGACACCGGTGCGTCGGGCGCGTCCAACGCGTTGCCGATCAACGTCGTGAGATGGCCGGCCAGCGACTCGATGGGAAAGTCGTCGTCGAACACGTCCGCGGCGTAGTCGATGTCGATGACGACCGGGCCGTCCGCCGTGAACTCGTTGACGACGATCGCCAGCGCGTCGGTCTCGTGGGCGTGGCCGTACACCATCGTTTCGCGTGCCACTCCGGGTATCTCCGCGGAGTCGGGCCACCGCAGGGACGACAGTGTCACGTCGAACAGGTGGCGCGGCCCTGAGTCGGAAGGCCTGAGGTCCCGGAGCAGTTCGCCGGCCGGCAGGCGTTCGTGGGCGCGCATGGCACGGGTGGAGGCGCGAAGGCGCGTCACCAACTCCCGAAACGTCTCCCGCCCGGTGGTGTTCATCCGCAGGGGCATCGCGTTGGCGAAATGCCCGACGGTGTTTCGCTCGGCATCGGTGCGCCGGTTCAGCAGCGGGACGCCGATGACGACGTCGTCGGCGCGGTGGATGCGGGACAGGTAGATCGTCAACGCGGCGGCGACAATGGCGAACATCGAGCCGTACTCGCCGGTCCGGGCCCGTTCGACGGTGAACGTGTGGCGGCCCGTCCGGTAGGAGCCGTCCGGCGCCTTCCTCGTGAACAACGCCGGCTGGACTCCAGCGAGCTCTTCGCGGTAGAACGCGATGTCCGCGGCACGCTCGTCGGAGTTCAGGTAACGGCCCGCTTCCGTCACGAAATCCAGGTACGACGGCGCCCGATCGGCCGACTCCTGCTGGTATTCGGCCCTGATCTGGCTGATCAGCAGATAGATCCCCCACCCGTCGCACACCAGGTGGTGCACGTTGAGGTAGACGTACACGCTCGACTCGCTCTCCTTGAGCAGAGCCACGTCGAACATCCTGGCGCGTTTCAGGGAGTACGCGCGGGAGAACGGTCGACGCATCCACGACAGGCACGCCTGGCGGGGGTCCCGGTCACCGGACAGGTCGACGACCTCGATTTCCGGCACGTCCTCATCCACCCACTGGTACGGCGTCCCGTTCGCCTCGTCGAACCGAAGCCGCAGCCCGTCGTTGCGCCGCACGACCCGCTCGACACACGCTTTCAGGAGGGGCAGATCCAGTTCTCCGGTCAGTCGCTCGTAGACAAGTGTGTTGAACTGCGGAAGATCGGGACCCAACGAGCTGGCAAACCAGAGTTCAGACTGGTAAGCCGTCAGGGGAATGCGAGGGGAGAGACCCACGCCATGAGACTGCCCAAGGTGATCGACTGCCGGCACCTTCCAAAGTGCGTGGACTACGGGAGGCCGACCCGGCGGCTCACGGCCGGCGGCTGAAGACCGGCGTGAGGTGGGCGAGCGCGCCGTTCACGGCAGGTGGCGCCCATGGCTGGGCCAGGTGTGACGCGAACACCGAGGCCTGACCCGGCCGCAGGCAGAGTCCCGGCACCTGCCTTGTTTCCGGATGCTCTCGGAGCACTCTGTGAGTATTTCCGGACCGTTCTTCGGTCTACAGTGGGTCTCGCTCGGTGGAGAAGTGGGTTCTGCGCAATCCGTGCGCTTCTGGCCTGCCCGAAACGGGTCAGCGTTCCATTGTTCGCCCGAGCCGATTCCTGAACGCGCCCAGTTCTGCGATGAGGGGGAATTGTGGGTCGAAGGATCGCGAAGGGCCTCGCCCTCCTCATCGCCGCGGCGACCGTGGCAGTCGCACCTGCGGCGATCGGCGCCTCAGCGGCGCCCGGAGCGGACACGGCAGAGGCTGCCAGGATCACCTGGGAGCCCTGCGGGACGCCCGACCCGCAGGGGGTCGGCGCCGAGTGCGGCCTGCTCGACGTGCCGCTGGACTACGGCAAGCCGAACGGCAGGAAGATCCAGATCGCCGTCTCGCGGATCAGGTCGACGGTAGCCGCCAAGGACTACCAGGGCGTCATCCTGGCCCTTCCGGGTGGCCCCGGAAACTCCGGGCTCTGCACGTCGCCGGCAGCATGCGTCCCCACCAGCGTCGGGGGTGCGTACGACTGGATCGGCTTCGACCCGCGTGGCGTCGGCTCCAGTGTGCCCGCGCTGTCCTGCGACAACGACTACTTCGACGGGCCACGCCCGGAGTACGTCCCGTGGAGCCGGAACATCGAGCAGACCTGGCTCCACCGGTCGAAAAACTACGCCGACGCCTGCCGTGCGGCCGGCGGCGCGCTGCTGGACCACATGACCACGCTTGACACGGTCAAGGACGTGGAGTCGATCCGCAAGGCGCTCGGCGTCGACCAGGTCAACCTGTACGGCGTCTCCTACGGCACCTACATCGGCCAGGTGTACGGCACGCTGTACCCGGAGACGGTGCGCCGCATGGTGCTCGACAGCAACATCGACCCGCGCAAGGTCTGGTACCTGACCGGCCTGGATCAGGACGTGAACTTCGAACGCAACCTGCGCATGTGGTTCGAGTGGGTGGCAAGGTTCGACGACGTCTACCACCTCGGCAAGACCGCCGACCAGGTCAGACAGCGGTGGTACGCGGTGCAGAACAACCTGCGCACGGCGCCGGCCGGCGGCGTCGTCGGCCCGGCCGAGTTCACCGACATCTTCATGTACGCCGGCTACTTCCAGTGGATCTGGCCGACCCTGGCCGAGTTGTTCGTCAACTCCGTCAACGATCCCGACGCCGAGCTGTTGGTCGCGGCGTACGAGAGCTCCTTCCGCCCTGCCAACGACAACGGCTACGCGGTCTACAACGCGGTGCAGTGCACCGACACCCGGTGGCCGCGCGGCTGGAACACCTGGCGGCGCGACAACTGGCGCACGTTCCGCGGCGCACCGTTCGCTACCTGGTACAACGCCTGGTACAACGCGCCGTGCCTCTTCTGGCCCGGCAGGGTCTCCAAGCCGGTCGAAGTCGACGGCTCGAAGGTCAAGAGCGTGCTGTTCGTCAGTGGCACGCTTGACGCGGCCACGCCGTTCGAGGGCAGCCTCGAGGCGCGGCGCCGCTTCCCGAACGGCTCGCTTCTGGCGGAGGTGGGCCAGACCACCCACGTCAACTCGTTCAACGGCAACCCGTGCGTCACCAGCGCCATCGCCGACTACCTCGCGACGGGCAAGTTGCCGCAGCGCAGGCCCGGCAACCGACCTGACGCGACCTGCGACGCCCTGCCGCCTCCCGACCCGACCGCAACGTCGCCGCAGGCGACGTCCCCGCGTACCGACAACGGAGCGGTGCGTGCGCCGCTCTACGCAGTGCGCCGCTGAGACCTGTCCGTCCAGGTTCTGTGGCTCCGCATCGGGCTCTGACCCCCGCCACGACATCGACGAGGCCCGGGGGGTGCGCCCAGGACGGGGCCGAGCGCCGCCCGGCAGAGAGCAGCAAGCCGCAGTCGAGGCTCCAGAAGCAGCCTTGATACATCGGGCCGGAACTCTTCCCACTCCACGCCGAAAAAGACCTCGATCGATTAGATAATCGAATTCTGCGATGGAACCCGACCTCATCCCGACTGTACGATCCGGCAAAACCGTTCGGACCATTCAATCGGCGCGTCGTGCGCCCGCCGGAATGGCCGGAACAAAGGGAGGCTGGGAGATGAGGCTCCACCGCCACACGATCTTCGCCCGCGAGCGTCGAGCCGGAGCGGCCGTCATGGCCACGCTCGCCACCACGGTCATGCTCCTCACCGTGGCTGCCGGACCGGCCACTGCGACACCCGCCACGGAACCGCCGTCCGGAACGACCGCCGAGATCCTCGGCACCGGCAACGCCACCCCCGTGCCCGGCAGCTACGTGGTCATCCTCAAGGACAGCGGTGGTACGGCCGGCGACCGGCAGGCTGGCGTGTCCCACCTCGCCGACCGGTACGGCTTCCGCCCGGACCAGGTCTGGCGCGACGCGCTGAACGGCTTCTCCGTGCGGACCTCCGAGCTGGTGGCCCGCCGGCTGGCCGCCGACCCGGCGGTAGCGGCCGTGGAGCAGGACCGTTTGACCAGCCTGGCCACCACCCAGACGAACGCGCCGTGGAACCTCGACCGGATCGACGCATCGCTGGGACTCAGTGGCACCTACAACTTCACAAGTGTCGGTACCGGCGTCCGGGCGTACATCGTGGACAGCGGAATCCAGATCAACCATGTCGAGTTCGGCGGCCAGGCGGTGTACGGCTACGACGCCGTCGACGGCACGCTCCCGGCCAACGACTGCAGCGGGCACGGCACCCACGTCGCCGGCACCGTCGGCGGGACGACCTACGGGGCGGCCAAGGACGTCGTGCTGGTCGCGGTCAAGGTGTTCGACTGCTCCCTGCCGAGCACGCTGTCGATGTTGATCAACGGGATCAACTGGATGATCGCCAACCATCCCGCCGGGCAGCCGGCCGTGGCGAACATCGGCGTGCTGACCAGCCCCACCGTCGCGCTCAACACCGCAGTGACGAACGCGGTCGCCGACGGCATCACGGTGACGGTTCCGGCCGGCAACTCGAACGTGAGCGCCTGCACCGTCTCACCCGCGTCGGTGCCGACCGCGCTGACCGTAGGCGCGACGTTGACGAACGACAACCGGGCAAGCTGGTCGAACTTCGGTCCCTGCCTGGACATCTTCGCTCCCGGCGATCGCATCACGTCGGCCTGGTGGAACTCGGTCACCGCGACCCAGACGATCAGCGGCACCTCACACGCCGCGCCGCTCGTCGCCGGAGTCGCCGCTCGGGTGCTCAGCAACAACCCGACCTGGACACCGGCCCAGGTGGCCAGCTACCTGTTCAGCGTCGCCAGCCCGGTCGTGATCAACCCGGGGGCCGGCTCGCCCAACCGGCTCCTGTACCTGTCCCCGGCGCTCTGACCTGGCCCTGTCACCGGCCGGCCCACGCGGTCAACCGCTCGCCAGCGGAAACGGAGCGAGCAGGCCGCGCAGGGCCGGCCCGGGTCGCCCCGACCGGCTGCCCGCTCCACGGCCTGCGGCGGCGGTGTGGGGTCGGTGGTGTCTGCAGTGAGGGAGCCTGCGGAGAGCCGGAAGGGCGTACCGCTCGGACAAGCGCGAGGACGCCGCGCGCTGGGCCCGAGCTGGCTCGTCGAGGCTCCGCAGTGCCGGTACTGCGGTGACCGGTGCCGGCTCCGGTAATGTCGGGCGTTCGTCCGGGTATTCGCCGACCGTGACCTTCTCGATCGCCGCACGATGTCCGCGCACCGGCCAGCTCGGGGTGGGAGCCCTGACGGCCAGACCCGCGGTCGGCAAGCTTGTCGCACACGTCCACCCCGGTGGTGCGGTAGCGACCCAGGCCACCCCCAATCCATTCCTGGCCTACGACGCCCTGCCGCTGCTGGGCGAGGGCCGCTCGCCGCAGGATGTCCTGACCGAACTGCTGGCCCGGGACCCGGGTCGGGAGGTGCGGCAGGTCGGCATGGTCGACCGCCAGGGGCGCTCGCACGCCTTCACCGGATCCCGTACGAGGGACTGGGCGGGGCATCACACCGGGCCGGGTTACGCGGTGCAGGGCAACCGCCTGGCGGGCCCGGAGACCCTCGCGGAGATCGTCCGGGTGTTCGAGGACAGCCGGGAACTCGACCTGGCGGAGCGGCTGGTGCTGGCCATTGAGGCTGGCGAGGAGGCCGGCGGTGACCGGCACGGCGCGCGGTCGGCGACCGCGACGGTGATCGGCGATCAGCCGTACCCGCTCTGGGACGTGCGGGTCGACGACACCGAGCATCCGGCGCGGGAACTGCGCCGGCTGCACGGCGTCTTTCAGGAGGAAGTGCTGCCAACTGTCCAGGGGATGCCCACCCGCGACGACCCCATGGGTGAGGCCGCCCGGCAGGCGCTCGGATAGCCCGCGCTCTACCGTTGCCTGAGCGTGCGGCACACGGTGTCCGCAGCGGCGCCCGGACCGGGGAGTGCCGCGACAGCGGCACCGCCAGCGCCGGCAGCAACCGGGCCCCGCCATGCCCGGCCTCGTGGTGCTCGTGTGCACGACACCGCGAGGAGTAGCGGGCCGCCTCAGGTCACCAGGCCGCGGCGGTACGCGTACACCACGGCCTGCACCCGGTCGCGCAGGTCGAGCTTGGTGAGGATGCGGGACACGTACGTCTTGACCGTCTCCTGGCTGATCACCAGTGCCGCGGCGATCTCGCTGTTGGACAGGCCCTCCGCGATGAGGCGGAGCACCTCCAGCTCGCGCGGGGTCAGCACGCCGCCGCCCAGGTCGCCCTCGGCCGGGCGGATGCGCGCCGCGTAACGGCCCACCAGCTGCCGGGTCACCTCCGGGGCCAGCAGCGCGGAGCCCGTCGCGACCGTGCGGATGCCGTTGAGCAGCTGCGCCGGTGGGGCGTCCTTGAGCAGGAAGCCGCTGGCGCCCGCGCGCAGCGCCTCGTAGACGTACTCGTCGAGGTTGAACGTCGTCACCACGAGGACCTTCACCGGCTCGGGGACCCCGGCACCGGCCAGCAGGCGGGTCGCCTCGATGCCGTCGAGCACCGGCATCCGGACGTCCATCACCACCACGTCCGGCCGGAGCCGAACGGCCAGGTCGACCGCCGCGCGTCCGTCGCCGCACTCGCCGACGATCTCCATGTCGGGCTGGGCGTCGATGATCGTCGCGAAGCCGGCGCGGATCAGCTCCTGGTCGTCGCAGACCAGCACCCGGACCGGCGCGGTCACGACGGGTTTCCAGCCGGGATCCGGGCCCGCACGAGGAATCCGCCGCCGGCCTGAGGGCCCGCGCTGAAGTCGCCACCGACGACGGTGACCCGCTCGCGGAGCCCGGCGAGACCGCGCCCGCTGCCGCCCGGGGACGCGCCGCCGGATCCGGAGCCGTCGGTGCTGATCTCCACGGTCGTCTCCCCTTCCCCGTGGTGGACGCGAACCCTGGTCCGGCTGCCGTGCGCGTGCTTCAGCGCGTTCGTCAGCGCCTCCTGCACCACCCGGTACGCCGCCTCCTCGGCGCTGCCGGTGGCCGCCACCGACGTGCCCTCCCGGACGAACTCGACCGGCTGCCCGGCCTGCCGGGAATGGTCGACGAGGGCGTCCAGGTCACCGACGGAAGGCGTACGCGGATCGCCTGTGCTGTGATCCGGGTTGAGCAGGTCGAGCAGCTGCCGCAGGTCGCCGACGGCCCGACGGCCGGTGCCGGTGATCGCGGTCAGGGCCTGGTCCAGCTTGTCCGGTGCGCCCGTCAGGTAGCGCGCCGCCTCGGCCTGCACGACCATCGCCGTCACGTGGTGGGTGACGACGTCGTGCAGCTCCCGGGCGATGCGCGTGCGCTCCGCGGTACGGGTGGCCTCCTCGACATGGCGGCGGCGTTCCGCCTCGGCGGCCCGGTTCTGGCGCAGCCACGCCCCGACGCCCCACGCGAGCGCCAGCAACAGGTAGAAGGTGGTGAACCCCGCGACGCCCTCACCCGATCCGAGCCGGTCGAGGGAGATCGCCAGGGGCACGTACGCTGCCGAGGCGAGACCCGCGACGACCCGGCGGCGCCGCTCCAGGTGGGCGCCGGCGCTGATGAGCGCGATGGCCAGTCCCGTACCCGCGATGGTGTGGTAGCCGCGGAGCTGGTCGATCGCGAAGCCGAGCGACACCAGCGCGAGGCAGACGGCCGGCCACCGACGGCGTACGGCCAGCGGCAGGCACTCCAGGGCGACGACACCGACGGTCAGCGCGTCGTACGGGCGGTCCGGGAGGTCGCCGAGCTGCGTACCCTGCCGCTCCAGAGCCGGGACCACCGCCGCGAGGGCGAGGGCCAGGGCGAACGGGAGGTCCCGGACCGTGATCGGCCACTGCCGCCACAGATCCGGGAGCCTCCGGAGCCTGATCACTGAGCGACTGTAGCGGTTGCCGGGGCCTGCGCCGTGCGGTGGCGACGCGGGACGATGTGCCCGCGGCGCTTGGCCAGCCACAGGAACACCAGGGTCAGCACCACGCCGGCCAGCACCGCGTACAGGCTGCCCTCCGGCCCGAAGGCGCCGCCGCTGAGCGCGACCGGCCCCGACGTCGAGGCCTCGAGCAGCCCCTTCGACTCGCCGTTGCCCGAGACCACGACGCTGAAGATACCGCCGGCGGCGAAATTCCAGCCGAGGTGCAGGCCGATCGGGACCCACAGGTTCCGGGTGGCGGCGTAACAGGCGGCCAGCATGAACCCGGCCTCGATGGCGATGGCGGTCGCCCCCCACAGGGTGGCGTCCGGGTTCACCAGATGGATCGCGCCGAACGCCACGCCGGTCAGGGCGAGAGCGATCCAGGTGCCCGTACGCTCCTCGATGATGCGGAACAGCACCCCCCGGAACAGCAGCTCCTCGGTGACCGCGACGGCCGCCATGAACCCGAGCAGACCCAGCGCTCGCGTCGGCGAACCCCAGCCTTCGACGTGGTAACCGCCGAGGAACGCGATGGTGGCGATGACGGCCGCGAACATGGCGAAGCCGATCAGCGTCCCGCGGCCCAGCTTCCCGCCCCAACCGTCCTGGCCGAGCTCAATCGGCTCACGGCGCTCGGTGCGCCGCACGACCCACCGGTAGACGACAACGCCCAGCACCGCCGTCACAGCGCCGATCACCAAGGTGAGGAAGAAATTGCTCTCGGCTGCGGCGACGCTCTGCCCGCCGACGAGGGCGACGGCGGCGACAGCGAGAAGCTGTTTGACGACGCGCATGATGACTCCTTCGCAGACCGCGACCGGAGCGCCGCGGACACGAAGAAACCTATGGAGTTCCGCCGCCACAATCGTCACCGTGCGGTGGACACTTGCGGGTAGCTCGCACGGGGGACAAGACCCCTCCGGAGCCCGGCCACCCGGTTGGACATGACGAGATCCACCGCTCGCCGCTAGGCAGAAACATCGGAAAGCATGCGGCCATCGTCGATCGCTCCCGACGGGCGCGCGGCCTCCTCCCAACCACCCGTTGGCGTCCGAGGTCACGTCAGCGGACTGGCGCGCCGCGAACAAATGGAGCGGATCGCGGCATGAGCGTGCGCCTGGGTTCCATGTGTCATCGACCTGACCGAAACTGGCTGCGGTAACGTCCGGGGCCGGCAGCATCAGGAAGTTGCAGGCGTGGCTCGTCACGATCACGCGATGACATGGTTGCAGGGAGCAGACCCATCGACGCCTCCGACACGATCACCCTGTGGCGGCCCACCGGACAGGCTGAACTCGACCTTGTCGCGGCGTCCGGATGGCGGGCATGGCCACCACGCCTGCCGGACCAGCCGATCTTCTACCCGGTACTCAACCGCTGGTACGTCACAAAGATCGCCCGCGAGTGGAATGTCCCTGCCGGTGGCGTCGGCTACGTGACCCGGTTCGAGGTCCAGCGTGCGTACCTGGACCGTTACGAGGTTCATCAGGCCGGTGGCCGCGACGTGCTGGAGTACTGGATCCCCGCAGAGGAGCTTGCCGACCTCAACGCCCACATCGTCGGCGCGATCATCGAGGAAGCCGACTACCGCGGTCCCGTGGGCGACCAGGAGTTCACCGACGCCCACCACGCGCTGGGCAGAGAGCTACCGGCCGCGTGGCGGGCCTACCTGCAAGGTGCGTCGTGGTTCCGGCGAGGGTGGATGGCCGGCGGAGCCTATGTTTGGCTCAACACGCCGCGCGAGATGATCGAGCTGCACCAGGCATGGGACGAGAGCACCGACGCGCACCCCGGCATCGCGATCATCGGCGGTGACGGATCCCGCGAACAGCTCGTGCTTGACCTGCGCAGCGACCCCGCACCGGTGCTGCTGGTCGACATCACCAGCAGCGGATGGGACAACGCCATCCGGCAAGCCGATGATGTCGGCGAGTTCATCGACCGCATCGAGGCGGGCACCTTCGCGTTCGACTTCGAGGATTAGCGGACATCGGCGAGCGGCCCAACGCGCCCTCGCGGCAGATCCGGATGGCTGCGAGTTGACGAATTACCCGAATTTCGTCCATTGCCCTTCAGAAATCACCTCGACGGAGCCGTCGACGACCTTGATGGCCGTCTGTTCGTCGATGGCGTAGGCCGGGACGCCGATGTCGGCCGCCCACCGCTCGGCGTCGGCCAGGGTGTTCGTGGGGAAGAGGTTCAGGTGCGGGAAGATCGAGAAGTCGACGACTCCCAAAGCCCGGTCGTCCGGCGCCGACGCCCATTCGACGAAGTACGACCCGATCCGGGGGGTCATCACCATGCTTCCCGCGCTCACCCCCACCCAGACGGTGTCGGGCAGCGAGGGCAGCAGATCGGCCAGCCCGGACTCTCGCATCCAGTGGCACAGGTACGTCGCGTCGCCACCGTCGACCAGCAGCACATCGGTCTCCCGGACCCAGGGAATCCATCGCTCCGCGCCGATGCTGGGCAGCGCCGTGAGCTCAAGGACACCGAGCGAAGCCCAGCCCAGGCCGGACAGGTACCGCCAACCGGAAGCGGGGTCGGCGGCCACGAAGCCCTGCACCGATGCCGGTCCGCACATCGGGTGACCCCACTGTGCCGTCGGGACGCAGAGGGCCCGGCACTCAGAGACCGGCTTACCGAGAAGCTGCACGAGCGCCGAGTGGATGCTTGGGTTCGTCACACCGCCGGACGTGAGCAGAAGCTTCACGTTACCTCCAAGATCGTGAGCGGAGTCGAACGCGCTCGATGGGCAGGCGGACCGGGCCGGGGCACATCGTAGGCGGAACGTCCGCCTCCGCGACGTCCGTGAGACTGCTGCGGCGAATGCCGCGTCCGGTCCCACCTCGCACAACACATGCGCCTGACCGGGACGCGTCGGGCGGTCCTGTCGCGACGACCGCTCATTGGCGTGAGAGGGCACCGCCGGGCTGTCCCCGGCGGCAGTCCCCATGCCACAGGAGGGGCTGGATCGGCGTGCGCATGGTCGATCCGAATCCGCCGCCACCCCTGTCAGCGGCCGATCCCACTCATCGACGCTCGCCGCGCCGCCATTCAAATGCAGCGACCCCGCACCCACGCGCAGGTCACGGCCACTCGTGCTCCAGCCCGACCGGACCCGTCGCACACCAGCGCACCACTACCGACAGTTGTGGCTCAGGACAGCACAGGCCGCGCCGAAGCAGAGGGGCACCAACGGGAGCATCAAGCGTTCGCATCCGGAAGATCACGGCACATGCCGGGAAGCGATCAAGGCCGTGACCGGCGTTTCCGCTGTTCACGGCCTTAATCGTGAAGTGCGCCCGAAGGGACTCGGACCCCTAACCTTCTGATCCGTAGTCAGATGCTCTTTACGCAACCGGACGATCACCGCCGCGAGTGGCAACGGCCCACAGAGGCCCTCGCTGATCGCGCGGGGTTGTCTCGCTAACGGCACCTCTCTGTGTCAAGGCGTTGGCAGCAGAGAGGTCTCCGTTAGATCCACAGACCCCACGACGGCCGTCGCTGCTTGACAGTTACGCCCATCCGATATCTTGTCCGCGGAGGTCATCATGTTGCGCTGGTCAGCACGTCGATGATGCCGTGGATGCGGGCAGCGGTCAGGTCGTGAGCCGATCCCGGTAGCGCTGGCGAAGCCCAGACGAGGCGGCCCGCTGCGTCGGCGATGACCTGAACATTCACGCCGTGGCGCTTGTGCTTTCCTGAGTAGTAAGGCTTCTGGTCGGCGACCCGGTCGATCGGGATCAGGGTGCCGTCCAGGATCGCGTACGCCAGCATGCGGATCCGCTTCATCGCGGTGATTAGGTCGTCGGCGGATGCCGCGAGCAGGGCGATCGCTTCCTGCACGCAGCGCCAGGCGGTGGCGACGCCGATCGCAAACCCGCAGGCCAGCCGGGTGTACGTGTCGCCGTTACGCAGATGGGCAAGGGCGAGTAGTGCCTGGCGTCCCCGCATCGAGGCGCCGCCATCGCGATCGTTGCTGCTTACGGTGCTGGCGGATGCGGTCGGCGAGGTCGTTGAGGGTCCGGCTCGACGAACGAGATCGTGGACGGTAAGACAGCACAGGCGAGGCTCCCGGTCGGGCATCGGGCCGCCGCACCGAACGCACGACGGGTCATGCGCTGGCTGTCAGTACTGCCGACGCCACGTAGGTCCCGACGTCGGGAACGTAGTCAAGGTAAAGATCGCCATTACTCCGCAGCCTCAGAATGACTGTCGTGGGACTGTCACAGAACTTTACCTTGGTGGTGATGCGCTCTCTGATCTCCAACGATTCGCCGATTATCCGCGCCACCGACCATGTGCCCGTGCACAGGCCGGGGTAATAGACAGTTGCCGCTCGGGAACCGGCCGCGATGGTCACCCACATGTCCCAGGAGCCACTACCCCCAGTCTGCTCCAGCGTCCCCTCCCACGATCCTTCGAAGCTGGCAGGAAAGGTGAGGGCTGCTGACTCCGGTGACCGGGACGCGGGTCGATCCGCCGACGGAGATGCTGCGCCACCGCTCGGAGTCTCCACCGGGGGCGTGACGCCGCTCGGGGCGGAACCCGGGCTGGCAGGCCGGGGGTGGCCGTCATCCTGAACGGCCGCGACCACCACGCTGACAACAAGGAATCCAATTACGCTGGCGACCAGCACGCGAATGGCCACCGGAGGCAACTTCTGATTGATCATTCCTGCGACGACATTGCTGGCGATGCCGACGAGCGCCAACACGGCAGCGGAGATGAGCAGCTCCGGCTGGAAGATGGACACCTGGGCATGATACGGGTGTGGCGCAATGAGCCTTCCTCAAGCTGATCTTGTAGCTCAAGATGGTGCGGCGAGCCAGACGTCTGAGTCTCGGCGGCAGGTCAGAAGCCGCCTACGGGAAGGTGCCCCGCTCGCCTCCAGTGCACTCGCGCCAACCGTCGAAGCGTCACTCCATATGCTTCTCAAGCGCCCTCTGCCCGGAAGGTGCCGCCGCAAGTCCGCCACGGCGACACCTTCCGGGCAGGCTTATGAGGGGGGACAGCTCGCCGCATGCGGTTCACTGCACGTGGTATCCGTAATTTTCCCGGATCGGGTAGGTGGCATTGCAGTGCCTTACTGACTGACCGTCGCCGCTGGCGCGATCCATCCAGGTCCCGTACAGGGTGGTCTTCCTGCCGTTGTCGTTCCAGCAATCGATCCAGACTCTGTACTGGCCGTATCCTGCGGTGCATATCGCGTACGCCCAATTGCCGCCGTCTGTACCGGCATGGCAGTTGGTCGGCACGGCTGAAGCTGGCGCCGCCGAGAGCCCCACTGCGGCGACGACCGTAGCCAGTCCGAGTGCAAGTTTCCCCGTGAATTTGATCATGTGAGCGATGATAGCATCGGGGGCTTCCCCATAACAATAGGCGGGCGACTATCTCCGGAGCCCGGCGTTCAGTTCTGCTCCCTGCTGCAATGCGACACCATCACCCGCGCCCTTGCCGCCTGCCCGGCGCGGTATCTGATGATTGAGCAATCGCTTGTCCAGCGTGAAGTTGAGGAACAGAGGCGAAGTAAGCGGCCCCTCAGCTTCGACTCTGTCGTCACCACCGTCCGCTTGCGGCCTTGGCTGCGTTGGTTGCTCACGTCCGCTTCGTTTTCCATCACCACCGTCGGCTCGACCTGCACGTACCGCAGCGGTTCCGGCCGATCCAACTGCCCCGACCACGATGCCGGCAGCGGCTCCGGCCACGGGTGCACCACTGGGGCGCGGCGCTGCTGCAAAGGCCGCAGCGGAGACAGCAGCGTCGTGAGTTCCTGGCGCTGTTAGGCGTCCAGCGGATGGGTGCGGCCGGTGTATCGAAGCCGGCCTCGCCGGTCGAACCGGCCCAGCAGCAGCGTGTCTGGGTTGCGGAGGCTGCCCGTTACGCCGCCAATGATCGCTTCCGCGCACGACGGGCAGCTTGGATCTCGTCGCTGTTGGCCATTGCTTCTAACTCCGATCGCCCTGCAGACGCCGCAGCCCCGACGCGTGCAGACCACAGCTGCCAGCTCTGACAGTCACCGATGCGCCCGAAGGCCGCGCGTCGCTGCCGAACGCAGGTAGTGCCAGGGTCGTGCCCACAGCACATCTGTCGTCGGTCTCATTGTGAGACCAGCGGCGCCCCTGCAGGGCAGTTTGCGGTGTCAAAATTTGTCGGAGTTGATGTCGGCAGATGCCGACAATGTTGCAACTGGCCAGCGGCTCGGGTACCCCGCCGCCACCGGAAGCGGACCATCCGGCTTGATGTCGTTGACGGCCCGTCACCCGCCCTTCACGACCGGGCGGATGAAGCGACGATAGTCAACTGCCGCACCACACCGCGCGGCGGAAGCCCGGGCACCGAGGATCGCTGCGAGTAAAGCCCAGCGGCTCAGTCTTCGCGCCAGCGTTCCTCGTAGTGCCACTCTTCCTCGTACCAGACTTCTTCGTAGCCGCCGTCGTAGTCGTCGCCGCGGTCGCGGTTGAACCACGCGTAGCCGATGCCGATGGCGGCGAGGAGTCCGACGAGGCCGGGTCAACCGCGACCGACGCCCCGGGCATCCACCTCGGCACACAAGATCCACGACACTGACCACAATGGACACCGGTTCCATCAGGCACCGGTGTCCCGACCATGATCCAAATCAGCAGACACGCAAACGCACTCGGGCAGCACCGACCGGCACGGACCCCGCCTGGACAGCACGGCGACAACGGAGCACCATCGGAGCACCGGATTCCAAATCCTGGGACGCTTCGTACCAACTTGCAGAAGCGATCAAGGCCGCGGCCCCGCGTTTCCGCTGGCCACGGCCTTGATCGTGAAGTGCGCCCGAAGGGACTCGAACCCCTAACCTTCTGATCCGTAGTCAGATGCTCTATCCGTTGAGCTACGGGCGCTCGGTGCTTGGCCAGTCTACACACCCGGCTTTCGCGCGGAGACTCCGGGATTCGAACCCGGGAGGGGCTTTAAGACCCCAACCGCATTAGCAGTGCGGCGCCATAGACCAGACTAGGCGAAGTCTCCCTGGTGGCCCTGCAGACCACCGCGCCCGAGGATACAGGGCCTCACCCATCGGGAGCAAAGCGACTTCCCCGGTCCGCCCCTCCGCCTGTGCGCCTGGCCGTCGCCGGGCGGGGCCGGGACTCGCCCCGGCCTCGTCTTTCTCTGCTGTGCGCGGGCGTGATCGGGACTACGCTCCATCGATATGCAGGAGCAGCCGCCGCGCGAGCCGACCCGCCGAGAGCCTGCTGAGGGAGCGCGCCGACGCTCCCCGAAGGCGACCTTCAGTCCGCCCCCCGTGCCGCCTGAGCCGGCCGGGACGGAGGATTCCGGAAAGCGCCCCCGGCGGGCGAGGCCGGCGCCCGCGGTGCTCTTCCAGCCCCCCTCGGCCGATCCGCCGCTGCCCCACCAGGCCGATCGCGCAGCTGGACCGGCGTCACGGGAGCGGCCCGGCCGGGCGGAAGAGACCGGCGGGAGTGACGTCGCACACACCGGTGGTGGCGCGTCCGCCGCCGCCGGGGATCAGCCGGGATCCGCCACCGCTGCGGACCCGCCCGTCCGGGGTGCGGAGACCTCCGGCGCCGCGCCGAAGTCCCCCGCCGCGAGGAGATCGCCCACGGGTCGGCCCGCCCCGGAGACGCAGACCTCCGGCGGGAGCGCCACCCCCGCGCGCGGCGTGCCCGGGAAGAGGGCGGTCGCGAAGAAGGCCACGCCGGCGCGACCGGCGACGGCGGTGGAGGCGACAGACCGAGCCGAGACACCGACGGCGGCGCAGGCCACCGAGCCGGGGACAGCGGCGAAGGCCACAGGGCCGGGGACGGCGGAAGGCGCGGTGCCCCCGGCGGCGACGAAGGGCACGCCCGCCCGGAAGACCACCACCGCCCGGAAGGCCACGCCCGCGAAGAGAGCGACGCCCGCGAAGAAGGCCACACCCGCCGCAAGGACCGAGCCCGCCCGGAAGGCGACGCCCCCGAAGGAGGCGACGCCCGCGAAGAAGGCCGCCCCGGCGACGCTCACCCCGGCACCGGTCGCTGCCGAGGTCTCGGTCCAGGCCCCGGCCACCGCGCCCCCACAGGTGGTCGAGCCGCCCACCAGCGCCGAGGCGGCGGGCGCACCGCCGGGGCGTACGCCGGAAACGGTCCTTCGGCTGGCCGTCGCGCGGGTGCTGGAGCATCCCGCCTTCGCGCCGGAGCTGCTGGCCCTGGCCGCCGTCGAGGCGGTCGGGCCGCGCGCCCGCGACTGGGCGCAGCGGCTCCGCGACGCGTACCCCGATGCGGGAGCGGACGGCTTGGCGCGGCTCGCGACCCGGCGGTTCGTCCGGCAGGCCGGGGCGGGCGGGGCGACCGCCGCGCTGGCGGGACTCTTCGCGCCGGTGGCCGAGTTGGCGGCGGTGTTGTGGGCGCAGGCCAACCTGGTGCTGCACCTGGCTGCGGCGTACGACCGGGACCCGGCCCATCCGGACCGGGCGGTGGAACTGCTGGTGCTGACCCGCGTGCACCCGGACGCGGAGAGCGCGCGTGCCGCGTTGGTGGCGGCCCGGTCGGCGGAGGAGCCCGACGCGGCGGGCTGGCCGCGGGCGGCCGAGGCCGCGTGGCGGCTGGCGGCGCCGCTGGTCGCGCAGGCGGGCGGGTGGCTGGCGCTGCGGCTGGCGTCCCGGCTGCTGCCCGGCGCGGCGGTGCTCGTGGCGGCGGCCGGGGACGCGGCGGCGGCCGAGCGACTCGCCGCCCGCGCGGTCAACGCCTACCGGCGGGCCGCTGGTAGATCTTGGTAGGAGACGGCCCCTGGCGGGGCACTTTCCGACCAAGATCTGCCGAGGCGGCACCCGACGGCGGCTCCGGCGGAACCGGAGCCGGGCGGCGGTGGCGGAACGGCCGGGCGGCGTCAGAGCCAGTCGAACCACTCCCTCGGCAGCAGGGCGTAGCCGACGAAGGCGACCACGTCGAGCAGCGTGTGCGCGACGACCAGCGGCATGACCCGGCGGGTGCGCAGATAGAAGAGGCTGAACACGACGCCCATCACCACGTTGCCGAGGAACGCGCCGAAGCCCTGGTAGAGGTGGTACGAGCCGCGCAGCAGGGCGCTCGTCGCCACGATCGCGCCGACCCGCCACTGGAGCTGGCGCAGCCGGGTGACCAGGTAGCCGACCACGATCACCTCCTCCAGCACCGAGTTCTGCACGGCGGCGAGGACCAGCACCGGCACCGTCCACCAGAGTTCGGGCAGCGCGGCCGGCACCAGCGTGGCGTTGACGCCGAGCTGCGCCGCCGCCCAGAAGAGCGCCAGGCCGGGCAGGCCGATCAGCGCGGCCAGGCCGGCGCCGCGGGCCAGGTCCTGACCGGGTCGCCGGGCGTCCAGGCCGAGCGTCCGTGCCGGATCGCCGGGGTCCCGCGCCAGCAGGTGTACGGCGAGCAGCACCGGCAGCAGCGCGAAGACGATCCCGAGCAGCTGGTACGTCAGATCCAGCCACGGCCGGGGCGACACCGAGGTGTTGAGCGCGGCGGTCTGCTTCGACAGCGGCCCGTCTGCGGTCAGCTTCGCGACGATCGACACCGTCGCGTAGACGGCGGACTGGCCGAGCGAGAGGCCGAGCACGAGCAGCGTCTCGGTGCCGAGCATCCGGTGGGTCGCCGGGCGTTCCAGCTCAACGGTCACCGCACCACTCTGCCCGACGCCGACGGCCGGCGGCACCGCCCGAACGAGCCTCGCGAGCCGATCGCACATTCTGTGCGACCGGTCGACACGCTCCGTGGACATTCTATGGGTGCCCGATCCGCCGTCAGGAGAAGGAGCGCGCCCGTGGACGACTTCGCAAGGCTGCTGAAGGAGAGCTGGACCCTGGTCGAGGAGCACCGGGAGCGGCTGAGCGGTCACTTCTACGCCCGGCTCTTCCTCCTCGACCCCGAGCTGCGCAAGCTCTTCCCGGTGGAGATGACCGGGCAGGGCGACCGGATCCTGGAGGCGATCGTCACCGCGGCCCAGACGGTCGGCGACCCGGAGAGCTTCGACGAGTACCTGCGCGCGCTGGGCCGGGACCACCGCAAGTACCACGTCGACGCGGCGCACTACGAGACCATGGGCGTGGCACTGCTGGACGCGCTGCGCAGCATCGCCGGCGACGGCTGGAACCTGGAATACGACCAGGCGTGGCGGGACGCGTACGCGGCGATCTCGGAGAAGATGCTGGCCGGCGCGGCGGCCGACGACAACCCGCCGTTCTGGCACGCGGAGGTGCTGACCCACGAGCGGTACGGCAGGGACACGGCGGTGCTGACCTGCCGGGCGTTGCAGCATCCGCTGTCGTGGAAGGCCGGCCAGTACGTCAGCCTGGAGGTGCCCCGCCACCTGCCCCGGGTGTGGCGCACCTACTCGGTGGCGAACGCCCCGAACGACGACAACCTGCTGGAGTTCCACGTCCGTACGCCGGCGGGCGCCGGCTGGGTGTCCGGGGCGCTGGTCCGCCGGGTCAAGCCCGGCGACCTGCTCCGGGTGGCGGCGCCGATGGGGTCGATGACGCTGGACCGTTCCTCGGAGCGGGACATCCTCTGCGTGGCGGGCGGCGTCGGGCTGGCTCCGATCAAGGCGCTCGTGGAGGAGCTGGCCGGCTTCAACCGGACCCGCTGGGTGCACGTCTTCTACGGCGCCCGTACGGCGGCGGACCTGTACGGCCTGGCCGGGCTCCAGGAGCTGGTGGCCACGCACCCGTGGCTGTCGGTCACTCCGGCGTGCAGCGAGGATCCCGACTTCGACGGCGAGCTGGGTGACGTCTCCGACGTGGTCAGCCGGTACGGCCCGTGGACGGCGCACGACTGCTACGTCTCGGGTTCCGCCCGCATGGTCCGGGCCACGCTCCGGGTCCTCGCCGAGGACGGCGTCCCGCCGGAGAACACCCGCTACGACACCTTCGGAAACCTCTAGAAGCGTTCCTCCCCCCGAACCGGGGCGCGTGCTCCTGCCCCCTGGGGCACGCGCCCCGGTCCCCCAACGGGCGGACCGGCACCGCCCCGCACGACCACGTCCGCCCGGCCGTCCTTCCCACCCGTGCGGACGTGGTCGTGCCGCCGGTGCCCGTGCGGGCAGGTCAGTAGCGCCAGGGCCGGCCTGTCTCGCGGTACTCCTCGACCGGCACCAGCGGCACCCCCGGCGTCATCCGGTCGACGTAGAGCCGCCCCTCCAGGTGGTCGATCTCGTGGGCGACGAGCCGGGCCATGCCGAACTCGAACGAGGTGATGATCCGGCTGCCGTCGTACTGGGCGTGCTCCACGTCGAGCCGGAGCGGCCGGGGCACCAGGCCCCGGTGGTCGAAGAAGGAGAGGCACCCCTCGTACTGCTCGTCGCTGTCGGGGGAGGCGTCGACGACGCGGGGGTTGAGCAGCACGACGGGGTCGGCCGACCGGTCGGGGGGCCGCACCACCGCCGCCGCCCGGCCGAGGCCGAGCTGCGGGGCGGCGATGCCCACCCCCTTGCGGAACGGGTGCAGCTCGTCGAGGCGGACCAGGGTCGCCGCGAGGCGGTCGGCCACGTCCCGGGCCTCCCGCTCCTCGCGGGGGAGGTCGAACGGGCGCGCCGGCTGGCGGAGCAGGTCGGCGCCGCGCTGCACGATGCCGATGCCGCGCATCCGGTCGCTGGGCCGGACGCGTCCGGCCTCCTCGGGCTCGGCGTCCGGTCGGCCGCGGAACCGCCACTGCAACCGGTACCGCGCGTTGAGCGGCGGATCCTCGGTCGCCCAGTCGAAGATCACCCGGTCGGCGTCCTCGCGCCTGGTCACAGGCGTGCGCAGCGGGCCCTCCTCCGCCGAGAGCGAGGTCTCCGCGCCCCACACCTGCGGGTCGGCGGCCGCCGGAAGGTCCAGGCGTACGGCCATCTGCCGGGTGGGCAGCCGGACCGCCCGCTGGAACCAGGGGCCCCACTTGTCGTGCCCGACGCAGTACGCGTACTCGATGGTGGCCCGGTCCCCCGGGTAGAGCGGGAAGCGCCGGTCGGCGTTCTCGAAGAGCAGCCACAGCTCCTTGAAGGCGTCGCGGTCGTGCTTGGCCCGCCAGTGCATCGCCTCCCGCTCGTCCCCGTCCTCCCGGTAGGCCCGCAGCCGCAGTTCGGCGAAGGTCAGCGGGTGTTCCCGGTGGTGGAGGTTGGAGCGGCCCGGGTCGTTGGGGTAGCGGTCGACGGCGATCCGCACCAGGTAGCGGGTGACCGGCTCGGTGCCGGCGTTGTAGAGCTCGCGCCGGATGACGCAGCGGTAGGCGTCGCCGAGGTGGGTGAGCGTGGCGAGTTCCCGCTCGACGATCAACCCGGTGCCGGGCGGCATCCACTGCCCGGGTACGGGTGGGTCGCGGTGTGCCCGCTCGGCCCGGGCGTGCCGCAGCTCGTCGTACTCCTTGAAGCGCTGCCAGATCGCGCCGCCGGCCTCCAGCACGGCCTCGGCGCGGCGCGCGAAGTCCTCGGTGGGGCGGTGCCGCCGCCCCTCGACGTGGCTGACGTACGACGGGTCGAAGCCCATCAGGGTGGCGAGCTGTTTCTTGGACAGCCCCCGCCCCGTGCGGTGCCGGGCGATCTCGGCGGCGAAGGAGTCGGCAGCCCGATCGAGCGGTGAGGTCATCAGCTTCCTCGTGGCCGGGAGTATCAGTTTCACGTTCTGTGGCGACGCACACACGGAACTGGCACCTTGCCGACACGAACCTTGACATAAAGCGATGCCTGTCGATACTGGGCGGCGTTTTCCGCCCGGTTGACCGGGTAGTACGCCGGACGCGGGCGGAGCGAGCCGGCCCCTCCGGATCCGACGCAGGCGAGCCTTTCCTTATCCGACGAAGTGTGGTTAGGCTAGCCTTAGCTCAGCGACGGGCGGGTTGCCCGCCGACGGCGACGACGGGTGGGTGAGTCCAGTGACAGCGGTGCTGCCGGAGCGGGACACCGCCGCCACGCCGCTGGCCCCCGTCACCGCCGCCATGCGCGCGATGTTCGGCACCGACCACGTGCCCGGTCTCGCGCCCGGTCTGCTGGTGCACGACGAGTTCGGCTGGAGCCCGGCGACCACCCTGGTCGACGGCACCCTCCTGCCCGAGTTCCTGCGTTCGGCCAGCTCGCGCTGGGGCGGCACCCCGCACGCGTGCGCCGCGCTGGCCTGGAAGTCGTACAGCTACTGGACGGCGCTGCCCGTGGCGCTCGGCTGGGCCTCGGCCCGACGGGTGCCCCTGCTCGACCCGGCCGACGTGCTGATCCACTTCGAGGACCACCGACCGCTGCTCACCATGGGCCTGCGCCGCTCGACCACGGTCGCGGTGCTGCCGAGCGACCCGCTGGCGCTCGCCGGGCTGCCCGAGGTGCGGGTCGTCGCGGACGAGGCGGAACTGCTCCGGGTGCTCCGGGCCTCGCTGCTCGACGCCCACCTGGCCCCGATGGTCGCCGCGATCCAGGGCGAGGTCCGGATCGGCGCGCGCACCCTGCTCGGGTCGGTGGCCTCGGGCATCGCCCACGGCATCCTCCGGGCCGCCGACGGCCTGCCCGGCTCGTCGGTCGAGGCGATCGAGACGCTGCTCGGCGCGCTCGACCTCGCCGACCTGGTGGAGCTGGTCCCCGGCCCCAACGGCGAGCCGACCGTGCAGCGGCGCACCTGCTGCCTCGCGTTCACCCTCCCCAAGCCCAAGGTCTGCCAGGGCTGCTGCGTCCGTCAGGCCTGACCGGCCGCCTCTGGGCCGCCGGCGTCAGTCGGTGAACGGGCGGACGTCCCAGAGCCAGACCCCACCGGTGTACGTGGGGCGGATGCCGGTCAGCTCGGTCATGCCCCGGCGCAGCGCGTCGGCCTGCCGGTGCGGCCCGAGGACGACCGCCCCCGCCCGCCAGTACCGCAGGTCCCCGACCGCGTCGACCCGCGCCTGCGGGGTGATCGGCGGCACCGCGCCGGTCCGCCGGATCTCGGCGAAGAACTCGCTGGTGGGGCGGGGCGGCGCGGAGAAGAGGGCGACCCGGTCCCGACCGGGGCGGGTGTCCGGGCCGAGGAAGTAGCCGCGGGCGATGGGCATGTCCAGCCCGGTCCGCGCCGACCAGCGCAGCGGATCGGCGTAGTGGGTGTCGGGCAGCGGGAGGGTCACGATGCTCCGCCCGCCGTCCGCGTACGGCCGCCAGGCGCCCGACGTGACGAAGGCGGGCACGGAGTCGATCCGGGTGGTGGGCAGCGGGGTCGGCAGGATCGGCAGCAGGGCCATGGCCAGCACCGTGGCGGTGGCGAAGCGGATCTGCGGGCGTGCCCGCGGGTGCCGGGCGGCCAGGGCGCGCACGTGGTCCGCCCCGTAGGCGAGCAGCACCCCGACGATCGGGGTGATCGCCAGCGCCCACCGGGTCGGCACCACCGAGTGCAGGACGGGCAGGTTCTCCAACGCCGCCCACGGGCCGGGTATCCCGGTCCCCCTGCCGCCCAGCTGCACCTCCCGCCCGAGGGAGAGCAGGCCGAAGAGGAGCGCGAGGACGGCGAGGCCGCGTACCACGACGTGCCGGCGCAGCCACCAGACCAGGGCGACGACGAGCACCACCAGCGGCCAGCCGAAGAAGGCGTTCTCCTCGGTGGGGTTCTTCGCCAGCCCCTGCGCGCTGCGGGCGTCGCCGGCCAGGGACTCCCGCGAGTACGCCACGAACGACGCGAGGTCCGTCGAGTAGCCCCGGATCAGCCAGGACAGCCCGTGGTAGGCCCCCGGGCCGAAGAACTGGACGTGGAGCGGGTACGCGAGCACCAGCAGCGCCGCGGCGGCGGCCACCGCCAGGCCCGCGAGGAACGGCCGGGCCCGCCGGCGCAGCTCGGGCCGGCCGAGGGCGAGCGCCCCGACCACCACGCCCAGCCCGATGGCGGTCATCAGCAGCACCTCGAGGTTGAGGAAGGCCTGCCACACGATGACCGCCGCGAGCAGCAGCCCGTTGCGCAGCCAGCGCCCCGGCTCGGCGAGTCGCAGGGTGCGCCAGACGATCAGGGGCACCACGTACTGCGAGACGATGTTGGGGTGCGCGTTTGCGTGCGACACCATCGCCGGGGCGTACGCGCAGAACGCGGCGCCGAGCCAGGCCGGCCCGCGGGCCCCGACGACCACCCGGGACAGCAGGAAGTACCAGGCCGTCGCGGTGGCGATCATGCCCAGGGTGAGAAAGAGCAGAAACGACGCGCGGGTACCGAGCAGGAGCGTGACGGGCGTCATTGGCAGAGATACGGATAATACGGACGTATTCGCCATGAGATTGACGGTCTCCGGCACGTTCATCCGGTCCGACGTGAATGGATCAACAAAATCGGTCACCACGCGCGCGCCGTGCGCCATCATCCACTCGAACTGCGACTGGTCGGTGCGGTTGTCCCGGATGCCGTGCGACGGGCGCAGCCAGAGCCGCGCGGTCACCCAGAAGCCCAGCGCGACGAAACTCGCCACCGCGGCGACGTCCGTCCACCACCCCTTCCAGGGCCGTACGCCCCGGTCGGGCCCGCCCGCCGACGCCCCGGGCCCTGACTCGCCGGCGGGAAGGCCCGATTCAGGAGTAGTCATGACGATTCGTAGAGTAGTCAGGCTATGACGCCGCCGTGACATGTTTCGGGGTACTGGCGTACCATGTGCCGGGTTCGCCGACCGCCGATCACGTGCCCACCCCCGACCGCATTTCGGCCACCACGGGTGCCCCGATTTTTCTGCCGCCCGTGCGGATGATTCACTCAGTCGGTCCAGGCGCGGGTCGAGTTCATATCGTGAGGAATCGACGCATGGCAGAAATCACTGGGGATCAGCGCGTGCAGTCCGAGGTCCTGGAGGGCCTCGCGACGGCGGTCAACCACCGTCGCTGGTTCGTCGAACTGGCCCTGCCGTACCTCGGTGACAACCCGATCGAGATCGGCAGCGGCCTCGGCGACTACGCGCTGGAGTGGGCGGAGCACCTGCCGCGCTTCACCGCCACCGAGGCGGACCCGGACCGGCTCGTCTCGCTGAAGGAGCGGCTGGCCGACCAGCCGCACATCGAGGTCCGGCAGATGCTGCTGCCGCACCCCGACCGGGGCGACTACAGCGCCGCCGTGTCGTACAACGTGCTGGAGCACATCGAGGACCACGTGGGCGCGCTGCGCAGCATGCGCGACCTGGTCCGGCCCGGCGGCAACGTCATCATCATCGTGCCGGCGTTCCAGTTCGCGATGAGCCCGGCTGACATCGCCACCGGCCACGTACGCCGCTACACGAAGAAGACCCTGGCCGCCGCGATGACCGACGCCGGCCTGACGGTGGAGAAGATCCACTACGCGAACGCGCTCGGCCTGATCGGCTACTTCATGGCGACCAAGGTCTTCCGGCTGATGCCGAAGGAGGGCCCGATGGTCAAGGTCTACGACACCCTCGTGCTCCCCGCCACCAAGGCGGCGGAACAGCGCGTCCTCCCCCCGTTCGGCCAGTCGGTCTTCGCGGTGGCCCGCGTCCCCTCCTGAGGTCGGGGCGGGCCCGGGTTACTCCCTGATCTGGTAGGTGGGGCGGATCACGGCCCGGGCCAGGGTGTGGAAGGCCAGGTTGAAGCCCACGTAGGCGGGAGTCGCGTCGGGCGTGACGTCGAGCCGCTCCACGTCCAGCGCGTGCACGGCGAAGACGTAGCGGTGCGGCCGGTCGCCGGCCGGCGGGGCGGCGCCGCCGTAGCCCTGGTCGCCGTAGTCGTTGCGGACCGTGAAGGCGCCGCCGAGGTCGTCCCCGGCCGCGCCGCGCGGCAGCCGCGTCACGTCGGCCGGCAGGTTCACCAGGACCCAGTGCCAGAACCCGCTGCCCGTCGGCGCGTCCGGGTCGAAGCAGGTGACCACGAAGCCCTTGGTCTCGGCCGGGAAACCCGACCAGGCGAGCTGCGGCGAGACGTTCCCGCCCCCGACGCTGCCGTGGGCGTACGCGGCGTCCATCGGCTCGCCGTTCTGCACGTCGTCACTGGTCAGCGTGAACGACGCAACGGTCGGCAGCAGGTCGTACGGGTCCGGGGCGATCGGTCGTTCCAGGGTCATCGGGCGGTCCTTCCGGTGAGCGGTTGTTCCTCCGCCCCTTCTTACCCCGTCGACGCCCGCGATCGAACCGGAAGCGCCGGCCGTCCCGTCCCGTCCCGACCGCACGCACCCATCCGGCATCCCGGGGCCGCGCGCCGCCCTTCGGCCTCCGCCGTGCCGGGTCAGCTCCCGTACAGGCCGTGCTGTTCCCATCGGCGCAACGTCTGATAGTCCCGCTCGACCTCGGCCGGGTCCTCCGCGGCGAGGTACAGGTAGCCGGGCGCGCTGAACAGGTCGACGGTCTGCGGCAGTTCGGCCCCGGGGGAGCAGGTCGCGGCGACCGCCACGACCGCCGGCAGCTCCGCCAGTCGGGAACACCAGTCCCCCGCCTGCGCGGCGACGGGAGCCGGGTTGATCAGCGACACGTTCCGGACGGCGGCGGCCCAGCCCGGCGTACGGTCGTCGAACCGGTCGAGCGACGCCGGCTCGACGAGGTGCTGGGCCTGCAGGAAGGTCTGCGACACGCCGCAGAACTTCGCCACCACGTCGGGCAGGGTCGCGCCCCCGAGGCGGGCCCCGGTCTCGATCAACACCGGCCCCCGATCGGTGAGCATGAGTTCGGTGTGTGCCGCCGAGGACCGGATACCGAGCGCGTCCAGCACCCCGAAGACGAACTCACGGAGCTGCCGGGCCAGGGCCGAGCCCCGGTCGACCGGCTCCTCGTAGTCGTAGATGGGACCGCCGCCCGGACCTGGCCGTTTCGTGTACCGCCAGATCTCGGCGACCCGGTGCGTCCCCGCGTACGAGACCGTGTTGACGTAGAACTCGGTGCCGACGAGCCGCTCCTGGACCAGCACGCGTCGATTGGGGACGCCGTACAGGTTGGACGCGGCCAGGACCGTCGCGCAGGCGAGGCGCACCTCGTCGACACTCTCGCAGAACCGCACGTTGTCGGTGCCCGCGCCGTCCACGGGCTTGACGACGGCCGGGCCGGACAGGCTGTTCGCGTACCAGGCGACCGCCCCGTCCACGGACTCGAAGCACCGACCGGCGGGCACGGCGAGACCGGCGGCGGCCACGGTCGCCGCCATGGCCGACTTGTCGCGCCGCGCGGTGACCGTGGCGATGTCGTTGCCGGGCGTACCGAGCAGGTGGTTGAGCGTGTCGGCGAGGACCACCCCCGTCTCGGTGCCCGCGACGACCCGCTCGGTGCCGAGCGCTCGCAGCCGCTCGACGAGGCTGTCCTCGTCGGCGACGAAGCCGAGGTCGACCGCGTAGTCGCCGGGGCGGAACGTCTTCAGGTAGTAGTCGTAGAGGGAGCCGGCGCTGCGTACGTGGACGCAGGTCACCCCTCGCTCGGCCAGTGCCCGGCTGAGCGCGCTGCCTGCGGAGTACCCATCGACGATGGCTATGGTCGGCACGCTCTCCTCATCTCCGTACGGCCCGCCGGAGAGCGGCGGACATCAGAAGACCTTGCCGGGGTTGAGCAGGCCGGCCGGGTCCAGGGCGGCCTTGATCGCCTGGTGCACCCGCATGCCCACCGGGCCGATCTCGCGGGCCAGCCAGTCGCGCTTGAGCAGGCCCACGCCGTGCTCGCCCGTGCAGGTGCCACCCAGCTCCAGGCCGAGGCGGATGATCTCGTCGAACGCGCGCCGGCCGCGTTCGAGGCTCGCCGGATCGGCCCGGTCCACCACGATGTTCGGGTGCATGTTGCCGTCCCCGGCGTGGCCGACCACGCCGATCGTCACGTCACACTCCGCCGCGATCCGGGCCACCCCGTCGAGCAGCGCCGCCAACGCGGCCCGGGGCACCGCCACGTCGTCGATCACCATCCCACCGTTGCCGGCGGGGAACGACTCCCTGGCGAACTTCTCCATCGCCGCGTGCCCCAGCCGGCGGGCCTGCAGCAGGGCCGCCGCCTCCACGGCGTCGGTGGCCGCGTAGACCTCGTCGGCACCGGCCGCCTCGCACAGCTCGGCGAGCCGCGCCAGGTCCCCGGCGGCCTGGGACCCGGTGTCCGCCGACGCCAGCAGCAGCGCCTCGACGTCGGTACGCAGGCCCATCGGCCGGTACGCCTCGATCGCCCGCAGGTACGTGCGGTCGATCAGTTCCAGCAGGCTGGGGGTGAGCCCCTCTTCGGCGATCCGGGCGACCGCCCGGCCGGCGGCGGCGGTGGTGGGGAAGACCGCCACCATGGTCAGCGACTCCGGCGGAGCGGGCCGCAGCGCCACGGTCACCTCGGTGATCACGCCGAGGGTCCCCTCGGAGCCGACGAAGAGCCGGGTGAGGTCGTACCCGGCCACGCCCTTGGCGGTACGCCGACCGGTCCGCAACACCTCTCCGGAAGCCAAAACCACCTCCAGACCCAACACGTACTCCGTGGTCACGCCGTACTTGACGCAGCACATGCCACCCGCGTTGGTGGAGACGTTCCCACCGATCGTCGACATCTCCCACGATCCAGGATCCGGCGGATACCACAACCCCTGTTTCGCCACGGCCGCCGACAACGCCGCGTTCACCACGCCCGGCTGCACCACGGCGATCCGGCTGACCGGATCGATCTCCAGCACCGCGTTCATCGCGACCATGCTGACCACCACCGCGCCGTCGACGGCGTTCGCCGCACCCGCCAATCCCGTACGCGCGCCCTGCGGCACCACCGGCACCCCGTACCGCCCGGCGATCGTCATCACCTCGACCACATCGGCCGTACTACGGGGACGGACGACCACCAGCGGCGTGCCGGCCTCGCAGAGGTCGGCCTCGTCCTTGCGGTGCAACCGGAGCAGGTCGGGGTCGGTCAGTACGGTGTCGTCGCCGAGCGCCGCGCGCAGGTCGTTGACGAGGGGAGAACCAGACATGGCAGAGAGGGTACAGATCGACGTCACCCGCTCCGGAGCGCGAACGTTGGCGCCGCCGATCCAGCAACGGCGCTGGTGAGAGCGGTGTGAGCAACCCCGGTCGCTCGAACCCCTGTCCCATCGGAAGATCCTTCCGGGGCTGATCGAATTTTGTTACCGTCTACCGCCAACGAGGGCGCCCCTCCTCCGGCCAACGTCCCCGGCCTGCCACATCACCGCTCTCCCACCCCAAGATCCGCCGCAGGACGCGCCGTCCGGCCGGCACGGTGTCGAACCCGAAACCTGGTTCAGCTCGTGCCATGGCGAAGGATCGTTGCCCATGACAGAGGGATTGACAGAGTGAAGCGAACCGAGCTGCACATCGTGATCGGTGGAGGTATCGCGGGCTGCCTGGCCGCGATCATGCGCAGACGCGCGGGATACCGGGTCCTTCTGCTGGAGCGGGCCGAGGCCCGGTCGCCCGAGGCCCACCCGATCTGCACGGGGGCCAGCAACATCGTCAGCGAGAACCACAGCGGTGCCGAGTATCCGTTCGATCCGCAGAGCGCCCGGGACTGCTTCGACGGGCGACTGGTCAACGAACGCTTCTTCCCCAACCTCGTCTTCGGTGGCAAGGACTACAGCCGGGTCATCGCCTCCCGGGCCATGCAGGACAGCGGCACCGACATCATCGGCCAGTGCCGGGACAACATGCGGGTCATCCAGGACCGTTACGCGCAGCGGTGCGCCGAGGACCCGGCCAACGCGCTGTTCGGCGCACCGGAACAGGTCTGCCGCGAGATCCCGGCACCGGAGGGGATCTCCGACGTCGGTGCCACCTTCGTCACCCCACAGCGGGGCATCAACCCGGTCGTCGTCACCGCGCTCCTCGACCAGGAGCTGCGCCGATGCGGCGTCGAGGTACGCGGCGGCGCCGAGGTGACCGAGGTGAGCCGCCGCTCCGACGGCACCTACCAGGTGGAGTACGTCGAGGACGAGGTCCGGAAGACGGTCGTCGGTGACCAGGTGAGTCTCTGTGCCGCGACCGAGACCCCCGCGATGGCTCGCCGCCTCAACCCGTCGCTCGCGTTGCCGTCCATCTACATGGCGCTGCGTCAGATCCTCTTCGTGGACCTGCCCGACGGCACCACGAGGGACTACACGTGCCTGAAGCTCGAAGACGAGTACGGCGGCATGCTGAGCCCGTTCAGTCGGAACACCGCGCTCGTCTACTACCCCCCGGCGGCCCACATCGCGGTGCATCGCGTCGACCCGACGACCTATGCGCTGCCCGAGGACTTCCGGCACTACCTGCGCAACGGCCACCCCGAGGCGAGGGAGCGCGCCGAACTGGCGCTCCGCCAGCTCAGCCAGTGGTATCCGGAGGTGCGGGGCGCCGAGGTGGTGTCCGCCCACCTCAAGGTGGCGATCAACACCACCGACTCGTCGCGGCTCCGGCGCAACGCCGGGGTGCTCGACGTCGCACCTGGTTGCACCGCGACGGTCCTGCTGAAGTGGACGATGTGCGTCGTCAACGCGCAGCGCGACCTGGAGGCGGCCCTCCGGCACTCGATCGCCACGGGCAACGCGGACCGCGACGAGTACGCGGAGCTGGTCGCCCGCGCCACCGTGCCGATCGCGCCGCCGGCCGACATGGCTGCCTGGCAGCGGCGGCTCGGGGTGTTCGCCCGCAACATGGGGGTGCCGGAGAGATTGGCGGTGCCGTTCGTGGCCGCCGGTGAGCCGGACGGTGGCCTGGCCCGCACCGTACCGTCGCTCGCGTCGAGTTGACGTCGGCCGAGGGTTTCGGCTCCTGAGACACCTGCACAAGGAGCCAACACCCGTATAGGGGGAGGCACAGGGGTTCGGCCGTCTTCCCGTTGCGCGATGCACGGTATTCGATGATCATAGGCCCGCGTCGACTGGTTGCCCCTCGTCGGCGAAGGCCTGTCCTGGCGGGCTTCAGGGAGCGCTCCGCCCGGTCCCACAAGCGAGGAGGGCACGATGACCACCACACTCGACCTGACCGACCTCCGTCTGCAGGCCGACACCACCATCGACCGGCTGATCGACGAGGCCGGCCTCACCCGGCGCAACAACCGGTTCTTCGCCGGCGCGAAGGAGGCCACCTCCGTGAGCCCCGCCGGCGCGCTGCGGATCGCGGAGAAGTGGCAGCGGACCACTCAGTCGTTCATGTTCACCACCATCTCCAGTCTCGGTGCCCACGGGCGGCGCCTGGCTCGCGACTACACAGTGAGTCGAGAGGTGCTCGGAGCGTATCAGATGGCGTACCGCGTCATCGGGGACGATCTGGACAACCGCGCGGCGGCGTTCGCGGAGGTCGCACCGGAGGGTGTGGACGGTATCCACTACCTGTGGTGGGCGGACACGATCTGCGCGCCGCTGCGCTCGGCCCTGGGCAGCGCCGACGCGCCCGCCGAGTCCGCCGCGCTGGCCCGCATCCTCGACGTCATGGACTCCATGGCCGCCGAGGAACTGGGCGGTGCGGTCCAGCTCCGGGTCGTGGAGACCATCGCCCTCGACATCGCGGTCGCGTTCCGGCGCCTGTACGCCAAGGTCACCGTGGACGGTCGCCAGGTCCTTCCCGAGCAGCGCGACTACGCCTGGATCGACTCGCACATCCGGGCGGAGACGGGGCACGCCGCGTCCGTCAGCGACGACGAGGCCGGCATGAGCCACCTGATCTCCACCCCGGCCGAGGCGCGGCACTTCGTCGCGCTCGCGGAGTCGTACATCCCGGCGTGGGCGGACCTGCTGGACGACTTCGCCCGGGACCTGTCGTAGCGACCAACCGGGGTCGGCACTGACGGCCGCCATCGACGACGCCCCGGGCCCGTGGTGGCAACCGCCGGAGTCATCCGGTTTCGAGGAAAGGAGCTGCCATGCGATCGTCCCTCCCAGCAGTGGAAACAGACGCCGTCGTCAACGAAGTGAACGAGCTGCGTGCCCGCTACCAGCGCGAGACCGAGCCCGGATCGCCGGAGGCGCTGCGCCGGCTGGCCGGTTGGATCGCCGACTCGGCCGTGCTCGGTGACCGGCCCGTGGCCCGGGCACTCGTCGAGGATCTGTCCGGCGCACACGACACGCCGCAGCTCACGGCCACGAAGCGGCACATCAACTCGCGGGCCGACAACATGCTCCTGTCCGTGTTCTCGGCCGCGTACTTTCCGTCCCTCGGTCTGGACTACCTGGAGTACGAGCCCATCCCGTCCGACCCCGTGCTGGTGAGCCGCTACCCGAGCCCGACGATGCCGGTCAACCTGCTCCGGCACAGCGCGGGTTTCGACAGTCGGGTCGTCGTGGCGCTCTTCCCGGAGAACCACATCGACGGTCGCCAGGAACCGGACGACCTGATCTTCTACTTCATCGACAAGTTCGTCGCCCGGCACCGCCTCACCCGCCGGCTCATCGACGCCGCCATGGTCCCGGGCTCGTTCCCGCTGCTGTCCGGCGTCGACGACGCCGGCGTCGAGCGGGCCGCCGGTTCCTGGGTGCGGCTGCACGAGTTCCACCACCGCACGGGAAGCATGCCGATCCCGCAGTTCCTGTCCGCGAAGAGCTACAAGCCGCTCGCCGGCCTGGAGGAGATGCGGGTCGACGTCAAGTCGATGCTGGTCTGCCTCGAGGACGCGGACATCGACCGTGAGCTCGCCGCGCTGACCTTCGAGTTCGTCCTGGCCGAGCGGCTGCTGCGTTACTCGGTCGAGGGGATCCCGAAGCCGAACTACGACGCGATCGCGTCGCAACTGCTCTTCAACTACCTGCGCGAGCAGGGCGCCCTGACGATCGACGAGGGGCGGATCCGGCTCCTGCCGAGCCTGCCCGAGGCGCTGAGCACGCTCGTCACCGAGATCACCGAGCTGGAGGACGTCGTCCTGACCGAGGATGTCGAGGCCGCCCGCGCCGGACTGATCGACTTCACCCGCCGGTACACCCGGTACGACGCGGAGAAGCGGGAGTTCCTCCACGTGCCCTTCTTCGCCGATCTCAAGGAGCGACTCGGCGTGTGAGCCACGCCGGCCGCCCTCTCCAGAACGACGTGCGGCCCCGCCCTCTCCCGCTGGAAGGTACCGACCATGACCACCGTTATGAACTCGACCGAGACCGGCATCCTCGGCACCTGCGACATCGACGCCGACGGCCTCGCCACGGACCTCGACACCATGGCGTCGTTCCCCTACACGGACAAGTACAGCGACTTCGTCTGCGGCGCCTGGAAGAGTTGCGCGGTCTGGAACGGCACGGGCCAGGGCCTCGACGCGGGACTCGACCCCTACGAGGGCCCGGCCGTCGTCACCGACCTGGGCGAGCGCCTGCCGTACGTGCGGCATCTGGTGGGTGAGCTGTTCGACCTGTCCCTCCTCAAGTACGGCCGGCTCGCCCGGCTGACCCCCGGCAGCGCACTCGTGCCGCACCGGGACTACCTCGAACTCGACACGAACCTGATCCGGATCCACCTTCCACTGGAGACCGACGAGTCCTGCGTCAGCTCGCACAACACGACGCTCTACCACATGAACGTCGGTGAGATCTGGTTCCTCGACGCGACCCAGGCCCACAGCGCGGTCTCCGACTGGACGAAGGACCGCACCCACCTGGTGCTCGACTTCCAGGCCGACTCGCTCGCCGCCTGCTTCACCGGCGAGGTCCAGTCGCCCAGCATCCCGAGCACGCACCAGGTCGCGCGGCAACCGGTCGACCGGGAGGAACTCGCCGCGTTCGAGCGCGCCGGGGTCCTCATGGACACCACCAACTACCGGGACTTCCTGAAGATCGCCATCAAGACGATGTTCACCCGGGACATCACCCCCGACGGCGTGTTCGACCTGCTGGAGGGGGCGGCCCGGCACTCGCCCGCCGCCGCACGGCTCGACATGATCCCTCCGATGCGGAGGTACTTCCTGCTGGCACGAGAGTCCTGAGGCGGATCATGCGACACGCCAGCGAAGTCTGTGTCGTCGTGGACGGGTACTCGACGGCCAACGCGCTCGCGCCGGCCCTCGCCGGTTACGGCTTCGGCGCGGTGCACGTGCAGAGCGACCCGGACCTGCCGCAGTTCCTCCTGCGCACCGGAGCCGACCACGCCTATCTCGACACCTACCTCCACGACGGCGACGTCAACACGATCGTCGACCGGCTCGACCGTGCGGGCCTGCGCCCACGCAGCGTGGTGGCCGGTGCCGAGACCGGTGTCGAGCTGGGTGACCAACTGGCCCGAGCGCTGGGCGTACCCGGCAACGATCCGGGGACGACCCGGTGCCGCCGCGACAAGCACCACATGGCACAGGCCGCGGCGGCCAAGGGCGTCGCGGTCATCCCGCACCTGAGCACCTCCTCCCGCGACGACGCGGCGGAGTGGCTGCGCGCGGGGGGTTGGCTGGGCGACGCCGTCGTCAAGCCCCGTGCGAGTTCCGGCAGCTTCGGCTTCCTGCGGTGCCGCTCCGAGGCGGACCTCGACACCGCGTTCAAGAGCTGGCTGGGCGCACCCGACGTGTTCGGCTCCCCGATCGGTGAACTCCTCGTCCAGCCCTTCATGACCGGCGACGAGTACGCCGTCAACACGGTCTCGGCCGGGGGCGAGTACGTCGTCTCGGACATCTGGCACACGAAGAAGCGCCACGAGGGCGGTACGGCGCTCTACGACCTTGAGCGGCTCGTCGACCCGGGCGATGCCGTCTTCGACCAGTTGCACGGCTTCGTCGGGCGCGTGCTCGACGCCCTGGACATCCGCGAGGGCACGGCGCACACGGAGGTCATGATGATCGCCGGTGAGCCGGTGCTCGTCGAGACCGGCGCCCGGTTCATGGGCTCGATCGACATCTCGCAGGTGACCGAGGCGACGGGCACCAACGCGGTGCAGCTGGTGGCCGAGACGATCGTGGCCCCGGACCGTTTCGCCGCCCGGCTCCGCGAGGACTGGCGTCCCGCTCTCCGCCGGCACGCCGCCATGGTGCAGTTGCTGTCGCGGCACTCGGGGACCCTCGCCGGCTACGACCTCCGCCTGCTCCGCGCGCTGCCGTCCTTCCACGCGGTCGACACGTATCTCGAGGCCGGCGACCCGTTGCAGGTCACCGTCAACTCGTACACGACCCCGGGCCTGGTCTTCCTGGTCCACGAGAGCCCGGAGACGATCTCGGATGACTACCGCAAGCTACGCGAACTGGAGGCAGCCGGTGCCTTGTTCCTGTCGGCCTGACGGGCGCACGCCACGGCGGCCCGCCGTCGGCACCGCACGCCCACGCCGGCGGGCCGCCACGCGGAAGCCAGCCGCATGAGCGCGCCGGAGCGGTCGGTCTCGCAGGACCCGGCGACGGACTACCTGCGGGCGGTACGCGACGGTGAGCTGCCACCGGATCTGCCGGCCCGCACGGCGGCCCGGGTGCTGGGCCCGGACATCGAGGCTCAGAGCTTCCACCGCGTGATGTTCGTCGACGAGCGGGAGCTCGCGTCGTTCTACGCCGACTTCACGGTGCTGCTCGACGTCGTGGGACGGTTGCCCCACCTGCTGGCGGGTGGCAGCACCTCGGCGTTCGGCGAGCTGACCGACGTGCCGGCGGTGCTGCGCCCGCTGTTGGCCGGAACCGACCTGCCCGACCTGGTGCCGTACGGCCGCGCCGACCTGATCCACGACGGGACCGGCTTCAAGGTTCTGGAGCTGGGCCTGAGCCCCGCCGTCGGCGGCGCCGAACGCACCGCCTGGCTTCCCGCCGTCATGGCGGAGCCGGCCTTCCGGCCCTTCGCCGAGCGGCACGGGCTGCGACACCCCGACCCCATCACCGCCCTGCTCGACGTGCTGCGCACCGTGGAGACCACGGGCGCGGGCCACGACGCCGAGGCGCCCGGGCCGGCGGAGGTGCTCATGGTCGAGGCGACCGGCGCGCTCGAAGAGTGGGCCGACGACTGGCGTCCCCTGGGCGACTGCCTGGAGGCGTACTCCGATCGTCCGCTGCGGGCCCGCCTGGCGGAGGTCGCGGACCTGCACGGGCCGGACGGCAGCGTCGCCGACCACGTCGCCGGGGCGACCCACCTCCTGCGGTTGTTCAACCTGACGGAGCTCGCCGAGGAGCCGGATCCCGTGCTGGCCTGGCAGCGGCTGCATCCGGCGCCGGGCTCCGCCCTGCCGCCGATGGTCACCTCGCCGGTGCACGACATGTACAACAGCAAGGCGTGCCTCGCCCTGGTGTGGCTCCCCGAGGTGCAGGACGCGCTGACCGACGGCGAACGTGCCGCGTTGCGGCGCATCCTTCCCGAGACGACCCACGTCGACGCGGCCACCGACCTGACCGGTTTCGTCCGCGACCGGGCGGGCACCATCCTGAAGCCCACCACCCTGGCCCGTGGTGAGGGCACGGTGGCCGGCTGGACGGTCGACGACGAGACGTGGCGGGCGGCGCTCGCCTCGGCGGCCGAGAACGGACGCCACATCCTGCAACGCAGGGTCGTCCAACGGGCGGAGCCGGGCTTCGACACGGACGGCGACACGGAACGGAACTGGTACGCGGTGTGGGGGATGCACTACGGGCCCGGTGGGTGCACCGGCTTCTCCTGCCGCCTGACCTCCGTGCCGGGGGCTGTGGTCCGTGGCATCACCAACGTCCTGCTGGCACCGGTGCTGCTGCACCCGGGGGCCTGAACATCGCCGCCGGTCACGGGTAGGAGATCACCCTGAAGAAGAACTTCCGCCTGCTCTGGACGGCGGAGACCGTCAGCCAGTTCGGCTTCGAGGTGGCGACGGTCGTCATCCCGCTGTTCGCCGTGAAGACCCTGCACGCCACCCCCGCGCAGGTCGGGTTCCTGGTGACCTGCGAGTTCCTGGGCTTCCTGCTCATCGGGCTGCCGGCGGGGGCGTGGATCGACCGTCGGCGCGGGGAACGGGTCCTGGTGCTGTCCAGCCTGGGCCGTACGGCCGTGTTCGGGGTCGTCGCGGCGCTGGCGCTGGCCGGCGACCTCACCATGCCCGCGCTGTACGCGTTGATGTTCGCGGGGAGCCTCTGCACGGTCTTCCTGGGGATCTCCTACCAGAGCGTCCTGCCGCGGATCGTGGACCGGCAACTGCTGCCCGGTGCCAACTCGCGGGTGGAGTTCACCCTCTCGCTGGCGGAGATCACCGGCCCGGCCATCGCCGGCTTCCTGCTGGCGCTGGCCACCTCGTCGTACGTCCTCGGCGCCTCGGCCGTCTGCTTCGGCATCGCCACGCTGCTGCTCAGCCGGATCCGGGTGACCGGGGCGACGGCGGCCCCGCCGCCACGCACCACCACGCTCTTCAAGGACGTACGCGACGGCATCAGGTACGTGCTGCGGGTGCCGATGTTCCGGGTGATGGCCATCCGCAGCTCGACGTACAACTTCTGCAACATCGCGACCACCACCATGTTCCTGCTGCTGCTGGCGTCGGTGCTGCGGCTGCCGTCGGCGTACATCGGGATCATCTTCTCCGGCGCCGGTGCCGGCGCGACCCTCGGCGCCCTCCTCGCGGTGCGGCTGTCCCGGCGCTTCGGCGTCGGGCCGACGGTCCTCGGCGCGTGCGTGCTGGCGGGAGTCGCCTCGATTCCGCTGCCCTTCGCGCGCAGCGGTACCTGGCTGATCGTCGCCGCCATCGGCTACGGCATCGCCTCGGGATGCATCGTCGTCTCCAACATCCTGCAACTGTCGGTCCGGCAGGCGCTGTGCGCGCCGGGCATGCAGGCTCGGTTGAGTGCGACGATGCGGTTCCTGGTCTGGGGCGTGATCCCGTTGGGCGCGTCGGTCGCGGGGCTGGTCGCGAACGTCATCGGCGTCCGCCAGACCCTCGCGCTCGCGGTCGCCGGCGAACTCGTCTCCATCGTCCCGCTGTACTTCTCGCCGCTGCGTCGGGTGGTCGGGATGCCCACCGAGCCTGAGCCCGAGCCGGCCCCGGGGCCGCAGCCCGAACGGGCGGCGGGCGACGGGGCGCGGCCCGAGGCACGACAGCTCAGCGACTGAGTCGAGCGACCTCGTCGTCGTCCAGCGTGATGACGCCGGCGAGGTACTGGCGCGTCGACCCGCCCAGGATGACCCGGTCGTCGCGCAGCTCGCAGTTGGCGTGGATGGTCAGCGTCTTGCCGAGCCGGGGGGAGAACTGACGGGAGGTCAGGCTGGTCCTGCCCAGCACCTCCGCCCAGTAGGGGACCAGCATGCAGTGGGCCGACCCGGTGAACTGGTCCTCCGGGATCGACTGCTTGGGGCCGAAGAAGCGGGCGACGAAGTCGGAGGAGATGCCGGGGGCCGTCACGACCACCGCGCGGCGGTCGAGGGTCCCGAGCATCCGCTGGTCGGGTTCGATCGCGCGCAGGTCCTCCTCGTTGTCGTAGACCGCCATGTAGTCCATGCCCCCGTACACCGCGGTGGGCGCGATCGACAGCCCGGCGAGCAGGGCCTCCGGCGGGTCGACCCGCTCGCGCGGCAACGCGGGGAAGGACATCATGAACTGCCCCTCCGGGGTACGGCTGACGATGAGAGGTCCCGTGTTGGAGTGGAAAATGACCTCGTCCCACTCGGGCCGCAGGTGGTTCAGCACCACGTGGGCCGCGGCGAGCGTGGCGTGCCCGCACAGGTCGACCTCCATCGACGGGGTGAACCAGCGCAGCGCGAAGCTGTCGCCCCGGTCGATGATGAACGCGGTCTCCGCGAGGTTGTTCTCCAGGCCGATCGCCTGCATCACCTCGTCGCTGAGCCACTCGTCCAGGGGGCAGACCGCGGCCGGATTGCCGAAGAACACCCGGTCGGTGAACGCGTCGACCTGGTACAGGGGAATTTCCATCGTGCCTCCAACTGGTGTCAGTGTCGTTCGCGGGCCGTCGGCCCGATCGCCTGCACGCGCTCGATGAGCCGTCGCCGTTCGTCGGCGTCCATGGGGATGGCCCAGCCGCTGGCCGCCGACTGGTGGATGTTGACCACGGCCGAGCCCTGGTCGGCGCGGATGTTCATGCCGGAGCACTCGCCGCCGAGCACGTAGAGCCCGAGCACCACGTGGTGGGGCACCGGCTCGGCACCGGCCTCGGGGGCGAACCGGCACTCGGCGAGTTGCACGCGACGCTGGGCGAGCCAGCCGTCGGGGCCACGCTCGGCCAGCCGGGCGGCGATCGTGTCCGCGTCGTGGTCGGCCCCGAGCATGACGTCGTGCCCGCCGGACGAGTGCCCGAACTTGAACACGTACTCGGCCCGGTCCGCCAGCAGGCGGTCACGGTTCTCCGGGGTCACCGAGACGGTGTGGGGCACGTAGCGGGCGACCATGTCGCGTACGCCGGCGGGCAGCAGGCTGGCGAAACGCTCCTCCCAGAACATCGCCATCCAGCGCTTGTGCGTACGGATCTCGGCCTCGAAGAGGTTGATCACGGAGGCGCCGCTGCCGACCAGCCGGGTGATGAAGTCGTAGTCGTCGTCCATGTCCTCGTGCATGAAGCCGCGATAGACCAGGGTGCGCTTGCCGGCCGACGGATCGAGCCACCGCTGCGGATAGTCGGCGTGGTAGACCAGTTCGACCGGCACGTCGGGCAGTCGCCGGCGCAGCGTCTCGGTCAGCAACTCGAAGCCGAAGTAGCCGACTCCGATGCGGCTCGACCAGTCACACACCACCACCCGGTCGAAACTGCCCTCGTGGAAAGCTCTGATGACGACGTCCGCGATCTGTTCCTCGGGCCGGGGCGTGTCGGCGAGCCACGGGATGTCGAGTGCCTCGCCCATCACCTGATAGCAGTCATGGAACTCGAATCCGGAAATGGACGAGTCGACGTTGAATTCACAGAACTGGTATCCGGACGGGGTCGGCAGAACGTCGACGCGGGCGAAGACCTGCTCGACGGAATCCAATTGTTCCCAATTGACGAAGGGCGCGATAGCGGCGGGTAGACCGAATTCCGCCAACAGTCGCTCGGGAGGCCCCGACCGGAGGAACTCGCGAATCATCGCCGTCTGCGCCTCCAACAGGGCGCAGGCCGCCTCGGCCATCCGGTCGAACTCGTCCCGGTCGATGACGAGCGGATAGGGGATGAACCGCATCCGGGTGGCACCGAGGTCGTCCATGAAACGCCGCACCGGCGGCGCGGCCGCGACGAACGCGGACCGCGCCGGCTCAGCCTGCAGCGCGGCCACCAGGGGCGCGTTCAATTCCGCGAAATTGCAGTCCGAGTTGTCATGCCGCACCGTTGTCCGCACCCCTTCGCCCGCCTCGTTATTGAATCGGATGCGAGTGTACGACACGAGCGGCCCGGCAGGCAGGGGCAAACTCGCGGTATTGAATGCGGACACGGTAAGTGTCGAACATTTCAGGGGTCGACCGGCGCGGGGTCGCCGAGTACAGTGCCGACCGGTCCACGGCGACGACACCGGCCTCCGCAATCCCGATTTTCGGGCGTGCCCGCATGCCGAACACGAACCGCGGCGGAACCATTACCGGAGAATCATCCGCGGGACCCGCACCCGGAATCGGCCCGGTACGCATCCGTCATCGCCGTAGAGACAGGATCACCACCATGACCGCACTCCTGGACGCCGTCGCCGCGGGCGTCACCATCCACGACCTCAGCCAGCCGTTCGAGGAGGGGATGCCCTGCGCGCCGAACCACCCGGGATTCCGCCTGGCCCTGCTCCGCCGGCACGGCGACGTGGTGCGGGCCGACGGGGGCTCGTCGGCCGGCGAGCTGATCGTCACCGGCGGGCACGTCGGGACCCACGTCGACGCGCTGTCGCACATCTCGCAGGACGGGCTGCTGCACGGCGGCCACGACGCCGCCGAGGCGCAGTCGGGTGGCCGGTTCCGCGTACACGGCACCGAGACGATTCCGCCCCTCGTCCGGCGGGGGGTGCTGCTGGACGTCGCCTCGGCCCACGGGGTCGACGTGCTTCCCGGCGGGTACGGCGTGACCGCCGACGACCTCCAGCGGTGCCTGCGGCGTACCGGCGTGCGGCTGGGCCAGGGCGACGTGGCACTGGTGCGTACCGGCTGGGCCCGGCACTGGACGGATCCGACGGCCTACCTGGGCCTCGACACGGGGGTGCCCGGCGTCGACACCTCCGGCGCGGCCTGGCTCGCGGAGCACGGGGTCGCCCTGACGGGCGCGGACACCACCGCCTACGAGCAGATCCCGCCCGGCGCCGGGCTCCGGACGCTGCCGGTCCACCGCCTCCTGCTGGTGGAGGCGGGCATCTACATCGTCGAGCACCTGCGGCTGGACTCGCTCACGGAGGCCGGCGTGAACGAGTTCCTGTTCGTCCTCGCCCCACTGCCGATCGTCGGCGGCACGGGCTCGCCCGTACGCCCGCTGGCCGTCGTGTGACCCGCGCCCGGCTGTTTCGCGCCACCGCCCGTCGTCGCTCGGCACGTAGTCTCGCCCGGTGATCGAGATGCCTCTCACGGCTCGGCAGTGGCGTCGCCGGGCGGCGGTCACCGCTGCCGTCGCCTTCGCCGTGGCCTGCATAGGCGCGCCGGTCAGGCAGGCGGTGACGAGGGCGCTCGATGCGGGGCGGGGCGAGAAGACGCCCGCTGCGGCGGCCGAGGCGTACCTCCTGGCCGTCTTCCAGCCGGACGACAACCCCGACATCAACCGGTGCCTGTGCGGCGACAACCGGGACGAGTTGTTCCGACAGGTCCGCGACCTGCGCAGACAGGTCGAGTCGCGGGTCACGTTCGGCGTGCGGGTCGAGACGACGAACTGGCACACCGACGACTCGGACGGCACGGTCTCCGCGATGGTGGACCTGCGGTTCACGGAGGTCGGCTCCACGGGAAGCGTCACCTTCACCGGCGCCACCCACCGGTGGCGCTTCCACACGACGGAGGAAGGGGGCGTCAGCGGCGGCTGGAAGGTCTGCCGCGTCGACGCGCCGCCGCTGTGCGGCACCTACCTCCGCTGCTGACGGCACCTGCGCACACGCACTCGGCGAGCCGAGCGAGCGGGCGGAAGCTCTACCACGGGTCTCGAAGGGAAATGCGAGCTGCGGGAATGCGTTGCCCGCAGGGCGGCGATCTTTTGGAGGCTTTCAGTACCCTCTCATAGACGGTGATGAGAGGTGATCATTGAGCACGCAGGCATCGCAGTCCTCGCAGCAGGATCCACAGCGGAAGTACAAAGCGCTGGTGGCCGTACTGGCGACGGCTATAGGGCTTCTCTTCGCCGGCGTCTCTGCCGGAGTCGACATCGGATTACTTCGAAGGGACAAGCAGGCCCCGACCAACCCGACAGCGGTCAGCACCCCGCCCACCGGTGGCCCCGTGCCCAGCGATGGGTCCCCGCCGGTCAGCAGCATCGCGTCGGATGGCAGCGACGGTACGGCACCCACGCCGGCAGGGCCGACACAGTCCGCGTCGTCCGGGTACGTCGTCATCCATGCGCTGGATGAGCTGCGGGTGCCCAAACCCGGGTTGGCCTGCAAATCGACCAGGGTCGACCTCGACCGGTTCTCATCCAAGTCTTCGAGCGACAGCGTCCCTGACGGCACGGACCTGCTGTACTCCGACTGCGAGAACGGCGGCGGGCTCGCGAATTATCATGCTGAGAACCTCGGAACAGGCCCCCTACGGCAGCCCAGCGCCGAGAACTGCGAACAGGAGGCCGGCAAGTCAGCGGTCGAGGTGATCGAGGCGGCTGACGCACGGCCGGGCAAGACGGCGTTCTGCGTTGTGACGAACGAAGGGCGCATCGCGTGGATGTACCTCACCAGTAAGGGCCCGCTCGACAACTACGAAAATGCCGATTTGAAGTTCCGCGCGATCGTGTGGGAACTCAAGCCCTGAGAGCGCGCTTCACACGCCGCCGAAGGCGAATTTCCCGGAGGGGACGGGGCGGCTTCACCTCAGCGGCTTGATGCAGCAGGCCGCACGGCCTGCGACATGCTGCCCGTGTCGCTCTTGCTCGACGCGGGGGGGCGCCGGCTACCCGGGTCGCCCAGTGGCCTGGCACAGCGTTCACGTGCGGTTGAAGGTCGACCAGTGAGACATGACGGCCCGGGTGGGACGAACAGGCGGAGGGTGTGGGATTCGAACCCACGAAGGACATCGCTGCCCTTACCGGTTTTCAAGACCAGCGCCATCGGCCACTAGGCGAACCCTCCCGGGCCGCGCTCCCCGTGGGGTGCGCGACGTGCCTAGTCTGCCACGGACCCGCCCCGGGCGAGCGGGCACCGCACCCGCGCTGGCATGATCGACGGCGTGTGGGAGACCCCGTCGGTGGTGCTGGTCAGCGGAATCATGGCGGCCGGAAAGTCCACTGTGGCCGAGGCGCTGGCCCGGCGGCTGCCCCGCGCGGTGCACCTGCGCGGCGACGTCTTCCGGCGGATGGTGGTCAGCGGGCGCGAGGAGATGACCGCCGAGCCGTCGCCGGAGGCGTGGCGGCAGCTGCGGCTGCGCTACGACCTCGCCGCGTCGGCGGCGGACCGGTACGCCGCCGCCGGCTTCACCGTGGTGCTCCAGGACGTGATCCTCGGCGCGGAGCTGCCGGCGATGGTCGACCGGATCCGGCACCGGCCGCTGGCGGTCGTGGTGCTCGCGCCGAGCCCCGAGGCCGTCGCCGCCCGCGAGGACGCGCGGGAGAAGAAGGGGTACGGGGACTGGCCGGTCGCCGACCTGGACGCGCAGTTCCGGGCGGAGACGCCCCGGATCGGGCTCTGGCTGGACACCTCCGCGCTCACCCCGGCGCGGACGGTGGACGAAATCCTGGCCCGGGCGTGGACCGACGGACGGGTGGGGTAGACACGGAACATGCGCGCGATCACGATCCCGGAGCCCGGCGGACCCGACGCACTCGTCTGGAGCGAGGTGCCCGATCCCGAGCCCGGCCCGGGTGAGGTGGTCGTCGACGTGCGGGCCAGCGCGGTCAACCGGGCCGACCTGCTGCAACGGCAGGGGCACTATCCGCCGCCGCCGGGCGCGCCCGCGTACCCCGGGCTGGAGTGCTCCGGGGTGATCAGCGCGGTCGGTCCCGACGTGGCCGGCTGGGAGGTGGGCCGGGAGGTCTGCGCGCTGCTGGCCGGCGGCGGCTACGCGGAGCGGGTCGCGGTGCCGGCCGGGCAGCTCCTGCCGGTGCCGGCCGGCGTCGACCTGGTCGACGCCGCGGCGCTGCCCGAGGTCGCCTGCACGGTCTGGTCGAACGTGGTGCAGGTGGCCCGGCTCGCCAAGGGTGAGACGCTGCTGCTGCACGGCGGCGGCAGCGGGATCGGCACCTTCGCGATCCAGCTCGCGGTCGCGCTCGGCGCCACCGTGGCGGTCACCGCCCGGGCCGGCAAGCACGAGCGGCTGCGTGAGCTGGGCGCGGCGCACACGATCGACTACCGCGAGCAGGACTTCGTCGAGGAGGTCCGGCGGGTCACCGGCGGCCGGGGCGCGGACGTCATCCTCGACATCATGGGCGCCGCCTACCTGCCCCGGAACGTGGCGGCGCTGGCCACGGGCGGCCGGCTGGTGGTGATCGGCATGCAGGGCGGCCGCAAGGGCGAGCTGGATCTCGGGGCGCTGCTGGCCAAGCGGGGCACGATCGCGGCCACCGCGCTGCGGTCCCGGCCGCTGGCGGAGAAGGCGGAGATCGTGCGCGGCGTCCGCGAGGAGGTGTGGCCGCTGGTCGGGTCGGGGGCGGTCCGGCCGGTCGTGGACCGGCGGGTGCCGATGGCCGAGGCGGCGCGGGCGCACCGGCTGGTCGAGTCGAACGACCACGTCGGCAAGGTGCTGCTCACCACCGGCTGACGCGCGGTCCGCCCCGGCGGAAGACGGGCCGGGCGGGTCAGGGTGTCGGCGTCGTCTCCTCGGCCCCGCGGGGGAGCACGAGGCGGGCGCCGGGGCCCTCGCCGGCGAGCGAGTCCCCGGGGTTGTTGAGCGTGCAGCGTTGCAGGGACAGGCAGCCGCAGCCGATGCAGCCGTCGAGGTCGTCGCGGAGCTTCGTCATCAGCCGGATCTTCTCGTTCAGCCGCTCCCGCCAGGTCGCGGAGAGCCGCGCCCAGTCCTCCGCGCTGGGCGTGCGGGAGGCCGGCAGGGAGTCCAGCGCCTCCCGGATCTCCTCCAGCGAGATGCCCACCTGCTGGGAGATCCGGACGAACGCCACCCGGCGCAGCTCGGTGCGGGCGTAGCGGCGCTGGTTGCCGCCCGTCCGCTCCGCCCGGATCAGCCCGAGCCGCTCGTAGTAGCGCAACGCCGAGGGCGCGACGCCGCTGCGGGTGGAGAGCTGGCCGATGGTCAGAGACTCGTGCATCACGTCGCCTTGAGTTGAAGTGGACTTCAACTTGCAGGCTAGCGGCATGACCACGACCACCGCCAGCGCGGGCCCGGCCCCGACCGCCGCGCCACCCCGTGATCCGACCACCACGCCACGCCGCCACCCGACCGCCCCGCCGCTGCCGGGACCCGTCGCGCCGCTGTACGAGCGGGTCCGCGCGGGCCGGGAGTTCGGCGCGAACGTCCGCTCCACCGTCGACGTGCTCTGGGTGCTCTACGACCGGATCCTCCGGATCGCCCCGGAGACCGTCGACGACCCCGGGCGGGACCGGTTCCTGCTCTCCAAGGGCCACGCCGTGGCCGGCTACTACGCCGTACTCGCCGCGAAGGGGTTCGTGCCCGCCGACTGGCTCGACGACCAGGGCGGGCCCGGAAGCCGGCTCGGCGACCACCCCGACCGGGTGCTGGTGCCCGGGGTGGAGATCGGCTCCGGCTCGCTGGGCCACGGGCTCGGGCTCGGCGTCGGCACCGCGCTCGGGCTGCGCGCCCAGGGACTGCTGACGCCCCGGGTGTACGTGCTGCTCGGCGACGCGGAACTGGACGAGGGCTCCAACCACGAGGCGATCGCGTACGCGGGGGCGACCGGGCTGGGCGGCCTGACCGCGATCGTGGTCGACAACGGCTCCGCCACGCACGGCTGGGCCGGCGGCGCCGCGGCCCGGTTCACCGTCAACGGCTGGACCGCCGCCACCGTCGACGGGCACGACCACGAGGCCCTGCACACCGCCCTGACCGGGCACGACAACCACCGGCCGCACGTCGTCGTCGCGGTCGTCGACCAGGGGGAGTGACCGTGCGGAACCGCTTCATCGAGACCACCACCGCGCTGCTGGCGGAGGATCCGCGTACGGCCCTGGTGCTGGCGGACATCTCCGCCGACGCGTTCGACCCGGCCGCGTACCGGCACCCGGACCGGGTGCTGAACGTCGGGATCCGGGAACAGCTGATGATGGGCGTGGCCGGCGGGCTCGCCCTGACCGGGCTCCGACCGATCGTGCACAGCTACGCCCCGTTCCTCGTCGAGCGGGCGTACGAGCAGATCAAGCTCGACCTGGACCACCAGGGCGTGGACGCGGTGCTGGTCAGCATCGGCGCGTCGTACGACCGGGCGGAGTCGGGGCGCACCCACCTGTCCCCGGCCGACGTCTCGCTGATCGACACCCTGCACGGCTGGACCGTGCACGTCCCCGGCCACCCCGAGGAGGTGCCGGCGCTGCTGCGGGACGCGGTGGCCGCCGACGGTTCGGCGTACCTGCGACTGTCCACGCTGCACAACGCCCGGCCGTACGGCGGCGACGGCGCGCTGCGGGTGCTCCGGGACGCGGGGCCGGGCGCACCGCTGCTGGTCGCGGTGGGGCCGGTGCTGGACGCGGCGGTGGCGGCGGTGGCCGACCTTGGCGTGACGGTGGCCTACACCCACCGGCCGCGGCCGTTCGACACGGCGGGGCTGCGGGCGCTGGCCGGCGACGCGGTGATCCTGGTGGAGCCCTACCTGGCCGGCACGTCGGCCCGGGTGGTGTCGGCGGCCCTGGCCGACCGGCCGCACCGGCTGCTGGCGCTCGGCGTCGGACGGGAGGAGTTGCGCCGCTACGGCTCGGCCGAGGACCACACCCGCTGGCACGGGCTGGACGCCGCCGGGCTGCGCCGCTCGGTCGCCGGGTTCCTGGACGCGGCGCCGGTGCCGGCCGGCCGCTGAGCCACGCCGGGCGTCGGCGGGCCGTGCACCGCCGACGGCGGGCGGCGCGGGAGGGCGGGAGGGGTCAGCGGGTCGGGGCGCCGAGGGGGCGGCGGCGGGTGCGCTCGCGGCCGAGGATCCAGATCGCCTCGACGCCGTCCTTCCAGGTGATCTTCTTGCCCTCTTCGCGGCCCCGCGCGCGGTAGCTGATCGGGACCTCGTAGGGGCGGATGCGCCGGCGCAGCAGCTTGCCGGTGACCTCGGCCTCCATGCCGAAGCCCCGGGAGCGGATGTCGAGCGAGCGGTAGAGCGCGACCGGCATCAGCTTGAAGCAGGTCTCCAGGTCGCCGATGTAGGAGTTGAACAGGACGTTCGCCGCCATCGTGACGCCCTTGTTGCCCATCACGTACCAGAAGCTGTAGGCGCTGTGGCTGCCGAAGGTGCGGTTGCCGTAGACCACCTCGGCCCGCCCGTCGAGCACCGGGTCGAGCAGCTTCGGGATGTCCATCGGGTCGTACTCGAGGTCGGCGTCGAGAATGACCATGTAGTCGCCCTCGGCGTTGTCGACCGCCGTCTTGATGGCGGCGCCCTTGCCGGCGTTGCGCTGGTGGGTGATGACCCGCAGGCGCGCATCGTCGGCCCGACCGAGGATCTCACCGGTGCCGTCCCGGCTGCCGTCGTCGACCACGACCAGCTCGATCTCACACGGGTAGTCGACCGCCAATGCCTGCTTGAGGGCATCCGCGATGCGTTCTTCCTCGTTGTAGACCGGCATGAGGATCGAGAGCTTCACGGGAATCTCCACGGTGGCGACGATATGTCGGCCCTAGCCTAGCCTGGCGGTTGACGACGCGGTGCTCAGCACTGCGGGCATTGGGCGCGGCGACCTCAGGTTCATGGTGTTTACTGCCGCCATGTCGGCAGTCGGCTACCCGCTCGCCCTGGCGCCGGTCGCCGCGATCGGACTGCTCGCCGTCGCGCTCCGTCCGGTCGCGGCCGGGACCGTGGCGGGGCGGCGCCTCGCGCTGGTCCGGGCGGCTCTGGTCACCGGCGCGTTCGCGGTGCTCACGGTGGAACTGCTGGGCGCGCTGCGGCTGCTCACCCTGCCGGCGTTCGCCGTGGCCTGGCTGTCGCTCCTCGCCGGCGCGGTGGCCGCCGTCGGCTGGCGACGCCGCCGGGACGCCGCGCGTGGCACCGCCGTGGTCGCCGCCGCGCACCGCGCGGTCGAGGTCGTCACCGCGCCGGAGCCCGCGCTGGTCGGCGCGACGGCCGGCCCGGCCGTCGGCGCCCCGCCCCCTCCGCCGGCGCCGCACGCCGCCGCACGCCGCGTCGCGCCCCGCCGCGCCGGCTGGTGGACCCGGCTGGCCTCCGCCTGGCGTACGGCGGGCCGGGGCGAGCGGCTGCTCGCCGGCACGGTCGGCGGCCTGCTGCTGGTCGAGTTGCTGATCGCCCTGCTGGCCGAGCCGAACAACTTCGACTCGCAGACCTACCACCTGCCCAAGGTGGAGCACTGGGTGGCCCAGGGCGGCCTGGGCTTCTGGCCCACCGCCATCCACCGGCAGGTGACCATCCCGCCCGGCGCCGAGTATCTGCTGCTGCACCTGCGCCTGTTCACCGGCGGGGACGCGCTGCACAACCTCGTGCAGTGGGCGGCCGGCGTCGGCGTACTGCTGGCGGCCACCCGGATCACCGCGCAGCTCGGTGGGGGACGGCGGGCCCAGCTGCTGACCGCGTTCGTGCTCGCCACCACCCCGATGGTGGCGCTCCAGGCGACCAGCACCCAGACGGATCTGGTCTGCGCCGCCTGGGTGGCCTGCGCCGCCACGGCGGCGCTGGACGGGCTGCGCCGACGCGCCGGGACCGGGGCGATGCTGGCGCTGGGGGCGGCCACCGGGCTGACCGCGCTGACCAAGACCAGCGGCCTGGTGGCGGTCGGGCCGTTGCTGCTGCTCTGGGGGCTGGCCCAGCTCCGGCTGGCCCGCACCGGCTCCGCGCCCGACCGCGCCGGACCGCCCGGCCGGGGCACCGACGCGTCCCGGACCCGTGACGGCCGGTCGCGGCGCCAGGTGCGCCGGACGGTCGCCGGATCGGCGCTGATCCTGCTGGTGGCGGCGGTGGTGGTCGGGCCGTTCCTGGCCCGGGTGACCGCCGAGTTCGGGCATCCGCTCGGGCCGCCCCGGCTGCGCGAGTCCATCCCGATGGAACGGCACGACCCGCCGTCGCTGCTGGTCAACGCGCTGCGGATCGCGCACACCGCGTTCGACACGCCGCTCGCGCCGCTGCGCCGGGCGGGCGCCGAGGCGATCGTCGGCGGCGCGGAGCTGATCGGGGTGGACCCGCAGGACCGGGCCACCACCTTCGGGCGGGAACGGTTCCCGGTGCCGTCCTGGTATCCGGACGAGGACCGGGTGGCCTTCCCGCTGGCCGGGGCGCTGGCGGCGATCGGGGCGGCGTACGCGCTGGCCCGGCCCGGCCGGGTCGCCCCGACGCAGGCGGGTCCGCTGCGCGCGTACGCGGTGGTCGTGGTGGCGGCCGTGCTGCTGCACACCGCCATGATCAAGTGGCAGCCGTGGGGGAACCGCCTGCTGCTCTACGCGCTGGCGCTGGCCGTACCGCTGGCGGGGCTCTGGCTGGACGCGCTGTTCCGGCGCCGGGCCGGCGGCACGGACGGACGGCGGCCGGTGGCGGCCGGGCTGGCGGTGAGCGTGCTGGCCACCTGCGCGCTCGCCGGGGTGCTGGCGGTGTCGTACGGCTTCCCGCGCCGGCTCGTCGGGGCGGGCTCGGTCTTCACCACCTCCGAATGGGACACCCGGTTCCTGCGGCGCCCCCAGTGGGCGGCGGAGTTCCGCTGGGCGGCCGAGGCGGTACGCGCGACGGGCGCCCGCCGGATCGGCCTGGTGCAGCAGAACGACAACTGGGAGTACCCCTGGTGGCTGCTGCTGCGCGACGCGGACGGCCGCCCGCCGGAGCTGGTGGCGCTCCAGTCGGTGCTGCCCGAGCGCCCGCCGGCCGATCCGGCCTCGGTGGACGCCATCGTCTGCACGGGCAGCCGGCCGGCGTGCACGGCGCTGGTGCCGGCGGGCTGGCGGGTGCAGTTCCGGAGCTACGTGGGCTACGCCCTGCCGCCCGGGAGCTGACCGCCAGGAAGCCGACCGGCGCGCGATTCGACCGGATCGCCCGGTTCTGCACTCTGCGGCAACGATTACGAGACGCATTCACATACCTCGAAGCCGACGCTACCTTCTGGTAACTCGATCGACGTCCCGCGATCGAGCCGAAAGGAGTGCGTCGATGCTTGGTTCCTCCGCCAGGCGCGAACGCGCGACCCGACGACGGGCCCTCACCGTCGTCGCCGCCGCCGCTCTCGTCCTGCCGATGCTCGCCGGAACGGCCACCCCCGCCACCGCGGCCGACCGTCCCGCCGTCCAGCCACTCCCCGCCAACCTGGAGACGATCCGCGCCGCCGAGGCCACCGCGCTCTACGGCACGCCGGCCGTCCGCCCCATCGAGCAGCGCCGCACCGCGCTGATCACCATGGGCGACAGCGAGATCTCGGGCGAGGGGGTCGGCAACTACGTGCCCGGCACCCACGAGCCCGGCAACTGGTGCGATCGCTCGTACGACCAGGCGGTGTTCCGCACCGGCATCGCCGCCGACGAGAAGTACAACATCGCCTGCTCCGGCGCGACCCCGTGGAACCTGATCCGGGGCGGGCCGACCCAGCACAACGAGCTGAACCAGGGCGACCACCTCGCCATCAAGGCGCGCAACACGCACATCAAGCTGATCTGGGTGGTGGTCGGCGCCAACGGCGACGGCACGATCCAGTTCGGCCCGGTCGCCACCGACTGCACCGTCCGCCGGGTGCTCCTCCAGGGCGCCTGCTACCCCACCTACACCGACCAGTGGAGCGTCCGCACCGACGGCAGCCGGCAGGCCGTCGAGGACGCCCTCGAAGACATCCGGCAGACGATGACCGGCGCCGGCTACCTGCGCTCGGACTACGAACTGGTGCTGATGTCGTACCCGAGCCCGGGCAGCCCGGACGTCGAGGACAACCCGAACTTCCCCGGCTGGTACGCCGGCGGCTGCCTGCTCTACCTGGCCGACGCCGCGTTCGCCCGGAACAAGGCGGTGCCGATGTTCGAGTCGGCGCTGCGGGCGGCGGCGACCAACACGGGCACCCGCTACCTGGACGCCAGCCGACTCTTCCACGGCCACGAGGTGTGCACGGACAACACCTCGGTCCGCGGGCTCCACATCGAGCTGGGCATCTGGGACGAGAACGCGGCCCGGCAGTCGTTCCACCCGAACAAGCGGGGGCACGGCATGTTCGCCCAGTGCGTCACCCAGTTCGTCGACTCCGGTCAGCAGCGGGCGACCTGCGTGGACCCGGCCAGCACCGGCAACGGCGTGCTCTACGACGGGCTCTTCGAGTTCAAGCAGCTGCGCAACGCCGCCACCGGCACCTGCGTCGACGGCAAGGGCTACGACTCGCGCAACGGCACCCCCCAGCAGTCGTACGGCTGCCACGGTGGGCGCAACCAGGGCTTCTGGTACGACCCGACCCGCCAGTCGCTGCACTCGGAGCTCTCCCACGACCGCTGCCTGGACGTCTCGGGCGGTTCGCTCAGCGCCGGTACGGCGGTGAACATCCACGACTGCCACGGCGGCGCCAACCAGAAGTTCGTGCTGGCCGGCAACCAGATCAGGACGGCCGGCAACGCCAACCTCTGCCTGGCGTTCGACAACCCGCTGCTGGGCACCCCCCGGCTGCGCCTGGCCGCCTGCTCCACCAGCGCCCGCCAGCAGTGGTCCTTCGAGTCCCGCAACTTCGCCAACCCCGTGGGCTACGGGCACGACGACTTCATCGGCTCCCGCGTCTACTGAGTCCGGCCCTCCCCGCGTGAGCGGTGCCGCCCTCCCCGGGCGGCACCGCTCACACCGACCGGCGTGGTGTGGCCCGCCGTCGCCGACGGGCCACACCCCACCTACTTCTGCCGGGCCGGCACGACGATCAGGCGGGCGACCCCGCCGTCGCCCTCCTTGGCACCGGCCACGCCGACGGTCGTGCCGACCTTGACGTCGGCGGACCGGATCGTCGTGCGACGCTCCACGACGCGCAGCTTGTCGCCGAACGTCCAGGTCATGGTGAAGCCGTCGGCGGACTTCACCGTCATCGAGTCGCCGTCGACGGCGGTCACCTCACCCCGCTGCACCGCGACGGTCCGCGTACCGCCGTCCTTCGTCCGCACCACGGCCTCGCCGTGCAGGGCGTCCCGACGCAGCAGCACCCGGGCCTGCCGGCGCTCACGGCGCTCCTCCGCGCGCTCCCGCCGCTTCTCCCCGGCCGCGCCCGGCGACGCCTCCGGCGAGGCGGGTGCGGCCAGCGGCTCGACGTCCAGGTCGCCGGCGTCGAAGCCCAGCGCGGCCAGGGCCTGGCCCTCCGCGCCCAGCGCCGCGGCGACCTCGACGGCGGTCTCCCGGGCCGGCTGACCGGCCGGCCCGGCGGCGCCGCATCCGCCGACGCCGAGCGCGACCGCCGCGAGCAGCGTGGTGGTGGCGATTCCCCAACGTGCCATGAGTCTCCCTCTCGTCCGTGGAGCCCCAGCCTCCCGCCGGCCGGCGAGCGGAGGGTCAGACCGATGTTCGGGTCAGGTAAGGATCCGGCGGCAGCCGGACGGTGAACGCCGCGCCGCCCTCCGGCGCGTGCCCGGCCGCGATCTCCCCGCCGAGCCGGCGGACCAGGCCGGCGGCGAGCGCCAGCCCCAGCCCGCTGCCGACCTTGCGCACCCCCCGGTAGCGCTGGTGCAGGGCGCCGCGCTCGAAGGCGACCGCCAGGTCGTCGTCGGTGAAGCCCGGTCCGCCGTCGCGGACCTCGACGACGCCGCCCGCCAGCGGGTCCGCGCCGGCCGCCCGGACCGCGAGCACGATCGGCGCCCCCGGCGGTACGACCCGCAGCGCGTTCTCCAGCAGCCCGTCCACCACCTGCCGGATGCGCCCCGGATCGGTGTACGCCGGCACCGGCGCGTCCGGGACCTCCGCGCGGAACGGCACCCCCACCTTCGCGCACCGGTCGGCCCAGGTCCGGCCCGCGTCGGCGGCCAGCCGGGCGAGGTCCACCGGCACCGGTTCGAGCGGGAAGTCGGCGGCCTCCAGCCGGGCCAACGCCAGCAGGTCGCTGACCAGCCGGTCCAGGTGCTGCGCCTCCGCGAGCACGGTACGACCCGCGCCGGGCGCGTCCGCCGGCTCGATCACCCCGTCGGCCAGTGCCTCGGCGTAGCCCCGGATCGCGGTCAACGGGGTGCGCAGCTCGTGCGAGACGGAGAGCAGGAACTCCCGCTGCCGGCCCTCGCTCGTGGCCAGCGCGGCGGCCAGCCCGTTCAGCGCGTACGCCAGGTCGGCCACCTCGTCGGGCGGCTCCACCGGCACGCGTACCGCCCGGTCCCCGGCGCGCAGCCGGGCGGCGGCGTCGGCGGCGCGCCGGATCGGTCGGGCCAGCCGGCGGGCGAGCAGCAGCCCGGCGACCACCCCGGCGGCGAGGCCGGCCAGCAGCGGCAGCCAGAGGCTGGGCACCACCTGCCGCCACGGCGCGGTGGGCTGGGAGCGGATCAGCACCACCCCGTTGCCGCCGGGCAGGGCACGTCCCTCGATCAGCGTGCGCCGCCCGTCAAGCGGACGGCGGGTCGACACGTTGCGCCCCTCGGCGACGCGCCGGACCACCCGCGGCGGCAGGCCGGGGCGCTCGGCCACCCCGCCCCGGACGAGGTACGCGTCGACGCCCTGGGCGTTCAGCTGCCGGACGATCCGCTCCTCGTCGGCGGTGCGCCCGGTCTCCAGCCGGGGACGCAGCACCGCGGCCGCGAGCCGGGCCTGGGCGGCCAGCGCCTCCTGGTCGCGTCGTTCCACGCCGCGTACCGCCAGGGGCACCGCGACGATCGCGGTGACCAGCACCGAGACCAGGGCGACCGCGCAGGTGACCAGCACCGCGCGGGACGTCAGCGTCCGGCCGGGACGGTGCCGCGGCGCCGGCGGCGGCGCGACGGTCGGCTCAGCCATCGGCGGAGTACCCGACGCCCCGGTGGGTGCGGATCACGCCGGCCGTGCCCAGCTTCGCCCGGACCTGCGCGACGTGCACGTCGACGGTCCGGGTTCCGGCGTGCGCCGCGTACCCCCAGACCCCGGCGAGCAGCTCCTCCCTGGTGAAGACCCGGCCCGGTCGGGCCATCAGGTGCGCCAGCAGGTCGAACTCGGTGGAGGTGAGCTGGACCGGGGTGCCCGCGGCGGTCACCGTCCGGCGGGTCGGGTCGAGGGCCACCGCGCCGACGACCCGGGGCAGGCCCGTGCCCTCGGGCGTCCCGGCGGTGCGTCGCAGCACCGCCCGCACCCGGGCGACCAGTTCGCGGGGGCTGAACGGCTTGGTGACGTAGTCGTCCGCCCCCAGTTCCAGCCCGACGACGCGGTCCACCTCGTCGTCGCGGGCGGTGAGGAAGATGACCGGCGTCCAGTCGCCGGCCTCGCGCAGGCGCCGGCAGACCTCGGTGCCGGTCAGGGCGGGCAGCGCGATGTCGAGGACGCAGGCCACCGGGCGCAGGCGGCGGGCGGCGGCCAACCCGGCCGCCCCGTCCCGTTCCAGGTGTACGCCGAAGCCGTCCCGGGTCAGGTAGAGCCGGACCAGGTCGGCGATGGCCGGCTCGTCCTCCACCACGAGGACGAGCCCGCGGGGCGCGGCGTCGACGGTCACCGGCCCATGATGGCCGACCGGGTGCCGCCGCGACGGTCAGCGGATGTTCGGGTTCGGTAAGAAGACGGTCAGCGCACCACGGCGGGGCGGAAGGCGACGGGCCGCGCGACCGGCGGGGCCTCGCCGATGGTGGCGACGAGCCGCTCCCGGGGCGTCCGCAGCCGGGTCCGGAACGCGTGGTTGAGCAGGGCGTCGAGCTGCCACACCTGCTTCGGGTGGCGGGTGCGGATGAGGAACCGCTCGCGGATCCCGTCGATCGCGGTGGCGGCCATCTCGACCGACTGCAGGCGCGGGTCGGGGCTCCAGGTGACGTTGCTGAGTTCCCGCAGTTCCGTGTTGAGGTGCAGGCGCAGCCGGTGCAGCACGCGGGTCTGCTGGGTGACGACCAGCCGTCGGTGGGTCAGCAGGAGCAGGTACTCGCCGGCCATCGGGCGGTCCGGCCGGGCGCACCGGGTGACGAGGATGGTGGCGTCGCCGGAGCCGACGCAGCGTCGGAAGACCGGCATGTGCCGGGTGACGGTCTGCACCGCCAGCCCGGCCTCGGAGGCGGCCGGGAGGAACGTTCGGGAGAAGACGTCCATGCCCTGCCCAACGAGGCGCGACCTGGGGTGACGTGGGTCACGCCGGAATTTTGGAACTTCCACGCGCGCGCGTCGCACCGCACGTCCGGCTTCGGCGCCGGCCACGGCGGGACCGGCCGAGCGTCGCCGGGCCGATGGCGGGCCGGGCCGATGGCTGGCCGGGCCGGGCCGTCTGGGTCGAGACGGGACGGGCCGAGCCGTCGGGGCGGCTCAGACCGGGTCCGGCGCGAACAGTTCCTGCAACCAGCCGGGCACCGCGGCGGCGTACTCGGCGCGGGTCGGGTCGGCGATCGGGAGGGCGCGACGCCAGGAGAGCGCCCGGCTGACCCGGGTGACGCGGACGGCCAGGCGGGCCGTCTCGCGCAGCGTCGCCGGGTCGTGCCCGTCCGACCACGGCTCCAGGTAGGCGTCGCGCAGCCGCGCCAGCGCCGGGTCGCCGTCGGGCAGCCCGAACGCGTCCGCGACCGAGTTGAGCGTCACCAGCAGGGTGCCGAACGGGTGGGCCACCGAGGCGTCGCCCCAGTCGAAGAAGCGGTGCCCGTCGCCGGCCACGAACACGTTGCCGTCGTGCAGGTCGTCGTGCTGGACGGTCGGCGCGAGACCCGACGCGGCCAGTCGCCGGCAGTCCTCGGCGAAGGCGGACCGGTGGGCGCGCAGCCGCCCGTACGCCTCGACGGTGAGCCCGCCTTCCGCCCCGAGCAGCAGCGACTCCTCGTCGTCCAGCAGCGCCTCGAACAGCTCCGGCAGTACCTCCGGCCGGTGGTCGGGTACGCCGAGGGCGAGCAGTTCGCCGGCCCGGGAGGCGACCGCGCGCTGGAGATGGGCGTACTCGGGCAGGACCCGCTCCCAGCGGCTCAGCAGGCTCCGGTCGCCGCCCAGCGCGTCGCGCAGCGTCCGGCCGCCGTCGGGCAGCAGGGACCAGCCGCGCTCGGCGTCCACGGCGACCGGGTCGAGCACCCGCTCGGGGGCGAGGCGGGCCAACGCGGCCAGCAGCGCGGCCTCGTGCCGGGTGCCGGGGTTGTTCGCCTTGAACCAGACGTCCCCGGCGTCGGTCGGCACCCGCCAGACCAGCGACCAGGGCCGGACCCGTGGCTCGACCGGCCCGACGACCCGGCGGCCGTGCCGACCGAGCCGCTCGCCGATCCAGTCGAGGGCGGTCTCCCGCCAGTGCGGGTCGGCCCAGTCGGTGCGGGCGGCGGCGTCGGTCACGCCCGGCAACCTAGCCGCCGCCCCGCCACGGGGCCAGGAGTTTTCCCGCCCGCTACAGCAGCTCGACGATCGTCGCGTTGGCCATGCCGCCGCCCTCGCACATCGTCTGGAGGCCGTAGCGGATGTCGTTGTCCCGCATGTGGGCGAGCATGGTGCACATGATCCGGGCGCCGGACCCGCCGAGGGGGTGGCCGAGGGCGATCGCGCCGCCGCGCGGGTTGAGCCGCTCCGGGTCCGCCTCGGTCTCCGCCAGCCAGGCCAGCGGCACCGGCGCGAACGCCTCGTTCACCTCGTACACCCCGATCTCCTCGATGCCCAGCCCCGCGCGGCGCAGCGCTTTCGCGGTGGCCGGGATGGGCGCGGTGAGCATGGTGACGGGGTCGTCGGCGGCGACGACGGCGGTGTGCACGCGCGCCAGCGGGCGCAGGCCGTGCCGGCTGGCCCACTCGCTGGTGGTGACGGCGAGCGCCGCCGCGCCGTCGGAGATCTGCGACGCGGAGCCGGCGGTGACGACCCCGTCGGCGCGGAACGGGGTGGCCAGCTCGCCGAGCTTCTCCAGCGAGGTGTCCCGCCGGATGCCCTCGTCGGCGGCGAACTTGCCGCCGTCCGCCAGGGCGACCGGGGCGATCTCGGCGTCGAAGGCGCCGGCGTCCTGCGCGGCGGCGGCCTTCTCGTGGCTGGCGAGGGCGAACTCGTCGAGCTGCGTGCGGGACAGGCGCCAGCGCTCGGCGATCAGCTCCGCCCCGACACCCTGGTTGAACGGCAGCGGCGCGTCGTCGGCGAAGCCCTCGACGCCGCGGTAGCGGTCGCGCAGCTGGTCGCTGAAGGGCGACCCGCCGGCCACGCTGGAGCCCATCGCGACCCGGGTCATCGACTCGACGCCACCGGCGACGACCAGGTCGGCCTGGCCGGAGAGGACGGTGGCGGCGGCGAAGTGCAGGGCCTGCTGGCTGGAGCCGCACTGCCGGTCGAGCGTGGTGCCGGGCACCGACTCGGGCCAGCCGGCGGCGAGCACGCCGTTGCGGGCGACGTTCCACGACTGGTCGCCGACCTGGGAGACGCAGCCCCAGACCACGTCGTCGACCTGGGCCGGGTCGATGCCGGTGCGCTCGGCGAGGGCGCGCAGCACGTGCGCCGAGAGATCGACCGGGTGCACGGTGGCCAGGCTGCCCTTGCGCCGCCCCACCGGGGTGCGTACCGCGCCGACGATGACTGCGTCACTCATGACTACTCCCCGGTAACTTGGGCCGGCCCCGATCCTACGTCGTCGGCGGGCCGGGCGTCCTCCCCCGGTGCCCTGGCATGCTGAACGGATGTCTCCCGACCCGGCCCCGACCCGGCAGTGGCGGGTGCCGCCCACCCTGCCGGCGCTCAAGCTGACCGGCGCGGTCGCGCTGCTCGCGCTGGCCCTGCTCCTCGACGGGGGCGACCCGATCCGGTTGGCGCTGGCCGTGCTCACCGCCGCCGCGCTCGCCGGCTGGGCCGCGCGGGACCTGATCGCGCCCGTCCGGCTCGCCGTCGACCCGGACGGGATCACCGTCGTCCGGGGCTTCGCCGGGCACCGGCGGCTGCCCTGGTCGGCCATCGAGAAGGTGACCGTGGACCGCCGCGCGCGGCGGGGCCTGACCAGCGAGCTGCTGGAGATCGACGCGGGGGAGTCGCTGCACCTCTTCGGCCGCCACGACCTCGGCGCGGATCCCGCCGAGGTGGCCGAGGCCCTGCACGAGGCCCGCCCGCACTGAGCGGGCCCGCGCACCGGGTCGCGGCGGTGGCCCCGGCCGGCCCGCGCCCGGAAGGCGGGGACCAGGCGGGAGGTCAGCCGCCGACGATGGCCGCGGTACGGACCAGGGCCAGACCGATCAGCGCCGCCACGATCACCGCGACGCCCGCGAGCTGCACCAGCGACCGGCGCGACCTCGGGGCGTACGCGAACACGAGCGCCAGCAGCGCGCCGACCACCAGGCCCCCCAGGTGCCCGGGGATCGAGATGCCCGGCACGGTGAACGTGAAGACCAGGTTGATCACCAGGACGGGGAGCACCTGGGAGATGTCCCGGCCCATCTTCCGTTCGATGACCACCAGCGCGGCGAACAGGCCGAAGATCGACGTGGAGGCGCCGGCGGTGAGCTGGTTCTCCGCGCTGAACAGATAGGCGGCGACGTTCCCGCCCAGCCCGGCGACCAGGTAGAGCGCCAGGAAACGCAGCGGCCCGAGGCTGGCCTCCAGCGACCGCCCGAGCACCCACAGCGCCCACATGTTCAGCAGCAGGTGGACCACGCCGTAGTGCAGGAACATCGCGGTGACCAGGCGGTACCACTCGCCCTCGGCGATGCCGCCGACCGTGCCGTCCGGGAAGATCGCGCCGCCGAGCACGGAACCCCAGTCGGTCAGCGGGGTGCTGCCGCCCATCAGGCCGCCGAAGCCGGAGCCGCCGACCGCCGCGTCCCCGCCCCGGTCCGAGGCGATGGAGAGCAGCATCAGCAGCACGTTGAGCGCGATCAGCGCCTTGGTGACGTAACCGTGCCGGCCGGCGGTACCACCACCGAAGGCGGTACGCGCCGGCCGCACGCTACGACGTCCCTCCGCCACGCACTCCGGGCACTGGAACCCGACCGACGCCTCCCGCATGCAGTCCGGGCAGATCGGCCGGTCGCAGCGGGTGCACCGCACGTACGTCTCCCGGCCGGGGTGCCGGTAGCAGACCGGGGTGGTGGGTGGCGACTCGCTCACCGCGCCCGCCCGCCGTCGCGGAGCGTGCGGCCCACCAACCGGTCCCGGCCCTCGGAGCGCTCAGTCATGCCGGCAAAGGTACCTCGCGGACCACTCAGGCAGCGGTCCGCTCGATCTCGACCCGCTCGATGACGACGTCCTGCAACGGCCGGTCGTTCGGACCGGTCGGCGTGTTGGCGATCGTGTCGACGACCTTCGCGGACTGCTCGTCGGCCACCTTCCCGAAGATGGTGTGCCGGTTGTTCAGGTGCGGCGTCGGCGAGACGGTGATGAAGAACTGCGAGCCGTTGGTGCCCGGCCCGGCGTTCGCCATCGCCAGCAGGTACGGCTGGTCGAAGCGCAGCTCCGGGTGAAACTCGTCACCGAACTTGTAACCCGGGCCACCGCGGCCGGTGCCGGTCGGGTCGCCCATCTGGATCATGAAGCCGCTGATCACCCGGTGCGAGATGGTGCCGTCGTAGTACGGCCCGCTGCCCGGCTGACCCGTACGCGGGTCGGTGTATTCGCGGTTGCCCTCCGCCAGGTCGACGAAGTTCTTGACGGTCTTCGGGGCGTGGTTCTGGAAGAGCTCCAGCCGGATCGGGCCAGCGTTGGTGTGCAAGGTGGCGTAGACAGCCTCGGCCACGGGTACTCCTCACTCGTTGGTCAGTTCCATGCGGATCCTCCCATGTGCCCGATCTGGCAGTGCGGAGGCATCCGAAGGTGGAGGATGACGAAGGAACAACTCCCAGGAGGTGGGACCGTGTTTGGAATCGGGCGGCGTAAGACCCAGGGGCAGCTGGCCAAGGTGGAGCTGAACCAGGGCCTCGGTCACCTGAGGCAGGCCGCGACGTACGCCGCGAAGGGTGCCGGCGCCACCGTCGCCCCGCGGGTCCAGGCGGCCCGGGGCGCGGTCGCGCCGACGGCCGTCATCGTGCGCGACCGCGCGTCCAGCGGCCTCGCGTCCACGGTCGCCGCGCTCGCGCCGCTGGCCCTGGCCGTCCGCAGGGCGCAGGCCGAGGCGGCGGGCAAGGCGGTCACCGGCCGCAAGGCCCTGGCAGCCAAGCAGGTCGCGGCCGGCAGGAAGGTCAAGGCGAAGAACATGAAGGCTTCCCGGAAGAAGAACTCCCGGCGGGGCGGGTCCATGATGACCGGTCTGCTCGCGGCCGGCGCGGTGGCCGGGGTCGCCGCGGTGGCGATGCGGCGGCGCCGGGAGCAGCAGGAGTGGGCCGAGTACGACCCGACCCGCACGCTGGAGCCGATGCGGGACGAGGTGGAGACCATGGAGATCCGCACCCCGGTGGCCGACGCCTCGACGATGTCGGGCGGTTCGGGCGTGGCGGGCGGTCCGACCGGCGCCGGCAGCTCGGCGGTGGCCGGCGGCGACAGCGCCTCCACCAGCACCCCCGGCAAGCAGCCGACGGTCCACGCGACGGACAAGGTCCCGTCGGTGGCCGAGGGCGCCAAGGACACCTCGGGCCGTCCGGCGGACGACCTGACCGAGGCGCTCGGCAAGGGCAGCGCCAAGACCAACGGCCGCCGCTGACACCTCTGTCGGTCACGGAAAGCGCCGGCGAAGCGGCTCCCGCCGCCCCGCCGGCGCTTCCGCGTCCGGCGGAAGCCGCGGGTCAGGCGGCGGCAGGCTGTGCGTCAGGCTCGGGCAGTCAGAGCCAGCCGTTGCGGCGGAACCAGCGGTAGAGGGCCAGCGAGATCGCGAGCATCAGGGCGAGCACGACGGGATAGCCGTACGTCATCTTGAGCTCCGGCATGACCTCGAAGTTCATCCCGTAGATGCCGGCGATGGCGGTCCACACGGCGGCGATGGCGGCCCACGCCGCGATCTTGCGCATGTCGTTGTTCTGGTCGACCGTGACCTGGGCCAGCCGCGCCTGGAGGATGGAGTTGAGCAGGTCGTCGTAGGAGTTGACCTGCTCGACGGTGCGGCTCAGGTGGTCCTGCACGTCACGGAAGTAGCGGCGGATCTCCTTCGGCACGTCGCGGTTCATCTGCGCGGTGAGGGTCAGCAGCGGACGCTGCAACGGCATCACCGCCCGCTTGAACTCCACCAGTTCCCGCTTCATCTGGTAGATCCGCTGGATCCGGCCGGTGGACTGGCGGTCGAACACGTCGGCCTCCAGCGTGTCGAGGTCGTCCTCCAGCCGGTCGGCGACCTCCAGGTAGATGTCCACCACCCGGTCGGTGACCGCGTACGCCACCGCCCAGGGCCCCTGGAGCAGCAGGTCCTGCTTCGTCTCCAGGTCGGCGCGGACGGGGGCCAGCCGGCAGGCGTCCCCGTGCCGCACGCTGATCAGGAAGTTCGGGCCGATGAAGAGCATCACCTGGCCGGTCTCGACGACCTCGGAGTGCTCGGTCAGCTCGGCGTGCTCGCAGTACCGGGCGGTCCGCAGCACCAGGAAGCTGACCTCGCCGAACTGCTCCAGCTTGGGGCGCTGCTGCGCCTTCACCGCGTCCTCGACGGCCAGTTCGTGCAGCCCGTACGTGGCGGCGATTGCGGTCATCTCGGCCAGCTCCGGCTCGTGCAGGCCGAGCCAGACGAAGCCATGCTCCTCGCGGCGGGCCGCGTCGAGGGCCTCGGCGTACTGCCAGTCGCCCGGCTGCCGGCGGCCGTCGACGTAGAGGGCGCAGTCGACCACCGCGTTGCGCTGCGGGCCGGCCGGCGGGGACGGCTGCTGGGGGTTGTCGGAGTTGAGCCGGCGGGTCATCGCCCGCACCGGCGCCACCCAGTCCCGGGGCCTGAGCACCCGTCCGCCGTTCGACGCGGTCGTCCGTTCCCGGTCCGTCATCATGCCCCCTCCCCATGCGCCGCCGCCGGTGAACAGTACGCCGCCGTGGATGATCACCGCCGGTGACGATCGCCGGGATGGTGGCGCCGGGTGGGCCGGGTCGCATCAGGGGGGTGAGGGGACGACACGGCCCACCCGACGCCCTTTTGGGGGCGGGGGTTGTGCTGGTCGCGCCGCCCCACGTGCCGCCGGCCGGGCCGACCCGGGCTCGTCGCCGGGCACGGCGGGGCCGGAACCGGGCGGTGAACTCCGCTACACGTGGTGAGTGACGCTCGCAGCATTGTGGGCCGTCGGCCGCCCCGGCGGGAGTCCCGGGGCGGCCACGATCGTCCAACTGTCAGAAATCTGACAGAAATTCAGCTCCGTACGGCCGCCATGGCCTCCGCCAGGCGCCGCACGCCCTCGTCGATGCGGTCCGCGGTCACCGCCGAGTACGCCAGCCGCAGGGCGTGCCGCCCGCCGTCGACGACGAAGTCGCTGCCCTTGACCACGGCGACCCCGCGCTCGGCGGCGGCCGGGGCGAGCCGGTCGACCTCCACGTCCTCGGGCAGCTCGACCCAGAGGAAGTAGCCGCCGTCCGGCTCCACGAAGCGGGCCTCCGGGATGTGCCGGCGCAGGGACTCGGCCAGCACCCGGGCCCGCTCGCCGAGCGCGGCGCGCACGGTCTCGATGGAGCGCTCGATGTCGCCGGAGACGCAGAACTGGTGCACGATCGCCTCGGAGACCATGCCCGGCGAGATGTAGAGGCTGGTCGCCTTCTTCGCGATGTCGCCGATCAGGTCCGCCGGACCGACCAGGTAGCCGACCCGCACGCCCGGGCAGACCGTCTTGGTGAAGCTGGAGGCGTGCACCACGACGCCCCGGGTGTCCAGCGAGAGCATCGACGGCAGCGCCTCGCCCCGGAACCGGATGTCGGCGTACGGGTCGTCCTCGAAGATCGTGAACTCGTACTCGGCGGCGAGGTCGAGCAGCTCCCGGCGCTTCTCCAGGCTCAGGGTCACGCCGGCCGGGTTCTGGTAGTTCGGGATGACGTGCGCCAGCCGGGGACGCACCCCGGACTCCAGCAGCTTGCGCAGCTCGGCGGTGTCGAGCCCGTCCGGCTGGACGGAGACGCCGTGCAGCTCGCTGCCCATCCGCTGGAGGTTGAGCAGCGTCCGGTCGTACGTCGGGCGCTCCACCACCACCGCGTCACCGGGGCGGACCAGGTGGTCGAAGAGGAAGGCGTCCGCCTGCAACGACCCGTTGGTGATCAGCACCTGGTCGGCGGAGACCCCGTGCTTCTCGGCGATCCACTTCCGCAGCGGAAGGTAGCCGACGGAGGTGCCGTACGCGGTCACCCCGGCGGGGTCGGCGTCGAAGGCGCGGACGGCGGCGGCCTTGAGCCCCTCGACATCGACGATGTCCAGTGAGGGAGCGCCACGGGCGAAGGAGATCAGCTGCTCGGCGGTCATGGCTGTTCAGCGTACGGAAGCCGACGGGGTGCGTGCGGAAGGCACGGCGATGTCCGCATCCTGAGCCACCGGGACGGGTGACCGGCGTCGACCGGTCGGCGGCAGGTCAGACCGGAAGGCCGAGCGGGTCGTGCTGCGCCTCGCGGGAGAGCCCGTCCACGTGCAGGCCGAGCGCCGCGATCAGCTGCCCCCAGTCGAAGTAGGACCGCCAGGCCGCGATCCGGCCACGCCGGACCCGGACGACGCCACCACGTCCCAGCTCACCAGCCGACCGGTCGGCGCGACGGTGCCGAACGGGGTGTGCAGCACCCCGGTGTGGGTGCCGGTCAGCCGCTGCTCGACGGCCGCGCCACCGGCCGTCTGCACCGACCCGAGCGGGTCGACGGACAGGTCCGGGAAGGCGCCGGTCCAGGTGCGCAGCAGGGCGGGCAACTCGATCGGGCGCACCGTGACGCCGGGCATCGAGTAGAAGGCGTCGGTCGCGTAGAGGTCCGGCAGCCGGGCCACGTCCCGCCGCAGGAGCATCGCGTACTGCTGCTCGACCAGCCGATCCGCGCCACGCATGAGGACCTCCGTCGCGGGTCACGGCCCGTCCGCGCCCACACCGGATCCTTACCCGTCGATCGGCCCGCCACACCCTCCGCCGAGCGGCGGCTCAGGTCGACTCGGCCATCCGGCTCTCCGCCCAGACCCGCATGATGTCCCGGACGGAGATCACCCCGGCCACCTCGCGCCCGTCGAGCACCACGAGGTGCCGGAAGCCGCCCCGGGCCATGGCCGCCGCCGCCTCCTCCACCGTCCACTCCGGCCCGGCGTAGACCACGTCCCAGGTCAGGTGGGCGGCCGTCCGCTCGACGTCGCAGTCGAGGTCGGCCCCGATGGCCCTGAGCACGTCGCGTTCGGTCATGATGCCGACCCCCTCGGAGTCCGGGTCGATCACGACCGCCGACCCGACACCGCGGGCCGACATCATCCGGGCCGCCTGGCGGAGCGTGTGCTCCGGGCCGACCACGAGAACCTCGCTGGACATCGCTTCCCGAACCTGCATCACGCATCACCCCTGTGGGACGGTGGCACCCGGTAGGGGACATGGTGCGCCCGGGCGCTGCCGCGGACAAGACCGGCCGTCGCCGGAACGCGCCACCGCTCGCTACTGTCGTGGCGTGTCCACCGAGCCTCTGCGCTGCGCCGGCGCGCTGATCGTCGACGACGACGGTCGACTCTTCATCCAGCGACGGTCTCCCCACCGGCGCATCTTTCCCAACTGCTGGGACATCGTCGGCGGTCATCTGGAACCGGGCGAGGACTGGATGGACGCGCTGCGCCGGGAGGTGACCGAGGAGACCGGCTGGACGGTGTCGCACGTGCTCGGCCAGGTCGGGGAACACCACTACGTCGCCGACGACGGCCTGGCCAGGGTCGAGCGCGACTGGCTGGTCCGGGTCGACGGCGACCTGACCCGGCCGACGCTTGAGGTGGGCAAGCACACCGAGTTCCGGTGGCTCGCCGCCGACGAGCTGGACCTGCTCGACGAGCACCGCGACGTCAACGACGGCCTCATCCGGCGGATCGCGGACGAAGGCTTCGCCGCCCTGCGTTCGATAGGTCTGTGAACGACACCGTCGAGCTGGCGCCGCACCGGTTCGCCGGCCTGGTCGCCCCGGCGGTCGACCGGACGTTCGTCGCCGGCATCCTCGCCGGCCGCGACGGCGGCGGCGCCGAGCTGAGCCAGCGGTACGGCGGGCCGGCCGCGACCGGCTTCCTGCTGGAGTTCCGCACCCGCCTCGCGGCGCCGGGCGGGACGGTCGACGAGGCCGGCTTCGCGGCGGTCACCCGCTACCGGGACCCGGTCGAGTGCCGGCGGGCCCTGGACAAGCAGGTGGCGTACGGGATGATCCACCGCAGCTCAGAGGGCGAGCTGTCCGCCACCGAGCGCGGACTGGCCTTCCTCGCCGAGATCTGGCAGGTGCACGCGGAGGTCACCGAGGAACTGTGGGCGGGGCACGAGGACCGCGTGCTGCGGCTGGTGGAGGCGTTCGGCCGGGTGCTCACGTGCGCGCTGGTGCTGGCCGACGAACCGGGCGCCGAGCCCGGTGCCGCGTTCGCCGCGACGGCGCCGCCGTACGAGCCGGACGGCACCCCGCCCGGCGTGCTGCTGCTGAACCGGCTCGGCACGATGCGCTACCACCGGGCCGACGCGCACGCCGCCGCGTGGACCGCCGCCGGGCACAGCGCGGCGAGCGCCGCCGCCCTGCCGCCCGGCCCGGAGCAGCTCGCCATCGAGCTGGAGACCGACCGGCGGGCCGCCGCCCCGTACGCCGTGCTGAGTGCTCAGGAGCGGCTGGAGGTGCTGGCGGACCTGGCGGCGCTGCCCGGCTGACCCGGTTGGCCGCAGCGGTGCCGCCACGCGGGGCTATCCTCCAGCGGTGACCGGGAGTCGTACGAGGGAGGACGCCTCAATGATCGGGATGGTGCTGGCAGCCGGGGCGGGGCGCCGGCTGCGCCCGTACACCGACACCCTGCCCAAGGCGTTGGTGCCGGTGGACGGCGACACCACCATCCTGGACATCTCGCTGCGCAACCTGGCCGAGGTGGGGCTCACCGACATCGTGATCGTGGTCGGCTACGCTGCCGACGCGGTCGTCTCCCGCCAGGCGGAGCTGGAGAAGAAGTACGGCGTCACGCTCACCCTGGTGCACAACGACAAGGCCGAGGAGTGGAACAACGCCTACTCCCTGTGGCTGGCCCGTGAGCACTTCGCCCGGGGCGTGCTGCTGGTCAACGGCGACACCGTGCACCCGGTGAGCGTGGAGAAGACCCTGCTGGCCGAGCGCGGCCCGGGCATCCTGCTCGCCGTCGACACCATCAAGCCGCTGGCCGAGGAGGAGATGAAGACCACCTTCGACGCCGCCGGCCAGCTCACCCGCATCACGAAGATCATGGACCCGGGTGAGGCGTACGGGGAGTACATCGGCGCGACGCTGATCGAGCCGCAGGTGGCCGACGCCCTCGCCGACGCGCTGGAGGCCACGTGGCGGCGTGACCCGAACCTCTACTACGAGGACGGCTACCAGGAGTTCGCCGACCGGGGCGGGGAGGTGCGGGCGGCGCCGATCGGCGACGTCCTCTGGGTCGAGGTCGACAACCACGCCGACCTGGCCCGGGCGCGGGAGATCGCGTGCCGCTACTAGCCCGTACGGTCAACACCCCGCTCGTGATCGAGGTCCGGCGGGGTGCGGTGGCCGACCTCGGGCCGCTGCTGGCCGACCGGCGGATCTCGGCCGGTGGGGACGTGGCCGTCGTGGTCGGCCCCGGGCAGGGTGAACGGATCGTCGAGCTGTGCCGGCCGTCGCTCGGCGCGGCCGACGTCTTCACTGTCGTCGGCGGCACCATCGACGCGGCGAACGATCTCGGTGACCGGCTGCGCCGCCGCCACTACGACGCCGTGGTGGGCATCGGCGGTGGCAAGACCATCGACACCGCCAAGTACGCGGCCACCCGCTACGGGATCCCGATGGTGACGGTGGCGACCAGCCTGGCCAACGACGGCATCGCCTCCCCGACCGCCTCGCTCGACCACGAGGGCGGCAAGGGCTCCTACGGGGTGCACATCCCGATCGCGGTCATCGTCGACCTCGACTTCGTCGAGAACGGCCCGGACCGGCAGACCCAGGCCGGCATCGGCGACGCGGTGAGCAACCTGAACGCCTGCGCCGACTGGGAGCTGGCCCACGAGGTGCGCGGCGAACCCATCGACGGGCTCGCGGTGACGCTGGCCAGGACGGGCGCCGAGGCGCTGCTCAACCACCCCGGCAAGATCACCGACGACGGCTTCCTCACCACGCTGGCCGAGGCGCTGATCCTGGGCGGCATCGCCAGCTCGGTGTGCGGGTCGACGCGCCCCGCCAGCGGCGGCGACCACGAGATCTCGCACGCGATCGACCGGCTCCACCCCGGCACCGCCGCGCACGGGGAGCAGGTGGGGCTCGGTGCCCTCTTCTGCACGTTCCTGCGGGGGGACACCGAGCGGTTCGGTCGGCTCGCAAGCTGCCTGCACCGGCACGGCCTCGCCACGACGCCGGGCGACCTGGGCCTGACCGACGAGCAGTTCGTCGATGCCGTGCAGTTCGCGCCCCGGACCCGGCCGGACCGCTACACGATCCTCGAACACCTGGCGATGTCGCCTACCGAGACGCGGGAGCGGCTGGCAGACTACGCCGGTGCAATCCGCGACCACCTTGGCTGAGCCCCGTCCCACCGTCGCCGACTTCCACCGGGTCAACCGGGGCGGCGGCCTGTTCAGCGAATCGATCAGCCAGTGGCTGGGCGCGGTCTTCGCGCTCGTCGCCCAGCGCCTCGGGCTGCGCCCGACCGCGCTGACCATCGCCAACCTGGTGCTCGGCCTGGCCACCTCGGTCACCGTGGTCGCGCTCGCCGGGCGGGTCGCCGCCGGTGAGGTGCCGGCCTGGGCCGTCGGGCTGCTCGCGCTGGTCGGCTGGCAGGTGGCGTACGCACTGGACTGCGCCGACGGTCAGCTCGCCCGGGTGACGGGTCAGGGCAGCGCTGCGGGCGCCCGGGTCGACGTGCTCTGCGACGTGGCCGCCCAGATCGCCCTGGTCGCCGCCCTGTCGGCCACGGCCGTGGCGCAGGAGCCGTCGACGCCGAGCTGGCTGGTCGCGATCTTCGCCGGCACCTGGATGGTCAACCTGGTCACCTCCGTGATGCAGGCCGGTCCGAACGCCGCCAGCATGGTCACCTCGACCTCGCTGCCCGTACGCCTCGTGAAGCTGGTCCGCGACTACGGCGCGGTGATCTTCGCCGCCGGCCTGGTGCTGGCCTTCGCCCCCGCCCTGGTCCTCTGGGTGATGGTGGCGTTCACGATCGTCAACGGCGGCTTCCTGCTCGCCAGCATCGCCTTCTCCGCCCGCGCCTCCCTGCGCTGACCCCCCGGCCCCGGTCTGACGTCGCAACTGCCGCGCGGGAGATCTTGGTGAGAAATGGCCCCTGCGGGGGCCGATTCCTGCCAAGATCTCCGCCGATTCCGCTACCCAGCCGATGATGAGGTGGCTCAGTCGGCGCCGGGCGCCGCGACCGGCAAGCCCACCTGTGCTGCGATGTCCGACATGCGCTTGTCGTACGTGACCAGCACGTCGAGCGCGTCGCCAAGAGCCTGGGCACTCGCCACGTGCAGCGCGTCCAGCGTCCGGATGCCGGTGGGGAGAGCCGCTGCCGAGTTCCGGACCTCCTCGGTCAAGAGGATCTCGGTGAAGTTTCGGGCCAACATATCCATGGCGTCCGGATAGTCGCCGATCCGGTCGAGCGTGCGCACCGTCTCGACGAATCCGACGGAGCTGGTTCCCATCGGCATGCCGACCCGGCTGTCCAGGAAGTCCTGCAGTTCCGTGGCGTGGGTGCGGCCGGCAATCAATGTGATCAAGGCGGACGAGTCCAGGTAGATCACCGCTCATCGTCCTCGCGGTCGCTCAGCAGCAGATCAAGAGGCGACACATCGGGCGGTACGTCGTAACGGGGGAGCCGGTGGATGTCGCTCGTGGTGGTTGACTTGAGGCGGATAGTCCCTTTGGCCACTAGTGTGGCGTATCTGCTGAGCGTCCCCGAACCCGGCAGCAGCACGGCGATCACACTGCCGTGCCGCGTGACCTCGATCGTCTCCCCCTGCTCAACCCGGGCGAACATCGCGCTGGGGTTGTAGGAGAACTCGCGAACCGACACGGTGCTCACGCCCACACCTCCTTGTGCCGACAACACCGCGATTGTACCTACAGAGGTTCTCGCGGCGGGCCGGTCAGTGGCGGCGCGCCACGTCGGCGTAGATGTCGAGGAGGCGCTTGGTGACCACATCGGGGTGGAACGTGCGCTCGTAGCGGGCGCGGGCCGCCGGGGCCAGCGTCGCGGCCCCGGCCCGGGCCACCGGCAGTGCGGCGGCCATGGCGGCCGGCTCGGGGGCCACCACCCAGCCCGCCTCGCCCTCCTCCACACCGGCGGGCAGCGCGACGCGGCTCTCTCCCGGGGCGGCCGTGGCGACGGCGGCCGGGCCGGTGCCGACGGGTTCGCGCGGGCCGTCCGCGCCGAGCAGGTACGGGATGCCGCCGAGGGCGGTGCCGAGCACCGGCCGGCCGGCGGCCAGCGCCTCGATGATCACCGTGGGCAGCACGTCGTGCCAGGTGGAGGCGGCGATGATCACCGCGCTGGCCTCGATCGCGGCGCGCACCCCGGCGCGGTCCAGCGGCCCGAGGTAGGTCACGTCGGCGCGCTCGGCGGCGGCGGCCTCGGCCAGCGGGCGCAACTCGCCGTCGCCCGCGATGCGCAGTGGGCCGAGCGCCCCGTCCGGGTGCCGCCGCCAGGCGTCCAGCAGCAGGTCCAGCCCCTTCTCCGGGGAGAGCCGGGCCATGTAGAGGAAGCCGTCGCCGAGCGGCGCGGGCGCCCCCGGGTCGGGGATTCCGTTCGGCTTGACCACGATCCGCTCCGCCGGGATGCCGTAGTCGCGCAGGTGGTCGGCGACCGCCGAGGTGAGCGCGACGAAGCGGTCCACCGAGCGCCAGGTGCCCCGGTGCACGGCCAGTGTGGTCGCCATCAGGGCGCTCTGCGCCCGCGAGCCCCGGTAGCAGCGGTGCACGATCGCCGGCACCCCCAGGGCCCGGCCCCGGCAGTCCTGGCAGATCATCCCGTCGCGGAAGTAGAGCCCCGAGGAGCAGACCTGACGGTAGTTGTGCACCGTCTGCACCACCGGCACGCCGTGCCGGTGCGCGGTCCGCACGATCCAGGGCGAGATCAGGGGGTACGGGTTGTGCAGGTGCAGCACGTCCGGCCGGTGCTCGGCGATGAGCCGGCTCAGGTCCTCCTGCGCGCGGGGCGCCCAGATCGGCGAGATCGGCAGCAGCGCCTTGGCCGACTTCGACATCGACGGGATCTCGTCCGAGCTACGGATGAACGGCAGCACCTCCACCCCGGCCGCGGTGAGCTGGGCGATCTCCGCGTCGACGATCGTGTTCTCACCGGAGGGCTGAGCCTCCCGGTACCGGTTGTGCGCCACCACGATTCTCACGGGAAAGAAGGCTACCGTTGGCTGGTGCCCGAACTACCGGAGGTTGAGGCGCTCGCGGAATACCTGCGTGAGCGCGCGGTGGGGCGGCGCGTCGACCGGTTGGAGGTCGCCGCGATCAGCGCCCTGAAGACGTACGACCCGGCGCCGACCGCCGCCGCCGGGCGGACCGTGACGGACGCCCGCCGGCACGGCAAGTTCCTCGACGTGGTGCTCGACGGCGAGCTGCACCTGGTGGTCCACCTGGCCCGGGCAGGCTGGCTGCACTACCGGGAGGCGTTTCCGTCCGCCGCCCCGCTGCGCCCCGGCAAGGGACCGATCGCGCTGCGGGCACGCCTCGACGACGGCTCGGGCTTCGACCTGACCGAGGCCGGCACCCAGAAGAGCCTCGCCGTCTACCTGGTCACCGACCCGCAGGCGGTGCCCGGGGTGGCCCGGCTCGGCCCCGACGCGCTCGCCACCGAGCTGGGCACCTTCACCGAGCGCATGCGCAGCCGCAAGGGCCAGGTCAAGGGGGTGCTCACCGACCAGACGGTGCTCTCCGGCGTGGGCAACGCGTACTCCGACGAGATCCTGCACGCGGCGAAGCTGTCCCCGTTCGCGCTGACCAACCGGCTGACCGACGACCAGCTGGCGACCCTGCACGCGGCGACGCGGGAGGTGCTCGGCGACGCGGTGCGCCGGTCGGTCGGGCAGAAGGCGGCCGAGCTGAAGGGCGAGAAGCGCTCGGGGCTGAAGGTGCACGCCCGGACGGGGCTGCCCTGCCCGGTCTGTGGCGACGCCGTCCGCGAGGTCTCGTTCGCCGATTCCAGCCTCCAGTACTGCGCGACCTGCCAGACCGGCGGGAAGCCGCTCGCTGACCGCCGGTTGTCGCGACTCGTACGGTGAGTGACGACACTGCCGACTACGGAACGGAATCGGCCATCCCGCGCCGAAGGTCTGAGTTGCGGCTCTACCGGGCCCGTCATCCATCGGTATAGTGGCTCGGTCCCCGGCTTCTGAAATGGCGCGGAGCCGGCCAGACGCCCGGCGGCACCACACCGTCGCGTTGTCCCTCGGGTCAGCGCACGGGTTGGCGCCCGCGTGGGAGACTGGGACGGTGGGCGACCGAGCCCTCACGGTGAGTGAGCGGCTCGTGTCATGCGGGAGGACATGGGTGAGGTGACGACAAGCCTCCAGCGCCCGGTAACCAACACAGGCCGGAGCAAACTCGTGCGGCACGTCGACAGCTTCGAGATCCAGCCGCCGGCACCGCCGTCCCACAACGGCGTACCCCGGTCCGCGTGGGCTCGGGCCCGCCGTCGCGTGTCACGCTGGCACCGCCCCTACATCACACTCCTGCTGCTGCTCGACTTCGCAGCCGCCGCGGTCGCCAGCCTGATCGCCATCGAGACGTTCGACCAGTCGCGGGCGGGCTTCTACAACGCCGAACAGGACCCGACGTGGTTCCACACGGTGGCGTTCGTGCTCCTGCCGCTCGGCTGGCTCGTCAGCCTCTGGGCCAACCGGGCCTACGACCGGCGCTACCTCGGCCTGGGCCCGGACGAGTACAAGCGGGTGATCCGGGCCGGCGTCGCGGTCGCCGCGACGGTGTCCTTCCTCGCCTTCGCCACCAAGACCGACCTGTCCCGCTACACGGTCGGCACCGCCCTGCTCGCGGCGCTGCTGCTGATCCTGCTGAACCGGATGCTCTGCCGCTTCGTGCTGCACGTGGTCCGGCGCAACATCAGCCAGGCCGGTCACCGGATGGTGCTGATCGGCACCCTGCCGGAGTGCCTGGAGGTCTACACCGCGGTCACCCGCAACCCGGCCGCCGGGCTGATGCCGGTCGCCATCCACATCACCGACGGCTACGCGGCGGCCAAGGGCATCGAGACCCCGGTCCCCGTGTACGCGGGCCGCGACGTCCTCGCCCTCGTCCGCGAGGTCGGCGGCGACACGATCGCGGTCTGCGGCTCGGCGAGCTCCGAGCCGGGCGAGCTGCGCCGGCTGGCCTGGCAGCTGGAGGGTTCGGGCGTCGACCTGGTCGTCGCCCCGCAGCTGACCGACATCGCCGGGCCCCGGGTGCACATCCGGCCGATCGAGGGCCTGCCGCTGCTGCACGTCGAGGAGCCGACCCTCTCCGGCCCGGCGCTGCTGGCCAAGAACCTGATGGACCGGGTGGCCGCCGGGGTCGGCCTGCTGCTGCTGGCCCCCGTCTTCCTGGCCATCGCGATCGCGATCCGGCTCTCCGACCCCGGCCCGGTCTTCTTCCGCCAGCCCCGGGTCGGCCACGAGGGCCGCACCTTCCGGGTCTGGAAGTTCCGCACCATGTATGTGGACGCGGAGGACCGGCTGGCCAGCCTGGTCGACCGGAACGAGACCGACGGCATGCTGTTCAAGATGAAGCAGGATCCCCGGGTCTTCCCGGTGGGCCGCTTCCTGCGGGCCTCGTCGCTGGACGAGCTGCCACAGCTGATCAACGTGCTGAAGGGCGAGATGTCGCTGGTCGGGCCGCGCCCGCTGCCCGCCGACGACGGCGACTTCCTGGGCGACGTGCGCCGCCGGCTGCTGGTCCGGCCGGGCATGACGGGGCTGTGGCAGGTCTCCGGCCGCTCCGACCTGTCCTGGGACGAGGCGGTCCGGCTCGACCTCTACTACGTCGACAACTGGTCGCTGGCGTACGACCTGAGCATCCTGTGGCGCACCGTCGGGGTGGTGCTCGCCCGCAAGGGCGCGTACTGACCCCTTGGCGTGCGGGCCGGCAGGGGCCAGGATCGCTGCGTGGGTGGCAACCTCTCGGGCGTCTTCGGCGTCGTCTCGCTGATCGCCGCGCTGGGTGCGGCCCTGTTCGCGGTGGTCCGGCTGCGCGCGCGGCGGGGCATCGCCACGGCCACCCAGCGGGCGACGTACGAGGTGCTGCACACCGCCGGGCTGGCCGCCGAGCCGCTGCGGGCGGGCCTGAGCGCCGCGAACGCGGCGAAGGCCGTACGCCATCTGCGGGCGCTGGTGGGGGCGGCCGGGCTGGCGCTGACGGACCGGGAGGGCCTGCTCGCCCTCGACGGGCGGGGTGGGCACCACCACGCCCAACTGGTCGCGGCGGCCCGGCGGGCGGTGGCGACGGGCCGCTCGACGGTCCTCGGCGAGCCGGAGCTGCACTGCGACCGGGTCGACTGCCCGGTACGCGGCGCGGTGGTCGCCCCGCTGACCGGCGCGGACGGGCGCGGGGTCGGGGTGCTGATCGCGGTCGCCGACGGCCAGCCGGAGCCGGGCCTGGTGCAGGCCACCCTGGAGACGGCGCACTGGGCCGGCAACCAGCTCGCCCTGGCCGAGCTGGACTCCTCGCGGGAGCGGCTGGCCCGCGCCGAGGTACGCGCCCTGCGGGCGCAGATCAGCCCGCACTTCATCTACAACGCGCTGACCGCGATCGGCTCGTTCGTCCGCACCGACCCGGACCGGGCCCGGGAGCTGATCCTGGAGTTCGCCGAGTTCACCCGGTACTCGTTCCGGGCGCACGGCGAGTTCACCACGCTGGCCGAGGAGCTGCGCTCGATCGACCGCTACCTGACCATCGAGCGGGCCCGGTTCGGCGACCGGCTCCAGGTGCGCCTCCAGATCGCCCCGGAGGTGCTGCCCGTGACGCTGCCCTTCCTCTGCCTGCAACCGCTGGTGGAGAACGCCGTCCGGCACGGGTTGTCCCGCAAGCCGGGCACGGGCATGGTGAGCATCGAGGCCCGGGACGCGGGCACCGAGTGTCACATCACGGTGGAGGACGACGGAGTGGGGATGGATCCGACCACGCTGACCGCCGGCATCGCCGAGCTGGCCGGCGCCGCCGGGGGCCCGGGCGACGCCGCGCTGGCCGGCGTCGGAGACGACCCGGGCCAGCACGTCGGGCTCTCCAACGTCGACGAGCGGCTCCGGTCGGTCTTCGGGGACGGCTTCGGCCTGGTCGTCGAGACGGGCCTCGGCTCGGGTACGAAGGTGAGCATGCGGGTGCCGAAGTTCCACCCGGGCGTACGGGCCGGCTCGTGAGCGCGAGGAGTGAGCCGGGTCTGCGAGCCCCGCAGCCGCGTACAAGGGTGGCACCGTGAGCGGCGTGGTGAGCGCGGCGGGTTTCCTGCGGGTGCTGGCCGTCGACGACGAGCCGCCGGCGCTGGACGAGTTGGCGTACCACCTGCGGGCCGATCCCAGGGTGGCCCGGCTGCACACGGCGGGCGACGCGACGGAGGCGCTGCGGGTGCTCCGCGACGGCGACGTGGACGTGGTCTTCCTCGACATCCGGATGCCCGGCCTGGACGGTATGGAGCTGGCCCGGGTGTTGCGCCGCTTCGCCCGGCCGCCGGCGATCGTGTTCGTCACCGCGTACGACGACGGGGCGGTGGACGCGTTCGACCTGGGCGCCACCGACTACGTCCGCAAGCCCGTACGCGCCGAGCGGCTCGCCGAGTCGCTGCGCCGGGTGATCGGCGCCCGGGTGGTGCCGTCACACCCGGCGGCGCTGGCCCGGGCGGAGGAGGATCCGACCATCCCCATCGAGCTGGCCGGCACCACGCGGATGCTGCCCCGCTCGGCGGTGCGGTGGGTGGAGGCGCAGGGCGACTACGCGCGGCTGCACACCGCCGACGGCTCACACCTGGTCCGGGTGTCGCTGGCGACCCTCGCGGAGCGCTGGGCGGACGCCGGATTCGTCCGGATCCACCGGTCGTACCTGGTGCAGCTCAAGCTGATCGCCGAACTGCGGCTGGTGAACTCGGGGTACGTGGTGGTGGTCGACTCGACGGAGCTGCCGGTCAGCCGCCGGCACACCCGCGAGCTGAAGGACAAGCTGGTCCGCGCGGCGAAGCAGGACTGGAACCGCTGACCCGGCCCGCGCGCCCTCGGCACGTGCTGCACCCCCCCGCGCGAGCATCCTTGGTGATCAGGAACTCATGGACCTCACCGGGCCGTCGTGAGGTCCATGAGGTCCTGATCACGGTTGGGCCGGGTGCTCCTGGCCGGGTGTGGTGACGCGTAGCGGCGGGGATGTCCCGGTAGGTCGTCGTCAGATTTCCTTCCGGTCGGGAATACGTGCGCTTCGGCGTACGCTGTACGGTACTCCGTACGACAAAAGGAGGCCGCCTTGTCCGACGCCGCGACCGAATTCGACCGCCAGCTCGACCGGCTGGTGGAGCTGGGCTACCCGGCCCTCGCCGAGCTGACCGAGGACGCCTTCCGTGACCTGGTCGCGCCGCTGCGCGCCGCGGCCGTCGCCGGGTCGGCCGGCCTGCCCGCCCCGGCCGAGGGGCGGGTGCCCTTCCTGCTGGTGGTCACCCGCGACCTGGTGCCGGTGGAGGAGCGCGTCGCGCTGACCACCCTGGCCGGCAAGCGGAAGCCGGGCATCGTCGACCGGCACTACGCCGAGGGCGACCTGCCGAAGTTCGACCCGATCAAGGAGCTGGAGGTGCCGGCCGGGCCGGCGTACCTGCTCTTCGACGTCGACCGGGGCGAGGAGACGCTGAACCTGGCGCCCGCCGCCGCCATGGAGGTGATCACCGGCCAGGGCCGGCTGCCGCTCACCATCGACGAGGGCCTCGCCTTCGTCACCCTGCACCCGGAGGCGCTGGCGAAGAACAAGTGCTTCTCGCTGGTCGGCTCCCGCTGTGGCGACAAGCGGGTGCCGGCGCTCTGGATCAGCCAGGGCGCGCCGAAGCTCGGCTGGTGCTGGTACGGCAACCCGCACACCTGGCTCGGCTCCGCCTCCGCCCGCCCGGAGCGCATCGGCCTGCCCTGAGCGGTCGCGGGGACGGCCGGGGAGCTGACGCCCCGGCCGTCCCCGCCGCGATGTCCACGAGGTTATCCACAGGGGTGACCCGTTCTCCACAGGTTGTCCACAGCCCGGTGTGGACGGCTCCGCCCGGGCGGCCGGCGGCGGGCGCGACGCCAACGGGAGCCCTTGACAATCGCGGCGATCGGGCGAGACTGCCGGGGTGGCCGCTGCCGACGATCCCGTCCCCGCGCCCCGGCAGGGCGGGTCCGCAGCGCCCGGGCACGCGGGCCGGCCCGGGGTGCCGGGGCGTCCCACGCCACCCCAGCCCCGGACCCGGATCGTGCTGGCCGAGGTGTCCCGCCGCGAGGACCGGGCGGAACGCACCCGCGCCGAGTTGGCCCAGCAGACCCGGGTCGGCGACGCGCTCGTCCGAGGGCTGGTCCGCGCCCAGTTCGCGCTGGCCCTGCGGCTCTCCCTGGTGGTGGCGATCGGGCTCGGCGGGCTGCCGTGGCTCTTCGCCGTCGCGCCCGCCCTCGGCCGGGTCACCGTGCTCGGCGTCAACCTGCCCTGGCTGCTGCTCGGGGTGGCGTCGTTCCCGTTCCTGATCGCCGTCGGCTGGGCGTACGTGCGGCTGGCCGAGCGCAACGAGCAGGACTTCACCGACCTGGTCCAGCGGCCGGAGCGCTGAGGTGGGCAACGGCTTCGTCGTACCGGCCATCGTGGCGGTCACCCTGGTCACCGTCGGCATCGGCTTCTACGGGCTGCGGCTGGCGCGTACCACCTCCGACTTCCTGGTCGCCTCGCGGGCGATCAGCCCGACCTGGAACGCCGCCGCGATCGGCGGGGAGTACCTGTCGGCGGCGAGCTTCCTCGGGGTCGCCGGGCTGATCCTCAAGTACGGCGTCGACGTGCTCTGGTACCCCGTCGGCTTCGCCGCCGGCTACCTCGCCCTGCTGCTGTTCGTGGCCGCCCCGCTGCGCCGCTCCGGCGCGTTCACCCTGCCGGACTTCTGCGAGCTGCGGCTCGGGTCGCGTCGGCTGCGTACCCTGGCCACCGCCTTCGTGATCTTCATCGGCTGGCTCTACCTCGTGCCGCAGCTCCAGGGGGCGGGGCTGACGCTGGCCACGGTGACCGGCTCGCCGTACCCGTTGGGGGCCCTGCTGGTGGCCGTGGTGGTCACCGCGAACGTCGCGCTCGGCGGCATGCGCGCGATCACCTTCGTCCAGGCCTTCCAGTACTGGCTGAAGCTGACCGCGCTGGCCGTACCGGCGATCTTCCTGGCGTTGCAGTGGCAGGCCGACGCCCGCCCGGCGGTGACCCCGCCCGACGGGCCGACGTTCCGGACCGCGACCACCGTCGTGGTCGAGCACCGCGCGACCCTCACCCTCCCCGACGGTCGGATCCAGGAGGTACGCCCCGGCGACGAGCTGTCCTTCGCCGCCGGCGACCCGGTGCCGGAGGTGTCCGGGGTGGCCACGGACGCCGCCGACTGGCTGCTGCCCAGCGCCGCCGGGGACGACGACCGGGGCCTGTTCGCCACCTACTCGCTGATCCTGGCGACGTTCCTCGGCACCATGGGACTGCCGCACGTGCTGGTCCGCTTCTACACCAACCCCGACGGTGCCGCCGCCCGCCGCACCACGCTCGTGGTGCTCGCCCTCGTCGGCGCGTTCTACCTGCTGCCCACCATCTACGGGGTGCTGGGCCGGATCTACACCCCGCAGCTGCTGCTGAGCGGGCAGACCGACGCGGTGGTGGTGCTGCTGCCCGGCGCCGCGCTCGGCGACGGCACGGTCGGCCGGATGCTCGCCGCGCTGGTCGCGGCCGGCGCGTTCGCGGCCTTCCTCTCCACCTCCTCCGGGCTGCTCACCAGCGTCGCGGGGGTGATCTCCACGGACGTGCTGGGGCGCGGCTCGGTACGCGGTTTCCGGCTCGCCACGGTGATCGCCGGAACCGTGCCGACGGTCCTCGCGCTCAACCTCGCCGGGCTGGACGTGTCCCAGGTCGTCGGGCTGGCCTTCGCGGTCGCCGCGTCCAGCTTCTGCCCCCTGCTGGTGCTCGGCATCTGGTGGCGGGGCCTGACCGACCTCGGCGCCGCCGCCGGGATCCTGGTCGGCGGCGGCGCGGCGGTCGGGGCGGTGCTGGTCACGGTGCTCGGCCCGCCGCTGTCCGGCTGGCCGGCCACGCTCACCGCGCAGCCGGCCGCCTGGACGGTGCCGCTCGCCTTCGCCGTGATGGTGGCGGTCTCGATGGCGACCCGCCGCCGGGCGCCGGCCGACGTCGGCGCCACCATGCTCCGCCTGCACGCCCCGGAGGCGCTGCGGCTGTAGGGCGCCGGTCGCCCCGACGACGACGCAGGTCGCGGGGGGGGGTACGACTTGGGGATGACCGGGGATCATCCCGCGGCCGGAGAAACGGCTGGTCGCGGCCGGATACGGTCGACGCATGACTGCTGAGCACCCGGCGCTCTCCCTGCGTGGCCTGGCGAAACACTTCGACGGCAAGGTCGCCGTCGCCGGTGTCGACCTCGACGTGCCAGCCGGCTCCTTCTACGGCCTGCTCGGCCCGAACGGAGCGGGCAAGACCACCACCCTGTCGATGGCGGTCGGGCTGCTCCGGCCGGACGCCGGCGACGCCCGGGTGCTCGGTCACGACGTCTGGGCCGACCCGGTGCAGGCGAAGCAGCTGCTCGGCGTCATGCCCGACGGCGTACGGCTCTTCGACCGGCTCAGCGGCGCGGAGCTGCTCGCGTACCACGGTCTGCTGCGGGGGATGGACCCGGCGGTGGTCGACCAGCGGGCGGCGGAGCTGCTGGACGTGCTCGCGCTCGGCGACGCCGGCCGGACACTGGTGGTCGACTACTCGGCGGGCATGAAGAAGAAGATCGGCCTGGCCTGTGCCCTGTTGCACGGGCCCCGGCTGCTGGTCCTCGACGAGCCCTTCGAGGCGGTCGACCCGGTCTCGGCCGCGCTGATCCGGGACATCCTGCACCGGTACGTGACCGGGGGCGGCACCGTCGTCTTCTCCAGCCACGTGATGGAGGTCGTCGAGCGGATCTGCTCGCACGTGGCGATCCTGGCGGCGGGCACCATCAAGCGGGTCGGCCCCATCGACGAGGTGCGCGGCGGCCGCTCGCTGGAGCAGGTCTTCGTCGAGGTGGTCGGCGGCCGTACGGCGACCGGCGAGGAGTTGGCGTGGCTGTCGCGGTGACCGAACCGACCGTCTCCGCCCAGCCCGTCCGGCGGGTCTCCGCCCGGCACTTCGTCCGGCTCAAGCTGCGGGTGATGGGCAACAACTTCCGGGGCCAGGGCTGGCGGGTCGCCCTCTTCGTGGGCGGCGCGGTGGCCGGGCTCTGGTTCGCCGGCACCGGCTTCTTCCTCTTCGCCGCGCCCGGCCTGGCCGACGAGAGCCGCTACGCGCTGATGGTCGCCGCCTTCGGTGGTGGCCTGACGGTGCTCGGCTGGCTGCTGCTGCCGCTGGTCTTCTTCGGGGTGGACGAGACGCTGGACCCGGCCCGGTTCGCGCTGCTGCCGCTGCCCCGCCGCACGCTCGTCACCGGGCTGTTCGCCGCCGCATTCGTCAGCGTCCCCACGATCTCCGTGCTGCTGGCCCTGTGCGGGCTGGTGGTCACCGCCGGGGCGCTGGGCGGCTGGTCGGCCGCCGCGGTCGCCCTCGTCGGGGTGGTCGCCGGGCTGCTGCTCTGCGTCGCGGCGGCCCGGGCGGTGACCAGCGCCTTCGCCACGGCGCTGCGGTCCCGCCGGGTCCGTGACCTGGCCGCCGTGCTGCTCGCCGTGCTCGCCGCGCTGCTCGGGCCGTTGCAGCTCCTGGGCGTCGCCGCCCTCTCCGACGCCGACTGGGACCGCCTCGACGGGGTGGCCGAGGTGGTCGGCTGGACCCCGTTCGGCGCGCCCTGGACGGCCGGCATCGACGTGGCCGAGGGCCGCCTCTGGGCCGCGCCGGTGAAGCTGCTGATCACGGCGGCGACGATCGTCGCGCTGCTGGCCTGGTGGTCCCGCTCGCTCGAGTCCGCGATGGTGGGCACGGTCAGTGCCGGGCCGGCCCGCGCCCAGCGCGGCGCGACCGGCGGAGCGGTCGCCCAGCTCTTCCCGAGGGCGGTCGGCTGGGCCCGGCGGGACCGGTTCGGCGCCCTCGTCGCCCGGGAGGCCCGCTACTGGTGGCGGGACGCCCGACGGCGGGCCAACCTGATCACCGTCGCGGTCGTCGGTCTCTTCGTACCGGTCATGGTCAACCTGGGTGGCTCGGGCTTCACCATCGACAGCGCCGAGGGGTTCAACGCCAGTCTCGACTCGTCCCCGGTGCTGTCCAGCCTGTCGATGCTCTTCGTCGGGCTGCTCGCCGCCGTGACCCTGGCCAACCAGTTCGGCTTCGACGGCAGCGCGTACGCGGCGAACGTGGTCGCGGGCGTCTCCGGCCAGCAGGAGCTGCGCGCCCGGATGGCCGCGTTCTCGCTCTACGTCCTGCCGATGCTGGTGGTGATCTCCGTGGTCGTCGCGGTGGTCGTCGGCGAGCCCGGCTGGATCGGGCTGATGGCGGGCACCCTGTTCGCCACGTACGGCGCGGGGCTGGCGGTGAACTGCTTCGTCTCGGTGCTCGGGGCGTACTCGCTGCCGGAGACGAGCAACCCGTTCGCGTTGAACACCGGCGCCGGGATCGCGAAGAGCTTCCTCACCCTGCTGGCGATGCTCGCCACCGCGGTGGCGGCGGTGCCGATGGTGGTGGCCGCCGGGCTGCTCGGCGACGCCTGGCTCTGGCTGGCCCTGCCGCTCGGGGCGGCGTACGGCCTGGGGGTGGCGCTGCTCGGCGCGTACCTGGCCGGTGACGTGCTGGACCGCCGGATGCCGGAGCTGCTCACCGCGGTGACCCCGCGCCGCTGACGGCGGGCCGGGCGCGGAGGGCGGGCCGGCGCACGTCGGACGCGGTGGTTGCCGGTCGGCGGCACAATGGCCTGATGCCCGTCGTCGAAGCGGTGATCACCGTGCCGGTCCCGCCCGAGGTGGCCTTCGCGGTCTCCCAGACCACCGCGCCCGTGCGCTACCGGTGGGACCCGTTCGTGCGCGAGCAGCACTTCACCGACGGGGCGACCCGACCCGGCAAGGGGGTGCGGACCTTCACCCGCTCCCGGCACGGCCTGGCGATGGTGAGCGAGTACGTCTCCTGGGCCCCGCCGAGCCACGTCGGGATGAAGATGGTGCGCGGGCCGTGGTTCTTCGAGATGTTCGCCGGCGGCTGGCGGTTCGCGCCCGCCCCGGAGCCCGGGCACGCGATCGCCACCTGGCGGTACAGCTTCCGCTGCCGGCCCGCGTTCCTCCGCCCGGTCGCGGACCGGATCGGGTCCTGGCTGCTCGGCCGCGACATCCGCCGCCGGATCGCCGGGTACGCCGCCGGCTGCACGGACCCGGAGGTGCTGGCCGCCGCCCGCCGGTCACTCACCGCCGACGACTGACCCCTCCAGCGGTACGCGCACCCGCGGCCCTCACCGCCGCGCGATCACCGTCCTCGGCGGGCGGCCTCGGCTGGTGCCCGGCCGGCACCGAACGAGGTGCCCCGCAGCGACCCGCTACAAGATCTTGGAAAGGAACGGCCCCTCGAGGGGCGAAGAACCTCCAGGATCTCAAGCGACGGAAGACGCCTTTTGCCGCCACATGCCGGAAGGCAGGGACATTCGTGCGGCTGCGCCGGAAAAGGGGAACGCTGTCCCGTGGGTCAGTGCCGGTAGGGTCGGCCGGTGAGCAGATCGTCCGGACGCACCGCGAACTTCCGCACCCTGTACCACGGGCAGGCCACAGCTGGCGCCGCGTCGAGTTTCGGCCTTTTTCTGATCCGCCGATCCGGGTCATGGGCGCAGCACTGGGCATCGCTCAATGCTGGCAGGCAGCCCGTCCCGCCCCCGCCGCCGGTGGATCTCACCCGTGAGACGGTCATCATGCTCTCGGTAGGGACCCGCGCTGTTCTGGGCTACGACGTCACCATCGAAGACGTCACCGTGCGGGAAACGACTCTGGTGGTGACCGGCGTCGAGAGGCGCCCCATGGGCGATGTGACACTGGACATGACGTGTTCACCGGTGCACATAGTGGCGGCGCGATTCGGGCCCCAGACCTTTGCGGACATGCTGCTGAACCTGCGCATCAAGTCTGCTGAAACTACTTGATCCGGTGATGTGGCCGGCCACGAGACGGCCCTCGCCAGGTCGGCCTGCTCGCAGTCGATTCCTGCGAATCAGCGCTACGGGTCCCCCGGCGACGACGCGCCGGGCCGCATCAACCGATGCCGTCGACCGCGGCCCTGAGTGCATTGATCGACGGATCCCAGCTGAAGTTCAGGACGGGGAGGCCGGAAGCGGCGGCATTGCTGTCGCCACCAAGGACCACTGCCCGCGGCTTACCGGTGCCCTGGGGGACGATGAGATACCAGCTGCCCTTTACATTCGCGATGAACACTTCATCTACCTCCTGGTCGGGCGGGTTCGGGTTGGCGACGTCTCCGACGTAGTTCTCGAAATCCACCGTCGCGCGGAAATCCGTCGGACTGCCGGTGTTCAGCCAGAGACTCGTATGCACATGCGGTCCAACACCGTAGTCGCTGCCGTTCGCCGAGGCGCCGGAGTACGCGATCGTCTGGCCTCGCGACACACGTTGACCGGTTGAGACGGCGATCCTCGACAAGTGCAGGTGCCGGGTGTAATTGCCATCGTCATGGGCCATCCCCACGACGCGCCCGGTCGCGGTGGAGGTGTCGGTCTTCACGAAACGGATCGTGCCGTTCGCCGCGGCCATGACGGGGGTGCCGGTTCCGACCGCGTAGTCGGTGCCCGGCTCACCCGAGGGCGGCATCCGGTTCCGGTGGTCCTGCCAAGAACTCGAAATCCGAACATTGCCGCACGGCCTTTGATAGCTGCCAGCGGCCTGAGCGGAGCCGGGCAGCAGAGCAAAGGCGGCCGACACCCCGGATGCCGCCAACGCGGCGCTTGTGATGAACCCCCGTCGCGAAAGTCCCCGCAGATAGGCGATGCCACCGAGATCCCTGGGCCGCAGATCGCCATGGCTGGCATTCCGAGAAGGGTCGGGGCGAGGCTCCTCGCTGAGGATCATCGATGCAACTTAAGGCCACTTCCGTTGGGGGGCAAGAGCTTCTCCACGATCGCTTCTGGAAGTCGCGCGAGTCCTCTCCGTGAGGTAGCCAGGCCGGGCGCGTCGACCGCCGCAGGGCTGACCGGAGCGGGACGCGCAGGAGCTGAGAAGAGCGGCCACCACGCGGTCCGGGCCCGTCGGGGCGGGACAGGCCCCACAATGTTTCACGTGAATCAAGAGCCGGGCGCCGAGATCCACCACATCGACCCGTTCGCCGTGCCCGCCGACCAACGCTCGCCCGTACGCCGGTTGCGGGGTCGGCTGGCGTCGCCGGTGACGCTCTGGACGGCGCCGGAGCCGGCGGGCCTGACGGTCTCCTCGACGCTGGTCGCGGAGGGCGAGCCGGACCGGCTGCTCGGCCTGGTCGACCCGGAGTCCGACCTGTGGGCGGCGGTCGAGTCCGCCGGCCGCTTCGCGGTGGCCCCGCTGGGCCCATCGCACCGGCAGCTCGCCGACCGGTTCGCGGGCCTCTTCCCGTCCCCCGGCGGCCTGTTCGCCACCGGCACGTGGACCGACACCCCCTACGGTCCGGTGCCGGCCGACGCCGGCGGCTGGGCGGGATGCCGGCTCGACACCGCCCGCGAGTACGGCTGGGGCCTGCTGGTGGAGGCCACCATCGAGGCCGTCGAGCTGGTCGGGGAGACGGACCCGCTGCTGCACTACCGGGGCCGGTACCGCGAGCTGACCTGACAACCGCGACCGGCGGCGACCGGGCGACCGTTCGGCCCACCCGGGCCGCGCCCGTGACCGGTGAACGGAGTGAGCTGCGTCACTCGGCGCAGCCACCGTGCCGTTCGGCGCAGCCGCCGACCGACGTCGATCTCGCCCTTCCCCGGCGGGGAGCGCGCTTCCTACCGTGCGCGAAACTCCCCACGCCTGTGAAGGTGGTGATCCACAAATGTCCACGGACACACCCCCGTCCACGCCGTCGACCACGGCGGCGGACCGGTACCTGGCCGTACAGCGGTCGGACGAGTTCGCCGGGTTGCGGCGCACGCTGCGCGGCTTCATCTTCCCGATGACCGTCGCGTTCTTCCTGTGGTACGCGCTCTACGTGATCCTGTCCGCGTACGCGCGGGACTTCATGGGCACGAAGCTCTTCGGCAGCAACATCAACGTCGCCCTCGTCTTCGGCCTGCTCCAGTTCGTCTCCACGTTCCTCATCGCCTGGCTCTACGCGCGGTTCGCCGACCGGAAAATCGACCCGGTCGCCGACCGGATCCGCGCCGAGATGGGGGAGGTGGGCCATGAACACGGTCCTCGCGGCTGAGGCGGGCGACACCACCGCCCGCAACCTCACCATCGCCCTGTTCCTGGTCTTCGTGGCGGTGACCCTGGTGATCACCATCTGGGCCAGCCGGCAGACCAAGACGGCCACCGACTTCTACGCCGGCGGGCGCTCCTTCTCCGGGTTCCAGAACGGCATGGCGATCGGCGGCGACTACATGTCGGCCGCGTCGTTCCTCGGCATCGCCGGCATGATCGCCCTGTACGGCTACGACGGCTTCCTCTACTCCATCGGCTTCCTGGTCGCCTGGCTGGTCGCGCTGCTGCTCGTCGCCGAACTGCTGCGCAACTCCGGCCGCTACACGATGGCCGACGTGCTGGCCTTCCGGATGCGCCAGCGCCCGGTGCGGACCGCCGCGGCCGTCTCCACCATCACCGTGTCGATCTTCTACCTGCTGGCGCAGATGGTCGGCGCGGGCGCGCTGGTCGCGCTGCTGCTCGGCATCAAGCCTGGCACCACGTTCCTCGGCATGGACGCCGACACCGCGAAGGTCGCCACCATCATCATGGTAGGCGCCCTGATGATCATCTACGTCACGGTGGGCGGCATGAAGGGCACCACCTACGTGCAGATCGTCAAGGCGTTCCTGCTGATGGGTGGCGCCCTCGTGATGACCCTGCTGGTGCTGGCGCACTACAAGTTCAACCTTTCCGCCCTGCTCGGCGACGCGGCGGCTGCATCGGGCAAGGGAGAGAGCTTCCTCAAGCCGGGCGGGCGGTACGGCGTGGAGGTGGCCGGCAATCCGACGCAGACCTTCTACAACAAGATGGACCTGCTGTCGCTCGGCATCGCGCTGGTGCTCGGCACCGCCGGCCTGCCGCACATCCTGATCCGCTTCTACACCGTCCCGACGGCCAAGGCGGCCCGCAAGAGCGTGCTCTGGGCGATCGGCATCATCGGCACCTTCTACCTGCTCACCCTGGCCCTCGGCTTCGGCGCGGCGGCGCTGGTCGGCAGCGAGGCGATCATCGCTCAGGACAAGGCCGGCAACACGGCCGCGCCGCAGCTCGCCGAGGCGCTCGGCATCGACTTCCTCGGCGGCGACCTGGGTGGCGCCACCCTGCTCGCGATCATCGCGGCGGTCGCCTTCGCCACGATCCTGGCCGTGGTGGCCGGCCTGACCCTGGCCTCCTCGTCCAGCCTGGCGCACGACTTCTACGCCAACGTGATCAAGGACGGGACGGCGTCCGAGCGGCAGGAGGTCAGGGTCGCCCGGGTCTCCGCCCTGGTGATCGGCGCGATCTCGATCGTGCTGTCGATCTACGCGCAGAACCTGAACGTGGCCTTCCTGGTGGCGCTGGCCTTCGCGGTGGCCGCCTCCGGCAACCTGCCGGCGATCCTCTACAGCCTGTTCTGGCGGCGGTTCAACACCTCGGGCGCGGTGTGGGCCATCTACGGCGGCCTGCTCTCCGCCGTACTGCTGGTCTTCTTCTCGCCGGTGGTCTCCGGCGCGCCCACCTCGATGTTCCCCGAGCAGGACTGGCAGTGGTTCCCGCTGTCCAACCCGGGCATCCTGTCCATCCCGTTCGGCTTCCTGTGCGGGTGGATCGGCACCGTGATCTCCAAGGAGCACGACGAGGAGAAGTACGCGGAGCTGGAGGTGCGTTCCGTCACCGGCGCCGGCGCCCACTGACGGCCTCCCACAGGTGCGGGGAATCGCCCCTCGTCGTCGGCGACGACGAGGGGCGATTCCTTGCGTCAGGGCGGCTCGGCGCAGTGGGTAGGCTGACCGGCATGAACGCTGTTGCCCGCTTCGGACCCGGTCACCGCATCCTCGTCACGGGCGGCGCCGGCTTCGTACCGTCGCACCTGGTGGACGCCCTGATCGCTCGCGGCTGCACCGTGGTCGCGCTCGACAACTTCGTCACCGGGTCGAAGGAGAACGTCGCCCACCTGCTGGACGAGCCGAACTTCACCCTGGTCGAGGCCGACATCTCCGACGGCCTGCCGACCCACCCGGCGATGGCCGAGCGGTTCGACGCCATCCTGCACATGGCCTCGCCGGCGAGCCCGACCGACTTCGAGAAGCTGCCGGTGGAGATCCTCCGCGTCGGCTCGGTGGCCACCCTGCACCTGCTGGACCGCGCGGTCGCCGACGGCGCCCGCTTCCTGATGGCCTCCACCTCCGAGGCGTACGGGGACCCGAAGGAGCACCCGCAGCCCGAGTCGTACTGGGGCAACGTCAACCCGATCGGCATCCGCAGCGTCTACGACGAGGCGAAGCGCTTCTCCGAGGCGGCCACCATGGCCTACCACCGCAGCCGCGGGCTGGACACGGCCATCGTCCGGATCTTCAACACGTACGGCCCGCGGATGCGCCCGGACGACGGCCGGGCCATCCCGACCTTCATCTCCCAGGCGCTGCGCGGCGAGCCGATCACCGTGCACGGCACCGGCAACCAGACCCGGTCGATCTGCTATGTGTCCGACCTGGTGCACGGCATCCTGCTGCTGCTCGACTCCGGCGAGACGGGGCCGATCAACTGCGGCACCGAGCACGAGATGAGCATGCGGCAGCTGGCCGAGACGATCGTGTCGCTCACCGGGAGCAGCTCCGAGGTGACCTACATCACCCGCAGCGCCGACGACCCGGAGATGCGCCGCCCGGACCTGACCCTCGCCCGCGAGCTGCTCGGATACGAGCCGACCGTGGCGCCCGAGGACGGCCTGCGCCGCACCATCGAGTACTTCCGCGAGCGGATGGTCTAGCGGGCGTGCCGCCGCCGGCGCACACGTCGGCGGCGCTACGGGGCGACAGTGGCCGCGCGTACGTACCCTGAGTTACATGTCAGCGACCATGCCCGCCGGAGTTCCACTCCCGCACCTGCACCGCAGCGCCGGGCGCGCCTCGGTGCCCGGCCCCGGCCGGGACGCCGGACGCGCCCGGCCGGCCGAGGCCCGCTGGTCCCCGGCGGCGGACGAGCCACGCGCAGGCGGCCCGGGCGGTCCCGCGGGACCGGGCGGACCGGCCGGACCGGGCGACCCGGGCGGGCCTGACCGGCCGGGCCGGCGCGGCGTCCGCCCCCGGTGGGGCCGGATCGCCCTGGTCGCCGGCGTGGCCGTGCTGGTGCTCGCGCTGCTCGGCGGGGCGGGCGCCTGGTTCTACGCCCGGGGCCTGAACGACGACCTGGCCCGCACCGACCCGTTCTCGGAGATCACCGGGGGCCGCCCGGCCAAGGCGGTGGACGGCGCCCTGAACATCCTGCTGGTGGGCAGCGACTCCCGGGACCCGGACGCCCCGGTGGACAAGTCCAGCAAGTGGCGGGCCGACACGATCATCGTGATGCACATCCCGTCGGACCACCAGAAGGCATACCTGGTCTCCATCCCCCGCGACCTCTACGTGCCGATCCCGGAGGGCGCCAACGCGGACTGCGGCACCGGGCAGCGGGGGAAGATCAACGCTGCCTTCGCCTTCGGCGGGCTGCCGCTGGCCGTCCGGACGGTGGAGTGCTTCACCGACGTGCGGCTCGACCACGTGATGGCGATCGACTTCGCCGGCTTCAAGCAGGTCACCGACGCCCTCGGCGGCGTCGACCTGAAGGTCGAGCGGACCATCACCTCGATCCACAAGCCGTACCGGACGTTCACCAAGGGCACCAACCACATGGACGGCGCCGAGGCGCTGGACTGGATCCGGCAGCGCAAGCAGTTCCCGGACGGCGACTTCGCCCGGATGCGGCACCAGCAGGAGTTCCTCCGCGCCCTGATGGACAAGGCGGCGAGCACGGGCACGCTGACCAATCCGAAGAAGCTGAACGACTTCCTCAAGTCGGTCACCGCCGCGGTCACCGTCGACCAGAGTTTCTCGCTGGTCGACATGGGGGTCCAGTTCCGCAACCTGCGCGGCGAGAACCTCACCTTCGTGACCAGCCCGCACGTCGGCAGCCAGACCATCAACGGGGAGTCGGTGGTGGTGTCGGACAAGGAGAAGGCGCTGACCATGTACAAGGCGATGTCGGCCGACACCATGACGGCCTGGGTCGAGGCCAACCAGAAGAAGGACGGCACCGGAAACTGACCAGCCCCGCCGGCCGGCCCTCCCGTGATCGACCAACGTCATCACGTTTCGGGGGGCCGGCCGACCGCTTCCTGTGAGCCAACCGCCGACCAGCCGTATCGATCTGTCCGTTCGGTCAGTTTTCCTGGATGACGGCCGTACGAACGGTATTCGACGGTCGGACGACCTCGCCAGGACGGGAAAGCGTCCGTAAAGTGATCCCGCCCCCTGACAACGCGAGCTGGAGCACGCATGCCGGTTCAGACCAGCCGTCGCCCTCCGGCGCTGGATTCCCCCCGTGGCCCGGTCCGGGCCTCCACGAGCATCCCGAAGCAGCCCGTCAAGGGCGGCAGGCCCGGTGGCGGGTCCGCCAAGAAGCGGTCGCGCCGCAAGGACCCGCTCTGGGCCCGACTCACCCTGATCTTCGGCGCCGTGCTGATGGTCGCCAGCGGTGCGGCCATCGTCGGCAGCAAGGCGCTGATCAGCAGCGCCACCGGCAACATCGCCCAGCGCAACCTGCTCGGCGACGCGGGCAAGACCGACGCCGAGGGTGGCGCCAGCCTGGACGGCCCGATCGACATGCTGCTGCTCGGTGTGGACGCCCGGGAGCGGTGGGCCGCCGACGACGTGCGGGCGGACAGCATCATCGTGCTGCACATCCCGGCGACGCACGACCAGGCGTACCTGATCTCGATCCCCCGGGACACCGAGGCCCAGATCCCGGCCTTCAGGCCGAGCGGCTACAAGGGCGGCACCGACAAGATCAACGCGGCGTTCCAGGCCGGCGCCCGCAACGGCGGCGGCTGGGAGGGCGGCGCCCAGCTGATGGCGCAGACGATCAAGAAGATGACCGGGATCAGCTTCGACGGCGCGGCGATCATCAACTTCGGCGGATTCAAGAACGTCATCGAGGCCCTCGGCACCGTGCGCATCTGCGTCAAGCAGGAGGTCGAGTCGATCCACATGTCGTACGTCGACGGCAAGCCGATGTGGAACGCCGACGCGAAGAAGACCGGCAAGCAGCGGACGCCCGTGGTGCACAAGAAGGGCTGCCGCGAGATGGAGGGCTGGGCGGCGCTGGACTACTCCCGGCAGCGCAAGAGCCTCAAGAACGGCGACTACGACCGGCAGCAGAACCAGCAGCAGCTGATCAAGGCGATGGCGAAGAAGGCCACCGAGGACGGGACGCTGACCAACCCGATCAAGCTGAACAAGCTGATGGACGCGGCCGGTAAGGCGTTCATCCTCGACACCGGCGGCGTGCCGGTCCCCGACTTCGTCTTCACCATGCGCGGGGTGACCGGCAACGACCTGGTGATGCTCAAGACCAACGGCGGCACCTTCCACAGCGACGGCACCCGCGAGACGCTCAGCGAGCAGACGCTGGACATGTTCCGCGCGGCGAAGCAGGACAAGCTGGCCGAGTTCGTCTTCGCCAACCCCGAGGTGGTCTCCAGCCGCGAGTAGTCGGGCCCGACCGGGGATACCGGCCCGCCGGATGACCGGCCGGGCCGGGGAGTCGGCGAAGCGGCCCGGACCGGGCAATGTCGGCGAAGCGGCCCGGGTCGCCCTGGTCGCCTCGTAGCCTGACGTGAGAAGCATTCACGTACGGGTCGCGGGGAGGCGTCACGTCCAGATCGACGGGCGACGGTCGGGGCCGGGCCGGGGCCGACGCCCGGCCCGCCCGGCCGCCCCGCGTCCGCTGGCCCCGGCTGCTGCTCGGCCTGGGCCTGGCCCTGGTCCTGCTGGCCGGGCTCGCCGTGGCGGGCCTGAATGCGCTGACCGACCGGTACGAGGGCAGCGTCGTCCGGGAGCAACTGCTCGACCCCACCGCCCGCCGGGAGCGCACCGACCCCGACGGGCCGCTGAACTACCTGCTGGTGGGGACCGACCGGTGGCAGAGCGGCAGCGCGGCGGACCGACGCTCGGACACCATCCTCATCGTGCACGTCCCCGCCGGCGGGCGGGAGGCGTACCTGGTCTCCGTCCCCCGGGACCTGCTCGTCGCCATCCCCGCCGGCAACGGCTACGGCGGCGGCCAGGACAAGATCAACGCGGCGTACGAGCACGGCGGCGGCGGCCAGGCGGGCACCCGGCTGCTCTCGGCCACCCTGTCCCGGCTGACCGGCATCCGCTTCGACGGCGCGGCCCTGATCGACTTCTCCGGTCTCCGCAAGGTCATCGACCTGCTCGGCGGCGTACGCATGTGCGTCGACACCGAGGTCCGCTCGATCCACACCGACCGCGTCTTCCCGCCCGGCTGCCAGCAGATGGACGGCGGCCAGGCGCTGGACTACGTCCGGCAGCGCTACGACCTGCCGAACGGCGACTACGACCGGCAGACCCACCAGCAACAACTGCTCCGGGCGATGCTGGAGCGCACGAGTGAGACGTCGCTGCGGACCAACCCGGTCAAGCTGGACCAGGTGATCCGCGCCGTGGGCGCCTCGTTGACCGTGGACACCAACGGCGTACCGCTGGAGGACCTGGTCGTCGCGCTGCGCGAGCTGCCGGCCGACGCGCTGCGCGGCGTGCAGGTCCCCTCCCACCCCCAGACCATCGACCAGGTGTCGTACGTGGTGCTCGACAACGGCGGGAACGGCCTCTTCGAGGCGGTACGCGGCACCCGCGTCCCGGACTGGGCGCGGGCCAACCCCCGGTGGGTCACCCGGTTGTGACTCCGGGGGCGGCCCGCCACCGGCCGTCCGGGCGAGGATCTAGGCTTGGCCCGTGTTCGGATCCCAGGTTCCCACCGTGACCGTGACCGAGATCGCCGACGACGCGTACCTGCTCGACGTCCGGGAGGACGACGAGTGGCACGCCGGCCACGCCCCCGGGGCGCACCACCTGCCGATGATGGAACTGCCGGCCCGCATCGCCGAGGTGCCGACCGACCGCGACGTCGCCGTCATCTGCCGCTCCGGCGGGCGCTCCGCACAGGTCGTCACGTACCTGATGCGCAACGGCTGGGACCAGGTGCGCAACGTCGAGGGCGGGATGGGCGAGTGGGCCGCCGCCGGGCGACCGGTGGTCGGCGAGGACGGGCAGCCGGGCCGGGTCCTCTAGGACGGGCGGGATGGACGCCCCTCTCGTCTTCGCCCACCGCGGTTCCTCCCACGACCTGCCCGAGCACACCCTCGCGGCCTACCTGCGGGCCCTCGACGAGGGCGCGGACGGGCTGGAGTGCGACGTCCGGCTGACCCGGGACGGGCACCTGGTCTGCGTGCACGACCGCCGGCTCGACCGCACCAGCAACGGCCAGGGGCTGGTCAGCGCCCGTACCCTCGCCGAGCTGGAGGCGCTGGACTTCGGCTCCTGGCACCCCGGCTGCGTCCCCGCTGACGGCGACGAGGTGCTGGACGAGTCGCACACCCGGCTGCTCACCCTGGAGCGGCTGCTCGACGCGGTGCTGGCCGCGGGCAGGCCGGTGCGGCTGCTGATCGAGACCAAGCACCCCTCCCGCCACGGCGGGAACGTCGAGCGCCGGCTCGTCGCGCTGCTGCGCCGGTACGGCCTGGCCGAGCCGGAACCGGACGATCCGGTACGGGTCACCGTCATGTCGTTCTCGCCGCTGGCCGTACGCCGGGTCCGGGGGCTGGCCCCCGCGCTGCCCACGGTGCTGCTGCTGGACGTGCTGCCGCGCTGGGTACGGCTGGGGCGGCTGCCGTTCGGCACCCGGATCGCCGGCCCCGGCGTCGCCCTGGTGCGGGCCCGCCCGCAGTTGGTGCCCGCCCTGCGGGCGGCGGGCAACCAGGTCTTCGTGTGGACCGTCAACGAGCCGGCGGACCTGGACCTCGTCCTGGCCGCCGGGGTGGACGGCATCATCACCGACCGGCCGGCGCACACGCTGGCCAGCCTGGGCCGCTGACCGGGGTGGCGCCGGGCGGAGGCCGGGTCGGGCAGGGGTGTCCCGGGGCGGACCGGCGGGGCACACTCGGAGGATGCCGGAGCGCACCGACCTCTCCGCTCTCATCGCCGGCCACACCACGGTGATCGAAATGACCAACTCGGGCGGCACCGGCCTTCCGGTGCTCACCCACCTGCTCCGCGTGGCCCGGTCGGCGCTCGGCGCGGCGGGCACGGCGTTCGTCGAGTTCGCGCCGACCGGCGGCCGGGTGATCGCCGCGACCGGCGCCGCCGAGTGGGCCGTCGGCCACCCCGTGCCGGCCGACGACCCCGCCACCGTCTGCCTGCTCTCCGGCGCGCGGGTACGCCAGGTCCGCACGGACGAGCTCACCGGCAGGCTCTGCGGTGAACTCGCCGAGCGGGGCCTGCTCCGGATGGTGGTCTCCCGCGCGGAGATCGGCGGGCTGACGGTCGGCAGCCTGCACGTGCTCTACCCCGACGGCGACGACCCGCTGGACGCCGAGCGGCACGCCGTCGCGGGCTACGTGGCCTCCTGCATCGCCCACCTGTACGGCGACCAGACCGGGCTGCCCGTGCACGGCGACGGGCCGGTGGTGGCGGCGCTGGCGGACGGCCTGGCCGTGGTGGACCGGGACAACCACGTCCGGCTCTGGAACCCGGCCGCCGCCCGGGTCACCGGCCGTTCCGTGGCCCAGGCGCTCAACCGGCCGCTGCCCTTCCCGCTGCCCCCGTCCGGGCGGGTGCTCGACCACCGGATGCCGGACGGCCGCTGGCTGAAGATCACCTCCGGCGAGCTGCCCGGCCCCGGCACCCTGCGGGTGGTCACCTTCCGGGACATCACCGACCAGCAGCGCCGCGACCACGACCGGGACCTGTTCGTGGCGGTGACCAGCCACGAGCTGCGTACGCCGGTGACCGTGATCAAGGGCTACGCGGACACGCTCACCGACCACTGGGAGTCGCTGACCGAGACCGATCGGCGGCAGGCCGCCCGCGTGATCGGGCAACGCGCCAACGAGCTGGCCCGGCTGGTGGACCGGCTGCTCTCCTCCGCCGCCGAGTCGGGGCCGGGCGACGAGCCCCCCGCCCCGTACGACCTCGGTGACGCGCTGCGCGCGGCGGCGGTCGACCTGCCGGCAGAGCTGCGGCAGCGGCTCGTCCTCCGCCTCCCCGCGGACCTGCCCAAGGCGCTCGGCCACCGGCTGAGCCTGGCCACCGTGCTCACGGAGCTGTGCACGAACGCCGGCAAGTACTCCGCGCCGGGCTCGCTCATCGAGATCACCGCCGACGCGGACGGGTCGACGGTCTCCTTCCAGGTCCGCGACCGGGGCATCGGCATCCGGCCGGAGCACGTGGAGCGGGCCTTCGACCGGTTCTGGCAGGGCGAGTCGGGCGACCGCCGCCGCTACGCCGGGGCCGGACTCGGCCTCTATCTCGTCCGCCGGATCGTTGAACAGCAGAATGGATGGGTATCCCTACGGCCGAGGGCCGGTGGCGGTACGGTCGCAGAGGTGCGGCTGCCCCGCGGGTGACCGGCGACGGGCAACGGGGGCGTGAGGGGACGAAGGTGTCGACGGGAGCTGCCGATCGGGCGTGGTGCGTGGTGGTGCCCCACCACGCCGCTGGGGCGCGGGTGGCGAGGCGACGCCTCGCCGAGGAACTGGCCGCCGTCGTACCCCCGCCGCTCCTCGCCGACCTCGTCGCGGTCCTGGCCGAGCTGGTCGGCAACGCGATCCGGCACGCCGATCCGCTGCCCGGCGGAGTGGTCCGGGTGGCCTGGCGGCTGCGCCACTCGCCCGACGGCCAGCAGGTGCAGCTCCGGGTGACCGACGGCGGCGCCGCAGCGGGCCCCACGATGCGGATCGCCGACACCGACGCCGTCGACGGCCGGGGGCTGCACATCGTCTCGGGGCTGGCCGACCGCTGGGGCGTCGAGCGGGACGGCCTGGGCCAGAGCGTGTGGGCCGAGTTCGACCCTGCCGACGTCACCCGGTCGGACCTGGCCGTGGCCGGCTGACCGACCGCGAGGGCGGGTCCTGCCCCCGCCGAACGGCGGGGGCCTCTAGGCTGTCTCGCCGTGAGCAAGCGTCGAAAGAGCCAGCGGGCCGCCGAAGCCACCCCCAAGCGGGAAAAGGTACGGGACATCTTCGTGCCCCGACCGTTCGAGGGGCTGACCGACGAGCCGGAGTGGATCGCCCTGCGGGAACTGGTGCCGGCCGCCTCGGCGCCACTGCGGCTGGCCCCCGCCCTGGTCGAGGAGTTCGGCGACCGGGAGGTCACCCTGGCCACCGTGCTGCCGATGGCCACCCCCGCCATGACCAAGCCGGACGGGCGGGTCCTCATCGGGCTCCAGCGTCACCTCCAGTCGGGCGACGTCTCCCGGGACCTGGCCGAGGCGCTGCTCTGCGCGCTGCGGGTCGAGCCGGGCCGCCCGGTGCCCGTGCCGCCGCTGCCCGGCCCCGGCCCCCGGTTGCAGGACGTCCTCGTCGACGGCCCGCTGGAGGTCAGCATGCACGACGGGTTCGAGTTCTGGCTCGACCCGGGGGCCGGCGACGACCCGAACGTGCAGGCGTCCCTGGAGCGGGCGAACGCCGCGATCTACCCCACCGTGCGGCTCGCCGCCGCCCGGGCCGCGTACTGGTGCCAGGTGCCGGAGAAGGCGCACGTGCGCTGGGTGCTGCCCGACGACGAGGACGCCGCGCTGGACGCGCTGGCCCGGCTGAGCGTCGCCGGCACGCTGGTGCTCGGCGAGAACACCCGGTTCGCGGGCATGTTCCGGGCCCACGGCCGGCTGGTGCCGGTGTGGGACCTGCCGGAGGACGTCCCGGCCGCCGACTGGGAGCAGCCGGTCGCCGACTTCGCCAAGCGGTACGCGGAGGCGCTCGCCGAGCCCGCCCCGCTGGACGCCGCCGGCCGCCGGGCCCGCCACGGCCTGCTCGGCCGCCAGCTCACCCTGCGCTGAGCCGGGGCCCTCGCCGGAGCCGCCGCTCGGCGGCCCCGGCGAGGGCCTCCGGTCTCCGGCTTTGGGCCTGCGACGCCCGGCGGGTGCCTGCGAGCGCCCGCGGGTGCCTGCGGGCAGTGCCCGCGGGTCCCGGCGGGTGCTGCGGGCAGTGCTCGCGGGGCCCTGACGGGTGCCTGCGACGCCCGGGACGGGCCTTCTCCCTACGGCAGAGGTGCCGTTGCCGGCCCGCCCAGCGGCTCGCGGACCAGCGGGCAGGACATGCAGCGCGGTCCGCCCCGGCCCGAGCCCAGCTCCGAGCCGGCGATCGGGATCACCTCGATGCCGGCCCGCTCCAGCTGCGCGTTGGTCTCCGTGTTGCGCTCGTAGCCCACGCAGAGCCGGGGCGCGATCGCGAGGGTGTTGTTGCCGTCGTCCCACTGCTCGCGTTCCGCGGTGACCGGGTCCAGGCCGGTGTCGATGACCCGGAGCTGGGGCAGGTCCATCGCGTCGGCGGCGGCCCGCAGGAACGGCGCCGGGCCGTCCACCCTCGGGTCCTCACCGTCCGCCCCGGCGATCACCGTGTACGCCGACAGCGTGTGGGCGATGTTCGGGTACATCAGCACGGCGTCGACGTCCACCATCGTGCAGACGGTGTCGAGATGCATGGTCGCCCGTTCCTGGGCGATCGGGACGACGAGGATGGTGTGCGCGAGCCCGGCGGCGAAGACCTGCCGGGCGAGGCGTTCCGCGCCGGCGGGCGTGGTCCGCTCGCCCACCCCGACGGCCAGCACCCCCGGCGCGAGCAACAGCACGTCGCCGCCCTCCAGGTGCTCCAGGCCGGGCTGGTAGACGAGTTCGGTGCCGGCGAAGCGCGGGTGGTGCCGGTAGATGGCGTCGGTCAGCGTGGTCTCCCGCCGCCGCGCCGGCATCGCCAGGCTGGTCACCCCGACCCGGTCGCCGACCCAGAACGAGGAGTCCCGGGTGAACAGCAGGTTGGGCAGCGGGTCGATGACGAAGTCGTGCCGGTCCATCAGGGTGTAGACGAGGCCGCCCGGCCGCTCCCGGCTGACCCGGAGTTCCTCGTGGGCCAGCCCGGCGATGAGCACGTCGGCGAGCGCGACGGGGTCGAGGTACGCGAGGTGGTCGGCGACCCGGGCGCGCAGCGAGTCGCCGAGCCTGGGCGAGCGGAGCACCTCCTCGGTGAGCTCGGCCCGCGCGTCGGCGACGGCGAGCGTCTCGGCGAGGAGGGTGGCAAGGTAGAGCACCTCGACGCCGCGCTCGCGCAGGGCCGCGGCGAAGGCGTCGTGCTCCTCCTGGGCGCGGCCGACCCACGGGATGGCGTCGAAGAGGAGCGAGTCGTTGTTGCGGGGGGTGAGCCGGGCGAGCTCAGGACCGGGGCGGTGCAGCAGCACCGTCCCGAGCCGACCGACTTCGCTGTCCACGTAGTGGGTCACCCTCGCAGCGTAGGGCAGGGTTTGGCGGCATCCGATAAAACAGGGGTGGATGAATATGGCATTCATCCGCACTCACTCCGGCGTTCCAACTTGCCGACACAGGGGACTGGCAACGTAGGGTAGTGAGGACATAACTTCGAGGGACCTTTTGCCGGAGGTCGCGATGACTGTCTTTCCCGCTCGTCAAGCCGTACCGTCCGCCCGGGCACTGCCGCCCGCGGCGGTGCCACACCCCCGCGTGGAGTCGCCGGGGGTGCTCGCACCCGTCCGTCCGTCCCCGTTGGAGTGGGCCCGTCGCCGCAGGGCGGAACGGGGCGCCCGACGGCTGGAGGCGGCCGGGGCACGGGCGCTCGGCCGGCTCGACCATCTCGGGCCCGCGTGGCACGTCATCGAGTGGCCCCGCACGGACGCCTCCGACCTCCTGCTCGACCACGAGCGCGACGAACGGGCCGGCTTCCTCGCCATCGGGCCGAGCGGGCTCTTCGCGGTCACCATCGCCGACCACGGCCGGGCCCGGGTCCTGGTGGCCGGCGACGTGGTCCAGATCAACGGCAAGCGACCGCCCTACGTGGCCGAGGCCCGCCGCGACGCCAAGCGCGCCAGCAAGGCCCTCTCCGACGCCGTGGGGCTGCCGATCCCGGTGACGCCGGTGCTGACCTTCGTCGGCTCCGGCGTCATCAGCGTCTACGGCCTGCCAAAGGACTGCCTCATGGCCACCCACCGCGAGCTGGACCGCCTGCTCGTCGCCGGGGGCAGCCGGATCAGTCCGGCCACGGCCGAGAAGCTCTCCCGGGTCGCGCAGCACCCGGAGACCTGGGCGAACGGCGCTTACCGCCCCGCTGCGGACTACCGGTGGTACGAGGGCGGCCGAACGGCCGCTGACAAGCCGGCCAACCGACGGTAACGTCACCGGCGACGCCACGCGCCCGGGTGCCGGTCGGCACCCGTCGGTCGCGCCGTCGCCGGCCGTCTGGTCAGGGCATCCCTCACCCACCGGCGGCCCGGCGACCACGCGCGGTCGGCGTCACCCGCGACGACCGGCTAGCGTGGACGGACCGTCGGTGTACATAGGAGGCGCGGTGGCCCACGTCGAACTCTCGCTCTCTGACGTGTTCGTGCCCGCGGCGGGAACATCGACAGGGCAGGAGTTCGACAATCTCGGTCGGTGGTCGTCGACCGTCTCCCACGCCGACGAGCCGTGCCTGCTGATCGACTCCGGGACGAGGGTCGTCGCCGTCTCCGTCGCCGGTTGCGAGCTGCTCTGCCTGGGCGACCCGGAGGACGTGACCGGGCTGCCGCTGCTCGACGGCGGGCTACGGCTGCTCGACTTCACCGCCAACCGCTGCGAGCTGACCGAGCCCGAGATCGACAAGATCCCCCCGCTGCTGGCCCTCTCCTCCGGGCGCCTGGCCCGAGGGCTGCTCCGGGTCCAGGCCGCATCGACCGACGCGCCGGACTCGACCGTCGACGCGATCTCCACCCCGGTGTTCACCAGCGGGACGGTCGCCGGTTCGCTCACGTTCTTCTCCCCGGTCTGACCAGCGGCGGGATGTGGCGTTCGCCGCACGCGGCGAATCTGGGGCGGGCCCGCACCGAGGCCGTAAGGTGCCCTCATGCTCGATATCGCTCTGCTGCCGGGGAAGTACGCCGTGTGCCGCCTGGCCGCCGGCTCCGCCCTGCCGCCCGAGTTGTCGGGCGGGCTGAGCAACGGCGACGTCGTCACGGTGAGCTGGACGGCCGACGGGATCTCGCTGATCTGCCCCGCCGACCGGGCGCCCGAGCAGGCCGTCGGCGAGACCGCCTGGCGCTGCCTGCGGGTCGCCGAACCGCTCGACCTGGCGGTCAGCGGCACCCTCGCCGCGCTGGTGGACCCGCTCGCCGCGGCCCGGGTCAGCGTGGTCGCCTTCTCCACCTACGACACCGACTACCTGCTGGTTCCCGCCGTGCGGCTCCGCGAGGCCACCGCCGCGCTGGAGCGTGCCGGCCATCGCGTCCTCGGCTGATCTTCACCCGGCCGCCGGTTCCTCCTAGGATGGGCTCGGCCTCCCGGCCGCAGTGACGCTCCCCGATGTCCCGAGGATCGGCCGTGCCGCCCACCCCCTCGCGCCACGCCACGCCCGCCCGACCGCCCGGCCACGCCGCCCGGCCCGGAGCGGTTCAGCCGTGCGCCCCGACCGACCGGCCGACGGCTCCGTCCCTGCCGCTCGTCCGCGCGTCGTCCCGCCCGGCCCCGCCGGCGTGCGCCCGCCGCCTCGCAGCCGTCGTGCTGCTGGCCGCGCTGCCCCTCGCCGGCTGCGGCACCCCACCGGAGCTGCGCCGCCCCGCCCCGACCACCGCCCCGACCCGCACCGCGGTCCCCGCCACGCCCAGCGCCGCGCCCACGCCCCCGCCCGCCACCGGCCTGCCCGGCACCGGGGGTATCACCCCCACGGTCGACCCCGGCCTGGTCGCGGTCCCGTGCCCGGACGGCCCCTCGGGAACACGGATCGTCGACCTGGTGCGGGGCCGGGGTGGCGTGCTGCCGAACGGCGTCCGGGTGCGGGTGCGGACCGGACCGCTCTGCGCCGGCGAGTGGCACTACACGGTGCTCGACGTGACCGGGCACGAGACGCTCCAGGTGATCACCCAGGGCAGGCCGGGTGCCCCGCGGCTGGTCACCGCCGGCACCGACGTCTGCACCGCCGAGGTCCGCGCCGCCGGGCCGCCCGGCATCCGGACGCGCGTCTGCGAGGGCGGGTCGCTCGGCGTACCGGGTGCGTAGGCTGTCGCCATGCCGGGAACACCGCCGACGCGCTTCGTCTACCTCGGGCCGGAGGGCACCTTCGCCGAGCAGGCGTTGAACAGCATCCCCGCTGCGGAGCGGGGCAGCCGCACGCCGGCCCGCAGCGTCCCCGAGGCGCTGGAGAGCGTACGGGCCGGGGAGGCGGATTCGGCCCTGGTGCCGCTGGAGAACTCGATCGGCGGCGCGGTCGGGGTGACCCTGGACGAACTCGCCGAGGGCGAGCCCCTGGTGATCACCCGCGAGGTGATCCTGCCGGTCGAGTTCGTGCTCGCCGCGCGGCCCGGCACGACGTTCCCGCACGTGCGCAGCGTCGCCGCCCACCCGCAGGCGTCCACCCAGTGCCGGGGTTGGCTGCGCGCGCACCTGCCCGACGCGGTCGTGGTCGACGTGCTCTCCAACGGCGCGGCCGCCGCCGGAGCCGCCGCCGGCGAGTACGACGCGGCGATCTGCGCCCCGATCGGTGCCGCCCGGCACCGGCTGGACGTGCTCGCCGACAAGATCGCCGACCACCCGGACGCGGTGACCCGCTTCGCGCTGGTGTCCCGCCCCGGGCCGCCCCCGCCGCCGACCGGCGACGACGTGACGTCCCTGGCGGTCTACATCGCCCACGACCGGGTCGGCGCGCTGCTGTCGGTGCTGATGGAGCTGGCCGTGCGTGGGATCAACATGAGCCGGATCGAGTCCCGCCCGACCGGCGAGGCGCTCGGCCGGTACGTCTTCTTCCTCGACTGCGCCGGGCACGTGGCGGACGTGCGGCTCGGCGAGGCGTTGCAGGGGCTGCGCCGGGTCTGCGCCGACGTGCGCTTCCTGGGCTCGTACCCCCGGCACCGGTTCCCCGGGACGGGCGACCGCCCGATCCCGGCGCCCGCCGGCCTCTCGGACGCCGACTACGCCGACGCCGCCGCCTGGCTGGCCCGCCTCCGCGCCGGCGACCTCAGCTGACGGCAGTCCCGGAACCGCACCGCAGCCGACCGCGGCCCCCGCAACGGCACCGCCCCCGACCCGCGTCGGATCCGGCGGGGCCGGTCGGCGCGGGGCGGGGGCGGTGCGAGGCGGTGCGGGACGTGCTCAGCTGAGCAGGCCGCCGAGGAGCCCGCCCTGCTGCTCCTGGGTGCCGCTGCCCATGATGGGCGGCTCCTCGGAGGGCTGGACGACGACGAAGCCCTGACCGGCGAAGCTCATCGTGAACGACTCGCCGGTGCGCCGGCCCAGCAGCGTGCCGAGGCCGAGCTGCTCGGCGCGGTGGTAGCCGGTCTGGAGGTTGGCCGACCAGCAGACCGCCGCCTGCGGGTCGACGTAGGTGGGGGCGTCCACGCTGAGCACCACCGGGGTGCCCTTGGTGGTGATGGCGATCCGACCGTGACCGCTGAAGACGCAGTTGAACAGGCCGGAGGAGGATGCCATGCCGGCCCCGCCGACCATCCGGATGTCGTACTGGAGGGTGGAGTCGAAGGCCAGCACGCTGGATCCGTTGATGGAGAGCGCGTCACCGGGCTCCAGGTCGATGACGTGCACGTCCTTGGCGAAGTCGGCGAGGAACACGTCACCCCGGCCGGAGACCTTCATCAGCGGGACGCCCTCGCCGGTCAGCTTCTGCTTGAGGAACTTGCCGAGCCCGCCCGAGCCGAGCGCCTGGAACTGCACCTGCCCCTGGTAGGCGACCATCGACCCGACCCGGGCCATCGCCTCGCCGTTGAGTTCGATCTTCAACATCTTGGAGTTCTGCAGCCGCATGCCGGGCTGCGCGGACTCCTTCTCAAGGTTCTCCGCCGAGAACAGCTCGCTGCGCATTGGAAGTGCCTCCTGAGTTCGCGGTACCTGGACCGACGGTAGGCGACGGAGGCAACAACCGCCGCCTAGCCCCAGCCCAGCTCGTGCAGGCGGGCGTCGTCGATGCCGAAGTGGTGGGCGATCTCGTGCACCACCGTCACCGCGACCTCGTCGACGACGTCCTCGTCGTCGTCGCAGATGCGCAGGATGGGGTTGCGGTAGATCAGGATGCGGTCCGGCAGCACGCCGGCGTAGTCCCAGCCGCGTTCGGTGAGCGCGTGCCCCTCGTAGAGGCCGAGCAGGTCCTCGCCGGGGGGCGGGTCGTCCTCCACCAGGATCACGACGTTGCTCATCAGGGCGAGCAGTTCCTCGGGCACCTCGTCGAGCGCGTCGCCGACCAGCTCCTCGAAGCGCTCGCGACTCATCTCCACCGGCACCCCGCCCATTCTGCCCGACGACGCGGCCCGCCCGCGCCGGTCAGGCCCGCCGGCCCGCGTCGGCGGACCGGCCGGGCCGGTCGGAGCCGGCGGCCGACCACCCGTCACCGGGACCGGAGCCGTTCGAGCGCGCCGGGTCCGGAGCCGTTCGAGCGCCCGCGCCGGCTCGGCGGACCGCCACGGGGACCCGGGGGTTCCCGTGGCGGTCGACGCCGAGACGGGGACGGTCAGGAGGCGAGGCGGGCGGTCAGGCTGATCTGGGCGCCCGGGGCGAGCAGGCGGGAGATCGGGCAGTTCTCCTTGGCGGTCTCCGCGAGCTTGGTGAACTGCGCCTCGTCGATGCCGGGCACCTGGCCGACGGTGTCCAGCTCGATCCGGGTCACCGTCATTCCGGCGTCGGTCTTGTCGAGGTGGACCTTGGCGGTGGTCTCCACCGAGGTGGGCGGCGAGCCGGCCTCGGCGAGGGCCTTGGAGAACGCCATCGAGAAGCAGCCGGCGTGGGCCGCACCGATCAGCTCCTCGGGGTTGGTGCCCTCACCCTCCTCGAACCGGGACTTGAAGGAGTAGTTCCCCTCCAGCCCGCCCTTGCCGGTGCGGATCGTGCCGGACCCCTCGGTGAGGTTGCCCTGCCATTGTGCGGAAGCGGTACGGATAGGCATGCACCCGACGCTAGCCCAACGGGCACCCACTGGCGACCGTTCACGCTCCGCGTCACCGGGTGCGTACTGTGTCATGATTCGGGGCAGGCCCGCGAACGCGGAAGGGTGGCCGATGTCCCAGGATTCCCCCATTCCCCGGCAGGAACAGCGGTCCGACGGTGCAGCCGTCCTGGAGTGGGGCAGCACGGAGCCGGACGGGCCGGGGCGGTTCGGGCGTACGTTCTCCGGCCTGGGCCGGGACCGCCGGCTCCCCGTGCTGCTCGCGGCGCTCGGTGCGGTGGCCGCTCTCGCCTCGATGCTCGGCGAGTGGCAGGTGATGACCATCCCCAACGGCGGCCCGCAGGGCAACACGCCGCTGCGGGTGCCGGGCGGGGTGTCCGACGTCGGCGGCTTCGGGGTGGGCTACCTGGTCGGGCTGTTCGCCCTGGTCTGCGCGGTGGTGCTCGCGCTGCGCGGCACTCCCGCGGTGCGTCCGAACGCCCGGCTCGCCGGGCTGGCCGTGGCCGTGGCGCTGCTGGGGCTGCTGGTCGCGGCCACCGCCTCGCTCGACGAGGCCGCCCAACGCGTCTTCTTCTACTCGACGGACGACGGGTTCCAGGTCGAGTACGGCCGGGGCCTGGTGACGGCGTTCCTGGCCTGTGCGCTCTTCGCGGCGGCGCTGAAGCTGGCCCCGGCCGGCGCGGCCCGGCCTGCCGGGGAGGCGGACGACGCGGTCGGGACGGGCAGCGGGGACGAGGCGGAGCCGGTGGGCTGGCGCCGCCGCAGGTCGCGGGACGTGGCGGACGACGGGCCGCCCGCGCCGGCCGACCTCACCGTCGGGCCGATCGTCCCCTTCGCCCGCCCCGAACCCCGGGACTGACCGGTCGCCGGCCCCTGCCCGCTCCGGTGACCGCCGGCGCGCCCGGCGTCCCTCAGGGGGCCACCCAGCGGACCTCGCCGTCCGACCGCTCGTCGGTGGCCCGCAGGCCGAGCCGCTCGGCCACCCGGGCGGAGGCCTGGTGGTCGGGGTGCACGTGCGCGACCAGCGCCCGGACGCCGTGCTCCGCCAGCCAGCCGACCAGGCCGACGGCGGCCTCGCCGGCGTAGCCGCGGCCCTGGTGCGGCGTCAGGACGACCCAGGCCAGCTCGGCGACGGGCCGGTCACCGTCGAGCCGCACGGTGGCCTGCACGGTGCCGACCGCCTCGCCGCTGTCCCGGTGCCGGACGACCCAGTTGAGCCAGCCCTCCCGGCCGTCCGGGGACCGGCCGGCCGTCTGCCTGCGGTACCGCTCCCGCAGCTGCTGCGGGGTGGCCGGGCTACCGCCGATGTACTCGTGCAGGGCCGGGTCGTCCAGGAGGGGGGCGAGTTCCTCGGCGTGGTCGACGCGGAGCGGCTCCAGCAGCAGCCGCTCGGTGTCGACGGCCTCCGCCACCGGCCAGTCCCGCTCTCCCACCCGTCCACCGTACGGCCTTGAGGAGGGTCCCGGACGGGACACCGGCGGGCCGTCGACCGTTGGCACCGCATTCGCCGGAACGCCATGGTCGGGGCCCGTTCCGCGAGGTACGTTTGCTGCCCGCCGTCACCGAGGGGTCGAGGCACCGAGGACCGAGACGGCTGGCTGCGACGGCGGCGGGCGAAGGAGGAACGATGACCCGCCCGGGCCTGCCCAAGCTGATCGCCACGGATCTCGACGGGACGCTCGTCCGCAGCGACGAGACCGTCTCCGCGTACACCCACGAGGTGCTCGACCGGGTGCGGGCCGCCGGTATCCCGGTGGTCGGCGCCACCGGTCGCGGGCCCCGGCTGGCCGAACTGACGCGCAACGACATCCGGGCCGCGGACTTCCTGGTGATGGCCGGCGGCGGCCGGGTCGTCGACCAGAGCGACCCGTCCGGGCCGGTGGTGCTGCGCGACGAGCGCCTCTCCGCCGAGGTGCTGGCCACGCTGCTGGCCGACCTGGAGGCGGCCGTCGGGCCGCTGACCGTGATGGTCGAGGCGTCGGACGAGCACGACGCGCCGCTCTGGGGCGACTACCACCCGAGCTGGCCCTACCAGGACGCCTTCGAGACGCGCAGCCGCGCCGAGTGCCTCTCCTGCGACGTGATCAAGGCGTTCGTCCGGACCGCCGACCACCACGTCGACGAACTGCTCGCGGTCGCCCGGCAGGTCGTCCCGCCGGAGGTCGCCACGCTCACCCAGGCCGGGCTGGGCTTCGTCGAGATCTGCCCGCCGGGGGTCGACAAGTCCACCGGGCTGGTCGTGGTGGCGCAGCGCCTCGGCGTCGACCCGGCCGAGGTGCTGGTCTTCGGCGACATGCCCAACGACCTGCCGATGTTCGAGTGGGCCGGCTGGGCCCGGGTCGCGGTCTCCAACGCCCACCCGACGGTCCGCGCCGTCGCGGACGAGGTGACCCTGCGCAACGACGACGACGGGGTGGCGGTGTACCTCGATCGGCTACTGTCCCGCTGATGGGAGAGGCACCACGGCTGATCGCCACCGACATCGACGGCACCCTGCTACGGGACGACCGCACGCTCAGCCCGCACACCGCCGGGGTGCTGGCCCGGCTGTCCGCGCGGGGCACGCCGGTCGTGCTGGTCACCGGCCGTCCCATCCGATGGCTGAAGATGGTGTACGAGCAGCTGGCCGAGCCGCTGCCGGCGATCTGCGCCAACGGCGCGGTGGTCTACGACCCGGTCACGGACGAGGTGCTGCGGGCCGATCCGCTCGCCCCGCAACTGCTCGCCGAGGTGGCCCGGCGGCTGCGCGCCGAGGTGCCCGAGGTCAGCTTCGCGGTGGAGATCGTCGACAGCCGGCAGATGCGGCACGAGGCGCACTACCCGCTGCGCTGGGACGCCGACCACGACGCGATCCGGGCGGTCGAGACCCCCGAGGAGCTGCTGGCGGCGCCGGCGGTGAAGCTGCTGGCCCGCTCCGCCGAGCAGGATCCGGACGCGTTCGTCGCGCTGGTGGCCGCAGCCCTCGAAGGGCTGGCCGAGGCGACCCACTCGTCGTACTCGGGGCTGGTGGAGATCTCGGCCGCCGGCGTGACCAAGGCGGCCGGGCTGGCGTGGTACTGCGCGCGGCTCGGCATCGACGCCCGGGACGTGCTCGCCTTCGGCGACATGCCGAACGACGTGCCGATGCTGACCTGGGCCGGGCGGGGAGTGGCGGTGGCGAACGCGCACCGCGCCGTCCTGGAGATCGCCGACGAGGTCACGGCGGCGAACTCGGCGGACGGCGTGGCGGCGTACCTGGAGAAGGTCTTCGGGGTGGGGTGAGCGGCCGGCCGGCGTTCCCGGCCGGCCGCGCGGTCAGAGGTACTGGCCGGTGCTGTGCCCCTCGCCGCCCTGCGGCGGCTGGCCCATCCCCGGCATGCCCGGCAGCATCCCGCCGCCGGGGCCGCTGGGCAGCGCCTGCCGGCCGGATCGCATCTGCTCCAGCTGCACCCGGGCGGCCATCTGCTGAGCGACCAGGGCCGCCTGGATGCCGTGGAAGAGGCCCTCCAACCAGCCGACGAGCTGGGCGTGCGCGATGCGCAGCTCGCCCTCGCTGGGCGCCTTCTCCTCGGTGAAGGGCAGCGAGATGCGTTCCAGCTCCTCGCGCAGCTCGGGGGCGAGCCCCTCCTTCAGCTCGACGATCGACCGCTCGTGGATCTCCCGCATCCGGTGCCGGCTGGCGTCGTCGAGCGGGGCGGCCTTGACCTCCTCGAGCAGCTGTTTGATCATGCTGCCGATCCGCATCACCTTGGCCGGCTGCTCGACCAGTCGGGTCGGGTCCTCGCCGTGTGCCTCGTCGGTCTGCACGGTGCCGACGGGCCGCCCGTCCGGGCCGACCACCACCACCGTTCCGGAGTGACCCGTGCCATCCTGGCCCGGCTCGTCGTTCTGTCCAGCGGATTGCGCTTCGGTCATGGGACCCATCTTTACCCAGCCGCGAGCGCCCATGCGCCCGGGGACCGATCCCCGGCCTCGGATCCGCGCGTGATCCGCGCTACGGTCGCGCCATGCCCGCCGACCCCCGCGACGTGCTCAGCCGGCCCGCTCCGGCCCCGGACGCCACCGTCTCCTACGGCGACCACCCGGACCAGCTCGCCGACCTGCGTGCCCCGGCCGGGTCGGGCCCGGCCCGGCGGCTGGTCGTCGTGGTGCACGGCGGCTTCTGGCGGGCCGAGTACGACCGGCGGCACACCGACCCGCTGGCCGCCGCGCTGGCCGGGCTGGGCCACCCCGTGGCGCAGGTGGAGTACCGCCGGACGGGGCAGCCGGGTGGCGGCTGGCCGACGACGCTGACCGACGTGCTGACCGGCGTGACGGAGCTGCCCCGGCTCGCGGCCGAGGCGCTGCCCGGCCGGGTCGCCGCCGGGCCGCCGCTGCTGGTGGGCCACTCGGCGGGGGGACACCTGGCGTTGTACGTGGCCGCGACCGCCCCGGACGCCGTCGGCGGCGTGCTGGCGCTGGCCCCGGTGTCGAACCTCGCGGAGGCGTACCGGCTGGACCTGGACGAGGGGGCGGTGGCCGCGCTGCTGGGCGGCGGTCCGGCGGACCATCCCGAGCGGTACGCCGCAGCCGATCCACGGTCATTGGTGCCCGTACCGACACGGACAGTAGTCGCGCATGGTGCGCTGGACCAGCACGTGCCGGTCGGAATGAGCCGGGAGTTCGTCGCCGCCGGCCGGGCGGCGGGCGGCGACATTCACCTCATTGAGCTGCCGGAATGCGAGCATTTCGGGCTCATCGATCCGGAGTCCGCGGCGTGGCCTCAGATCACGGCTGCTTTCCGATCACTGCGGAAAGATCGCTAAGCATTGACGCAGCGTCGCTGACCGGGTAGAACGCCGAGGGGGCGTGATCCGCCCTGCAACGCTCCCCGGAAGGAACTCGGTGTCGCAGATGAACCGCAGGCGGGCCCTCCAACTGCTGGCCGCGCTCGGTACGGCCGGACTGGTCGCCGGGTGCGGCACGGACGACGCCGACGGCGAGACGGCCACGGGAAGCCCGATCAAGATCGGCCTCGTGGCGCCGACCAGCGGCGGCCTCAAGGCGATCGGCGACGAGATCACCAACGGCTTCCAGCTCTTCCTCGACCTCAACGACAAGTTGCTGGGCGGGCACCCCACCACCCTGCTCACCGCCGACGAGGGCGAGAGCGTCAAGACCGGCAAGGCCGCCGTCGAGGGGCTGCTGAAGCAGGGCGTGCTCGCCCTCACCGGCGTTGTCGACGCGAACGTCATGTCCGGCATCCGGGACACCGTCGAGCAGGCCCGGGTGCCCCTCATCGGTTCCAACGCCTCGCCGTCCAGCCTCCAGAGCGTCGTCTACATCTGGCGGACGTCGTACGTGCTCGACGAGGCGGGCCGGGCGCTGGGCCGCTACCTGCGCGAACAGCTGGAACCGTCGGCACGGCTGGCGATCATCGCGCCGGACAGCGTGGGCAGCCAGGACGTGGTGCGGGGCTTCCGGCAGGAGTTCGGCGAGTCCGACCCCCGGATCAAGGACGCGGTGGTCTCGACGGAGGTCTTCACCAACCCGTCGAAGTCCGCGTACCGGGCCGACATCCGCAGGGCGCTGGGCCGGAACCCGACGGCGGTGTTCTGCTTCTTCGCGGGGCCGGCCGCCGTCGAGTTCATCAAGCAGTTGCGCATCGAGGGGTTCACCGGCAAGGTCTACGCCCCCGGCTTCCTGACCGAGGGGGCCGTGCTGGGCAGCGTCAAGGCCGAGGACGCGCTGGGCATCCAGACGGCGCTCAACTACTCGTCCGACCTGAACAACACGGCCAACCGCCGGTTCGCCTCGGCGTACCGCAAGAAGCACGGCACCTCGCCGACCACCTACGCGATGGCCTCGTACGACGCCGCGCAGGTGCTCGACCAGGCGATCCGGATCGCCGGCGGGTCACCCACCCCGCAGCAGGTCAACCTGGCCCTCGGCAAGATCGGCCAGATCGACAGCCCGCGCGGGGTGTGGCAGTTCAACCAGCCGCGTACGCCGCAGCAGAAGTGGTACCTGCGCGAGGTCCAGCTCGACGGCCAGGTCCTGTCCAACGTCCTGGTCACCGAACTGGCCACCCTCGGCTGACCCCATCCCCGCCCCACGGGGTGGGGCAGGGAGGGGCGGCAGGGTGGGTCAGGGGCGGAGTTCGGCGATGCAGCACTTCACGCTGCCGCCGCCCTTCTTCAGCTCGGCCAGCTCGACCGGGACCGGGTGGTAGCCGGCCGCCTTCAGCTTCCCGGCCAGCCGGGTCGCCTCGCTGTTGAGCACCACGTTGAGCCCGTCGCTGACCAGGTTGAGGCCGAAGGCCAGGGCGTCCTCGGCGTCGGCGACCACCGCGTCGGGGAAGAGCTGGGTGAGCACCCGCTGGCTGGCGGCGGAGAAGGCGCCCGGGTAGTAGACGACGTTCTCGTCGTCGATCGAGGCGAGCGCGACGTCCAGGTGGTAGAAGCGCGGGTCGACCAGGCGCAGCGACACCACGGGGCGGCCGAGCGCCTCCTGCGCCTCGGCGTGCGCCGGCAGCTCGGTGCGGAAGCCGTGCCCGGCGAGGATCAGCCCACCGTGCGCCTCCGGCAGGTACGCGAAGTCGCCCTCGCCCTCGTTGGTCTCGATCGGCGCGATGAACCGCCAGCCCTGCGACTCGTAGAACGCCCGGTGCGCGGCGGCCTCGGCGGCCCGCTGCTCGTGCTTGAACTGCGCGCCGTAGACCGTGCCGTCGACCACGAACGCCCCGTTGGCCGCGTAGACCATGTCGGGCAGCCCTCGCTCGGGGGTCAGCAGGTGCACCTCGTGGCCGAGACCGACCAGGGTCTCCCGCAGCCGGTCCCACTGCTTGACCGCGAGCTCCGAGTCGACCGGGGTGCTCACGTCCATCCACGGGTTGATCGCGTACTCGACCGCGAAGTGCTCGGGCGAGCACATGAGATATGTCCGCTTTCGCGGGACTCGCTGCTGGTTCACGGTGACCAAGAGTAGGTACCCTGGAACTTTGGTAACAGCCACAACCGTTGCTTCGCAGAGGCGGAACGTTGCAGATAGATGCCGTAGACCAGCGGATCATTGCGTTGCTCGTCGCGGACGCCCGCGCTTCGTACGCAGACATCGGTCAGCGGGTCTCGCTCTCCGCCCCGGCGGTCAAACGGCGGGTGGACCGGCTGCGGGCGGCCGGCGTGATCCGGGGCTTCACCGCCGTCGTCGACCCCGCCGCCGTCGGCTGGACCACCGAGGCGTTCGTCGAGCTGTTCTGCGCCGGCCGGACCACCCCGGCCCAGATCGGGGTGGCCACCCGCCGGCACCCCGAGGTGGTCGGCGCGTACACCGTCTCGGGCGAGGCCGACGCGCTCGTGCACCTGCGGGCCGCCGACATCGGGCACCTGGAGGCGGCGCTGGAGCGGCTGCGGGCCGAGCCCTTCGTGACCTCGACCCGGAGCACCATCGTGCTCTCCCGGCTCGTGGACTCCCCCGGCGTCGGCCCCTCTCCCCGCTGACCGGGGCGGCGCGGCGGAAAGGCGGCGCGGACGGTCGGCGGAGGGCCGGAACCATCCGCCGGCCGGGCGCGTCGAACCGGCCATGACACGGGGAGCCCCCATCTTCGCGGTCGGCACGTTGGCCGCGCTCACCCTGCTCGGCGGCAGCGCGTTCCCGGCGGCGTCGCCCGACCCGGCGGCCCCGAGGCAGCCGACGGCCGCGCCCCGGCTGGTCTCCTACGACTCCTGCGCCGAGGCGCTGGCCGGGCTCCGCGCCGCCGCCGGGGCCTCCGTCGGCCCGTGGGGCTTCGGCGACGGCTGGCGCACCGGGGCCGCCTTCGGCGACGTTCCCATGGACGCCTCCGGGTCCCGGGCGTCGGCCCAGTCCGCCGGGCCCGCCCAGGAGCACTCCACGACAAACGTGCACGAGGCCGGCGCGGACGAACCCGACCTGGTCAAGACGGACGGGCGGCGGATCGTGACCGTCACCCGGGGCGTGCTGCGGGTGGTGGACCCCGCCGCCCGGCGGGAGACGGGTCGCCTCGACCTGACGCGGGCGACGCCGGAGCTGAGCTGGGGGGAGCAGGCGACCCTGCTGTTGCACGGCGACCGGGCGCTGGTGCTGACCCAGGTGGGCCCGGAGATGCAGCCGGCGACCCGCGCCGCGCGGCCCCGCACCGCGCCGCGCCTGATCCTGGTCGACCTGGCGGGCACGCCACGGGTGCTCGGCACCTACCGGATGGACGGGAGCCTCGTCGACGCCCGGCAGACGGGGACCACCGCGCGGGTCGTGGTCCGCAGCCGCCCCCAGCTGGTCTTCCCGTACGCCGAACGGGGCACCGACGCGACGCGGACCGCCGCCAACCGCGCGGTGATCGCCGCCGCCGGGGTGGAGGCGTGGCTGCCGGCGTACGAGTGGACGGCCGGGGCGGAACGGCACGTGGGCCGGGTCGGCTGCGACCGGCTGAGCCGGCCACCCGCCTGGTCCGGGACGTCGATGCTGACCGTGCTGAGCTTCGACCTCGCCGGCGACCGCCTCGGCGACGGCGATCCGGTCAGCGTCGCCGCCGACGCCACCACCGTCTACGGCACCGGGAGCAGTCTCTACCTCGCCGGGGAACGGGCGGTGACGGCCCGGCCCGGCTCGCCCCGTGGCGGCGTCTGGCGGCCGGACCCGCAGGTCACCGAGATCCACCGGTTCGACACCGGCGCGCCCGGACGCCCCCGCTACGTGGCCTCCGGTTCGGTGCCCGGCTCGCTCGTCAACCAGTACGCCCTCTCCGAGTGGCAGGGGCACCTGCGGGTGGCCACCACCACCGGCGACGCCTGGGGCACCCGTCCCACCTCGGAGTCCGCCGTGTACGTGCTGCGTCCCGACGGGGACACGCTGGTCCGCACGGGCGCGGTCACCGGCCTCGGCCCCGGCGAGCGGATCTGGTCAGTGCGCTTCCTCGGCGGCTCCGCGTACGTGGTCACGTTCCGGCTCACCGACCCGCTCTACGCGGTCGACCTGACCGACCCGGCCGCGCCCCGGGTCACCGGGGAGCTGAAGATCACCGGATACTCGGCGTACCTGCACCCGCTGCCGGAGGGCCGACTGCTCGGGGTGGGCCAGGAGGCCGACCAGCGGGGGCGGACGCAGGGGCTCCAGGTCTCGCTGTTCGACGTCCGCGATCCGGCCCGCCCGGCCCGGCTCGACCAGTGGCACGTGCCGAGGGCGTACTCCGCGCTGGAGCACGACACGCACGCCTTCCTGCACCACCCGGAGACGGGCCTGGTCGCCCTGCCGGTCGGCGACGACGTACGGCTGCTGCGGGTGTCCGGAACGGACATCGGCGAGGTCGGGACGGTCTCCCACACCGGCCCGGCGGGCCCGGTGCTGCGGTCGTTGCTGGTCGGGGACGTGCTCTGGACCGTCTCGGCCGCCGGCCTGCGGGCCACCGATCCGACCACCGCCCGGAGCCTCGACTGGCTCCCCGTGACCTGATCCTCCCTCCCCGGCGGGTGGGGCCCGGTTTCTCGGGGTTTCCGGGCTCCACCCGCCACCACCACGGGTGGGGCGTGGATCAGAGGTACATGCCGGTGCGGTGTTCCTGCTGGTCCCGCTTGACCGGCTTGTCCCCCTCGCCGAAGAACCGCTTCCCGCCGAACTCGCCGTGCAGGCGGTCGTCCAGCTCGTCCGCGAGCCCGGTCATCACCTGGACCGCGAGCATGAGGTGGGTGGCCTGGAAGTTGCGGCCGAAGACGGGGATGGACGCCCACACGGTGTCGTCGGCGCAGTAGAGCCGCCCGATGGGCATCCGGTTGGTCAGCTCGGAGAGCTTCACGTAGAGCCGCTCGGTCGGCTCGACCTCGGTCAGCACCGGGGAGAAGACGTCCACCAGCGGCGGGTTGTCGCGGACCCGGACGAAGACCATCGCCGAGCCGGCCCGGATGTTGATGTCGCCGTCGGAGTCGACCTGCAACCGGTCCGGCTCCGACTTGAGCATGGTCGAGACGACCGTGCGGACCTGCTCGGCGAGCGCGGCCACGTCGTGCTCGGGCGCCTGGGCGGCGGCGGCCGCCGCGAGCGCCTCGTCCAGGTCGGCCTCGACGTTGCGGTCGGGGCCGAACTCGCTGCGCGCGGTGCCCAGCGGCTCCACCGGCAGCGGCTCGCCCTCGGCGTCGTGGATGAGGTAGACGAGGAAGGCGGGGTGCGGGGCGCCGTAGACGTCGCGCAGCGTCCGGGTGAGCAGGGCCGCCAGTCGGGTCGCCTCGGCGGTGCCGCCGTCCAGCCCGAAGTGTTCGCCGGAGCCCTCCACCACGCCGGGCGGCGACCACCCGAGCGCGATCATGTCCGCCACGGCGGCCCGGTCCAGCCGGTAGCCCTCCGGCAGGGTGGCGTTGCCGACCGCGCGGGCGGCGAGCCGGCCCTCCTCACCGACGTCGATGCTGACCGAGTAGACCGCGTCGCCGGTGCCGGAGGCGGTGGGGTCGAGGGTCAGCGCGACGTGCGTGCCCGTGGGCAGCGCCGCCAACCGCTCGGCGAGCGCCCGCGCGAACTCGTGCCACGCCTGGGTGACCTTGGCCCGCAGGTCGGCCGTGCTGGGCTCGTCGAGCAGGATCGGCTCGTGGTGCGCCGGCAGGGTGCCGGGCGAGTCGCCGCCCGGCGCCGAGGGGTGGTCTGCCGTCATGATCGCCTCCGTCCGTCAAGGTCACCCTACCCACGGAACGGGGGAGACGAATCAGCCCGACCGTGATCGGACAGCGGAGGTCAGGCGGGTGTTCCGCCCGCGCGTTCGGCGCCGAGTCCGACCGGCCAGGCGGCGGCCAGCGCGCTGAGCCGGGCCGCGGCGCCGGCCGGGTCCGCGCCCCGCCCGACCGCCAGCCCGAGGAGGTACGCGGTGACGGGCGCGCCCGGCCGCAGCACCTGGTGCGCCACGTCCCTGGCCAGGTCGAGCACGGCCGGCACCGGCACCTGGGCGGGGTCCAGGTCCAGCTCGGCGCAGGCCGCCGTCACCCAGTCGTCCATGACCGTCATCGCGTCCACTCCTCCGCCCGGCGTACGTCCTCGTCAGTGTCGCAGTCGAACCAGGGCGGCGGGCCGGCACCGGACCACGGCACCTCGCGCACCCGCAGCCCGGCGAGCAGCGCCCGGATCGGTGCCCCCGCCAGCGGCGCGGCGGAGCCGTCGGGCTGCCTGCCGGCACGCTCGGTGGGTCCGTCGGCAGGCCTGGCGGCGCGCTCGGCGGCGAGGCGGTCCAGGGCGGCGCGCAGCGTGGCCACCCGCCACACGCCGCAGAGGGTCTGCCGCCGACCGTCGCCGTCGACGTAGCAGGCGCCGTCGTGACCGGCGTCGAGACGGTCGAGCAGCTCCCCGACCGCCGCGCGGGTGAGCAGGGGCAGGTCGGCGGCGAGCAGGGCGACCAGCGGCGTACCGGGGTCGAGCAGGGCCAGCCCGGCCGCGGCGGCCGCGACAGGTCCGCCGCCCGGCGGTTCCTCCCGGGTCACCCGCACCCCGGCGGGCACCGGTCCGGGCGGGCCGACCAGGACGCGCGGCGCGGCATCGGCGACCGCGGCCAGCACCCGGTCCCGCATGGGCAGGCCGCCGACCGTCCGGGCGGGCTTGTCCACGCCCCCCATCCGCCGCGCGGCGCCGCCCGCCAGCACCACCGCCGCGTACGCGTCCACCGGGCCACGGTATCCGCCCGACGCCTCGCCGGGAGATGCCGGACGACGAGCGGGAGGTTGCCGGAACCTCCCGGGTGGAGCGGCCTGCACAGAAGTGGAACGTGATCGTGGACGGCCGCCGGTGAAGCCTGGTCCTGTAACACGGCCCTCCCTGGCGGCGGGCTCGGCGAGGGACGAACGGGCACGGCAGACCTCGTCCGGGTCCGCCGTGCGGCGTACAGGTCGCGTGCATCGCGGATACGGACGGATGGTCGCCGCGCGGTGTCCCGGTCCAGGGGTGCAGGATGGCGGGATGGGACGGGCGACTGACCGGCGCGGCGTGCTCCGCATCGACCTCGACGCGGCGGCGACCGGCCGCACCTCCGTACGCCGGCAGGACACCCTCGCCGTGGAGGAACCGCTGGAGATCCGGGTCGGTGCGGCCGGTCCCGGCCGGCGACGGCCGCTCGCGGTGACCATGCGTACGCCCGGCGACGACCTCGACCTGGCGATCGGCTTCCTGCTGACCGAGGGGCTGATCCGCTCCGCCGACGACGTACGCACCGCGCAGCTCTGCGCCGGCGCGGAGACACCCAACACGTACAACGTGGTGGACGTGGTGCTGGCGTCCGGCGTGCCCGAACCCACCGTCGATCCGTCGCGGAACTTCTACACCACCAGCTCCTGCGGGGTGTGCGGCAAGGCGAGCATCGACGCCGTGCGTACCCGATCGGTCTTCGGGGTGGGCGACGACCCGCTGACGGTGCCGGCGGCGGTCCTGACCGCGCTGCCGGACCGGCTGCGCGCGGCCCAGCGCGGCTTCGACCGCACGGGCGGCCTGCACGCGGCGGGCCTGTTCACCGCCGACGGCGACCTGGTGGCGCTGCGCGAGGACGTCGGCCGGCACAACGCCGTCGACAAGGTGGTCGGCTGGGCGGTCCGCGAGCGGCGGCTGCCGCTGGCCGGGCACGTCCTGCTGGTCTCCGGGCGGGCGAGCTTCGAGCTGACCCAGAAGGCGTGGATGGCGGGGGTGCCGCTGCTCGCGGCGGTCTCCGCGCCGAGCAGCCTGGCGGTGGAGCTGGCCGAGGAGGCCGGGCTGACGCTGGTCGGCTTCCTGCGCGGCGACACGATGAACGTCTACGCCCGCCCCGACCGGATCACCACGTGATCCGGTCGGCCTAGTCGAAGAGCCCCAGCCGGAACGCGGCGTCGCGGGCCAGCAGGAAGCCGGCGATGCCGAGGATCCAGCCGAGCATGCTGCCGGAGGTCCGCATGATCCAGGCGTTGAGCCGGGTCAGCACCGGTTCGACCAGCCTCGGCAGCGCCATCCGGGCCGCCAGCAGCAGCACCGCCGGCAGGACCATGACCAGGCAGTAGGCGGCGAGCAGCCCCACCATCTCGGCCGCGCCGAGCCCCGAGGTGGTCAGCAGGCCGACCGCCCCGAGGTACGGCAGCATCGTCGCCACCTCCGCGAGCGCGGCGAGCAGCGCCAACCCGACCAGCCACCGCGCCGAGGAGTCGCCGGCGGTGGCCCGGTCCCGCCAGCGCAGCACGCCCCCGCTGCGCGGACGCCGCTTGCCGTCGTAGCGGAAGCTGAGCACGAACAGCCCGACCCCGAGGACGAGCTGCGCCCAGAGCACCGGCCGGTTGTCCATCGCCCCGCCGAGGACGTCGGCCAGCCGGCTACCGCCGAGGGCGAGCAGCAGCCCGACGCCGAAGTAGAAGACGGCGATCGTGCCGAGGTAGACGAGGATCCGGCGGGCGTTGACCGGCCCGGGAGCGAGCAGCAGCCAGACGGGGATGAAGAGCGTGCCGATGCTCGTGCTGTCGACCAGGGCCAGGCCGGCGAGCGACAGCAGCAGTCCGACGCTCATGCGGGGCTTGTGGTGGAGGTGGGCACGGAACCCATTCTGTGCCGGCGGCAACGCCGTCGGGTCGCCCCACGGAACGAACGTGCACTACATCTTTCGACGGAGACCACCCGTTGCGCCGGTGCCTGCCGTGGCCCGGTGCCTGCCGTGCCGGTGCCTGCCGTGCCGCTGCTTTCGATGGCGGTCAGCGAGGGCGGGCCCAGCCGGTGAAGCGGGCGGTCAGGTCGGCCGCCGTCGTGGCGTGGTCCAGCGCGGCGAGCTGTTCACCCGCCTCGACCTGGAGGGTCGCCAGGTGGATCAGCAGGGCCGCCCGGTCCGTCCGGTACTCGGCGAGCAGCCGCAGCTTCGCCGCCGAACACGGCCAGGCGATCCCGCAGGCCGCGCAGCGCCAGGTGGGCCGGGTGGGCAGGTGGGCGCGGCGGCGGGTCATGCCGTGACCGGCCGACGGGAAACCGGCCGGCGGCGGGCCGGCGCCACAGAGGCCGGAGCCGCGGTACGCCAGCGCACCCCCTCGCACCGCACGTAGAGCGAGCGCCGGTCCACGGCGTCGCCGCGCGCGCCCAGCTGGTAGACGTCGATCCAGCACCAACCGTGGTACGTGTGCCAGTCGGTCAGGACACGGATCACGCGCACGGAGATCGGCCGGACGAACTGCGGGCTCGCGGACCGGGTCAGGTACAGGACGTCGCCCGGCTTGATCTGCCGCTGCGCGGCCCTCGGGTCGGGCCTCGGGTCGGGCCTCGGGTCGGGCCTCTGGTCGGGCCCCGGCAACGGCTGGCGGTCCGGCAAGGTCTTCCCCCTCGTCCCTCGGTCTGGATGAGGGGGCCGCCACGGATGCTCGCCCGGCGACGACCCCCTCGCGGCACGACCGGCGGGCTTCGGGGGTGCCTCCACCGGCTCGCGCCGTCTACAAAGCACCCTGCCGAGGGTTGCCAGCCGATCACACCGCGTAGCAGTCTGTTCTGGGGATATTCCGGACGTTCGGCGGAGGAGCGGGGATGAACCGGGCGGTACAGGTAGCGATGGCGAAGGCCGGGGAGACGGCGGAGAGCCTCGCAGCTCAGGTCGGCGTCGATCCGAAGACGGCGGCACGGTGGGTCAGCCAGGGACGAATCCCGCAGACCCGCCACCGTGCCCGGGTCGCCGAGATTCTGAACAAGGACATAGAGGAACTCTGGCCGGACGCGTTGAAGCGCCGCGAGCCGGCCTGGTTCCAGCCATGGACGGACATCGAGCGCGAGGCTGCCGGGCTGCGCTGCTATGAGTCGACCGTCATTCCCGGGCTCCTCCAGACCGAAGAGTATGCCCGCGCGGTGCTCGCTAGCGGCCCTCTCATAGCCGATGCAGACGGATACGTCGAGACGCGGCTACGACGCCAGGCTGCGGTGTTCGAGCGCCCCCGCCCACCCTTGGCGGTTTTCGTAATCGATGAGGCAGCGTTGCGCCGAGGTGCGCCAGCAGTCCTGGTGCCGCAACTCGACCACCTGGCAGCCATGGCCGAACGGCCCAACGTCATGGTGCATGTCCTTCCGCTGAACGCGGGCCTCCATCCGGGGCAGGCTGGACCGTTCGTGATCGCCACGACGAAGGACGGCGAAGATGTCGGCTACCTCGATGACCAGGCGACCGGGCGCATCACTAATGACGTTGCTCCGCTGTGGGCCGTGTGGGATAGCGTGAGGTCGCTCGCGCTTCCGCGAAACCAATCCATCGACTTCCTAGAGGCAAGATCATGGCTGACCTGACCAGCGCGCAGTGGCGCAGAAGCACTCGCAGCAGCTCGAACGGCGGCAACTGCGTCGAGGTCGCCGGCAACCTTCCCGGCGTCGTCGCCGTCCGTGACTCGAAGGACCCGGCCGGTCCGGCGCTCACCTTCGCGCCGTCCGCGTGGCGCGCGTTCGTCGCCGAGCTGGCCGAACGGGCCTGAACACCTTGGGCGAAGCCACGCCCGCGATCCCGGCCAGGAGACGGCTCGAACCGCCAGCGGCCAGGCAAGCATGGGCGCGCTACCCATGCCGACGGCAGTCGTGGCCGCCAGGCGTCACGGGTCGTACGTCGTCGACGACTCGATGAGTTCTGCCTGGTTCGCCGCAGCCCACTGCGCCAGTTCGGCGAGGGGGCCGTTGGCGAACGACTCCCCCAAGGGCGACAGCTGGTAGACGGCGCCGCGACCTTCCGGCGCTCGTCCGTCGTTGCCCTGTCGGACGACCAGGCCCCGCGCTCGTAGGCGCTGCAGCGCCTGCGTCAGCACCTTGTCGCTGATGCCTGCGATGCGTCGCAACAGGTCGTTGCGTCTCGTCGGTCCGGCGCGCAGCGCCGACAGCACCACCGGATCCCACGTGTGGTTGATGAGTTCGACTGCCGCGCGGACATGACAGTCCGATACGAAGGTCTGGCAGGTGCCGTCGATCATCCTTCCAGTGTCCGCAGAATCTCCTACCAAGCAGTAGGAGCCGCACTCCTAGCGTTCTTCGGGTCTTCCACTGATGAAGGAGAGATCACGTGAACGTAGGAATCCTGGGAACGGGCAACCTCGCCATCGGGCTGGGCCGGGCTTGGGCGGGAACTGACCATGCGGTCGTGGTGACGGGGCGCGATGCGGAGCACGCCAGCCGGGCCGCCAGCCAGATCGGCGGCACAGCCGAGGCTGTCGGACCCGCCGACTTCGCAGCACGGGTCGAGGTGGTCGTGGTCGCGGTCGCCTGGGAGGGCCTGGAGGAAGCGCTTTCTCTCGTCGGTGGTGCCGATGGCTCCCTGAGCGGCATGACGGTGATCGACTGCACCAACGCTGTCGACTACGCCACCGGGCAGCTCAAGCCGACGTCGGGCTCGGCGGCAGAGCTCGTCGCTCGTGTCGCGCGGGGCGCTCACGTGGTGAAGGCACTCCACTTGTTCGCTGGAGCGTCCTGGCCCTACGCGGGACCGCGCGACTCGGCACCGGTCGTGGCGATCTGCGGCGACCAGCCCGAGGCGCTCGCGCGCGTCGACACGCTGGTGGAGGATCTCGGCGCGCGGGCCGCGGTGGTCGGTGGGCTGACCAGTGCACGCCAGTTGGAGGAGGCTGCGGGGTTCGTCATGCGTGTCGTGGCGGCAGGGTGGAACCCCCGGCGCGCCGTTCCGGACGTGGACCCGGCGCTGCTGAACCCGGAATCGGCCGCTGCCAACTGAGCGATCGGGCGGTTCGCCGAACTTCTCCACCAGCGCCGCGAACCGGGCCCCCTCGTCCGCACCGAACCTGCCACCCGTGGACGCCACGCTTCGGCTGGAGGCGGATCATCGAGGGCCACTCCGCCTGCGTCTGCGGCGTAGCACGCCGGGCACCGCCACCGCCGGCCAGCCGTCCAGCTCGGACGGTGGCACGCCCCGGCGCAGCAGATCGTCGAGGAGCAGCGCCATCGAGTGGCCGGGGTGCTCGGCCAGGGCGCGTTCCAGGGCCACCGCCGCCAGCGCCCCCTGCCCCGCCCGCCACGCCGCGAACGCCAGCAGCGCGGCCGGCGCGGCGATCAGCTCCGGCTCGGCCCGGCGCAGCACGTCGGTCCAGAGCGCGATGTCCTCGTCCCGCCCGTCGGTGCGTTCCCAGGCGTGGTCGCGAACCGGCACGTGGGTCAGCAGCAGGCTCAGCCAGGCGATCTCGTCGTCGGTGAGCCGCTGCCCCCGCCGGTGCCGGCGCAGCGTGGTGCGTACCGCTGCCACCCCCGCCGAGCGGAGTGCCCGCTCGCCGCGCGGGTCGGTCGCGGGCGCCCGGCCGAGCAGGTCCGCCAGGCGTCGCTCGGCGCGGGCGGTGGCCCGGCGTACGGCCGAGCGGGCCGGCCCGGTCACCGGGGCGACCTGCGCGACCAGGGCGGCCCGGTCGGGCAGGGCGACCTGGCCGGCGAAGACGGCCGCCGCGCTGACCTCGCTGGCGCCGACGTCGTAGGGGGTGCCGTCGGGCGGGCAGCATTCCGGCTCGGTGCAGAGGTACGACCAGTAGCGGCCCTCCGTGACGCGCAGGGCGTCGAGCACGGACATGCCGGCGGCGGTCAGCGCGGCGCGCACGGCGTCGACGGCCGGGGTGACGAGCGGTGCGGGCCCGTAGCCCAGGACTGTGGCGGTCTCGGCGTGCTGCCGGGCGACGACGCCGGCGAGGTGCCCGGCGGGGTCGCGCGGGTCGGCGAGGTCGGGCAGGTCGGCGCGGGCGGCGAAGGTGATCCGGCGACCCCGCATCGCCACCACGACCACGCTGTCGGCCGGGTGGAAGCCGAGCAGGTAGGGCACGGCGGCGATGAGGTCGGCGGGGGAACGGACGGCGAGCCGGGGACGGTCGGTCGGGGTCATGTCCGGCAGCCTGCGACGCGGCCGGGGCGGCCGGCGGCCCCTGTGGACGACACGCGCGTTGTCCACAGACACGCTGAGTATCGCCGCAGCTCACGTCGTTTTCCGACTGCTTGGGACCGCGACGGTGGCACCGGCCGGCAGAACCGGCCGGTGCCACCGCGCGTCGGTCAGATACCGATGCCGGCCTGCGGGCCGGCGTGGGTACGCAGCATCGCCGGAATGTCGGCGGCGTTGTGCAGGGTGTACGGGTAGAAGCTGCTCGGGTTGAACGCCGAGCCCTTGGACTTGACCTTGCCGGAGTCCCACGGGCTGTTGACCGTGACGTTGCCCCGCTGGACGAGCTCCCCCGCCTCGACGTAGTACGGGTTGCGGACGTTCTCGTAGTAGCTGTTCTCGATGACGGCCTTGGTCAGGCCCCGCACGTAGTTGCCGTACGACGCGCAGTTCTGCAGGTAGTTGTTGTACATGTGCAGGTTGGCCAGGTTGTCCGCACTCGGGTTGCGGGTCCGGGTGTTCTGGAACCAGTTGTGGTGGATGGTCATCCGCGCGGTGACGTTCTCGGTCCAGCCGATGCCGAAGGTCTTGTTGTTGTCGGCGAAGTGGTTCCAGGACACGGTGATGTTGGTGCTGTCCTTGCGGCTGTCGAGCAGTCCGTCGTTCATCCGCTGGAGCCGGTTGTGGTCGATCCAGACGCGGTTGACGGTGTCCATCTGGATGGCGTCGTAGTCATAGGTGTCGTCACCCGGGTCGTCGTCCGGCATCAGGGTGTCCCGGATCGTCAGGTTGCGGATGATGACGTTGTTGACCCCGGCCCCGAGGAAGAACCCGCCGCCCACGACGTGACCGCTGGTGCCGACGCCGATGATCGTCTTGTTGGACGCCACCCGCAGCTCGGTGCCCTTCGGACTGATGTTGATCGTGCCGGCGACCCGGATCACGTAGGGGGCCGACGCGGTGACGTACTGGTTGAGCTGCGCCTGGGTGGTCACCGTGACGGTCTGCCCGCCGGCGCCGCCGGTCACCCCGGTGGCGAATCCGTCCGGCGCGTTCCCGTACGGCGTCGAGGGCGTGTCGCCGGAGCCCACCTTGACCATCTGCCACTGCTGGTTGGCGCCGTCGAGATCGGTGAACTGCGAGATCCGACCACCGTTCGCGGTCGACCACTCCCACACGTCCAACGCCTTACGACTGTGCCGGTTGACGAACCGCACGTACCCGTCGGCCGAATCCACCACGCCGAAGTGCTGCCGCGTGTTCGTACTCGCCGACTCCTGCGTCAACGCCGCACCGTCCTCGGCACTGGCGATCTGCAACACCTTGCCGCTCTGCCGCGACCGCAACTGGAAGTAACCGTTGTCCGCCGCCACGAACTGCCACTGCTGATTCAACGTGTCCGTACGCGACCACTGATGGATCGCCGCACCGTCACTCGTCGAATAGTTCGACACGTCGATCACCTTGCCGCTGTGCCGCGACACGAACACGTAGTACGCGCCCGTGTCCACAACCGCCGCCAACGACGGACTGCTCGTGACCGCCACAGCGGCCGGCACCACCGCGGCGAGCACCGCCAACGGCACCACACGCCGCCACAGGCGACGGATCCGGATGGTCATGGTGTTTCCTCCTGAGGATGGGACGGGTGGGACCGGTCAGCCGACGGGGTTCCAGCCGTCGGTGCCGGCGAGGTACTTCTGGGGGGTGTAGTTGGACGCCTGGGCGTCGCTCAGTTGCGGCCGGTTGCTGTTCGTGCCAGCTCCCGCGCCGTTGTTGCGGTACTCCAGGAAGCGCGCGTCGCGCCAGGAGTTGCTGGACATGTCGGTCCACGGCTGACTCGTCCTGATGTGGGCGCCGAGCGTGGACTCGCGGTAGAGCACCTGGGCGTCCGGGCCCCACGGCCGGCCGAGGCTGCTCGACCCGGCCGCAGCCGAGCTGGTCAGGTTGCAGCGGTAGATCAGGAAGCCGTACGCCCGCGCCGCCGGGGTGCGGGCGGCGGTTACCGGCCCGCCGGTGGCCCGCTTCTCGTGGATCTGCGTGCCGTGCAGCACCGCGATCCCGTCGCCGAAGATGAAGTCGACGGTGCCCTCGACGTACGAGTTGCGGATGTACGAGCGGGCCGACCCGCCGACGAGGAAGGTGTCCTGGTCGCCGAGCAGCCGCACGTTGGTCAGCACCGAGCGGTCGGAGTTGAGGTTGAGTGCGACCGCCTGGTGGCCCGGCTGGTTGGCGTTGGCTGCCTCGTCGAAGTCGTTGGAGATGGTCAGGTTGGTCGCGGTGAAGCCCCGGCCCGAGACCGTCACGGTGGCGCTGCCGGACGTGCCGTAGGTCGATCCGTCGGGCTTGACGGTGCCCGCCGAGTTCCGCTCGACGACCACCACCGCGCTCGGGCTCGACCCCAGGCCGAGGAGCTGGATGTTCGTCTTGTTCGACGGGACGGACACCACACCCCGGTAGGTGCCGGGGCTGATCGCGATGACGACCGGGCTGGCGCTGTTGGCGGGTGCCGCGTTAACGGCGGCTTGGACCGTGCGGTGCTGGCCGCTGCCGTCGGCGGCCACCGTGATCGCCCCGGGCGGCGCTCCGCCACCGCCGAGCTTGACCATCTGCCACTGCTGGTTGGCGCCGTCGAGATCGGTGAACTGCGAGATCCGACCACCGTTCGCGGTCGACCACTCCCACACGTCCAACGCCTTACGACTGTGCCGGTTGACGAACCGCACGTACCCGTCGGCCGAATCCACCACGCCGAAGTGCTGCCGCGTGTTCGTACTCGCCGACTCCTGCGTCAACGCCGCACCGTCCTCGGCACTGGCGATCTGCAACACCTTGCCGCTCTGCCGCGACCGCAACTGGAAGTAACCGTTGTCCGCCGCCACGAACTGCCACTGCTGATTCAACGTGTCCGTACGCGACCACTGATGGATCGCCGCACCGTCACTCGTCGAATAGTTCGACACGTCGATCACCTTGCCGCTGTGCCGCGACACGAACACGTAGTACGCGCCCGTGTCCACAACCGCCGCCAACGACGGACTGCTCGTGACCGCCACAGCGGCCGGCACCACCGCGGCGAGCACCGCCAACGGCACCACACGCCGCCACAGGCGACGGCGGCCCGGGGCCCTGGCCGGGGCGGCGTGAGAGGTGGGGGGACGTTTGATCGGTGGCATGACGTCCTTCCTGTGCTGCGGGGATGTCCGGTGTGTCGCGACGGTTCGGTGGCGTCGGGCTGCCCGGGCGGGCCGCCAGACGGACCGGGTCCGGTCGCTCTGGTCCGTAGACGACGGCGGCACCCCGTCGACAACGGAAATTCAGGAATTTGTTTGGCTGGCCAACGTACTTAACCAGTGACGGTCGCCGATCTTTACAGCCCGCTGCCCGTGTGCGAACATGCCGTGGCCTGCATCGACCGCCGGATGCGGATCGACGGTTGACCTTCGCCCGACCGACCCACCGACGCCGGGCGGCGACGCGGTGGTGTACCGGTCGGGCCGCCATCCGCGCAACGTGAGGAGAGACCGCCACCGTGACGGGCAGCGACGCCGACGCGCCGGCCCGCGAGGCGGAGTTGCCTGCGGAGGCGCTCGATCCGCCCCACCCTGACGTGGCCGCACTGGTCACCGCCGCCCGCGCGGGTGATGCGGCGGCGCTCGCCGAACTGCTCGCCGCGCACCTCCCGCTCGTCCAGGGCATCACCGGCCGGGCGCTCGACGGTCACGCCGACGCGGACGACCTGGTTCAGGAGACGATGGTCCGGGCGATCCGGGGGCTACCCGAGCTGCGGGAGCCGGACCGCTTCCGGTCCTGGCTGGTCTCGATCGCGTACCGCCAAGTGCAGCTCCACCTGCGTGGCCAGGCCAGGGCTCGAAGCCGCGAGCAGGACACCGACGTGGACCTGCCCGACCGGGGCGGCGACCTCGCCGAGCGGACCGTGGCCGAGCTGATCCTCAGTGACCAGCGCCGGGAACTGGCCGAGGCCACTGACTGGTTGGACGACGACGACCGGCGGCTGCTGCGGTGGTGGTGGCGGGAGGCGATCGGCGAGCTGACCCGCGCCGAGCTGGCCGAGGCGCTGTCAGTCAGCCCGAAGCACGCGTCCGTACGGCTGGGCCGGATGCGGACGCGGCTGGACGAGAGCCGGCTGATCGTCCGCGCGCTGCGCGCGTCACCCCGCTGCCCGGACCTGGCCGCGCTGCTGCGGGGCTGGGACGGCAGCGCCGGCCCGCTGTGGCGCAAGCGGCTGAGCCGACACGGCCGGGGCTGCCCACGGTGCGGGTCGCACCGACACGTGCTGCTGGCCCCGGAAAGGCTGCTGCCCGGCATGACGACGTTCCCGGTCGCCGCCGGACTCGTGGCGGGTGTCCCGGGGACCCCGGCGTCGTTCTGGGCCGTCGTCCAGGGCCTCTTCGCCCACAAGGTGGTGGCCGGCACGGCGGTCGTGACGGTCGCCGCCGGGGGGCTCGGCTACGCGGTGCTCCAGGCCCCGGAACCGGGCCTACCCGCCCAGGCCGGACCCACGATGGCCGCGCAGCCGTCCCCGCCCACGACCGTGCCCACCGCCACCGCGCCGATCCGCCCGGCCGACCCGGTGACCGGTGCCGAGATCCACGTCGCCCCGGACGGCTCCGACGCAGGTACCGGCAGCGCCGGCCGCCCGTACGCCACGCTCGGCCGGGCCGTCGCGGTGGTACGCCCGGGTCAGACGATCGTGCTGCGGGGCGGCGTCCACCAGCTCACGGAACCCGTGGTGATGACCACCAGCGGCACCGCCCGGGCGCGCATCACCCTCCGCAACCACCGCGACGAGCGGGCGGTGGTCGACGCGAGCCGGGTGCCGGCGGGCGAGTGGGCGATCACCCAGCGGGCGAGCTACTGGACCGTACGCGGACTGGAGATCAGGAACGCGCCCGGCCACGGGTACGTCTGCGTCTCCTGCCGCCACACGGTCTTCTCCCGGCTGTCGGTCCACGACAACGGCGGCATCGGCCTGCTGCTGCGCGACCCCGGCACGGTGGGCAACCAGGTGCTGGACAGCGACTTCCACGCCAACCACGACACCTCGGACGCCGGCGGCACGGCGGACGGACTGGCCTTCAAGTACGGTTCGGGCACCGGCAACCTGATACGCGGCTGCCGGATGTACCACAATTCGGCCGACGGACTGGATCTCAGTGAGTTCACCGATCCCGTGACGGTCGAACGGTCCTGGGCGTACGGCAACGGGGTCGACCGGTGGGGTATCCCCGACTTCACCGAGGGTGGCGGCAACGGGTTCAAGCTCGGCGGCGGCGAACCCGCCCCCGAGGTACGGCACCGGGTGGCCCGGAGCGCGGCCTGGGACAACGCCGGCTACGGGTTCACCGAAGCAGGGAATCACGGAGAGTTGCGGATCGCGAACAACACGGCCTACCGCAACGGCAAGGCCGGCTTCGCGTTCGTCGACTCGGTGTCGGTGCTGCGGCGCAACCTGGCCTTGGCGAACCGCGGCACCGACAGCTGGCTCGGCGCAGCGGTCGACGACGAGGACAACTCGTGGAACCAGCGGGACTGGGCGACGACGACCCTGCGCAGCGGTGACCCGTCCTCGGCCCAGGGGCCACGGCGGGCCGACGGCGCGCTGCCGGTGACCACCTTCCTGCTCAACCGCCGCGATCCCGTGATGGGCGCAGACATGCGGTGAAGGCGGTGCCGGTCCGTCCACCGCCAACCGCTCCACCGGGCGCGGTCGGGGGAGCAGTCGAGGCTGAGCCGCCGGCTCCCTGCGGCCGGTGCCCGTGAGCTGGCGGGAGGGGTTACCTTGCGCAGATGGATCTGGCGTACCTGCGGGCGCACCCGGAGCACCTGCCGACCTTCCTGACCCACCAGCGGATCCGCGAGACGCCGGTCGCCGGCGGCGACATCTGCGCCGCGTCCCGGCTGACGCTGGACGACGGGCACTCGGTGTTCGCGAAGACCTGGCCGGAGACCGCCGGCGGGCCCGCGCCGGAGGGCTTCTTCGCCGCCGAGGCGGCCGGCCTGCGCTGGCTCCGCGAGGCCGGGACGGTCGCCGTACCGGAGGTGGTGGTGGCGCTGCCCGAGCTGCTCGCGCTGGAGTGGGTCGACCCGGGGGAGCCGACGCCCGGGGCGGCGGAACGGTTCGGCCGGGAGCTGGCGGGGCTGCACCGCGCCGGGGCGTCGGCCTTCGGCGCGGGGTGGAACGGCTTCATCGGGGCGCTGCCGGCGGACAACACGCCTGACCCGGGCCCGTGGTCGACCTGGTTCGCCCGGGCGCGGCTCGTTCCGTACCTCCGGAGGTCGGTCGACGGTGGCGCGCTCACCGGCGCCGAGGCCGGCCTGGTCGAGCAGGTCGTCGAGCGGATCGGGGAGTTCGGCGGGGACGAGCCGCCGGCCCGGATCCACGGCGACCTCTGGCCGGGCAACGCGCTCTGGGGCGCGGACGACCGGGTCTGGCTGGTCGACCCGGCGGCGCACGGTGGGCACCGCGAGACCGACCTGGCGCAGCTGGCCCTCTTCGGCGGCGCGCCGCACCTCGACCGGATCCTCGCCGCGTACGCGGAGGAGTGGCCGCTGGCCGACGGGTGGCGGGAACGGATGCCGCTGCACCAGCTCCACCTGATGCTGGTGCACACCGCCCTGTTCGGCGCGGCGTACCGGGATGCGGTCGCCCGTACCGCCCGGGCGGCCCTGGCCGGGCTCGGTCGCGCTACCGTCGACGGGTGACCGCCGCCCCGCCGACCGCCGGCGTCCTCGCCGACCGGTACGGCCGCGTCGCCCGGGACCTGCGGGTCTCCCTGACCGACAAGTGCAACCTGCGCTGCACCTACTGCATGCCGGCCGAAGGGCTGGCCTGGCTGCCCGGCCCGCAACTGCTCGGCGACGACGAGATCGTCCGGCTGGTCGGGGTCGCGGTACGCCTGCTCGGCGTGACCGAGGTGCGGTTCACCGGCGGGGAACCGCTGATCCGGCCCGGCCTGGCCGGCATCGTGGCCGCCGTGGCGGCGCTGGAGCCGCGCCCCCGCATCTCGCTGACCACCAACGGCATCGGGCTGGACCGGCTCGCCCCCACGCTGCGCGCCGCCGGGCTGGACCGGGTGAACGTCTCGCTGGACACGCTGGACCCGGAGCGGTTCACCCGGCTGACCCGGCGCCCGCGCCTGGCGGACGTGCTGGCCGGGCTGGCCGGGGCGACCGCCGCCGGGCTCACCCCCGTCAAGATCAATTCGGTGCTCATGCGCGGCGTAAACGACGACGAGGCGCCGCGGCTGCTCCGCTTCGCCCTCGCGCACGGCTACGAACTGCGGTTCATCGAGCAGATGCCGCTGGACGCCCAGCACGGCTGGGACCGCGCGACCATGGTCACCGCCGACGGGATCCTGGCCACTCTGCGCGGGGAGTTCGACCTGACCCCCGACCCGGCGGAACGCGGCGCGGCGCCGGCCGAGACCTGGCTGGTCGACGGCGGCCCCGCCCGGGTCGGCGTGATCGCCAGCGTCACCCGGCCGTTCTGCGGCGACTGTGACCGCACCCGGCTGACCGCCGACGGGCAGGTGCGCGCCTGCCTCTTCGCCACCGAGGAGTCCGACCTGCGCGGCGCGCTGCGGGCCGGGGCGGACGACGACGAGCTGGCCCGACGCTGGCGGGCCGCGATGTGGGGCAAGCGGGCCGGGCACGGCATCGACGACCCGGCCTTCCTCCAGCCCGCCCGGCCGATGTCCGCGATCGGAGGCTGACCGTGGCAGAACAGGCCCGGGTGGCCGACGCCGGGGCGCCGCTGACCGTCCGCTACTTCGCCGGGGCGCGGGCCGCCGCCGGCCGGACCGAGGAGACCGCATCCGCCGGGCGGTCCCTGGACGAACTCGTCGTGGAGCTGACCGACCGGCACGGTGAGCGCCTCGCCGCCGTCCTGACGGTGGCGAGTTTCCTGGTCGACGGCGTCACCTGTCATGATCGGCGGGCACCGCTGACGGCCGGGGCCACGATCGACGTCCTGCCGCCCTTCGCGGGCGGCTGAGGGAGGCACACACATGCTGGCGGCACTGGCGTTCGTCGCCACCATGGCCCTGATCACCGGCCTGATCCACCTCTACCTCTGGAAGCGCCTGGTCCGGGACACCACCGCCCCGGGGCGCTGGCGCCGGATCGGCGGGATCACCGCCCTGGTGCTCGCGCTGCTCGTACCGGCGACCATGGCCGGCACCCAGGCGGGCCTCTACTGGCTTGCGTGGCCGGGCTACCTCTGGCTCGCCGTCATGTTCTACCTGCTGGTCCTGCTCGTGGCGCTGGAAGTGCCGATGGCGGTGACGAAGCTCGTGCTGCGCCGCCGGGTCGCCGCCGCGGAGCCGACCGCCGCCGCGCCCGAGCCCGCCATGGTGGGCGCGGCGGGCCCGGCCGACCCGCCGGCCGCCGACGCCGTCGCGCAGCCCGACCACGACCCGGCCCGCCGGTTGCTGCTCGCCCGTGGGGCAGCGATCTTCGCCGGGCTCACCGCCACCGGCCTCACCGGGTACGGCATCCGCACCGCCCTCGGCCCGCCGCAGCTCGACCGGGTGCAGATCCCGCTGGCCAAGCTGCCCCGCAGCATGGACGGCCTGCGGATCGCCACGGTCTCCGACATCCACCTCGGCCCGCTGCGCGGGCGGGCGCACACCGAGCGGATCGTCGCCGCGATCAACCGCCTGGACGCCGACATCGTCGCCGTCGTCGGCGACCTGGTCGACGGCTCGGTCGCCGAGCTGGGCGAGGCGGCCGAGCCGCTGCGCGGCCTGCGCTCCCGGCACGGCAGCTACTTCGTCACCGGCAACCACGAGTACTACTCCGGGGTCGAGGAGTGGGTCCAGGAGCTGGACCGGCTCGGCCTGCGGGTCATGCAGAACGAGCGGACGGAGATCCAGGCCCGGGGCGGCGTGCTCGACCTGGCCGGGGTGAACGACGTCACCGCCGTCGGCACCGGCCTGGCCGCCCCGGCGGACTACGCGGCGGCGCTCGGCGACCGCGACCCGAACCGGCCGGTGGTGCTGCTCGCCCACCAGCCCGTCGCCGCGGTGGAGGCGGCGAAGTTCGGCGTCGACCTCCAGCTCTCCGGGCACACCCACGGTGGCCAGATGGTCCCGTTCAACCTGCTGGTGAAGCTCCAGCAGCCGGTGGTCTCCGGCCTGGGCGAGGTCGACGGCACCAAGGTCTACGTCACCAACGGCGCCGGCTTCTGGGGCCCGCCGGTCCGCGTCGGCGCGGAGCCGCAGATCACCCTGGTGGAGCTGCGCTCCCGCTGACCCATAGCGCGGGCGGCCGGCGTTGTCCAGCACCGGATGCTCAGGTCACGGGTGTGCGTGGCGACGGGTGCGTAATGGCGCGGGCGTGACAGGATGCGGCGTGCCTCCGTTCAGTCCCGCACCCCCCGGCGGCCTCTCGCCGTTCGTCGCGGATCTGCACATCCACTCGAAGTACTCGCGCGCGTGCAGCCGCGACCTCACCCTGCCCAACCTCGGCTGGTGGGCGCGGCGCAAGGGCATCGGGGTGCTCGGCACCGGCGACTTCACCCACCCCGCCTGGTACGACCACCTCCGCGAGACGCTGCACCCGGCCGAGCCCGGCCTGCACCGGCTCAGCCCGGAGGCGGAGCGGGACATCGCCCGCCGGCTGCCGCCCCGGCTGGCGAGCGAGGCGGAGGCGGACCCGGTCCGGTTCATGCTCAGCGTGGAGATCTCCACGATCTACAAGCGGGACGACCGCACCCGCAAGGTGCACCACCTGATCTACCTGCCCGACCTGGACGCGGTGGCCCGGTTCAACACCGCGCTCGGGCGGATCGGCAACCTCGGCTCGGACGGCCGGCCGATCCTCGGCCTGGACTCCCGGGACCTGCTGGAGATCACCCTGGAGGCCAGCGCCGACGGCTACCTCGTGCCGGCGCACATCTGGACCCCGTGGTTCTCCGCGCTGGGCTCCAAGTCGGGCTTCGACGCGATCGCCGACTGCTACGCCGACCTGGCCGGGCACATCTTCGCGGTGGAGACCGGCCTCTCCTCCGACCCCGAGATGAACTGGCGCGTCGGCAGCCTGGACGGCTACCGGCTGGTGTCGAACTCCGACGCGCACTCGCCGCCGGCGCTGGCCCGGGAGGCCACCGTCTTCGCCACCGCCCGCGACTACTTCGCGATCCGGGACGCCCTGCGTACCGGCGACGGGCTCGCCGGGACCATCGAGTTCTTCCCGGAGGAGGGCAAGTACCACGCGGACGGGCACCGGCTCTGCGGGGTCAACTGGTCGCCCGAGAAGACCCGGGCCGCCGACGGCCGCTGCCCGGAGTGCGGCAAGCCGCTGACCGTCGGCGTACTCAGCCGGGTCGAGGAGCTGGCCGACCGGCCGTCGGGGCACCGGCCAGCGCACGCCCGCGACGTCACCCACCTGGTGCCGCTGGCCGAGGTGCTCGGCGAGATCAACAAGGTGGGCGCCCGGTCCAAGAAGGTCGAGGGGAAGCTCCACGAGCTGGTCGCCGCCCTCGGCCCGGAGCTGGAGATCCTCACCACCACGCCGCTCGACGAGATCGGCCGGGTCGGCGGGGAACTGCTCGCCGAGGGCATCGGCCGGCTGCGCCGGGGCGACGTCCGCCGCGTCCCCGGCTACGACGGCGAGTACGGCGTCATCACCCTCTTCGACCCGGCCGAGCTGGGCGGCAACGCCGGCGGGGCGCAGGAGACGCTCTTCGACGTACCCGTGCCGGCGCAGCGCACCCCGACGGAGCCGGCGCCGAAGCCCCGGGCCAAGCGCCCGGCGGCGGCCAAGCCCGAACCGAAGCGCAAGGCCGCGTCGGCCGCGCCCCCGCCCCCGATCGCGCCGACGCCCTCGCCGCACGAGCCGTTCGAGCCGATGCTCGCCGGCATGGAGGAGGTCGGCACCGGCCTGCTGGACCGCCTGGACGCCATGCAGCGGGTGGCCGCCTCCGCACCGGGCGGTCCGCTGCTCATCGTCGCCGGGCCGGGCACCGGCAAGACCCGGACGCTGACCCACCGGATCGCCTACCTCTGCGCGGAACTGAACGTCTTCCCGGAGCAGTGCCTGGCGATCACGTTCACCCGGCGGGCCGCCGAGGAGCTGCGGCACCGCCTCGACGGCCTGCTCGGCCCGGTCGCCGAGGACGTCACCGTCGGCACCTTCCACTCGCTGGGCCTGACCATCCTGCGGGAGAACGCCGACGCCGCCGGCCTGCCGGCGGACTTCCGGATCGCCGACGACGCCCAGCGGGCGGAGGCCCGCGCCGAGGCGGGCGACGACGAGGCCGGCTACGCGGCGCTGCTGCGCAAGCAGGACCTGGTGGACCTGGACGAGCTGCTGACCCTGCCGGTCGCGCTGCTGAAGGCCGACAGGAAGCTGGTCCGGCACTACCGGGAGCGCTGGCGCTGGATCTTCGTCGACGAGTACCAGGACGTCGACGAGGTGCAGTACGAGCTGCTGCGGCTGCTCAGCCCCGCCGACGGCAACCTCTGCGCGATCGGTGACCCGGACCAGGCGATCTACTCGTTCCGGGGCGCCGACGTCGGCTACTTCCTGCGCTTCTCGCAGGACTTCACCGACGCCCGGCTGGTGCGGCTGAACCGCAACTACCGCTCGTCGGCCCCGATCCTGGCCGCCGCCGTGCAGGCCATCGCGCCGTCGTCGCTGGTGCGGGGCCGCCGGCTCGACCCGGCCCGGCTCGACCCGGAGGCCCCGCTGGTGGGTCGCTACCCGGCGGCGTCCGTCGCCGACGAGGCCGACTTCGTCGTACGCACCATCGACGAGCTGGTCGGCGGCCTCTCCCACCGGTCGCTGGACTCGGGGCGGATCGACGGCCGGTCGACCTCGCTGTCCTTCTCCGACATCGCGGTGCTCTACCGCACCGACGCGCAGGCCGCACCGATCGTGGACGCGCTGGCGCGGGCGAACATCCCGGTGCAGAAGCGCTCGCACGACCGGCTGCGCGACCGGCCCGGGGTGGCCGCCATCGCCCGCGAGCTGCGCCACGCCGACGGGCTCGACGGCTCGCTGGCCGTGCGGGTCCGGCTGGCCGGGCAGGTGCTGGCGGAGCGCTTCGCCGTGCCGACCCTGGACGGCGCCAACACGGTCCGCCCGGAGGACGTCCGGTCGGCCGTCGACCTGCTCACCCCGCTGGCCCGCCGCTGCGGCGACGACCTGCCGCTGTTCCTGTCCCAGCTCGCCACCGGCGCGGAGGTGGACGCGCTCGACCCCCGCGCCGAGGCGGTCACCCTGCTCACCCTGCACGCCGCCAAGGGGCTGGAGTTCCCGGTGGTCTTCCTGGTGGGCGCCGAGGACGGGCTGCTCCCGCTGCGCTGGCCCGGCAGCACCCCCGACCCCGACGCGATCGCCGAGGAACGGCGGCTCTTCTTCGTCGGGCTGACCCGGGCCCAGGACCGGCTGTACGTGACGCACGCCGCCCGCCGCAGCCGGCACGGCACGGAACGCGAGTGCGCCCCGTCGCCGTTCCTCGACGTCATCGACCCGGGCCTCTTCGAGCGCTTCGGCGAGGCCGAACCCCGCCGCCCCCGCGACCGCCAGCTCCGCCTCATCTGACCGGCGCGTCGGCAGGTCGTCGCGGCTCCGGTCGGCGCGTCAGCACGACGATGTCGGCGCTGGCCGCCACGGCGGTGCCGCTAGGCGGTCAGGGCGGCCAGCCACGCGCCGGTGAGGAGGGCCGGGCCCAGCGGGAGCGGGGTGTCACGGCGCACCCTGCCGGCGACCAGCAGGACGAGCACCAGCACACCGTGCAGCAGGTGCGGCAGGAGCAGCCCGAGCGCCAGGGACGACCCGCCGAGCCAGCCGAGCGGCAGGCCCAGGACGGCGGCGAGCTTCACGTCGCCGAAGCCGAGCCGGGAGCCGGGCAGCACCGCCAGCACCACGTGGCAGGCGAAGCAGAGCGCCGCCCCGCCCACCGCGCCGAGCAGGCGCCCGGGGCTGCCGGACGTCGCCGCCGCGCCGGCCAGGCCGACGGCGGCGACCAGCGCGGCGGCGCCGACCAGCGGGTCGGGCAGGCGCAGGCAGGACAGGTCGACCAGGGCGAGCACCAGCCCGACGGCGGCCAGCACGAGGAGGACCGGCAGGACCGGATCCGCCCCCATGGCCGCCGCGAGCCCGGCGAACACGACCGCACCCGCCGTCGCACCCCACCCTGCCGCGGCGACGCGCGGCGCGAGCGGGGCGGTGAAGTGGCGGGCGACCCGGGGTGCGGCGAGGCCGGCCAGGGCGCCGAGCAGCGCCACGCCTGCCAGCAGCCCGGTCGACACGGGCCGGACGCTACCGGCGCGACGGCTCCGGCGCGGTCCCCCGGGCGCGACGTCGCGGTCTCTCGGTGCTCACCACGAGGGCCACCCCGGCGACGATGACCGCGCCGCCGAGCACCACCCGCGCGGTGACCGGCTCGGCGGCGAACAGCGCGCCGAGCGCCACCGCGACCACCGGGTTGACGTAGGCGTACGTGGAGGCCAGCGAGATCGGGGCGTGGTGCAGCAGCCAGACGTACGCGGTGAAGGCCACCAGCGAGCCGGCCACCGTCAGGTACGCGAGCGCGAGCCACGACCGGGCGGTCACCGCGCCCAGGTCGAAGCCGCGCAGCTCGCCCCGGCCCACCGAGAGGACGGCCAGCGCCGCCGCCCCGGCGAGCATCTCGTAGACGGTGGCGACGAACGGATCGGCGGGCATCCGGATCCGGCCGGAGAGGAAGGAGCCGATCGACCAGCAGGTGGCCGCGGCGACCACGGTCAGCGCCCCGGTGAGCGGCACGGCGGACGCCCCGCCGGTCGGCAGCACCAGCAGCACCAGGCCGACGAAGCCCAGCGTCACCCCCGCCAGCGTCCACGACCGGGGTCGGTCTCCGGTGACCGTACGCAGCAGCACCACCAGCAGCGGCACGGTCGCCACCAGCAGGGCGGCGATCCCGGAGGGCACCGCCACCCCCACCGGACCGGACTCGGCGAGCACCACCAGCCCGTTGCCGCAGGCCAGCAGGAGGACCCCGACCAGCGCGGCCGAGGCGAGCTGTCGCCGGTCGACCCGCAGCGCGCCCCGCCCCCGCCGCACCCGCAGCACGAGCGCCAGCACCAGGCCGGCGGCGGCGAACCGGGCGGCCGCCGAGCCGAGCGGCGGCATGGACTCCACCGCGATCCGGATGCCCAGGTAGGTGGAGCCCCACAGGACGTAGACCAGCAGCAGTGCGGTCCAGAGCAGGGTCGGCGTGGCGGCAGCCGTACGACCCGTCGCGGCGTCCGGGCCGGGCCGGGTACCTGCGTCGACGGGCGGCTGCGCACTCGGTGGAGGTGGGCTCATCGGTGGACACGCTACGGTGGCCTCGGCGTCGGCGTCCCTCGTTGGTGGCCGGCCTCTCACCACTCGCACGGGAGGCGTGCATGGCGAACTACGGAGCACCGGGTCGCGGGAACCCGGACCCGTGGCACGGGCGGCGCCCCGACGAGTCGTACGGTCCGTCGGCCGGCCCCCCGGGGCAGGACCGCTGGGAGGACGCGTACGGCGCGATCCCGCCTGGGCACGGCCCGGTGCCGTACGCCTCCCGGAGCGACGGGGTCCCCTCCCCGTACGCGGAAGGTCCCGCCCCGCCGCCGCGGCGTCGGCGCGGGCGGGCGGGCCCGGTCGTCGCGGTGCTGGCCACGGTGGCGTTGCTGGTCCTGGTCGGCGGGGCCGCGGTGCTCCACCTGCTCGGTCAGGACGACAGGACGCCCGTCGCCACGCCGAGCGGGCCCGCGCCTGCGGCGAGGACCGACCCGCCGCAAGCCCCGGCGAGCGCGACGGCCGCCGCGCCGAGCACACCCGCCCCCGAGTCCTCCACCGACCCGCGCTTCGTCAAGGCCGGCCAGTGCGTCCGCAACGACGGGCCGGCCGGTGGCAAGCCCAAGCTGCTGATCAGCGACTGCGCGCCGCAGTCCTACGAGGTGCTGCGCCGGATCGACGGGGCGACCAGCGGCGAGAAGGACGCCGCCGCGAAGTGCGCCAAGGTTGACGGCTACACCAACTGGTACTTCTTCGACAGCGAGCTGGACACCCTCGACTTCGTGCTCTGCCTGAAGCAGCGCTGAGCCACCGCACCCCTGAGGAAGAGATGACGACCTACGGATCACCCACGCAGCCGGACGACCCCTACCAGCGCCCGCCCGGCACCCCGGGCGGCCCGCCACCCATCGACCCGACCCTGCCGGAGTGGGGGCAGCCGCCGGCCGCCGGGCAGTGGGGCCAGCCACCGGCCGGCGGCGAACCGCAGTGGGGGCAGCCGCAAGCGGGAAGTGACCCGCAGTGGGGCCAACAGCAGCCCGGGAGCAGCCCACAGTGGGGCCAGCCGCCGGCCGGCGGTGAGCCGCCGGCCAACCCGCAGTGGGGCCAGCCGGACCCTGCGTGGAACCAGCCCGCGCAGCCGCCGGCCCCGGAACCGGGCTACCCCCCGCCGCCCACCTCCGGCGCGGGCTACCCGCCGCCGACCTCCGGGGCCGGGTACCCGCCGCCGCCGACCTCCGGCGCGGGTTACCCGCCGCCGCCGACCTCCGGGGCGGGTTACCCGCCGCCGCCCGGGGCGCAGCCGCCCGCGGGCCAGGGGGGCTATCCGGCGGCGGGACCGTATCCGCCGGCCGGGCCGACGCCCGCGCCCGGCAACCAGTGGGGCGCCCCGCCGCCGGTGCCCGGCGGGTACGGGATGCCGCTGGGCGCTCCGCCGGCGAAGAAGAGCGGCGGCAAGATCGCGCTGGTCATCGGCCTGGTGGTGGTGCTCCTGCTCTGCCCGTGCCTCGGCCTGGCCGGCTGGGCGTTCTGGCAGGGCGGCGACGAGGACCCGATCGCTGCCCCGACGGTGAGCGCCTCGGCCGCCCCGACGGGACAGCCGACGACGGAGCCGACGGACGACCCGACGGCCGAGCCGACCGACGAGCCCAGCGCGGCGCCGACCTCCGCCAGGCCGAGCCCGTCCAGGAGGGACTTCGCCAAGGGCGACTGCGTGGTCAACGACGGCACGGCCAGCAAGGCCGAGCTGCGGAAGGTGCCCTGCGGTCCCAACACGTACGAGGTGCTGCTGCGGATCCCGGGCACGGCGGACGGCGACCGGTGCAAGACCCGGGCCCCGGAGGCGACCGCGAACTACGTGCACGACAACTCGGTGGACTTCCTCGACTTCGTGCTCTGCCTGAAGAAGCGCTGATTACCAAAACTAGGGCTGTCTAGCATGGACGCTAGACAGCCCTAGTTTTGTGTCGAGACCGATCCGGTGCCCGACACGCCGGTTGCCCCATCTACGGATGTCTAGTTCCCCAGCTAGACGGCCCGATACTGTGCGATGCGTGGATCCGGTCCGCAACCCGTACGCCCCGGGCGCCGGCCAGCGTCCCCCCGAGCTCGCCGGTCGGGGGCGCGAGCTGGACGTCTTCGACGTCGTGCTGGAGCGCATCGCCCGGGGTCGGCCCGAACGCAGCCTGATGCTCACCGGCCTGCGCGGGGTCGGCAAGACGGTGCTGCTCAACACCCTCCGCTCCCAGGCCATCAACCACCTTTGGGGCAGCGGCAAGATCGAGGCCCGGCCGGACCAGTCGCTGCGCCGCCCGATCGCCGCCGCGCTGCACATGGCCGTCCGGGAGCTGGCGCCCCGGCACCGCGCGCCCGACCGGATCGACGCCTTCCTCGGCGTGCTCAAGGCGTTCGCCCAGCGGACCGCGCCGACCGGTCGCGCCAACGCCGCCCCGAAGCTGCGCGACCGGTGGCAGCCGGGCATCGACGTGCCCGCCGCCAGCGGCCGTGCCGACTCCGGCGACATCGAGATCGACCTGGTCGAGCTGCTCACCGACGCCGCGGCGGTGGCCGCCGACGTCGGCACCGGCATCGCGGTCTTCATCGACGAGATGCAGGACCTCGGCCCGGAGGACGTCTCCGCGCTCTGCGCCGCCTGTCACGAGCTGTCCCAGCTCGGCGCGCCGCTGATCGTGGTCGGCGCCGGGCTGCCGCACCTGCCGGCCGTGCTCAGCGCGGCCAAGTCGTACTCCGAGCGGCTCTTCCGCTACCAGCGCATCGACCGGCTCGACCGGATCGCCGCCGACCAGGCGCTCTGCGCGCCGGCCGAGCGCGAGGAGGTCGAGTACGAGCAGAAGGCGCTCGACCTGCTCTACGAGAAGTCGGGCGGCTACCCGTACTTCGTCCAGGCGTACGGCAAGGCGACGTGGGACCACGCGCCCCGCTCGCCGATCACCGCCGCCGACGTACGGGTCGCCGCGCCCGAGGCCGAGGCCGAGCTGGCCGTGGGATTCTTCGGCTCCCGCTTCGAACGGGCCACCCCGGCCGAACGCGAGTACATGCGGGCCATGGCCACGCTGTCCCTGGTGGAGGGCGAGGCAGACGGCGGAGGCCGCGACGACATGGACGCCGCCGTGCCGACGGCGGAGATCGCCCGGGCCTTGGGGCGCAAGCCGGCCAGCCTCTCCCCGGCCCGGGACGCGCTGATCAAGAAGGGCCTGATCTACTCCGGTGAACGCGGCACGGTCGCCTTCACCGTCCCCCACTTCGGCCGCTACCTGCGTACCCAACCGGCCTGACCGGCCGACGGGCATGTGGCGCCAGGACGGTCGGCGTGCGACGCGGGCGTCAGACCTCGGACCAGGGCGGCGGGAACAGCGCCTCAGACCTTCGACCAGGGCGGCGGGAACAGCACCTCGCCGCGCGGCGGCGGGCCCTCGCCGCTCGTGGCCGGCGGCAGCACCAGCGCCTGCCAGGGGTCGCCGAGACCCGACCAGGGGCTGGTCAGGCCCAACCGGTCCGCCCGGCCGAAGCCGAACCGGTGGTAGTAGCCGGGGTCGCCGAGCACCACCACCAGCCGCTCGCCCAGCTCGGTGGCCGCTTCGAGGGCGGCCTGCACCACCGCCGTGCCGAGCCCGATCCGCCGCCGGTGCGGCGCGACCGCCACGGGACCGAGCGCCAGCGCCGGCGCGGTGTGGTCGTCGGACTTCACCCGGACCCGGGTGAGCAGGGCGTAGCCGACGACCTCGCCGCCGTACTCGGCGACCATCGCCAGCTCCGGCACCCAGGCGTCGGTGTCGCGCAACTCCTCGACCAGCCCCACCTCGGGCGGAGTGGACACGTCGGGGCGGGCGAACGCGGCGGCCAGCACCCGCCGGACCGCGCCGGTGTCGGCCGGGTCCTCGGGTCGCAACCGCAGCGTCGTCACGCGGGGCACGTTACCCCTCACAGCCCGTCCATCAGCGACGGTCGCTCGAATCGGCGTGGCGCGACGTGCACGGTTGCCGATCCGGATCGGCGGTTGCGGGGGTAGCCGGGCCGTCGACGGGGTATGACTGACCCATGAAACCCGTGCGTTCCCTCGCCCGCGCCATGCTGAGCGGCATCTTCGTGGTCAGCGGGTTCACCAACCTCCGCAACCCCGGGCGGCTCGTCCCGGCCGCGAAGCCCGTGACGGACCGGGTGACCCCGCTGCTGGAGAAGGCCGACCCCCGCATCCCCACCGACACCGAGACGCTGATCCGGGTCAACGCGGCGGTGCAGGTCGGCGCCGGGCTGATGCTCGCCACCGGCCGGCTCGCCCGGCCGGCGGCGCTGGTTCTCGCCGGCACGCTGGTCCCGGTGACCCTCGCCGGGCATCCCTTCTGGAACAACGACGACCCGGCGGCGCGGCACAACAACCAGATCCACTTCCTGAAGAACCTCGGCCTCCTCGGCGGACTGCTGCTCGCCGCCGCCGACACCGGCGGCAAGCCCGGGCTGCGGTGGCGGACCGGTCACCGGATCGGCCACTCCCGACGTTCCGTGCAGCGAGCCGTCCGTACCGCCCGCAGGGAGGCCCGGATCGCCGTACGATCGGCAGCGACGGCCCGACGACTGCCTGGCTGACCTGCGTCGATACCTCCCTCCGGCCGGCCCCTCACGTGTCAACGCCGCGAATCACCTGAACCACCCGACAGGCGTTAACGCGGTTGAAATGTCAAAAACATGTGTGGGATCGGACACGGTCGCATAACGCGGGAGGCATTAACGTGAGGCGCCGTTCTAGGCTCCGTGCAGGACCTGGACGGGTAGGACGACCTTGGTACGGGGGTGGCCACGCCATGCCGGCGACCGTCGGAAGACGGGTGGACCGCCTCGCCCCAGTCCGTCGCGTAACGCGTGGGATCGATCGTAGGACAGTCGTACGGACCGGCATCGTGGCCGCCGTCGCCTATGCCGCATGGCTCGCCATCGGTGCTTTCGGGCGGCCGTACAACTTCTTCGACATGAAGATCTACCACGGCGCGGTGGTGTGGTGGGCGAGCGGTCACGAGCTCTACGAGTTCATCGCACCCGGCACCACCCTGGGTTTCACCTACCCGCCGTTCGGCGGTCTGGTGATGCTGCCGATGGCGCACCTGCCGGTCGATCTGGCCGGGACGGTCAATGCGCTCGCCAGCATCGCCGCCCTGGCCGTCGTGCTGGCCGGGCTGCTCCGCCCGATCGTCGACCGGCTCGGCTGGCCCCTCTGGTTCACCGTGGGCATCGCGACGCCGCTGGCGGTCGCCGTCGAGCCGGCCCGGGAGACCCTCGGCTACGGCCAGGTGAACCTGCTCCTCTTCGCACTGATCATGGCCGACCTGATCGGACTGCGCTGGCGGGCCCGCCGGGGCACCCACATCCCCCCGACCGACGGCCCGCTGCTGCGCTTCGTCTACAGCGGCGCCTGGGCCGGCGTGGGCATCGGCCTGGCCACCGCCGTCAAGCTGACCCCGGCGCTGTTCATCGCCTACCTGATGATCACGCGGCAGTGGCGTGCCGCGACCACCGCGATCGGCACGGTGATCGCGGTGACGGTCGGTTCCTTCGCGGTCGTCGGCACCGAGTCGCGGGCCTACTTCGGCGGCGTGCTCTGGCAGACCGAGCGGGTCGGGGCCGCCGACATGACGCCCAACCAGTCGCTGGCGGGGCTGCTGGCCCGGCTCTACGACTCGATCGAGACGCCCGGCCTGCTCTGGCTGTCGTTCTCGGTGCTGATGCTGGCGGTCGGCCTCTCCCGGGCCGTCAACGCCCGCGCCGACGGCGACGAGCTGACCGCGTTCACCCTGGTCGGCCTCACCGCTAACGTGATCAGCCCGATCTCCTGGACGCACCACCTGGTCTGGGTGATCCCGGCGATCATCGTCCTGGCCGACGCCGCCGTACGCCGCCGCGAGGCCAGTCGCGGGCTGGCACAGCGGGCCGGTCAGGGCGGGTACGGCGGGCCGCCGGGGGTGACCGGGCTACGCTCGCCGATCTGGTACCCGACGCTGACCGGGCTCCGGCACGGCGTCGCGGCGATCGGGCTCTACCTGCTCTTCCTGGTCTCCCCGATCTGGCCGTACGAGCACCAGCTCCCCGAGGTGTCGCACTACCAGGACGGCCTCTTCGGCGCCCTGATGGAGAACTCGCTGGCGCTGGCCCTGATCCTGCTGGTCGCCGCCCTGCCGTGGCGCCCCGGCGCCGAGCCGGCCTTCTACGCCGACCGGTTCGGCCGTCAGGCCGCGCCGAGCCTCCGCCGCTGACCGGGTGGACCGCCCCTCAGGGGCAGTTCACCCACTCTTCGGTGCCGTCGGCGAAGACCTGCCGCTTCCAGATCGGCAGCCGCGCCTTGACCTCGTCGACCAGGCGGGCGCAGGCCGCGAACGCGGCGGCCCGGTGGGCGGTGCTGACGGCCGCCACCAGGGCCGCGTCGCCGATGGCGAGCGGGCCGACCCGGTGCGACACCGCGACCGCGTAGACGTCCGGGTCGGCGGCTATCTCGGCCGCGACCTCGCGCAGGATCCGTTCGGCGCTCGGGTGGCCCTCGTACTCCAGGCTGGTCACCGCGCGGCCGTGGTCGTGGTCGCGGACCACCCCCTGGAACGAGACCACCGCGCCGGCCCGGCGGTCCGCGACCGCCGCCTCGTGCGCGGCGAGGTCGAGCGGCCGGTCGGTGATCTCGCCGAACGTCGCGGGCTGGTGGGCCGACGCGTCGGCCGTCGGCGCGGTCACCACGCACGCTCCCCGGGCAGCAGCGGCAGCGGTACGAGCGGCACCCGGTCCCCCGGCTCGCCGGAGGTGCCGGGGCGGATGACGGCGAACCCGTCGGCGCCGGCCAGCCCGCGCAGCATCGCCGAGCCGACGTGCCGCACCGGGTGCGCGGTGCCGGCGGTCCGGTCCAACCGGACCAGCGCCAGGTGGGTGTACTCGCCCCGGCCGCGCACCGGTTCGGCGAGCGTGACGTGCGGCAGCACCGGCATCGGGCGACCCGCCAGGCCGGCCAGCAGCGGGGCGACCAGCGAGACCAGGGCGACGATGGCGGACTGCGGGTTGCCGGGCAGCCCGGCGACGAACCGGACCCGGCCGTCGGCGTCGACCAGCCGCGCCAGCAGCATCGGGAACCCGGGCCGCACGGCCACCGTGTTGACCACGTAGTCGGCGCCGAGCGCCTCCAGCGTGGGATGCAGGTGGTCGACCGGCCCGTGCATCGTGCCGCCGGTGGTGCACACGAGGTCGGCGGTGGCCAGCGCGGCGCGCAGCGCCGCCACGTGCGCCGGGAGCGTGTCCGCCACCGGTCCGACCACGTCCGACGGGCGGACCAGGCAGCCGTACCGGCGCAGCCAGGCCGGCACCGCCGGCCCGAGCGCGTCCCGCACCCGGCCGGCGCCGGGCGGGCCGGCGGTCAGCAGCTCGTCACCGAAGACCAGCAGCGCGGCGCGGGGCTGCCGCCGCACCAGCAGGCTGTCGTGCCCGCAGGAGGCGGCCAGGCCGATCAGCGCCGGGTCCACCGGCGTGCCGGCGGGGACCAGTTCCTCCCCGGCGTACGCCTCCTCGCCCGGCTCGCGCCACTCCGGCGCCGGCCGTGGGGTGCCGTCGACGAGCCCCTCCGGCGTACGACGGGACTCCTCCACCCGCAGCACGGCCGTGGTGCCCTCCGGCACCATCGCGCCGGTGGCGATCTCGACGGTCGTCCCGTCGTCGGTCAGCGGGGCCGGGGTGCCGCCCGCCAGCACCCGCCCGACCGGCCGCCACGGCCCGGTGCCGCGCACGGCCCAGCCGTCGACGCTGGAGGTGGGGAAGGCGGGCAGGTCCGTACGGGTGGTCAGCGGCTCGGCGAGGGTGTGCCCGTCGGTCTCGGCGAGCGGCCGGCTGACGGCGGGGAGCGCGGCGGCCAGGCCGACCGCGTACACCCGGGACCGGGCCTCCTCCCAGCCGGCGGGCGGGGGCGCGGTGGCCGGCTCGGCGGCCGGGGCGGTTTCCGTGCTCACCCGGCCGAGCCTAACGGTGCGGCACGTTGGTCGCGCCGTCAGCGGTCCCGCGCCCACCGCTTGGTCGCGGCCCTCCCCGTCTCGTCAGTGGTCGCCGCCGCGGAGCTGGTCGACGGCGTGGCGGAGGATCGGCCCGAGCACGGCGAGGCCGTCCCTGGCGCCGCCGGTCGATCCGGGCAGGTTGACCACCAGCATCCGGCCGACGACGCCGGCGAGCCCCCGGGAGAGCGCGGCGGCGGGGACCTTGTCGCGGCTGTGCGCCCGGATCGCCTCGGCGATGCCGGGGATCTCGTGGTCGAGCAGCGCCCGGGTCACCTCGGGGGTGCGGTCGGAGGGGTTGATCCCCGTACCGCCGCTGGTCAGCACCACGTCGATCCCGTCGGCCAGGGCGGCGCGCAGCGCCTCGCCCACGGGCTCGCCGTCGGGCACCACCACCGGCCCGTCCACCTCGCAGCCGAGGTCGCGCAGGCCGGCCACGAGCAGGGGGCCGCTGGTGTCCGCGTACACCCCCGCCGCGGCCCGGTTGGACGCCACGACCACCCGCGCCCGGATCACGGCCGCTCCTGCGGGCGGACCCACAGGCCGGTCTTGCCGCCCTCCTTGCGCAGCACCCGGACCGCCTCCACGCTGGCCGCCGGGTCGACCGCCTTGACCATGTCGACCAGCGCCAGCCCGGCGACGGCCACCGCGGTCAGCGCCTCCATCTCCACGCCGGTGCGGTCCGCCGTGCGCGCGGTGGCGGTGATCTCGACGGTGTCGTCGGTGAGCGTCAGGTCGACCGTGACGCCGTGCAGGGCGATGGGATGGCAGAGCGGGATCAGGTCGGGGGTGCGCTTCGCGCCCATGATGCCGGCGAGCCGGCCGACCGCCAGCGCGTCGCCCTTGGGCAACCCGTCGCGGCGCAGCAGCTCGACGACCTCCGTCGTGGTGCGGAGCCGGCCGGCGGCGACGGCCAGGCGGCCGGTGACCGCCTTCGCGGAGACGTCGACCATGCGGGCCGCGCCCGCCGGATCGACGTGGGTGAGCTGCGCGGGATCGGTCACGCCCGCGAGCCTATCTTTCCGGTACGGACGGGCGGGGTCACCGGTACGGGCACGCGGCGTCGCCGGGCCCGCACCGCCGCAACTGCCGCCCTTTCGATCGCGCGTCGGGCCGCGCCTTCGGGTGAGTGGGCACCACCCCTGTCGCGAATTGGGAACGCGTTTCCTGCCCGTTGCCCCGCGACCGTTTCCAACCCGCTTCACGGACCGGCCCGATAGGCGTCCTCCCCGGTGGGCGGTGACTCGGGATGTCATCGGCGGAACGATGTCACCTGATTGACTCCGCAACGCCACGGAAGCGATCATCACCACCGGAGAATTGCCCGGTCGCGAGTCGATCGGGGCGGCAGGGGCAACTTGCGGAGTGCATCTTGCTCCGGTCGTTGCGTGACCTCGTCGAGGGCGGCAGCGGAGGGTCGGCGCTGACGAAACCACCGGGCGGACGGGGCGTACCGGCACGGAAGCGGTGGCCTCCACCACGCGGGGTGCCCGAGGTCCGCGCCACGAGCCGGCGTCCGGGCCGCCGGCCGCTGCAAACTGCACCGTCGTGTCCGATGCCGCCGACGCCGCCACCGGTTCATTATCTAGCGTTAACCGGAAGTCGGTAGAAACACAGCACTGAGTTCCCGCCCGGAAGCACAAAGTCACGCCGTAGGGCGCGGTTCTCATCCATTGCCCATAGTCACATATATCCCTCCATAATTGGCCGAACCGCACTTAGGCTGTCGGCGTCGCGGAACACAGCGGCGCAAGGGCCAAGGCGATACCGGGGAGGGATAGCGATGTCGGCACACGAGTGGAACTGAGGATTGTGGCTGGCGCGTGACCGCGGGTAATCTTGGCGTGCTTAGCAGGCGGAGGCAGTCGGGATGCCGTGACACGACTGAACGTGGGCAAGACAGAGGCCGAGCGGCGGCTGACGCTGCACGTCGGCCTCGTCTGCGTTGTGGCCGCCATCGCGGCCGCCCTGTGTCTGCGCGAGCTGACGAAACTGGACTGGTCCCGTAACCACCTGACGCTCTCGCTCACCCTGATCTGTCTGGCGCTCCTCGCCATGACGATCAAGTGGCGGATCCGGATTCGCGCGACGGTCCACGCGATCTCCTGGAGCGAGACAGCGATCATCCTGAGCCTGGCGGTCGCGCCGACTCCGCTGGTGATCCTGACCACCGGGGTCGGGGTGGCGATAGCCCAGTACCTCGCCAAGCTCCCGCCGCTGAAGGCCGCCTTCGGGGTGGCCAAGACCATGCTGCTGGCGGTGGGTGGCGGGGCTGCCCTCCACGCGGCCGGAGGGTCACCACCGATCACCGACCTGTGGCCGGCCCTCGGCCCGATCGGGGTCGCCTACGCCGTCACGGTGGTCCTCGACGAAGTGCTGACCCTCCCGGTCATCGCACTCGCCACCGGCACCCGGCTCAGGCAGCTCTTCCGCGAGGACCTCGGGCTGCGCCTGACGAGCGCGCTGGCGCGCTTCGTCCTCATCGTCACCACGCTGTTCATCCTCCATGGGGATCCCCGCCTCCTGCTGGCGGTGCCGCCCCTCGTACTCAGCCTCCACCTGCTCTACTCCAACCGGGTCAAGGCCCGCACCGAGCAGCAGGCGTGGCAGCGGCTGGCCCGCACCACCGACGCGCTCAACGTGGTCGACCTGGACAAGGTCCTCACCACCGCCGTCACCCAGGCCGCCGAGCTGTTCTCCGCCGACGAGGTGGAGATCGAGCTGCGCGACGGCGGCCGGACCGTCCGCGGCGGCGCGGCCGGCAGCACGTACGACGGGCCGGCCGGCGAGCCGACCTCCGTGGACGGCACCGTGGTCACCGCCGCCCTGGAGGGGCACGACCGCACGGTCGACGTGGGCGTACTGCGACTGCGGTTCCGGGGGCCCGTGCAGCTCTCCGAGCGGGAGGAGTACACGCTGCGCACCTTCGCCTCGGCGCTGTGCACGGCGGTACGCAACGCGCAGGCGTACGCCGAACTGGCCCGGGTCGCCGACGAGCACGCGTACGCCGCCACCCACGACGCGCTGACCGGGCTGGCCAACCGCCGGCACCTGCTCGACCAGGGCACCGAACACCTCAACACCCGGCACGCCGACGGGGTGACCGCGCTGGTGCTGATCGACCTCAACCACTTCAAGGAGGTCAACGACACCCTCGGGCACGCCGCCGGGGACCACGTCCTGATCCAGGTCGCCGAGCGGCTGCGCGACGCCGCCCAGGAGGGGGACCTGGTGGCCCGGCTCGGCGGCGACGAGTTCGCCGTACTCCTGCGGGGTCTGCCGGCCCCGGCGGTGGCCGCACACCGCGCGGAGACCCTGCTCGCCACGCTGCACGAGCCGTTCGACCTCGACGGCATGCGGATCAGCGTCGAGGCCAGCGGCGGGATCGCCGCCGCACCCGCCACCGGCGGCATGCCGGAACTGCTGCGCCGCGCGGACGTGGCGATGTACCAGGCCAAACGGGCCGGGCAGCGGACCTCGACGTACGCCCCGACCCGCGACACCGCCGACCTCGGCCGGCTCACCCTCGGCGGCGAACTGCCGCGCGCCGTCGCCGACCACGAGTTCACCGTCAACTTCCAGCCCATCGTCGACCTGGGCACCGGCCGGGTCACCGGCGCCGAGGCCCTCGCCCGCTGGCACCACCCCACCCACGGGATGATCGACCCGCTGCGCTTCCTGGAGGCGGTGGAACGCTCCGGCCTGCTCCCCGCCTTCGCCGAGGCGATCCTCGACCAGGCACTGATCGCGGCGGTCAGCTGGCGCGACGCCGGCTTCGACGTGCCGGTGGCGGTCAACGTGTCGCCGCGCAGCCTCCTCGACGCCCGCTTCCCGGGCTCCGTGCTGGCCCGGCTGCGGGCCCACGACCTGCCCCCCGACCGGCTGGTGCTGGAGCTGACCGAGACGCTCACCCTCAGCCAGCTCGACGTGGTCGACCGGGTGCTCAACCGGCTGCGCGACGAGGGGGTCCGGCTGGCGCTCGACGACTTCGGCACCGGCTACTCCTCCCTGTCGCTGCTCTCCCGCATCCCCGTACACGAGCTGAAGATCGACCGCAGCTTCGTGACCGCCATGCAGACCTCCGCCGAGGCCGCCGCCGTCATCCGCTCCACCCTCGACCTGGGCCGCAGCCTCGGGCTCGACGTGGTGGCCGAGGGCGTGGAGAGCGAGCCACAGCGCCGGGCCCTCTGGGAGCTGGGCTGCACCGCCGGCCAGGGGCACCTCTTCGCCCGGCCGATGCCCGCCGGCACGCTCCTCGCGGCGTTCCGGCGCGGCTCCGGCGGCAGCCCCGGCACCCTCGCGCCTCCGCTGCACGACGCCGGAGCCGTGATCCGGCTCGCCCCGGGCCGCCGGCCGGGCGGGCGCGGCCGCACCGACCGCCACCTGCCCGCCTGACGCTGCGACGCGCACCTGCTGCCAGACTGGCCCGCGTGACCGCCGCCCCGACCGCCCGCCGCCGTGGCTGGCAGCCCCTCCACTCCGCCGCCGGCGGCCTCGCCCTCGACCTCGGCCTGTACGCCGCCTCGGCGGCCTTCGCCGCGATCACGGCCGCCACGTCCACCCTCGCCCCGCACCGCGCCTGGGGCGCCGTCGCCGCCGTCGGATACCTCCTCGCCGCCCTCGCCGCCACCGGCCAACTCCTGCTGCGCCGGCGCGACCCCGGATCGCCGCCGGCCGGGCTGCGGGCCCGCTGGGCGGTCACCGGGTTCGCCTGGTTCGCCACCGCCCTGCTGCCGCTGGCCTGGCAGAGCGTCCAACGGTCCGGCGGACGCACCGACCGGGCACAGGAGGAGGTGCTGGTCGTCGAGGAGTCCGGCCGGCGGCTGGTCGACACCGGCACGCCGTACCTCGGGCACGACGCGATCGCCGCCCTGCCACCCGGCGAACAACTGCTCGGCTACACCCCGTACCAGCCGGGAATGGCACTGTTCGGGCTGCCCCGGGCGGCCGTCGACGCCTGGTGGACCGACGCCCGCGTCTGGTTCGCCGTCGGGGCCGCGCTGGCGCTCGCCCTGGCCGTCCGCGCCCTCCTCCGCGGCGTGCGCCTGACCGCGGACGACCACACCGGCGCCGCCCTCCTCCGCGGCGTACAGGCCGCCACCGTCCTCCCGGTCTGCGCGCTCACCCTCGCCACCGGCGGCGACGACCTGCCCGTACTCGCGCTCTGCCTGCTCGCCCTCGCCCTCGCCGCCACCGGACGCCCGGGCCGGGCCGGCCTCGCGGTCGGCCTGGCCGGGGCGCTGAAGCTCTTCGCCTGGCCGGTCGCCCTCGTGCTGATCATCTGGGGGCTGACCCGGCGGGCCGGCCTACGGGTCGCCGCGGGCGCCATCGGCCTGCCCGCCGCCGCGCTGCTGCCGGCGCTACTCGTCGACCGCGACGCGCTGGTCGAGAACGTGCTCCGCTTCCCGCTCGGGCACGGCCTGGTGACCAGCCCCGCACAGTCGCCGTTCCCCGGCCACCTGATCGCCACCGCGCTGCCCGCCGGCCGCGCCGTCGCCGCAGCCCTCCTGCTCGCCGCCGGGCTGGCCATCGCCGTCCGGCTCGCCCGCCGTCCGCCCCGCACCGCCGTCGCCGCCGCCCTGATCTGCGGGTACGGCCTGCTCGCCGCGATCCTGCTGATGCCCACGACCCGCTTCGGCTACCTGCTCTATCCGCTCGCCCTCCTCGCGTGGGCCCCCGCCCTGCACCCCCCGGTTTCCGCGAACCGGCGGGCGAAGGCCGGCGACACGGCGTAGACCTGAGGCATGACCACCTACCGCGACCGCGAAGAGGCGGGCCGGACGCTCGCCGAACGGCTCACCGCACTCATCGGTGCACCGGACGTCATCGTCCTCGGGCTGGTGCGCGGCGGCGTGCCCGTGGCCCGGGTGGTCGCCGAGCGTCTCGGCGCGCCCCTGGACGTGCTGGTCGTCCGGAAACTCGGCATGCCGTGGGCACCCGAGGTGGCCTTCGGCGCGCTCGGCCCCGGCGGCGTACGGGTCCTCAACGACGTCGTGGCCAGCCGGCTCACGGAGGACGACGTCGCCGAGGTCGTCCGCCGCGAGGAGGCCGAACTGGACCGGCGGGAACGGCTCTACCGCGCCGGTCGACCGCCGCTCGACCTGACCGGGCGCACCGCCGTGATCGTCGACGACGGCCTGGCCACCGGCGCCACCGCCCGCGCCGCCGTCCAGGTCGCCCGCCACCTCGGCGCCCGCCGGGTCGTGGTCGCCGTCCCGGTCGGCTCGCAGGAGGCGTACGAGATGCTTGCCGCCGAGGCCGACCAGGTCGTCTGCGCCCAGCACCCGCCGGAGTTCATGGCGGTGAGCGCCTACTACGAGGACTTCCACGAGGTCGCCGACTACGAAGTCACGGAAGCGCTGACAGCGACTGCGTGACCTGACCGGGTACGGTCGGAGAATGAGCCTGACCTGTCCCAAGTGTCACGGAGAAATGCGCCAGTACGAGCGCAGCGGCGTCGTCATCGACCAGTGCGGCGAGTGCCGGGGAATCTTCCTCGACCGCGGCGAGCTGGAGAAGCTGTTCGAGGCGGAGGCCAACTGGAACCGCCAGCAGGGTGGGGCCGCCCCGGCGCAGCCCGCCCAGCAGGGCGGCTACGCCGGCCAGCCGAGCCACCAGCAGGGCGGTTACCCGCCTCCGCCGCCCCCGCCGCCGCCCGCTCCCGCCCCGCACCAGCCGGGCTACGGCGCCGTCCCGCCGCCGGTGCACGGCTACCCGCCGGCCCCCGCCTACGGCCACGGCCAGCAGCACCACGGCTACCACGGGCACTACAAGCGCAAGAAGCACAAGAGCTTCCTGGACGAGATGTTCGGCTGAGCCACTCCGTCGACCGGGCCGGCGCATCGACCGGCCCGGTCACCCGTGGTTCCACGCCCTCCCACCACCGCCGGTCGCCGTGCCGGCCGGCGGCGGCCGTGCGACGCTGCACCCCATGACGCCGCACACGCTGCACCACCCGCTGGCGCAGGCGTACGACGGGATCACCCGCGTCGTCGCCGACCTCGACGACGCCGGCCTGCAACGGCCCACCCGGTGCCGGGGCTGGCTCGTCGCCGACCTGCTCTTCCACGTGCTCTGCGACGCCCAGCGGGCGCTGGTCGCGCTGGCCAGCCCCGCCGAGGGCCCGGCCGACGTGGACGACGTGAGCTACTGGCGCGCGTTCCCGTCCGAGGGGGACGGGGAAGGCGCACGGCACGCCTGGTGGGCCCGCCGCTCGGCAGCCGCATTCGACCGTCCCGGCGGGATAGTCCGGCTCTGGACCGACACCGCACCCGCCGCCGTACGCGCCGCTGGCGCGGCCGATCCCGACGGCCATGTCACCACCCAGGGGCACGTGCTGCGGATGCCGGACCTGATCGCCACCCTGACCACCGAGGCCGTCGTGCACCACCTGGACCTGGTGCTCGACCTGCCCGACGCGCCCCTGCCCGGGACGCTCGCGACGGGCGTCGCGGTGGCCACCATGGACGGCCTGCTCAGCGACGACGCCGTCCGACCGGCCGCGTGGAGCGACGCGGAATACCTGCTCAAGGCGACCGGACGACTGCCGCTCACCGACCGCGACCAGCTCGAACTCGGCGAGGTCGCCGGCTGGTTCCCCCTCCTGGGCTGAGCGGCGCAGCCGTCCTCAGACGATGGCCATGTCGACGAAGCGCGACAGGTGGAGCTGCGCGGCCACCGTCACGGTGTCGGTCGGACCATTTCTGTGCTTGGCAACAATGAAATCCGCCTCCCCGGCGCGCGGCGACTCCTTGTCGTAGTAGTCGTCGCGGTGCAGCAGGATGACGACGTCGGCATCCTGCTCAATCGATCCACTTTCCCGCAAATCAGACAACTGCGGTCGCTTGTCGGTGCGCTGCTCCGGGCCACGGTTCAGCTGGCTCACCGCGATCACCGGGCACTCGACCTCCTTGGCGAGCAGCTTGAGGCCACGGGAGAGGTCCGCGACCTCCTGCTGCCGGCTCTCGGTGCGCTTCGGGGAGGTCATCAGCTGGAGATAGTCGACCACGATCAGCTTGAGGTCGTGCCGCTGCTTGAGTCGGCGCGCCTTGGCCCGGATCTCCATCAGGTTCATGCTCGGCGTGTCGTCGACGAAGAGCGGCGCCTCGCTGATCTCGCCCATGCAGCGGGCGAGCTTGGTCCAGTCGTCGTCGGAGAGCTGCCCGCTGCGCAGGACGTGCAGCGGCACCCGCGCCTCGGCCGAGAGCAACCGCATGACGATCTCGACCTTGCTCATTTCCAGCGAGAAGATGGCCGACGCCTGGTTGGCCCTGATCGCGGCGTTGCGTGCGAAATCCATGCTGGCGGTGCTGTTGTGTGTCGGGATCATCGCCCGACCCGCAAGGTAGAGGTGCGCGGGATTGTCCACCGTGACGCACCGGACCGGCACGCTCGGCACCGGTCGGACGTCGACGATGAAACGGCTGTCCGTCCGGGAGTTGCTCTCGCTACGGCGCCGCAGCCGGTGTGCCTCCCGCTTGCGGGTCAGGCGGAACACCTCGTCCCTCGTCGTGAAGTTCAAGTTGAAGGCGATCGAGCTTTCCGCCGTACGCCCCTTGACGGTCTTCCGACTGACCGAGCAGCGGTACCCGAGACTGACCACCAACTCGTGCACGTCCTCGGCGAGGCGGGGGGACGTCGTGGTGAACTGCACGTTCCCGCCGACGGTCACGGTGCCGTCGGTGTCGAGCAGCCCGGCCAGCAGCGCTCGTCGCTGCGCCTCCGAGGCCCGCAGGTACGCGGCGGGGATGTGCTTGTCGCCCAACACCCCGGCCGCGCGCAGGTAACCACGGAAGGAGCCGTAACGCTTGTGGCAGTCACGGCACCTGCGACTGCCGTTCCAGGCGCTGGCGTCCACTCTCCCGCAGTGGGCGCAGCCTTCGCGCCGCGCCGCAGGGACGAGCCCCTTCGAGCGACCCCCGCACGACTGGCCGCAGGTGTGGACCGCCGGGCCACGAGGCGTGAAGACCGCGTGGCAGACGACGCATTCACGGTCCGGGAGCGCTGGCAACCGTGGCGGACGAATGGTGTAGACCATCGGCCCCGAAGGTCTGACCTCGAAGCCGTCGGACTCGATTCCGGCCAGGATCTCCGGGTCGACGGTGGTGACCCTTCCTTCCGCCGTGTGGCCGTCGCCGAGCCAGACGCCGAGCGTGTACGGCGCAAGCGGGAGTTCGCGTTCCGGAAGTCGGAGTGCGGCGGCGTTCTCGACCGCGTGATTGAGCCGACGGTCAGCCGTGTTCGTACGCAGGGTCGCTCGTATCTGCTCCGTCGTCACCACGTCCTGCAACTCCGCCGCCGCCAGGCTCTCCGACCACTGCTCGACACGATCCAGCAACTGGCGGTATAGGCGGCGGGCCGGATAAGCCCTGGCCGGGCGCGCACGCGGGCGCCTACGCATGACGACAGGCGACTCGTCGGCGATGTCATGAGCCACCCGTTGGGCGGTGTGCGTGAACTCCGGGCCGAGTACGGCGGCCAACTCCGCGATCGTGACGTCGTCACTGGGCGTGGCACCCGCGGCCGCCCGGTGTAGCCGTTCGATGGCGTCGGGAGACCAGTGGTTGCGCCGGCGGACGGGGGCTGCGCGGCGGCTCGCCCACGTGGTGGTCTTCCACAGGTGTTCACCGTCGGCAACGATCACCGAGCCGTCGGAGAACTCGACTTCGTAGCACGGCCGGTCGTGCCGTACCTCGAACGCGGCGGTGACCTTCGTCGGTAGGCCGTCGGCGCTCAGCAACTCGTCGCCGACCTTGACGTCCCCCATCGTGGTCCAGCCCGTCGGCGTGGGAAGCGGGGTGTCCAGCGCGAGCGCCTTTCCCAACCCGGGGCGTCCGGCAACGATCACGAGCTGCCCCGCGTGCAGGCCGTTGAGCAGGCGGTCGAGGTCGGTGAAGCCGGTGGGCACGCCGGTCATCACGCCGCCCTGGGCGCCCACCGCCTCGATCTCGTCCAGCGTGGGCTGGAGCATGTCGGCGAGCACGGCGAAGTCCTCGCTGACGCGGCGCTCCGTGACGTCGTAGACCGCCTGCTGCGCGAGGTCGACGATGTCGTCGACGTCGCGGCTGCCACCCTGGCCCGTGCCGTAGCCCAGCTGCACGATCTTGGTGCCGGCCTCGACCAGGCGCCGCAGGACGGCCCGCTCGCTGACGATGCGGGCGTAGTACGCCGCGTTCGCGGCGGTCGGCACGCTGGCGATCAGCGTGTGCAGGTAGGGGGCGCCGCCGATGCGGACGAGGTCGCCGGAGTCCGCCAAGGCCGCCGCCACGGTGATGGAGTCGGCCGGCTCGCCCCGGCCGTAGATCTCCAGAATTGTGTCGAAGATGGTGGCGTGCACCGGCCGGTAGAAGTCGTTGGTCTTGAGGATCTCGACGACGTCGGCGATGGCGTCCTTGGACAGCAGCATGCCGCCGAGGACGCACTGCTCGGCGGCGACGTCCTGCGGCGGGGTCTTGTCGAACTGGCCGTCGCGCTGCGGCGGCGCGGACGCCTGCCCCCCGCCCGATCGCGAGTCCGCCCGCATGTCGTCGGTGACCGACACGGGTTCCCCCTCCACTGCGTCGGATCCGGATTCAGCCCTACCGCCGAGGTACGACAACCTCGACCTGCCGGTCGATCGGGGGTCATCGCACGGCCGGTCGGGGGCCAACCATACGGAACCCGAGGTCAGCCACTCAACCACGTCGGTGGACGAGCCTCGGGACAACCTGTGGACGCCGGTGGACGAGCATGTGCGCAGTGTGTGCACAGCCTGTGGACAACGGCTGGGGAATTCCCCGCCGCAGGGCCCTGAACTGCGGAAACGTAATCCCCAGCCTGTGGACGGCAAGTTTTCGGTCGAACTGCGCGGTCGAACGTCCCGTACTATCTCCAGCGAACGGCTACACCTGCACAGCGGCTTGCGCCATCGGTTGAGAAGGGTCACGCTCCGGCCGTGAGTAACCGGGACTGGGGACGCGGAGAGGGTGGTCCGCGCGAGCCGGTCGCCCCCTGGGAGGATCCCGCCGACCCGGCACCGGTCGATCCCTACGAGCGCGCTCCCGCCCGGCACCGCACGCCGAGCCGGCGCCGGGCCGTCGAGCGCGGCCAGCGGGAACCGGTCGACAGCTACCTGCCGCGGTGGGCACTGGAGTCGGGGGTCCGCAGCGCTGACGGCGGTGGCCGGCACGCCGCGCCCGACGACGAGGCGCGGATCGAGGCCGACCGGCCGCATTCCGGTGCCTGGCGGAGCACGGAGACCACGAGCAGTTGGCACCTGGTCAGCGAGACGAGCTGGCGCGAGACCCCGGCGATCGGCGCTGCCCCGGAGTCGGCGCACACCGGGGAGTGGACGTTCGACCGCCCGCAGGAGCGGGGATACTCCGGGCGGCGGCGGGCCGAGGACGACCCCGTCTCGGGATCGGCGCCGCCGAGCCGGCCGAGGCGTTCGTCGTCGCACCGCCCGCAGGTCGTCTGGTCCGGGCTGGAGGAGGCGGACGCCTCCGGGCCCGTACCGGATCGGGAGGGCGAGCGGCCGGCCCGCCGGGGCCGGCGGGCGGCGGAGGAGCGACCCGCCGTCGATCCGTGGGACCGGGAGTCGCACCTCGCCGCGTCCGAGATCCCGCCCTCCCGTCCTCCGGCGGTGGACGCGTGGGACGCGTCGGGTGTGCACGCGTGGCATCCGGCCGGTGAGGTCGACCGCTGGGACCACGCCGGCATCGGCCGCTGGGACCGGAGCGACGACACCGGCCGCTGGGACCGGACCGACGGCACGGCTCAGTGGGACCTGACCGACGGCACCGGTGAGTGGCACCGGTCCGACGACACCGGCCAGTGGGAACGGTATTCCGACGACGGTGGGTGGGACAGGACGGCGCCGGGTTCCGGCGGTGGTGCCGTCCAGGGGTGGCCTCGGCCGGGGCAGGACGACCGGAGCGAGGGTTTCTGGTCGGGTACCCGGCTGGCGGGCGACGATCCCCGCTGGATGGGCCCGCCGGTGTCGGCGCCCCGGTCGCCGGTGGTGCCCTACTCCGCGCCGCGACCGCGTCCGGCGCCGCGGCGGCGCGTGGCCGAGCCGGTCGGTGCCGCGTCGGCGTCGGCCGTACGCCGTCGGGCCGGGACAGCCGGGGCGGGGGCGTGGGGCCGTCGCATCGAGGACGACCTGCTCGATCCCGATCCGGGCGGGCCCTGGCGGTCGCTGGTCTACACGGTCGCGTGCTATCTGGTGCCGGCGGCGCTGATCTTCGTCTGGTTGCTGACCCTGGACGGACAGGTGCCGGCGGGGTGTGTCACGGACATCACCGGAGGGGGTTGCGACTCGCCGAGGGCGCGGGCGCTGGGCTCGCTGGCGGCGGGCCTGCCGCGCTTCGGGTTGGCGCTGGTCTGCAGCCTGGTCGTGGCGCTGCTGCTGCGCCGGGTCGGGACGACGTGGCGTTCGGCCAGCGTCGCGCTGGCGGCGGCCGTGGTCGGCGGCGGTCTCTCGACGGTGATGATCAGCGCGGTGACGGGCCAGCCGATCGGCTGACGATCGGCGCGGTGACCGGCCAGCCTGTAGACCGACGCGCCGCCGCCGACCGTGCGGCGGGAGCGTCCGCAGGCGTACGGCGGGAAGTCCGACGGCGGCCGTACGGGCGAAACAGGGCCCGCACCGGTCGGTGCGGGCCCTGTCGTGGTGCTGGGGTGAGGTGTCAGCCCTGGACGACGTTGAGGTCGAACTTGGCGGTCACCTCGGGGTGCAGCTTGATCTGCACCGGGTAGGAGCCGGTCGACTTGATGGGACCGGACAGCTCCAGCCGACGCCGGTCGAGGACGGGACCACCGGCGGCCTTGACGGCGTCGACGATCTCGGCCGGGGTGACCGAGCCGAAGAGCCGACCGCCGTCGCCGGCGCGGGCCTTCAGGCTGACCTTGAGACCCTCGAGCTGGCCCTTGACCTCGTTGGCGTGGCCGAGGTCGCGGATCTCCCGGGCCGAACGGGCCCGCTTGATGACCGTGACCTGCTTCTCCGCACCCTTGGTCCAGGCGATCGCGAAGCCCTGCGGCAGCAGGTAGTTACGGCCGTAGCCGTTCTTGACCTCGACGATGTCGCCCGGGGCACCGAGGCCGGACACCTCCTGAGTCAGGATGATCTTCATTTCGGTGCCTCCTCTCAGCGGGCCGTGGCCGTGTACGGCAGGAGCGCCATCTCACGGGCGTTCTTGACCGCACGGGCGATCTGCCGCTGCTGCTGCGAGGTCACGCCGGTCACCCGCCGAGCGCGGATCTTGCCGCGGTCGGAGATGAACTTGCGCAGCAGCGCGGTGTCCTTGTAATCGATGTAGGTGATCCCGTCCTTGTCGAGCGGGTTCACCTTCTTCTTCGGCTTGCGAAGTGCAGCGGCCTTGGCCATTGCTCGTGCTCCTGGTTTGCGATCGCGGGCGCTCGGCGCCATTAGAACGGGGGCTCCTCGTCGAAGTTGCCGCCACCCGAACCACCGCGCGAGGGTGCCGGTGCAGCCGAGGCCCAGGGGTCGTCGAAGTTGCCTCCGCCGCCGCCCTGGCCACCTCCACCACCGCCGCCGAAGCCGCCGCCACCGCCGCCGGAGCGGGACATCTTCTGCACCTTCGCCGTGGCGTAGCGCAGCGACGGGCCGATCTCGTCGACCTCGAGCTCGATGACTGTGCGCTTCTCGCCCTCGCGCGTCTCGTACGACCGCTGACGCAGCCGACCCGAGACGATCACGCGGGCGCCCCGCTGGAGCGACTCGGCGACGTGCTCCGCCGCCTGCCGCCACACGGTGCACGCCAGGAAGAGCGGCTCGCCGTCCTTCCACTCGCCGGAGGCCTTGTCCATGAACCGGGGCGTCGAAGCGACCCGGAACTTGGCGACCGCCGCACCGGAGGGGGTGAACCGCAACTCGGGGTCATCGGTCAGGTTGCCGATGACCGTGATGGTGGTGTCTCCTGCCATGACCATCTCCTCGCGCACTCATCAGTTCTGCCGTACAGGCTCTCAGAGCCCTCCGACAGTGCCGATGAGGCTGATCCGGGTGAACCGGGTTGAATGCTTTAGCGCATCTCCGGCCGGATGACCTTGGTGCGCAGCACGGACTCGTTGAGCCGCAGCTGACGGTCCAGCTCGGCCACCGCTGCGGGCGTCGCCTGCAGGTCGATGACGGCGTAGATGCCTTCGGCCTTCTTGTTGATCTCGTACGCGAGGCGCCGGCGGCCCCACACATCGGTCTTCTCGACCGAGCCACCCGCGGTGCGGATCACGTTCAGGTACGTGTCGAGCGACGGGGCGACGGTGCGCTCCTCGAGGCTGGGGTCGAGGATCACCATGACTTCGTAATGACGCAAGACGTGCTCACCTCCTGTGGGCTAGGCGGCCACGGTCCTTCCGTGGCAGGAGGTCGTGCGTCGTGGCCCGTGCCGGTTCCGGGGGAACCCGGCCGGACGCGGACAACCGGACCAGGATACCCGGTCCCGACGATCATGCCCGGGGTGGTCGGGCAGGGCCCCTTCCGCCGGGCGAGGCGACGGGGGCCCGCGTCGACGTCGCTGTCGATGCGGGCCCCCGTACACGAGGCCGCGGGGCGTCCCGTCCGCATTCCTTGGGTGGGACCTGGGGAGGAACGACCACACCGATGAGGTTGGACCGGGGACGCCCCGCGGAGCTTTATCGTGTTGTTACCTGACGTTACAACGGCACTTGCCCCTTGTCGGAGGAAATGGCGGAATTCTCCGACAAATTTCCCGCTGACCCCGGTTCCGTCGGGGCGGGCCCCTGCCGCGCCGGGCCGCGCGGCAGGGGTGCCCCCGCTCTCGGGCGGTTCGACGCGCCCCCGGCAGGCCGACCTGCGCCGTTCCGGGCCGGCTGCGGCAACCGTGGATCCCACTCGCATCAACGACCGCTGGCGCCGGCAGGTGACGCGTGGGACCGGCGAGTCCGCCACCGCCGTCATCCCGGCTGTCGGCGACGCGACGTAGGCTCCCGTGCATGCGTATCGGAGCCCACGTCGATTCGACCGACCCGGTGGCGGAGGCGACCGCCCGAGGAGCCGAGGCCGTGCAGTTCTTCCTCTCCGACCCACAGGGGTGGAAGGCACCGAAGCCGCGGGAGGACGCGGACCGGCTGCGGGCCGCGGGCGTCGACCTCTACGTGCACGCGCCGTACGTCATCAACGTCGCGACCCTGAACAACCGGATCCGGATTCCCAGCCGCAAGCTGCTGCTCGGGCACGCCCAGGCGGCCGCCGCCATCGGCGCCAAGGGGCTGATCGTGCACGGTGGGCACGTCAACGCCGGCGACGACCTGGCCGTCGGCTTCGACAACTGGCGCAAGACCTTCGCGTACGCGGCGGACTCCGGCGGCTTCGACGTGCCGGTCCTGATCGAGAACACCGCCGGCGGTGACAACGCCTGCGCCCGGCGGCTCGACGCGCTCGCCCGGCTCTGGGACGCCGTCGGCGACCACGAGGTGGGCTTCTGCCTGGACACGTGCCACGCCCACGCCGGCGGCGAGGAACTGCTCGGGCTCGTCGACCGGGTGAAGGCGATCACCGGGCGGATCGACCTGATCCACGCCAACAACTCCAAGGGCGCGTTCAACTCCGGTCAGGACCGGCACGACAACCTCGACGGCGGCACGATCGACCCGGAGCTGGTGGTGGCGGTCATCCGCGCGGCCGGCGCGCCGGTCATCGTCGAGACCCCCGGCGGGGTCGACGGTCAGGGCGCCGACATCGCCTTCCTGCGCGACCGACTGGGCACGGGGAGCCCGGCGGCATGACGACCGAGCAGTCCGCCGCCGGCAGCCCCCGTCCCGACGCCGCCGCCGAGAAGGTCGACGCTGCCGAGAAGACGGAAGCCGCCGGGAAGACCGACACGGCCGGTGCCACGCCCGGCTCGGCCGCCAGAACCGGCGGAACCGGCAGAACCGAGCCCAAGGCCGGGGCGGCCGAGCCCAAGGCCGGGGCGGCCGAACCCAAGGCCGGGGCGGCCGAACCCAAGGCCGGGGCGGCCGAATTCGGCACCGGTGGAACCCGACCCGGTGCTGACACGGCCCAGGCCAGGGCCGGGGCCGAAGCCAAGGCGGTCGGAGCCGACAGGGTCGGCGCGACCGAGACGGGAAACGGTAAGGCCGGCACCACGGCGGGCGGGGCCGACGAGGTCGCCACCACGGCGGGCGGGGCCGACGAGGTCGCCACCACGGCGGGCAAGGCGGACGCGAAGGCGGGCTCAGCCGGCAAGGACGGCGGCAAGGGCGCGGCCGACAAGGCAGGCGCAGCCGCCAAGGACGGCGCAAAGGGCGCGGACGCCGTGGCAGGCGCAGCCGGCGAGGACGGTGCCAAGGGCGCGGCCGACAAGGCGGACGCGAAGGTGGGCTCAGCCGGTGCGGCCGGGGCGGTCGGCGAGGGCGCGGGCAAGGGCAGCGACAAGGCTGCCGGCAAGAACGAGGACGGGGGCGACAAGGAGGGCAAGCCGGACCGGTGGGAGGCCTTCGCGTCCGCCCCCGAACCGGTGCCTTCCCGGATCGGCCGCGCCGCGCGTTCGGTCGGCCGCCTGCTGATCCACGAGTGGACGCTCGCGGCGTTCGCCTCGCTGGCGTTGGCCGTGCTGATGACCTGGCCCACGCTGCGCTACCCGCGGCACACGTTGCCGCAGGACTACTGGGACCCCAGCCTCCAGGCGTGGCAGATGGCCTGGTCGGGGCACATCCTGCTGACCAATCCGGCGCAGCTGTGGCAGTCGAACACCTTCTTCCCGGAGTCCTGGAGCTTCGCCTTCTCCGACACCCTGCTCGGGTACGCCCCGGCGGGCATGATCGGCACCGGCCCCGAAGCCGCCGTGCTCCGCTACAACATCATGTTCGTGCTGGCCCACGCGCTCGCCACCCTCGGGGCGTACGCGCTGGCCCGGCAGCTCGGCGCGGGCCGGATCGGTTCCGCGGTGGCCGGGGCGAGCTTCGCGTACGCGCCGTGGCTGCTGGCCCAGGCCGGGCACCTGCACGTGATTTCCAACGGCGGCATCCCGCTGGCGTTGGCGATGCTCGCCCGGGGGCACGGCTGGTCGTTGCGGTACGGGTACCGCCCCGAGCGCCGGCACGACGGCTGGATCTACACCGGCTGGCTGGTCGCGGCCTGGCAACTGAGTCTCGGCTTCGGCATCGGCCTGCCGTTCGCGTACTTCCTCGCCGGGACCGTGCTGGTCGCGGCCGTCACCTGGTTCCTGCGGCGGTGGGTGATCCGGCCGGTCAAGCGCCCGTTCGGCCGCCGGCTGTTCATCGCGGACCTGGTCGGCGGTCTGTTGTTCGCCGGCGTCGGCGGGCTGCTGGCCATCCCGTACTTCAAGGTGGCGGAGCTGCACCCGCAGGCGGAGCGGTCCATCGGCGACATCGACCTCTACTCCCCGCCCGCGACCGGCTTCTTGACCGCACCGGCCGAGTCGCGGGTCTGGGGCGCACTGCACGAGGGCGCGCGGGCCACACTGGCCTCGCACGCCGAGATGACCCTGTTGCCCGGCTTCGTGCTCTACGCCCTCGCCATCGGCGGGCTCTTCTTCTCGGTCTGGAAGGTGCGCCACCGGGTGCTCCTGTTCGCCGGAGTGGTGGTGACCATGGTGCTCGCCATGGGCACCTGGTTCTTCGACGGCACCTTCACCTACGTGCCGTTGTTCGAGCACCTGCCCGGGTGGAACGGCATCCGCACCCCCGGCCGGCTGATGCTCTGGACGACGCTGCTGCTCGGGCTGCTCGCGGCGGGCGCGGTCAGCGCGTTCGCCGCCCGGGTCCGGGAGGTCTACGCCGAGCGGATCCCCTCCTGGCCGAGCCCGTGGCTGCGGCTGGCCACCCTGCTGCCGCTGGTGCTGGTGATCGGCGAGGGGTTGAACGCCACGCCGCACCCGGTCGTGCCGCCCCAGCCGGCGACGATGCGGACCGTGGACGGGCCGCTGCTGGTGCTGCCGAGCAACCAGAGCCTCGACCAGCCGGTGATGCTCTGGTCCACGAGCCGGTTCCAGGACGTGGTGAACGGCGGGAGCGGCTTCACGCCGCGGCAGCTCGACGACGTACGCCGGGTGACGGTCTCCTTCCCCGACCAGGTCAGCGTCGACTACCTGCGCGTCCTCGGGGTCCGCAACGTGCTGCTGATGCGCGACCAGATCGTCGGCACGCCCTGGGAGGTCACCGTCGACGCACCGGTCGACGGGCTCGGCATCACCCGCGAGGAGATCGGCGACGTGGTCGTCTACCGCCTCTGACCGGCGTTCTCCCGGCCGTCGGGGTCGCCTCCGACGGCCGGGAGCGGTCAGACGGCGGCGGGTGTCGGCTCGGCCGGCACCTCGGGACGGCGTCGCCAGCGGTCGAGCCAGGGCGCGTCCGGGGCCCCGTCGAGCGGCCCGCCGTCCGGGTCGTCGGCGTAGGTCCGCCGCACCGGGTCGAGTTCCGGCCGCAGGATCTCCCGGACGACCAGCACGCAGAGCACCACCACGGTGGCCAGGCGCAGGGTCGACGCCAGCACGAAGACGCCCTCCGGGAAGACCGGCTTGCTGGTCGCCGCGCCGAGCAGTTCGCCGTAGAAGGCCACGAAGTAGCCGACCTCGGCCACCTGCCAGGCCAGGAACGCGCCCCACTTCGGGCGGGCGAGCACCACCAGCGGCAGCAGCCAGAGCACGAACTGCTGCGACCACACCTTGCTGAAGATCAGGAAGGCGGCGACCACCAGGAACGCGAGCTGGGCGAGCCGGGGCCGGCGCGGGGCCAGCAGTCCCAGCGCGGCCACGCCGAGGCAGGCCAGCCCGAAGAGGGCGTACGACAGGGTGTTCAGCGTCGGGATGTTGACGTTCAGCCACTCGAACGGCCCGAGATCGGCGGGGTTGGCGTTGCCGAACTTTCCGTCCAGGTAGCGGCCGATGTACCAGAGGGTGCCCCAGTCGATGGGCCGGGTCGAGTTCAGCTCGAAGAAGCGGTCCCAGTTCTCCCGGTAGGGAATGGCGACCGGAAGGTTCACGAGGACCAGGGAGACCAGGGCCGCGCCGAAGGCGGTGAGGGCGGCGCGGAGCCGCCCGGCGCGCAGCGCCAGCACCAGGATCGGGCCGAGGATGAACAGCGGCCACATCTTGGCCGCCCCGGCGAGACCGAGCAGGACGCCGGCCGCCAGCGGGCGGCTGCGGGCCCAGGCGAAGAGGCCGAACGCGGCCAGGCCGATGGCGAGCAGGTCCCAGTTGACCGTGGCGGTGAGCATCAGCGCGGGGGCGAGCGCGAAGAGCGCGGCGTCCCATGGTCGGCGGCGGCGCAGGGCGAGGAGCACCGCCACCGTGGCGACCGCCAGCGCGCCGAGCACCAGCGCGTTCAGGTTGTAGAACCACATGCCCTGGTTGAGCCCCGAGTCGTTCTGACCGAGGGCGTGCACGGGCAGGCCGAGGGCGCCCATGAAGTAGCCGGTGAGGACCGGGTACTCGACGGGGTGGTCCTGGTAGGGGACCGCACCCTCGTTGAGCCGCTCGGCGTAGTAGAGCGCCAGGACGTCGGTGTAGCAGAACCGGGTGTACTGCACGTTGTTCTGCCAGGCGCCGTCCTGGCAGGGCGACTTCTGCACCCAGTGCAACGCCAGGGTCAGGCAGACCAGGGCCAGGACGATGCGGGTCGCCGTCCAGAACCGGCTCTCCCGCCCGGTGGGCCGGTCCAGGGCGACGGCGTGGTCGCCCAGCGGGCCGCCGATGGCGCCGGAGAGGCCCCGGACGAAGCCGTCGGAGCGGGACGGATGGTCAGGGGCACCGGCGTCGTCGATGCCTCGCGTCGACTGCGTGCTCATGAAGGTGCATCCTGCCGTACATCGGGCCTCCGCGTCCCCTCCCTCTCACGACACGTCGATACGCGAAACGCCGCCGGCGGCCGGAGAGGTGCTCCGGCCGCCGGCGGCGTTCGTCGATCAGTCGTTGTCCGGTCTGGGCGTCAGGCTCGGTAGCAGCCCGCCGCCGCCGCCGTCCCGGCCGGGGCGCGGATCGGTCGGGACGGTGGGCGCGGTGGGCCCGCCGGGGCCACCGGGGCCGCCCGGAGGGTTACCACCGCCGTTGTTCCCACCACCGTTGTTGCCGCCCGGGCAGAACAGGCCCAGCGGGTCGCAGGTCGGTTGGCCCGAGGGGGGCGGCGGGGGCGGGGGCGCCTCGCCGTTGCCGGTGTTCGGGTCGCCGACGTTCGCCGCGGGCGGGAAGTCCTTCTTCTCCCAGTCCTTGACCTTGTGTGCCTCGTCCATGAACCGTTCCCAGATGGTGCCCGGCAGGTTGCCGCCACTGATCTTGGTGCCGTCCTTCAGCTTGAGCGGCTTGCGGTCCTTGACGTTGCCGACCCAGACAGCGGTGGCGATCTGCGGGGTGTAGCCGATCATCCAGGCGTCGCCGTTGTCGTCGCTGTCCGACTTGAGCTCCCAGGTACCGGTCTTGGAGGCCGCCTTACGGCCGTCGTCGAGCCGGTGGTTGACCTGCGCGGGATACCGCTCCAGCACCGAGGTCACGTCCGCCACGACGTCCTTGTCGATGCGCTGCTCCCCCTTGAGCGCACCCTCGTCGGCGATCTTCTTCCACTTGCCGGTCACCTCGTCCCGCTTCTCCACGGAGTAGAGGAAGTGGGCCTTGTGGTAGCGGCCCTGGTTGGCGAAGGTGGCGACGCCGTTGGCGTGGTCCAGGACGGTGATCGGGTACTGGCCGTAGCCGACGACGTGGAAGAACGGGCTCGGCGCGATGTCCTTCGGGTCGGTCTTGGTGAGGTCGTAGCCCTTCGGCGGGTTGGTGTCCGAGCGCCACATCATGCTGACGCCGGCCTTGGCCGCCATGTCGACGACCTTGTCCGGGCCGATCGCCTCGGTGACGTGATAGAACGGCACGTTCAGCGACTTGAGGGTGGAGACCGTCAGGGTGCAGGAGTTGCCGCACTCCGGGTTGTCGACGCCGGCGTTGCTGACCTTGAACTTGGTGTCCTTCGGGGTGAACGCCCTGCCCTTCCAGCGCGACTCGAGGGCCTTGCCCTCCTTGAGCGCCGCCGCCAGGGTGTAGATCTTGAAGCTCGAGCCCGGGGGGTGACCGCCGTAGGGGTTGCCGGAGGAGTCGATGTTCTTGCCGGCGTAGTCGGTGCCGGTGCCGTTGTCGCCGCCGTAGTAGGCGAGCACGCGACCGTTCTTCGGGTCGATGGCCACCACCGCCGCCATCAGGTTCTTCGGCTGGTCGGAGAGTTCCGACCCCTTGGTCTTGCGCTGGGCGGTCTCGACCGCCGCCTTCTGGATCTTCGTGTCGATCGTGGTGCGGATCTTGTAGCCGCCCGACATCAGCGCCTGGGAACAGAGCGGCTTGGCGTCGGTGACCTGATCCTCCTTGTCGACGCAGATACCCTTGTCCCGCATCTCCTGCTTGACGTAGTTGATCACGTTGCCGTACGGGGTGTTGACGCCGTAGTCGATGCCGGCGCCGCCCTGGTTCGGCTTCTTGGGCATCGGGTAGTCGGCCAGGGTGGGCGCCGGCGGCTTGCCGGGTGCGTTAAGCCAGCCCTCGGCGACCATGCCGCTGATGACGTACTCCCAGCGGGACTTGGCGTCGGTGAGGTTGACCGCCGGGTCGTAGCCCTTGTGGCCCGCGCCGGCCTCCGGCTGCTTGATCAGCGCCGCGAGGACCGCGCCCTCGGCCACGCTCAGCTTGTTCGCCGGCTTGCCGTAGTACGTCTGCGCCGCCGCCTCGATGCCGTGCGCGCCCCGCCCGAAGTAGATGATGTTCAGGTAGTGCTGCATGATCTGCGGCTTGGTGTACTCGTCGTTGAGCTTGGAGGCGAGGATCGCCTCCTTGACCTTCCGGGCGTAGGTGTCGTCCTTCAGGTTGTCGAACGCGTTCCGCGCGTACTGCTGGGTGATCGTCGAGGCGCCCTGCTTGCTGCCGCCGGAGACGTTGTTCCACGCGGCCCGGACGATGCCCTTGTAGTCCACACCGGAGTGCTCGTAGAAGTTGCGGTCCTCGGCCGCCGCGACCGCGTCCTGCACGTGCTTCGGGATCTGTTCGATGGTGACCAGCGTCCGGTTCTGCGTGCCGACCTTCGCGATGATCGTCTTGTTGTCGGCCGCGTAGAGGGTGGTCGCCTGCGGCGGCGTGGTGTCCTCTGGGAGGACCACGTTGGTCGAGTAGTAGGTGAAGCCGACGACGCCGAGCCCCGCGAGCATGATGAACACGGCGAAGGCGGCGATCAGCATGTTGACCCGCTTGCGCTTCTTCGCCCGCGCCGCGCCGGCCGGGTCGCCCGCGCCGCGCCCGCGCCGGCCGGGGCCGGTCGGCCCGCCGGGCCCACCAGGCCCGCCTGCGGCCGGGGAGACGCTCGCCCGGGCCGAGGCCCGGCCGCTGACGCCGCCGACCGCCGCCGAACCGACGCTGGCCCGTCCGGCCGGTGCGGCGCCGACTGCTGCGGAGCCCACCGAGGCACGACCGGCCGGCCCGCCGGCCGCCGGGGAGACCGGCACCGACGCGCGACCCGCGCCCGCCGCCCGGCCCGCGGCCGGCGCCGGAGAGACCGGCACGGAGGCCCGGCCCGGCACCGCCCGACCGACGGAGGCCGAACCCACCGAGGCGGAGCCCACCGGGGCCGAGCCGGCACGCGGCGGTACGGCCGCCGACGCCGAACCGGAACCGCCACGCGGCGGAACGGCGGCCGAGCCGCCGACCGAGGCCCGTCCGCCGGTGCCGGCCCGGGGCGCGACCGAGGCGCGACCTGCGGGTGCCGTACCCTCCTGTGCAGCCGACCAGCCGCCCCCGGAGGCGTCACCGCCGGGGTCGCCGTGCTGGCCCGGAATCTGGGCCCGCCCGCGCGGGGAACTGGAATCGCCGTACGAGTTCATTCCTCACACCCTGCCGTCGCGGTGGGACGCGACTGCGCCGCCACCGGTTTGCCGTGAGATGGGACACCCGTCGAGGGCGGCACGCGCGTGCCGGTCGACCGGTGCCACTTGCGAATCAATCGGGCCAATCAGACCAACGATCCGTCGGTCTCCCCGGGCGTGCGTGCGCTGGCCGGGGTCGGCCGATCGAGCGAAGATCACCGTTGCGCCTCTCGCCTCCGTCGACCGCCCGTACCGTTGCCCGAGGCGGCCGCGCCGCCCACCGCGTCCTGATCCTGCCCGCCCTCCGGGCTTCCGGTCAGCCCGTCCCGGCCGAGCAGGTACTGCTCGACGAGGTGGTTCCAGTCGCAGCCGAGGCACACCTCCACCACGAAGACCTGGAACTCACGCACCGTCATCGCCAGCACCGGCAACTCGGCCAGTGTCCGGGCCTGCCCGGCGGACTGCTTGAGTTCGTCGCCGTAAATGTAGTGGACGTGGGTCAGGTTCTCGCTCCGGCAGATCGGACACCGCTCGTCGGTCGGCTCGCCGTGGAAGCGGGCGGCGTTCTTCAGGTAGGGCGAGGCGTCGCAGACGTCGTACGTGCCGACCCGGCCCGCGAGGAGCTCACGCAGCACCGCTCGCTTCCGGAGCGAGTAGTCGACCACCTGGCGCTGCGTACGCATGCGGAGAAGGGTACGCGGTCTCGTCGGACGGGGCGACCACGGTGACGATGCGTGACGGGAGAACCTCGGAGCGGGGGTTTGCCCTGATCACGACGATCCGCTAGCGTGCGATGTATCGGTCCGATACATCGCGGCGGTTACCGCTCCGCGTAGAGGGTACAGAGAGGATGGCCCGTGCTCGAGCTCGCCATCCTCGGCCTCCTGCAGGAGTCTCCGATGCACGGCTACGAGCTGCGCAAGGAGCTGACCGCCAAGCTCGGCGCGATCAGGGCGGCGATCAGCTACGGCTCGCTCTATCCCACGCTGCGCAGGTTGCAGGCGGCGGGCTGGATCACCGAGGCCGCGGAGGCACCCGCCACTGTCGAGGAGGTTCCCGCGCTGACCAGCCGACGAGGTCGGGTGGTCTACGAAATCACCGCGGAGGGCAAGGAACGCTTCGCCCAACTGATCGCACAGACCGGGCCGGAGACGTACGACGACACGGGTTTCGGCGTGCACTTCGCGTTCTTCGCCCGGACCGACCAGGCGACCCGACTCCGCATCCTGGAGGGTCGCCGGCGAAAGATCGAGGAACGCCGCGAAGGGCTTCGCGACGTGCTCGGCCGGGCGGCCGAGCGGCTCGACGCCTACACGCTGGAACTGCAGCGCCACGGCCTGGACGCCTGTGAGCGCGAGGTCCGCTGGCTGGAGGAGCTCATCGCCAACGAGCGCTCCGGCCGTGCCCCGACGGTCCCGTCAACCGGGACGGCCGGCGGCCGACGAGAAGACAACAGCCCGCCTCCGCCTGGAGAGTCCAGGAAAGAGCGGCCGTGATGAAGAAGAAGGAGGCAGACGCTATGGGCTCCGTCCGCGTCGCCATCGTCGGTGTGGGTAACTGCGCCTCGTCCCTCGTGCAGGGCGTGGAGTACTACCGCAACGCCGACCCGAACGACCGCGTCCCGGGTCTCATGCACGTCACCTTCGGCGACTACCACGTTTCGGACGTGCAGTTCGTCGCGGCGTTCGACGTGGACGCCAAGAAGGTGGGCATGGACCTCGCCGAGGCGATCGTCGCCAGCGAGAACAACACCATCAAGCTCTGCGACGTGCCGCCGACCGGCGTCACCGTGCAGCGCGGTCCGACCTTCGACGGTCTGGGCCAGTACTACCGCGAGATCGTCGAGGAGTCCGACGCCAAGCCGGTCGACGTCGCCCAGGCGCTGCGCGACGCGCAGGTCGACGTCGTGGTCTCGTACCTGCCGGTCGGCTCCGAGCAGGCCGACAAGTTCTACGCCCAGGCCGCGATCGACGCCGGCTGCGCGTTCGTCAACGCGCTTCCGGTCTTCATCGCCTCCGATCCGGAGTGGGCCAAGAAGTTCGAGGACGCGGGCCTGCCGATCGTCGGTGACGACATCAAGAGCCAGGTCGGCGCCACCATCGTGCACCGGGCGCTGGCGAAGCTGTTCGAGGACCGGGGCGTCGAGCTGCTGCGCACGTACCAGCTCAACTTCGGCGGCAACATGGACTTCATGAACATGCTGGAGCGCAACCGCCTGGTCTCGAAGAAGATCTCGAAGACCCAGTCGGTCACCTCGCAGATCCCGCACGAGATGAGCAAGAGCGACGTGCACATCGGCCCGTCGGACCACGTGCCGTGGCTGGACGACCGCAAGTGGGCGTACATCCGCCTGGAGGGTCGCTCCTTCGGCGACACCCCGCTCAACGCCGAGCTCAAGCTCGAGGTGTGGGACTCGCCGAACTCGGCCGGTGTCATCATCGACGCCGTCCGCGCCGCGAAGATCGCGCTGGACCGGAAGATCGGCGGCCCGATCCTGTCGGCCTCGTCGTACTTCATGAAGTCCCCGCCGGTGCAGTACGCCGACCACGACGCGCACGCCGCCGTCGAGGCGTTCATCGCCGGTGACGTCGAGCGCTGACGCGCTGACACCAGCACCATCGAGGGCCGGGTCCGTGCGGACCCGGCCCTCGCCACGTCCGGCCCCGCAGCCGTACGCGCGACGACCATCGCCGTCACACAGGTCGAGCGGTCGGCGACCTGCCGTCAGGACCGCGTCGCACCGCCTCAGGACCAGGCGCGTCGCAGGGCGACCCCGGCCTCCAACTCCAGCAGCTTCACCTTGCGGTCCAGCCCGCCGCCGAAACCGACCAGCTTGCCGCCGGCGCCGACGATCCGGTGGCACGGCACGAGCACCGGGATCGGGTTGCGGTTGCAGGCCACCCCGACCGCTCGGGCGGCACCCGGGTCGCCGAGCCGGCGGGCCACCTCGCCGTAGGTGAGCGTCTCCCCGTACGGGATGCGCGTCATCTCCCGCCAGACGCCCCGCTCGAAGTCGGACCCGCCCGGCGCCGCCAGCGGCACCGCGAAGCCGGTCAGCTCGCCCGCGAAGTACGCCCGCAGCTCCGCCAGCGCCTGTCGGGCCGCCTCGTCGCCCGGTTCCTCGGTGGCTCCGTCGACCCGGCCGAAGTGGGCCCGGCGCACATGGGTCCCGTCGGTGGCGACGGAGAACTCGCCGATCGGGGAGTCGAGCACGGTCCAGCGCATCCCCCCATTGTCCCCCGGCGCCCCGACAGGGCTCCCGCCCGAGCCGCCGGGGGGGGGTCACCGTGCATCCGGGCCGCCGACGGGAGACGTCCGGCCGGTCAGAGCAGGGTGAAGCCGAGCAGCAGGGCACCGGCGCCGAGGCTGGCACCGCCCGCCACGGTCAGCCAGATCAGCTTGTTCGGCTTCGTGTCCCGCGGCCGGGCCACGGAGAGGAAGAAGCCGAGCGGCATCAGGATGGGCGCGGCCACGAGCAGGGTGCGGATGAGCGTACGCGTGCCGTCGGACGCGTCGGCCTGGTCCACGTAGGGCAGCACGGCCAGCGCGAAGAGGACCAGCACCCCGGCGTGCGCGTGCCCGGCCGTCCAGAGCCCCCGGCGCACCGGATTGTCCAGGTAGCCGGCCTTGCGCCGGGTGAGGTGCATGAGCAGGGTCAGCCCGCCGTACGCGATCGTGACGACGGTGATCAGCAGGATGCCGGCGGTGGTCAGGGTTGCCGAGGACACGGGAACCTCCTTCTTGTCGATGTCAAGATTGGTGCTCCGCCCGAATCTTGTCAACAGCTAGATTGCTGGCGAGGCAAAGTTCGGACGCCGGTAGGCGTCAGAGCTACCGGAGGTGGGCGGTGACCGAAGGGACCGACGGGGAGTTCACCGCGTTCGTCAACGAACGGGGAAACGTCCTGCTGCGCATCGCGTACGCCCTGGCCGGCGACCAGCACGGCGCCGAGGACCTGCTGCAGAACGCGCTGGCCAAGGCGTACGCCCGGTGGCCCCGGATCCGCGGCGACGCCGAGCCGTACGTGCGACGGATCCTCTACCACGACCAGGTCTCCGGATGGCGGCGCCGGTCCCGGCGGCCGGAGGTGCCGGTCGCGGTGCTGCCCGAGCGGGTCGGGAGCCGGGACAGCGGGCAGGACGCCGACCTGCGGATGCTGCTGCGCGACGCGCTGCTGTCGCTGCCGCCCCGACAGCGCGCCGTGCTGACCCTGCGCTACCTGGAGGACCTCAGCGTCGAGCAGACCGCCGCGCTGCTCGGCTGCCGGGCGGGCACCGTCGCCAGCCAGACCTCGAAGGCGCTGGCCAGACTGCGACGACTGGTACCCGCCCTCGACGACAGCGTCACGGAGGAGGTCCCATGAACGGCTCCGGGGAGGACGTCCTGCGTTCCGCCGTACGGGAGATCGCGGCCGAGGCCCGGGCGGTGCCCGACCTCGCCGACCGGGCCCTGCTCCGGGGCCGACGGCTGCGTCGCCGACGCCGCACGGCCGCGGCCGGCGGCGCCCTCGCGGCACTGGTCGCCCTCGTCGGGCCGTACGTCTGGCTGCGCCCCGGCGCCACCCAGGACACGGCCGCCGCGCCGGTCGTCACCTTGGCGGCGACGGTGTCGGCCGCTCCGCGCACGATGCCCGTCGTTCCCGCGCCGACCGGCGACTGGACGCGCGCGGTCGTGACGCTGCCCGGCGACTGGGTGCTCACCGGCGCCACCTCCACCGGCACCCCCGCCGAGCGTGGGTACGCCCTGGACCGCGAACGCGGCCGGTACGTCGCCGTCGACCGCCGGTACGAGGAGACCTGGGCCGCGCCCCGGGGCGGGACCGCCGCCGTCGTCGACTACGAACGCGCCGGCCAGATCGGCCTGCTCGACCTGCGCGACGGGACGGTCCGCTGGGTCCGCACCGGCAGCCACATCATGACCCCGCACTGGTCGCCCGACGGGCGGCGGCTGGCGCTGACGCTGCTGGACAAGGAGAGCGCCCGGTTCTCCCTCGGCGTGCTCGACGCGGCCACCGGCGCCTACCGCACCTTCCCGGTGGACACGAACCGTTACTTCTGCACCGACCAGTGCTTCTTCACCTGGGCCCGGGACGGCCGGGAGGTCGCGCTCCAGCAGACCGACCCGGACGTCCCCCGCTCGGAGTCCCGGCCGCACGCGCGGCGGGGCGTGCAGTTCTTCTCCGCCACCGACGGCCGGCCGACGCGGTTCGTGCCCGTCCCCGGCGACCCCGCCGGCCCCTGGTCGTGGTCGCCGAACGGCCGGCTCGTGGTGATCAAGGGCCAGGACGGCCCGGAGGTGGCGGAGGTGGCGACCGGGCGGGTGATCGGCCCGGCCCCCGCCCAGGACGCCGTGTGGGTGGCCGACGACCAGCTGCTGTACCGCGTCGGCTGGACGGCCGAGATGGCGCTGGTCGACCTCGACGGACGGGAACTGGCGCGGCAGGCCCTCCCCCCGTCGCTGGAGGTCAACCTCACCCTGGCGGTCGCGCCCCGCTGAGCGCCCGGGTCGCGGCCCGGGCGAGCCGACGCCCCCGGCCGACGTTGCGGGCCACCGATACCGTGCAGGCCGTGGCCACGGGGACGCTGATCTTCCTCATCATCGGCGGCGCGGGCGTCGCGGTGCTGGCGCTCGCCCTGCTCGGCGGCGAGCTGCTCCACTTCGGCAACCCGGACTTCGACGGTCCGGTGTCGGTGGAGGCGGTCGCCGGGTTCACCGGAGCGCTCGGCTTCGGCGCCGCAATCGTCAACGAGCTGATCGGTGGGCGTACCCCCGGCATGATCGCGGTGGCCCTGGCCGGCGGCGTCGTCGCGGCCGTGCCCACCGCCTGGGCCGCGGCCCGGCTGAGCCGGGCGGCCCGCGACATGCGCACCGATCCCACCCCCACCCGCCACCACCTGGTCGGCGCCCTCGGCCTGGTGGTCACCCCGGTGCCCGCCGACGGCTACGGCGAGGTCCGGGTCCGGGTGGCGGGCCAGCCGGTCAAGCTCAACGCCCGCGCCGACCGACCGATCCCGGTCGGCGCCCAGATCTTCGTGGTCGAGGCGCTCAGCGAGACCAGCGTGCACGTCGAGACCTACTGAACCCCCTCGTAAAGAAACAGGACGGTCACATGCCCCTACTCATCGCCATCGGCGGCGCGGTCCTCCTCGTCCTCGTGCTCGTGCTCTTCGTGCTCTCCCGCATCAAGGTCGCCGGGCCGAACGAGGCCTTCATCGTCACCGGCCGCAAGGGCCGCACCACGCAGACCGCCGACGGCGGCCGGTCGACCGACAACTCCGGGCAGAAGGTCGTGCTCGGCGCGTCCGTGTTCGTCCTGCCCGTGGTGCAGAAGCTCCAGTCGCTCGACCTGTCCAGCCGGCGGATCGACGTCGGCATCAAGGGCGCGGTCAGCAAGCAGGGCATCCGCGCCGACCTGCACGGCGTCGCGATCGTCAAGGTCGGCGGCACCGAGGACGCCATCCGCGCCGCCGCGCAGCGCTTCCTGCACCAGCAGGACGAGATCGAGGACTTCACCCGGGAGGTGCTGGCCGGCGCGCTGCGCTCGATCGTCGGCCGGCTCACCGTCGAGGAGGTCATCCGGGACCGGGCGGCGTTCGCCAGCGCGGTCGCCGAGGAGGCCGAGCACTCGATGACCAACCAGGGCCTGGTGCTGGACACCTTCCAGCTCCAGGACATCCTGGCCGAGGGTTCCTACCTCCAGGACCTGGGCCGGCCGGAGGCGGCCCGGGTGCTCAAGGACGCGGCCATCGCCGAGGCGCGGGCCCGGCAGCAGGCCGAGCAGGAGCGGCTGCTCGCCGAGGAGGCGATCGCCGAGGCCAACCGGAACCTGTCGCTGAAGCAGGCCGCCATCCAGGCGGAGATCGACGCGGCCAAGGCGAAGTCCGCCGCCGCCGGGCCGCTGGCCCAGGCCGAGCGCGACCAGGCGATCCTCTCCGAGCAGCAGAAGGTCGCCGAGCGCAACGCCGAACTCAAGCAGCGTCAGCTCGACACCGAGGTGCGCAAGCCGGCCGACGCCGCCCGGTACAAGGTGGAGCAGGAGGCCGAGGCGTCGCGCAACGCGGCCGTGCTCAACGCCGACGCGCAGCGCCAAGCCGTCATCGCCGCCGCCCAGGCCGCCGCCGAGCAGGCCCGGCTCACGGGTGAGGGCGAGCGGGCCCGCCGGGCCGCGCTGGCCGAGGCCAACGCGATCGAGGGCGCCAAGGAGGGTGAGGCCGAGCAGCGCCGCCGCTCCGCCATCGCCGAGGCGGTCGAGCGGGAGGGTGCGGCCGAGGCCGCGGCCATCCTGGCCAAGGGGCAGGCCGAGGCCGACGCGATGGCCCGCAAGGCCGAGGCCTTCGCGGCGTACGGCGAGGCCGCCGTGCTGGACCTGCTGGTCAAGGTGCTGCCGCAGGTGGTCGAGGCGGCCAGCGCCCCGATCGGCGCGATCGACAAGATGACGGTCATCTCCACCGACGGCGCCTCGTCGCTGACCAAGTCGGTGGCGGGCAACGTGGCCCAGGGGCTCCAGCTCGGCAGCGACCTGACCGGCATCGACCTGGCCGGCCTGCTGGGGAAGCTCGGCTCGGCGGCGGCGACCACCGGCAACGGCAAGCCGCCGGTCGACGGCACGGCGGTCGAGACCCGCTGACGCGACCCGGCAGCGGTCGGATCCGCTGAGTGCGGAAGGGCGCCGTCCCCGGCCGGGGGCGGCGCCCTGCTCGTCTCGTCGGGCGCGGTCCGCGGCGGACCGGCTCGTGGAGGTCGACGTGGCCGGTGCGAGGTCCCGTGGCGCCTGGCGGGACTACTCGACGATGCCCTCGTCGCGGGCCCAGCGCAGCAGCTCCACCTCGGCCTCGTCGCGGTCCAGCGGGCCGCGCTCCAGGCGCAGCTCCTTGAGGTGCTTCCAGGCCTGTCCGACGACGGGTCCCGGCGGCACGCCCAGCAGCTCCATGATGGCGTTGCCGTCCAGGTCGGGCCGGACCCGCGCCAGGTCCTCCTCGGCGGCGATCCGGGCGATCCGCTCCTCCAGCGCGTCGTAGTCGGCGGCGAGCTGGGCCGCCTTGCGCCGGTTGCGGGTGGTGCAGTCCGACCGGGTCAGCTTGTGCAGGCGCGGCAGCAGGTCACCGGCGTCGGCGACGTAGCGGCGCACCGCCGAGTCGGTCCACTCGCCCCGGCCGTAGCCGTAGAAGCGCAGGTGCAGCGCCACCAGCGCGGTGACCTTGGAGGTGATCTCCTTCGGGTAGCGCAGCGCCTTCATCCGGACCTTGGTGAGCCGGGCGCCGACCACCTCGTGGTGGTGGAAGCTGACCCGGCCGTCCGAGCCCACCGCCTTCGTCGCCGGCTTGCCGACGTCGTGCATGAGCGCGGCCATCCGCAGGACGAAGTCCGGCCCCTCCGTCTCGTACGAGACGGCGTTGCTCACCACGGTCAGGGTGTGCTCGTAGACGTCCTTGTGCTGGGCGTGCTCGTCGATCTCCAGCTTGAGCCCGGTCAGCTCGGGCAGGAAGCGCTCGGCGAGCCCGGTGTCGACCAGCAGCCGCAGCCCGGTGATCGGGTCCGCGCCGCAGAGCAGCTTGGTGAACTCGTCGCGGATCCGCTCGGCCGTGATCCGGTCCAGGTCGCCGGCCATCCGGGTCATCGCCGCGTACGCGTCGGGGTGCACCGCGAAGCGCAACTGGGCGGCGAACCGGGCCGCGCGCAGCATCCGCAGCGGGTCGTCGCCGAACGACTCCGCCGGGGTGCCCGGGGTGCGGATCACCTTGGCGGCCAGGTCGTCGAGCCCGCCGTGCGGGTCGGTGAACCGGTGCTCGGGCAGGCTGACCGCCATCGCGTTGATGGTGAAGTCGCGCCGCCGCAGGTCCTCGGCGAGGTCGGTGCCGTACTCGACGACGGGGTTGCGGCTGACCTGGTCGTAGGACTCGGCGCGGAAGGTGGTGATCTCCAGCCGCAGCCCGTCGCGCTGGCATCCGATGGTGCCGAACTCTCGGCCGGTCTCCCAGATCGACTCGGCCCAGCCGCGCACGATGCGCAGGGTCTCGTCGGGGTGCGCGTCGGTGCAGAAGTCGAGGTCGTCGCCGAGGCGGCCGAGCAGGGCGTCGCGTACCGAACCGCCCACCAGGTGCAGCTCGTGGCCGGCCCGCGCGAACCGGCGGCCCAACTCGTCGGCGACCGGGGAGACCCGGAGCAGTTCGGCGACGGCGTTGCGCTGTGCGGCGGTGAGTTCGCGGCGGTCGGCGGCGTGGGGAGCGGAGGCTTCGGACATGGGAGCGCCAGACTATCGGTCCCGGCGGGGATGCGGTCCGCCGGGCGCGGGTAACGGGTGGCCGTTGACTATCGTCTGTGACGTGCGGGCCGTGCCCCGGCTCCGACGTACCTCTCTGCCTTGGAGGCGACAAGATGAGCGGCGGTCTCTACCGCAGCGCGAACGCCGCGCAGGGAGGCGGGCCGCCGCCGGGCGACGACGCCACCTTCATCTCCGCCGACCCGCTGAACCAGCCCGGCGTGGAGGCCACCGCGCCCCCGCAGGAGGTGGTCGCGGAAACCAGCGCCGCGGCGAACAGCGCGGTGATGGCGGCCGGCAGCCTGGTCAGCCGGGGTACCGGCTTCATTCGCAACCTGATGATCGGCGCGGCGCTCGGCAGCCTGGTCGGTGACGCGTTCACCACCGCTGTGTTCCTGCCCAACCAGGTGTACGAGTTCCTACTCGGTGGCGTGCTCACCAGCGTGCTGATCCCGGTGCTGGTACGCCGCCGCAAGGCCGACCCCGACCGGGGCGAGGCGTACGCGCAGCGACTGCTCACGCTGGCGGTGCTCGCGCTGGCCGCGGCGGTGCTGATCGCGCTGGCCCTGGCTCCGGCGCTGACCGCCCTCTACGCCGGCGGCAAGGACGAGAACTACACCGACCTGGTCACCAACCTGTCGTACCTGATGCTGCCGATGTTGTTCTTCACCGGCGTGAGCGCGCTGATCGCTGCGGTGCTGAATACCCGGGGGCACTTCGCCGCACCGATGTGGGCGCCGATCCTGAACAACCTCGTGGTGATCGGCATCTTCGGCCTCTACATCGTGGTCTACGGCGCGAAGGTGATTCGCCCGGACCAGATGGGGTGGGGCCAGATCCTGCTGGTCGGCGGGGGCACCCTGCTCGGCGTGGCCGTGCAGACCGCAGGCCTGCTTCCGGCGCTGCGCAAGGTGGGTTTCCGCTGGAAGTGGCGCTTCGACTTCCGTGAGCTGGGGCTGAGCGAGCTGGCCAAGCTCGGCGCCTGGATGTTCTGCTATGTCGCGGTCAACCAGCTCGGTCTCTTCGTGGTGGTCAACCTGCTCACCCGCGCGGCCGGCGAGAACAGCGCCGGCCTGCTGATCTACAACAACGTCTTCCTGCTCCTGATGATGGCGCACGGCATCATCGCCGTCTCGATCATCACCGCGCTGATGCCCCGGATGAGCGGAGCCGCCGCCGACGGTCGGTTCCACGACCTCACCGCCGACCTGTCCCGGGGCACCCGGATGGTCACCGCGGTGCTCGCCCCGATCGCGGTCTGTTACGCGGTGCTGGCCGCGCCGATCTCGGTGGTGGTCTTCCGGTACGGAGCCTTCACCGGCGACAACGCGCTGGCCACCTCGACGGTGCTGCTGGTCGCCGCGGTGGGGCTGGTGCCGTTCGCGATCAGCCAGCTCTTCACCTTCGCCTTCTACGCCCTGCCGGACACCCGCACCCCGGCGCTGGTCAACATCCCGGTGGTAGCGCTGCGGGTGCTGGTCCAGGTCGGCCTCTTCATCGTCTTCTCGCCGACCTTCGCGGCGGCGGGCATGATGCTCGGCAACGCGATCTCGTACGTGGCCGCGGCGGTGATCTCCGCCATGCTGCTCCGGCCCCGGGTGGGGCGGATCGGCCTGGGCCTGATCACGCGAACGATGGGCAAGGTGCTGGTGGCCGCGCTCGGGGCGGCTCTGGTCGGGCTGCTGGTAGTGAACCTGCTGCCCGGCGACCCGGAGAATCTGAGCTGGTTGGCGGCGGCGGTCCAGCTCGTGGTCGGTGGCGCGGTGATCGGCGGGACGTACCTCGGGCTGGCGATGGTCCTGCGGATCGGCGAGATCACCGAGGTCGTGGGCATGGTCCGCCGCCGGCTCGGCCGCTGACCGAATCCCGACTGCCCGGCTGGCGGCCGTCCTGCGGGCGGACTCCACTCTCTGTGAACGAGGATCACCAGCCTGGGGATGCGCCTGTGGATAACTCTGTGATTCACCGCTCAGGCACCGAAAAGGCCTGTGGATAACCAGCCGTACGGCTGAGCATGGTGGCCCGGTCGGCGGGAACCCGGCAGCGTCGGCGCGATCGCCGCGTTGGCCGGCCCCCTCTCTGTGGTCGCTTGCGGTCAACCTCTAGATTGGCCAGTACATGTGCCAGCAACGTGGCTGACAACGGTAGCAACCGGACAAGTCGGCCGCCTGCCGGCAGCTCGGCCCGGGAGCGGCGCGAAGATGACATGTCGGGGAGACGGCCAACCCGGGTAAGGTCGCTCTCGACGGGTACGGCAGGCGCCGACGCTCCGCGTCGACACCGGTCGGCCGGTTCCTTCGAAGGCAGAGCGGGAAGCCACATGCCCAGCAGCGCGGGTCCATCGATCGACACGATCACCGAGGGAGGACGGGTGACCCAGGTCGGCGAAGGTCAGGAGGCGGAGGAGAGCGCTCCTCAGGTCATGACCTTCGGTGCTCCCACGGCCGGTGAGGTCCTCGCCGAGCGTTACGAGCTGGTCGAGCACATCAACAACGACAGCGCGGGTCGGCTGGTCTGGCGCGGGGTCGACGTCATCCTGCGCCGTCCCGTCGCGGTCGTGCTGCGCTACCCGGGTGGCGACTCGGCCACCGAGATGCTCCAGGGCGCCGTCGCGGCCAGCCGCGTCATCCACCCCAACCTGGTCGGCGTCTACGACGCGATCGACGAGGCCGAGCGGGCGTACGTGGTGCGGGAGTGGGTCGACGGGCAGTCGCTGCGCGAGCTGGTCACCGACGGGCCGCTGGACCCGGCGCGCGCCACCACCATCGGCAACGCGGTCGCCAGCGCCCTCGCCGCGGTGCACGCCACCGGCATGGTGCACGGCAACGTCCACCCCGGCACGGTGATGATCAGTGACGACGGCCGGGTGGTGCTGGCCGACGCGCGCACCGACGGCGCCGACAGCCAGCAGAGCGACGTCCGCGCGATCGGCGGGGTCCTCTACTTCGCCCTGACCGGGCACTGGCCGCACGCCGAGGCCCCGCTGCGTGGCGCCACCGCCGGCCACGGCCGGGCCGCCATCCCCGACGCCGTACGCGACGCGGGGGGCGCGCTCGCCGCGCCCCGGCAGGTGCGGGCGGGCGTGCCCGCGTACCTCGACGACCTCACCATGGACCTGCTCGACGCCGAGATCGAGCCGCCCTCGTCGGACGTGCTCGCGGCCGAACTGGCCCGGCTGGACGTGCCGGCCGACGAGCAGTTCCTCGACAACGGCGGCCCGCTGCGCTTCACGGCCGACACGGGCGAGGAGCCGTCGCCACTCGCCGCCGCCGGCGGACGCAAGGTCGCGATCGGCATCGCCGGCCTCCTCGCGGTCGCCCTGGTCGGCCTCCTGATCGGCATCACCGCCCTGGGTGGCGGTGACGACGGCCCACAGCCCAACCCGGTCGCCGCGCCCTCGTCGAACGCGCCCGCCGGAAACGCCACCCCGGCCGCCGTCACCGCCGGGCCGCTGAAGATCAGCAACGCCCGGATCATCGACCCGGAGGGCGACCGCACCGAGGTCAGGAACGCCGACAGGGTGTTCGACGGGAACGAGGACGAGGGCTGGGAGACCCAGACCTACCGGGGACGCGCCAACTTCGGCAACCTCAAGCAGGGCATGGGCGTGTGGATCGACCTCGGCGGCGAGCACACCGTCAAGTCCGTGCAGGTCCTCCTCTCCGCCCGGGGCGCCTCCGCCCAGCTCTACGCCGGCACCACCGACCGGCCGTCGTCGTCCTCCGGCGACGCCCAGCTCTTCGCGGACTACAAGAAGACGGCGATCGGCCAGCCGTTCGAGGAGCACGAAGGCACCAAGATGACCTTCAACGGCTTCAACGCCGACGTGAAGTACCGCTACCTGCTGTTCTGGATCACCGAGCTGCCTTCGAGCGACGGCGGCTTCAAGCTCGGCGTCCAGGAGATCACGGTCCAGGGATCGTGAGGCGGCCACCGCGCTCCGGGCACCGCATCCGCCGGACGTGGTGATGGGCGTACGCGGGGAACGGGTGACCGGTGGACCAGCGGGTCCGCCGGTCTCGTCGTCGGCGCCGCCGCCCGGGGCTGCGGACCTCGACCTCCTGCACGCCCACGTGGCCGGCGATCCGCACGCCTTCGCCGAGCTCTTCCACCGTCACCGGGACCGGCTCTGGGCGGTGGCCCTGCGCACGGTCGGCGACCGCGAGGAGGCCGCCGACGCCCTCCAGGACGCCCTGCTGTCCGCCCACCGCGCCGCCGGCCGGTTCCGGGGCGACTCGGCGGTCACCACCTGGCTGCACCGGATCGTGGTGAACGCGTGCCTGGACCGGATCCGCCGTCGCCAGGCGCACCCGACGGTGCCGCTGCCGGACGGGGTCCGGGACACCGATTCCGGCACCGGGGGCGTCGAGCCGGCGGCACCCGTCCAGGACCACGACACGGCGCTCGTGGTCCGGCAGGCGCTCGCCGAGCTGCCGCCCGAGCAGCGCGCGGCGCTGATCCTGGTCGACGTGCAGGGCTACCCCGTCGCCGAGGTGGCCCGGATCCTCGACGTGGCCGAGGGGACGGTCAAGAGCCGGTGTGCCCGGGGCCGGGCCCGCCTGGCGACGCAGCTCGGGCACCTGCGCCCCCGCCCCACGACGCAGCAGACGGAGCCACGGTCCACTCCGCAGCGGGCGGAGCCGGCCCCGACGACGGATCCGAACGTGCCGGCCGTCACCCGAGGGAACCCGCGGTCGCCCGAGGGCGTCCCATCGGGGTCGGGACGGTCCCGGCGGGATCTCCACCAGGAGGACGCGTGACTGCCGGGGGGTACAGGGAGGTCGACCACGACCTGCTCGCCGACTACCTCGGCGGGGCGTTGGACGGCACCCCGGACGAGGATCTCGTCGCCCGACTGGTCGACAAGGACGCCGACTGGGCGCAGGCGTACGCGCTGCTGGCCCCGGCCGTGACGGACGTCCGCGCGGACCTGGCCGCCTGGGGCGCGTCCGCGCCCGAGATGCCGGCCGACGTCGCCGACCGGATCGTCGCCGCCCTGGCCCACGCCACCGCGTCCGAGCCCGGTGCCGTGGGCTCCGCCGCTCCGGACCCGTCCGAGCCGGACCCGGCCGAGCCGGGCCGCCGTGAGGCGGAGGACGACGCGGCGTCCGCCGAGGAACGGCCCGCGGGACAGCCGGCGGTCAGGACGGGCGTCGGGGCGGTGCCGACACAGCCGCTCGGCGGGTCCGGGAGACGTCCTGCCGGCGTACCCCGGTCGGAGCCGGGCCGCGGCGGGGCCACCGGGCCGGGCCGACGGCGGCGCCGCTGGACCCGGCTGGCCGGGCCGGTCGCGCTGGCCGCCGTGTCGATCGCGGCGGTCGGGCTCGGCGTCAGCCAGCTCACCGGCGACCAGCAGACGGGCGGAGCCGCGGACACGGCGTTGCCCGGGGCCGTGCCCCGTGAGGACGCCGACCCCGCCGCCGCCACGCCGTTCCGGATCTCGGGCGAGCCGTCGGTGCGCAGCGGGACGGACTACACGCCCGAGTCCCTGGCCGCCCTTCCGTCGTCGCCGAAGTCACGACCGTTCACCGGCGGTCCGTCCGCGGAGCAGCCCGGCGTGCAGGCGGAGGGCGGGCGGCTGCCCGGCTCCGTCACCGGGCTCGACCGGCTCACCGACCCCGCCGCACTGGGCGCCTGCATCGGCGAGATCAAGGCCGAGCACGGCCGGGGCCCGCTGGTGGTCGAGGTGGTCGACTACGCCCGGTTCCAGGGCCGGCCGGCGCTGGTCGTACGCTTCACCGACGCCACGGGAGCCCGCTGGGCCTGGGCGAGCGGGCCGGAATGCGGTGTGCCCGGGTCCGGCTCGGACAGCCGTTACCGCACGCGGGTAGGGTGAATTCGCGGTCACCGGGCGTTTGACCGTCCACGTGACCTGACCCACCGGATGACCGGCTCGGGAATCCCCGGTTCGTACGATGACGTTCTGCACATCGAAGTGCCGGCACCGAGGGGCGTCGGCATCGGATCGGCATCGGTGCGCGCCGATGGCGAACAACACAATCGGGAGACGGCAGTGGACGAGGTCCGCAACCTGATCATCATCGGCTCCGGGCCGGCCGGTTACACGGCGGCGGTCTACGCGGCGCGCGCCAACCTCAAGCCGCTCATCATCGAGGGCGTGCAGTCCGGCGGTGCGCTGATGACGACGACCGAGGTGGAGAACTTCCCCGGTTTCGCCGACGGCATTCTCGGCCCCGAGCTGATGGACAACATGCGCAAGCAGGCCGAGCGGTTCGGCGCGGAGTTCCTCACCGACGACGTGACGCGGGTCGAGCTGAAGGACACCGGCAGCCTGGGTTCCGACGCCGTCAGCACCGTCTGGGTGGGCCAGACCGCGTACCGGGCCAGGGCGGTCATCCTCACCACCGGCTCCGCGTGGCGTCCGCTCGGCGTGCCCGGCGAGCAGGAGTACCTGGGCCACGGCGTCTCGTCCTGCGCGACCTGTGACGGCTTCTTCTTCCGCAACCAGCACATCGTGGTCGTCGGCGGCGGTGACTCCGCGATGGAGGAGGCCAGCTTCCTCACCCGGTTCGCCGACTCGGTCACCATCATCCACCGCCGGGACTCCTTCCGGGCCAGCAAGATCATGGCCGAGCGGGCACTTAGCAACGACAAGATCAAGGTCGAGTGGAACACGGTGGTCGAGGAGATCCTCGGCGACGACGGCAAGGTCTGCGGGGTGCGGGTGCGCAACACGCACACCGGCGAGTCCAAGGTCCTCGACGTCACCGGCGTCTTCGTGGCCATCGGTCACGACCCGCGCAGCGAGCTCTTCCGGGGGCAGGTGGAACTCGACGACGAGGGCTACGTGAAGGTCCAGGCGCCCAGCACCCGGACCAGCGTGCCCGGTGTCTTCGCCGCCGGCGACCTGGTGGACCACACGTACCGGCAGGCGATCACCGCCGCCGGCACGGGCTGTGCCGCCGCGCTGGACGCCGAGCGCTTCATCGCCACGCTGCAGGGCTGAACAACCGAAACACATCCCGGAGGAGGGTCATAGTGGGAGCAACGAAGTCGGTCACCGACGCGAGTTTCGCCGCCGACGTGCTGAAGTCCGACAAGCCGGTTCTGGTGGACTTCTGGGCCGAGTGGTGCGGCCCGTGCCGCAAGGTGTCGCCGCTGCTGGAGGAGATCGCCGGCGAGATGGGCGACCAGGTCACCATCGTCAAGCTCAACATCGACGAGAACCCGGAGACCGCCCGCACCTACCGGGTGATGTCGGTCCCCACCCTCACCGTCTTCAAGAACGGCGAGCCGGTGCAGTCGATCGCCGGCGCGAAGCCGAAGGGCGAGCTCGTCAAGCTCATCGAATCGGCGCTCTGAGCAGCACCGACACGCGTCGACCCCGTACCCGGTCCGCCGGGCACGGGGTCGACGCGTTTTTCCCGACGTGGGGCACCCGGAGCCCCCGGAGCGCATAACCTCAAGCCGGGGCCGCCCGGCCAGCAACCGTCCGTGCAGAGGGGGTCGTGCGTGCGTCCGATCCGACCCGGTGACCGTGGACCCGCCGTCACCGAGATCCGTACGGTGCTGACCGGCCTCGACCTGCTCCCCCCGACGACCCCCGGCGCCGACGAGTTCGACACGCACACCGAACGGGCCGTGCGGGCCTTCCAGCAGTCGCGTGGGCTCAGCGTGGACGGCCGGGTCGGTGCGGAGACCTGGCGGGCCCTCGACGCCGCACGCTGGCGGCTCGGCGCCCGCACGCTCTACCACGCCGTCCCGGAGCCGCTCACCGGTGAGGACGTCCGCTCGCTCCAGGAGCGGTTGCTGGAGATGGGGTACGACGTCGGGCGCGCGGACGCCATCTACGGCGTACGGACCTCCCGGGCGGTCGCCCAGTTCCAGCGCGAGGTCGGGCTCACGCCCGACGGCTCGTGCGGCCCGCACACCATGAACGCGCTGCGCCGGCTCGGCCGCAAGGTCGTCGGCGGGCGACCGCAGTGGCTGCGCGAGTCCGACGCCATCCGGCAGTCCGGCCCGACGCTGGTGGGCCGGACCGTCGTCATCGACCCCGGGCACGGGGGCACCGACCCGGGCGTGGTGGTGCCGGACGGATCGCTGCGGTGGACCGAGGCGGATCTCGTGCACGACCTGGCCAGCCGCTTGGAGGGCAGGCTCGCCGCCGCCGGCGTCCGGGTGCAGCTCACCCGCGGGCCGTCCCCCGAGGACTGCCTGCCCGACGTCGGCCGGGCGGAGCTGGCCAACTCGCTCGGCGCCGACGTGTTCATCTCGCTGCACGTCGACGGGCACGTCAACCCGGAGGCCGAGGGGGTGGCGACCTACCACTACGGCACCGACAACGGGGTGACCTCGGCGACCGGGGAGCGGCTGGCCGGGCTGGTGCAGCGGGAGATCGTCGCCCGCACCGGGCTGCGCGACTGCCGCACGCACGCGAAGGCGTGGGACCTGCTCCGGCTCACCCGGATGCCGGCCGTACGCGTCGAGGTCGGTTACCTCACCTCGCCCGCCGACCGGGCCCGACTGGTCGACCCCCGGTTCCGGGACAGAGTGGTCGAGGCCGTCGTCGCCGCCGTGCAGCGCATGTACTTCCCCGTCGAGCGGGACGTCCCCACCGGCTCGATCGACGTGAGCGCCCTGCGGGCCGTGGTGGCCGCCGGCACAGTGGTGGACTGATCCCGCTGCCGCCTGCCGCCCGAAGTGGGGTCAGCCGGTGGTCGAGCGGGTGGCCGGGGCCGGACGGACCGGGCGGAGCAGCGTCTCGGGGCTCATCGAGCCGAGCAGCTTCTCCAGCGCGTACTCGACGTCGGACTTCCAGCTCAACGCCGTACGCAGCTCCAGCCGCAGGCGGGGGAAGCGCGGGTGCGGGCGGACCGTCTTGAAGCCCACGGAGAGGAAGAAGTCGGCCGGGGCGACGCAGGTGCCGGCGGGGTCGGCCGCGTCGCCGAACTTGGCGTCGCCGAATGCCTCGATCGCCTTGATGCCGCGCTTGGTGAGGTCCCGGGCGACGCCCTGGACCAGCATCCGGCCCAGTCCGCCGCCGGCGAAGGCGGGCACCACGTTGGCCGTCATCAGCAGCGCGGCGTCGGCGGAGACCGGGGAGGTGGGGAAGGCCATCGAGCGGGGCACGTAGGCCGGCGGGGCGTACAGGACGAAGCCGGCCGGCATGCCGTCGACGTAGACGAGCTTGCCGCAGGAGCCCCACTCCAGCAGCGTCTGCGAGACCCAGGCCTCCTTCTCCAGCCCCGGGTCGCCCGCGGCGCAGGCCCGGTCCGCCGATACCGGATCAAGCTCCCAGTAGACGCACTGCCGGCACGGACGGGGCAGGTCCTCCAGGGTGTCGAGGGTCAAGCTGACCAGACGTCGCGACATTGGTGCATCCCCACACTAGGCTCGGAGGTGAGACCGGCACGGAACGACAACGCCGCCTTCCTGCCCCCGACGAGCGATCGTACGCCGCAAACGGACGCCGCGGGAGGGGACGCGCGAATGCCCCTCCTTCCGGGGCGTCGGCCGGGGCCCGCGATGTGGACGCCGCTCACGTCGCGGTTACGCCCCTGGCAGACGGCGACTAGGATCGACACTCGGCGTCCCGCGTCGCCATGGTCGCAGGTGCCCCGGGTAGGCCGGGGCGGGAGCCACCCGAGCAGCCATCGAGGTGATGTCATGACCGGCACGACGCTCGACGACTACACCGACCGGTACGCCCGCCGCGTACGGGGCATGACCGCCTCCGAGATCCGCGCGCTCTTCGCGGTGGCCAGTCGGCCGGAGGTGGTGTCGCTCGCCGGTGGCGCCCCCTACATCGCGGCGCTGCCCCTCGACGCGGTCGGCGAGATGCTCGGCCGACTCGGCGCCGAGCACGGCGCCACCACCCTCCAGTACGGCATCGGCCAGGGCACCCTGGAGCTGCGCGAGCGGATCTGCGAGGTGATGTCGCTCTCCGGCATCGACGCCGCCTGCGGCGCCTCCCCGGACGACGTGGTGGTCACCGTGGGCGGGCAGCAGGCCCTCGACCTGGTGGCCCGGCTCTTCCTCGACCCCGGGGACGTGGTGCTCGCCGAGGGCCCGACCTACGTCGGCGCGCTCGGGGTGTTCCAGGCCGCCCAGGCGCAGGTCGTGCACGTGCCGATGGACGGCGACGGGCTGATCCCGGAGGCGCTGGAGGCGGTCATCGCCGAGCAGGCGCGGGCCGGCCGGCGGGTCAAGTTCCTCTACACCATCCCGACCTACCAGAACCCGACCGGCGTGACGCTGACCGAACAGCGGCGGGAGCGGGTGCTCGACATCTGCGAGCGCGCCGGCCTGCTGGTGGTCGAGGACGACCCGTACGGTCAGCTGGGTTTCGAGGGGGACGCGCCGGCGCCGCTGCGCGCCCGGCGCCGCGACGGGGTCTTCTACCTCAGCACCTTCTCCAAGACCTTCGCCCCCGGCCTGCGGGTCGGCTGGATCCTCGCGCCGCACGCCGTCCGCGACAAGCTGGTCATCGCCAGCGAGGCGCAGATCCTCTGCCCGAGCGGCTACGCGCAGGCCGCCGTCTCCACCTACCTCGGCACCATGCCCTGGCGGGAGCAGCTCAAGGTCTACCGCGAGGTCTACCGGGAACGGCGCGACGCGATGCTCACCGCGCTGGACGACCTGATGCCCGCCGGCACGACGTGGACGACGCCCGGCGGCGGCCTCTTCGTCTGGGCGACCCTGCCCGACGGCCTCGACTCCAAGGCGATGATGCCCCGGGCCATCGCCGCCCGGGTGGCGTACGTCCCGGGCACCGGCTTCTACGCCGACGGCACCGGCACCGGCAACATGCGGCTCAACTTCTCGTTCCCGTCCCCGGAGCGGATCCGCGAGGGCGTGCGCCGGTTGGCCGGCGTGATGGAGCAGGACATCGCCATGCGGCGGGTCTTCGGCGCGGTCGGCCGCCCCGGAGCGCGGCGCGGGCAGGCCGGCTCGGACACGCCGGGACCCGACTTGGCATGATTCCGGCATGGTTCCCACCGCTGCCGACCGTTCCGTCGTGACCGACCCCGCCGCCACCGCCGACCTGCGGGTGCTGGTGCTCGCCGGCGGGCTCTCCTACGAACGTGACGTCTCGCTGCGGTCCGGGCGCCGGGTGCTCGACGCGCTGCGCGCGGTCGGGATGGACGCCGAGCTGCGGGACGCCGACGTGGCGTTGCTGCCGGCCCTGAGCGCCGACCCGCCGGACGCCGTCGTGATCGCCCTGCACGGCGCCACGGGTGAGGACGGGTCGCTGCGCGGTGTGCTGGACCTGTGCGGCATCCCGTACGTGGGATGCGACGCGCGTGCGTCCCGGCTCGCCTGGGACAAGCCTTCGGCCAAGGCGGTGCTCCGCGAGGCGGGCATCCCGACCCCGGACTGGGTCGCCCTTCCGCACGACCGCTTCTCCGAACTGGGCGCCGTGGCGGTGCTGGACCGGATCGTCGAGCGGCTCGGACTGCCGCTCATGGTGAAGCCCGCCCAGGGCGGTTCGGGGCTGGGCGCCGCCGTCGTCCGGGACGCCGCGTCCCTGCCGGCCGCGATGGTCGGCTGCTTCGCGTACGACCCGACGGCGCTGGTCGAACGGTACGTGCCCGGCATGGACGTGGCGGTCTCGGTGGTCGACCTGGGCGACGGGCCGCGCGCCCTGCCCGCTGTGGAGATCGTGCCCCGCAACGGCGTCTACGACTACGCCGCCCGCTACACCGCCGGCCGCACGACCTGGCACACCCCCGCCCGGCTGGAGCCGGAGGTGGCCGGCGCGGTGGCCGACGTCGCGCTGGCCGCACACACCGCGCTGGGGCTGCGCGACCTGAGCCGTGTCGACCTGATCGTGGACTCCGCCGGGCGTCCGCACGTGCTGGAGGTCAACGTCTCGCCGGGGATGACCGAGACCTCGCTGCTGCCGCTCGCGGTCCAGGCCGCCGGCCTGGACTTCGGCAGGATGGTCGGCGCCCTGGTGGCCCGCGCCGCGACCCGACGCCCCTGACCGATCGCTCCCCGAGCCGGTGATGCGGGTGCCCGCCGCCATCCGGCTTCCATGATCGGCAGAGAACCTAGTTGCCGCGTCCTTCGGCGTCGAGGGCGGCCTGCTCCACCCGCTGGCGGTGGTCCAGCCACCACGACTCGTCGGCGGGGGGCAGGTTGTCGTTCCTGGGCAGCAGCCCGGCCGCGCCGTCGATGAGTTCGCGCACGATGTCAGCGTGGCCGGCGTGCCGTTGTGTCTCCGCGGTGACGTGGACCAGGACGTGGTGCAACGTGACCGCTGCGTCGCCCCACCACGGCACGCGGCCGACCTCATCGAGTGCGAGGGTTTCAATGGTGGCGTCGGCGTGGGCGATCACGCGACGGTACAGTCCGACGATCTCCTCGCGGGTCTCGTCCGCGGTCGCCCACATGTCGGCGTTGGTCTCGGCTCCGTCGCCGACGTACGGCAGCTCCTGCTCGAACGGACGGCCGAACACCACACCGAAGTAGAGGGACTCGCAGACTGCCGAGTGCTTCACCAGACCGAGCAGGTTGGTCCCGGTCCGGGTCAGCGGGCGGCGGATGTCGTACTCGCTGAGCCCGTCGAGCTTCCACAGCAGCGCGTCGCGGCCGCCATTCAGGTAGCTGTGCAGGTCTGCCTTCATGGCGGCACTATGGCATCCGGTCGAACGTCGCGCTGCCCCGGACGATCCGCAGTGCTCATGATCGCCAGGGGGGCACGCCCTAGGTGCCCGACCGCTCGGCGTCCGTGGCGGACGTCTCGCTCTCCGGCTCCTGTGCCGGCGGGGTCTCCTCGGCGGACTCGATCACGGACACCGCCTCGCCCTCCGTCGGGTCGACCTCCGCCGGGGCCTGCCCCCCCGTGAAGCTGGACGGCGCCTGCCACTGGATACGCGGGGGCTCGGCCAGCGGGCGGCCTCCGAACTCCGCCAGCCAGGCGGCGACCATGGCAAGGTTCTCCCGCCACCGCGCCTCGGAGATGGGCGGCAGGATCGAATCCCACAGGGAGAGGAAGGTCCCCCGCAACTGGAGCTGCCCGTAGGGCCGGGCGAGGAACCACATGTGCAGGTGCGCCGAGCCGTCGCCCCAGCGGTTGACGTGCACCCGGGCGACCCCGTCGAGGGACCGGATGGCCCGCTCCAGCCGTACGGTCATCACCCCCAGTTCGGCGGCGAGCAGGTTCGGCAGGTCGCCGAGGTCCAGATGTGAGCGGGATTCCAGGATCAGCACCATCGGCAGACCGGTGGGGCGGTCCATGGCGCGTACCCGCCATCGCTCACCCACCCAGATGTAGGCGTCGTCGGGGGCGTTGCAGGCGGTGCATTCCCGGTGTCCCTCGCCCTTGCGCGGCGGCTCGACCGGGACCGGATCATCGAGTTGCTTGACACGAAGGTCGCCCTCGAAGGGAAAGGACGGCCACTGGGTGAAGTCCGGAACGGAGGGAGGGGTGTCGTGCACGACGCTGACACTAACCGGTTCCGGCACCGCTGTCCCTACCCGAACGATCGACCGGGCGGCCCCGCTCCGGCCGTGACGGGAGAGCCGGGAGCGGCCCTGTCCACAGGTATCCACAGTCATCCACAGGCTGATGAGACGCCGGACACACGCCGTCATCCACAGGCTGCCACCCCATTCCACGCGGGGTTTCACGTGAAACGGGGCTGCCTGTGGATAACCGCTGTGGATAACTTTCGGGCTCGATCCCGGATTCTCACGCCGAGGTGGAGTCGCCGGTTCCACGTGAAACCGGAGGCTGCGTCGGGCGGTTCCGTCCTGGCGCGCCGGCCCCAGCCCTCGGCGGTCCCAACCTCTGACGTCTCGCGGGTGGCTGCCCGGTGGTCCCGACCTCTGACGGCTCGCGAGCGGCGCTCGGTGGTCCCGACCTTTGACGCTCGCTAGCGGCCGCCCGGAAGTCCGGGGCGGCTTGCGGGGCGGCCGGCTCCAGCGGCGGTCGGCGAGCTGGGAGTGGTTCGAGGCGCGCCGGCCGCGGGAACGACAGACAGGCCCGCAGGCGTCTTCGCCGAGGTCGCTCATGCTTCCCCATGGCCCCCTCCCCATCGCCGCCACGACCGTCCGCATCGTCGCCGGGGTGGCAGTGGTCGGCATCGCCATCGGCGGGAATCGCCGTCGGCTTCAGGGCCCGAACTTCGCCGTTCCACGTCGTCGCCGCGAACCACCGGGAACCGTCCGTCGCTTTCGCGCTCGACACCTACAGAACCCACTGTGCCGTGCTGCGTCGCGACCGACCGCGGACGGCCGAGACGACGGAACAGTCGAGACAGAGAAGGCTGAGCAGAGGGCAGCCGAGACATCGGAACGATCACCTGGACCGCAACGTGCCGGGCGGCGGTGGCCGCGACAGAGAAGGCCCAGCAGAGAGCGGCCGAGACACGGAACCGCCGGACAACAAAACGGTCAGGGCGACGGGTCGGCGGGCGACAAGACATCAGGCCATCGGTGGAGGCGTGAGCAATGGGCACCACGTCTTGTCAGCGGTCCGCCGGCGGCTCCTCGCCGGGCGGCACGTCGAGCAAGACGGCGAAGGCGGCGCCACGCAACTCCGACGGCTCCTGACCGCGCGAGTCGTTCAGCGGGTAGCGACGTGCCGGGCATGGAGGCGCCGGTGTGGCGAGCCCGGGTCTCTCGCGGTGCTGGGCGGTCCTGCCGGGCCCGTCCCACCCCTGCGGTACCGCTCGCATCGCCGAAGCCCTCAACGCGCACTGAGGACGTCGCCGGCGCAGGTGGAGGTTCCCGCTCCAGGCAGCGCTTCCGCCACCGGCCTCGTGTTCACCGAAGGGCGCGGCAAGGGTCGGCCCCGATCAAGACTCCTCGGGCCTCGGGGTTCCGCCCTCATCCGTGCTGACCTCCCACCGCATCGCGAATCGCAGAACCGGCCGAGTTTCACGTGAAACCGTCCAAGAGGGCTCAAGAACCGCTCCGACCCAGGTCCCGGGTTTCACGTGAAACGCCGCCGCTCGCCCTCAGTTGCTGGAGCGCGCTGGTCCGGGTAGCGGCCAACGCATCTCGACCTCGCCGCACATGGAAACGGCCGCAGCACACGAAACGGCCGCGTGATCCGGGGATCACGCGGCCGGCGGTGGTGCCGTACTCGGCGGCGCGGGACCCGGCCGTGGAGCCGAGCCGCGCCGATCGGGGTCAGGCCTCCGGGTCCTCCTCCTGGCCGACGCCGATGAGGCCGACGATCCGCTCCAGGTCGTCGACCGTCGCGAACTCGATGGTGATCTTGCCCTTGCTCCGGCCGATGTCCACCTTCACGCGGGTGTCGAACCGGTCGGAGAGCCGATCGGCCAGATCCGTGAGAGCGGGGGCATGCGGCTTCGGGCGACGCTTGGCGGCTTCCTTCTTGCTCGTACCGTCGCTCAGGGCCAGCGCGACGATCTCCTCGGTCGCGCGGACCGACAGGCCCTCGGCGACGATCCGGAGTGCGAGCTGCTCCTGCGCCTCGGGCTCGTCGAGGCTCAGCAGCGCCCGGGCGTGCCCGGCGGAGAGTACGCCGGCCGCGACCCGCTTCTGCACCGGCGCGGGCAGGTTGAGCAGTCGGATGGTGTTCGAAATCTGCGGCCGGCTCCGCCCGATGCGTCGGGCGAGTTCCTCGTGGGTGGCGCCGAACTCGTCGAGCAACTGCTGGTACGCGGCTGCCTCTTCCAGCGGGTTCAAGTTCGCCCGGTGGATGTTCTCCAGCAGCGCGTCGCGCAGCATGGCGTCGTCCCGGGTGTCCCGGACGATCGCCGGGATGCTCTCCCGCCCGACGGCCTGCGCGGCCCGCCAGCGCCGCTCGCCCATCACCAGCTCGTACTTTTCCTCGTCGAGCTGACGTACGACGATCGGCTGGAGAAAGCCGACCTCCTGGATCGAGGTCTTCAGCTCCTCCAGGGCGTCCTCGTCGAAGACCTGGCGCGGCTGCTTGGGGTTCGGCACGATCGCGTCGACCGGGATCTCGGCGAACCGGGCCCCCGGCACGGGGCTGAGTTCGGGCTGCGGCTCGGGCTGCGCCACCACGGGCGGAGTCGCCGCGGCGGGCAGAGCCTCCGTCGGCGTACCGGCGGCGGCACCGGTCGACGTCTCTGCCGTCACCGACGGCTCGACGGCCGTGGTCGGCTCAACTGCCGCGGTCGGCGCCGGCCCGGTCGGGATGAGCGCCCCCAGGCCTCGTCCCAGACCGCCCCGAGGACGGTTCTTCATGCCACGCCTCCCAGCGACTGTTCCGCACTACGCATTCCGGCCCACCGGCTCCTTGACGCCACGCTCGGCGATCTCCTGGGCGGCTTCGAAGTAGCTCGTCGCCCCCCGCGATCCCGGATCGTAGGTCATCACCGACTGGCCGTAGCTGGGTGCCTCCGAGACGCGGACGTTGCGGGGGATGACCGCCTGGAGCACCTTGTCGCCGAAGTGGTTCCGCACGTCCTGCTCGACCGCGTCGGCCAGCCGGGTGCGCCGGTCGTACATGGTGAGCAGGATGGTGGAGACGTCGAGCTTCGGGTTCAGGTGCTGGCGCACCAGGTTGATGTTGTTGATCAGCTGGTTCAGCCCCTCCAGCGCGTAGTACTCGCACTGGATCGGAATGAGCACCTCCTGCGCGGCCACGAGCGCGTTGACCGTGAGCAGGCCGAGCGAGGGCGGGCAGTCGATGAAGACGTAGTCGAAGTGGCCGGGGTAGGCGGCGATCGCCCGGGCCAGCCGGGACTCGCGGGCGACCACCGAAACCAACTCGATCTCCGCGCCGGCGAGGTCGATCGTCGCCGGTACGCACCAGAGGTTGGGGATGCCCTCGACGCCCTGGGCGACCTCCTCCAGCGGCACGCTGTTGATGAGGCAGTCGTAGACGTCCGGCACACCGGTGTGGTGCGGGACGTTCAGCCCGGTAGAGGCGTTTCCCTGCGGATCCAGGTCGACCACCAGCACCCGGTTGCCGTGCAGGGCGAGCGCCACCGCAAGGTTGACCGTGGTCGTGGTCTTTCCCACGCCGCCCTTCTGGTTCGCGACGCACATGACCCGGGTCCGTTCCGGCCGAGGCATCGTCACCTCGCCACTCGGATTAAGGATCTGCACGGCGCGCATCGCCTCCATAGCCAACGGTGGGTCATCCTCTTCGCGCGTCGGGGTTTCACGTGAAACGTACGCGGCCTCGGCGGCAGCGGCTCCGGGGGAGCCGACCGGGGACGCGGACGGGTCGGTGAAGGGAACGGGTTCGGGAATCGCATCCGGCACGGAGTCCGGGGTGGGCTGCGGCGGCACGGCGGACTCGAACCGGGCCGAGGCCGAAGCGTTGCGCCGGATGGGGATCACCCGGCCGCCGGCAGAATTGCCGGCCCGCGGCACGTCGGGTGCGGCGCGGGCCGCCGGAGGCTCCGGCACGACCGGCTCGACGCCGCCCGGCCGGGCCGCCGCGCCCCGGTCCGGCGGCCGGCTCGCAGGCCCTTCGGGCGACCAGCTCGGGTAGTCGGTTTCACGTGAAACGGGGTCGCCCGCTGACCCGGTCACGCGTGGATCGTCGTACCTTCCGTCGTCATGCACCTGTCATCCCTGCCCGCTTCGGATGGTCGGTCCGCACCCCGTCAACTGGCCGTACGCGATCGCACCGCGGAGCGTACGGCCCGGCGGGAGCGGCGGGACCGGTGAACGTCCGTTGCCGCCCGCTCCACACTATCGACGCGCAGCCAGCCTACGGCTCACGGGCGCAGCCGGTCCACGTCGGGTTCTCATCCTTCCGTCCACCCGTACCGGTTCAACGAACCAACCGCCGGCCGGGAAGCCGGTAGGCGGAGATCCCGCGCGGTGTCCGAGAGGGACTCAACGCCGCCGGGACCGGCCGCCGCGCGACCTCTTCGCGGCCTTCGGCCGGGCCGGCCCAACCACCCGCTCCCGCACGATCTCCACGACCGTCGTCGGCGGATCGATCACTCCCTCACCGCAACGGTGCACCTCGGGCTCACCGCCACCGAGTCGGGCCACGGTCTGCGCGTGCTCGGCAATCTCCTCGGCGGCGGACGCCCCCTTGAGGGCGATCAGTCGACCGCCGGGCACGGCCAGCGGCAGGCACCACGTCGAGAGCCGGTCCAGCGGTGCGACGGCGCGCGCGGTGACCACGTCCCCGCTCAACGGACCAACGCCCGTCGCCCCGGTCGCCGCCTCGTCGGCGCGCCCCCGGAAGACCCGGACCATCTTCGCCAGCCCGAGGTGCTGCACCGCCTCGATAAGGAAGGAGGTGCGCCGGGAGAGCGGTTCGATCAGGGTCACCGTCAGGTCGGGCCGGGCGATGGCCAGCACCAGGCCGGGCAGGCCGGCCCCGGAACCGACGTCGAGCACCGTCGAGCCCTCCGGGATGCGCTCGGCCACCGCCGCGCAGTTGAGCAGGTGGCGATCCCAGATCCGGGGCGCCTCGCGCGGGCCGATCAGGCCGCGGACCACGCCGTCGGTGGCGAGCAGTTCGGCGTACGCGGCGGCCAGGTCGATGCGGTCGCCGAAGAGGGTGCGCGCCGCACCGGCCAACTCCGGCGGCAGCACCGCCACGGTCGCGGACGCGCCCCCAGGGGCAACGGCCGAGGGCGGCCCGTCCTCGGAAGCGTCGGTCGGAGACGCGCCCTCAGGGGCACCCGCCAAGGGCGGTGCGCTCTCGGCGGCGTCGATCGACGGCGCGGTGTCGGGGGTCACGGTCGGCTCGGGCCGGACAGGCGACGGCCCGGGCGGCGTGCCACCCGGGCCGTCCACGGCACCGGCCGTGGTGTCGTCGTGGGTCACCCGGTCAGTCCGCCGGCCGGACGATGATGCGCCGGTTCGGCTCGACGCCCTCGGACTCGCTCTCCACGCCGCTCATGGCGTTGACCACGTCGTGCACGCACTTGCGCTCGAACGCGGACATCGGCTCCAGGCGCACGGGCTCGCCGTACTCCTTGACCTTCTCCACGGCGTTCTTGGCGACGGCGGCAAGTTCCTTGCGACGGGTCGCCCGGTAGCCGCCGACGTCGAGCAGCAGCCGGCTCGGGGTGCCGGTCTGCCGGAAGACGGCCAGCCGGGCGAGTTCCTGGAGCGCCTCCAGGGTGGCGCCGCGCTGGCCGACGAGGTTCTGCAGCCGGCCGCCGACCACCTCGACGACGGGGCGACCGCCGGAGACCAGCTCGTCGATGTCGCCGTCGTAGTCGAGGATGTCGAGCAGGCCCTCGACGTAGTCGGCCGCGATCTCGCTCTGCCGGAACAGCTCGCTCTCGCCGACGGCCTTCTTCTCCCGGGTGCCCGACTCCTCGTCGGTCTCCTCGGTCTCGCCGTTCACCGCGGTCGGCTCGGTCCCCTCCTCGTCCAGGGACTCGTCGGCGCGGGGGGTGCTGGTGTCGGTCACGGTCTCATCTCCGTACTCGCTCGGCCGGACCGTCGGGTCCGCTGGTTTCCCGGGGCCGGCGGGAGGTCGCCGGTGCCCCCCGGGCACGTCTGTCGTACGGGCAGTCTCGCCCGTGGCCGCGCCGCGCGCGGCGGTTCCGCCCGGCGCCGGCCGTACGGCGGCTGCACGGTGCGGAACGGGCCGCCGCCGGTCTCCCGACGGCGGCCCGGATGTCCTCAGCCCTGCCGCTTGGCGGGGCCCTTCTTGGGGTTGACCGGCTTGGCGCCCGGCTTGGGCCCGGCGACCTTCGGCGCGGTCGGCTTGGCCGGGGCCGGCGGGGCCGACTTGGCGCGGCCCAGCAGGCCGCCCGTCTTCGCCGGCTGCACCGGGTTGCGGGCCGAGGTGCCCGGCTTGCCCATGGTGGGCGGCGGCGGGAACTTCCGCAGCACCCACTGCTGCTGCGCCAGGGTGAAGAGGTTGTTCGTGACCCAGTAGATGATCACACCGATGGGGAAGATGGCACCGGAGATGAGCAGCGACAGCGGGATGCCGTAGAGCATCAGCTTCTGGATCATCCGCTGCTGCGGGTCCTCGGCCCAGCCGGTCTTGAGAATCATCTGGCGGCTGGTGAGGTACGTGGTGCCCATCATCACCAGGACGAGGATGCCGGCGATGATCTTCACGGTGGTGCCGTTGGCGCCGAGCCGCGCCAGTTCCTCGGCGGTGGAGCCGAACTTGCCGGCGATCGGGGCGGTGAAGAGCTTCGCGGACGAGGCGCTCTCGAACTGGCTGATCGTCCAGCCGTAGAGGGTCTTCCCGGCCTCGCTCTTGTCCGGGTTGAGCCGACGGAGCACGTGGAAGAGGCCCAGGAAGACGGGGATCTGGAGGAACATCGGAAGGCAGCCCATGAGCGGGTTGGCCTTTTCCTTCCGGTAGAGCTCCATCATCTCTTTCTGGAGCGTCTCCCGGTCACCCTTATGCTTCTCCTGCAGGGCCTTCACCTGCGGCTGGAGCGCCTGCATCGCCCGCTGCGACTTGATCTGCTTGACGAAGACGGGGAAGAGGATCACCCGGACGGTGACCACCAGGAAGATGATGGCGAGGATCCAGGCCCAGTTGGTGCCGATCACCGCCGGATCCGGCACCCCGACGAAGTCCCAGGCCCCGTGCCAGACCAGCAGGATCCACGAAATCGCGTAGTAGATCCAGTCCAGACTCAATTCTCAGGCTCCAGTCACATCGGCGCGGCGGCGGCCGCCCGGCTTCGGCACCGGGTCGTGTCCACCTGGGTGAAAGGGGTGGCAGCGCAACAGCCGCCGGGCCGTCAGGCCAGCTCCCCGGATCGCGCCGTGCACCGCCACCGCCTCCAGGGCGTAGGCGCTGCACGACGGGTAGAACCGACAGCGGGCCGGCAGAGCCGGACTTATCCACCGACGGTACGCGATGACGGGCCCGCTCAGCACCCGGGCACCGATCGTCGTCGGCCGGGGCCCGGCCGGTCCCGTGGTCACCGGGACCGCCGCCCGCGGGGCGCCTTCGCGGCGACGATCGCCGCGTCCAGGTCGGCGCCGAGTCGCGGGTACGAGGCGTCGGCCGCGGCGGGCTGCGCGCGTACGACCAGGGTGCTTCCCGCGGGCAGACCGGCCAGCCGCTCGCGGACCAGGTGTCGCAGGCGACGCCGGACCCGGTTGCGGACCACGGCGTTCCCGACGGCCTTGGACACGACGAAGCCGGCGCGGGCAGGTGCGGAGGGTTGCTCCGTACCGCTGCTCCGCGCCGGCTCCGGCGAGGTTGCTGTCGCGGCGTCGGGGGTTGTCGGCAGGCTCAGGTGGACGACGACCGCGCCACGGCCGGCGCGTCGACCACCCCGGACCGCTGCGGCGAAGTCAGTGCTGCGCCGCAGTCGCTGTGCGGCCGCCAGCACGACTGCCCACGTCCCCCGGACCTGACCGGTCGGCCTCAGGCCGACAGGCGGGCGCGGCCCTTGGAGCGACGGGTCGAAAGGATGGCGCGGCCGGCACGGGTGCGCATGCGCAGCCGGAAGCCGTGGGTCTTCGCGCGCCGGCGGTTGTTCGGCTGGTAGGTGCGCTTGCTCACGTCAGGCTCTCCGTTTTCGTACGCCCCGGGCGAGGGGTCGCCGGGATCGTGTGGTGGTCCAGGCCACCTCGGCGGTGGCCCCCGATCGGTGCTGCCCGGTGGCGCGGGACCTCGGCGATGCGGGGAAGCGACCGCGGACAGCAAGCACCTAACACCCTAGCAGAGGGCGAGAGAGCAGCCATTCCAGCCTACGCAGGGCGGCAACCACCGTCAAACACCCTCAGCAGGGCGGACACCGGGCCTTCCCGGCGACCGAAGCGACGGTTTTCGCTGATGTCGGCAAGGGTCGCCGCGCGTCGGCGGTTGATGGCGCGCCGACAACGCTGTTACCGTGCCCGATTGCGGTCAGCGTCGAAAGGTCCGGTCGTCGCCGGCGGGCAAGACCGGACAAGGTAGTGAATCGTTCGGCACGGTGAACCCGCTTCAGCGCCCGTTCAGGCAGGGGGCAGGTCCGACCCGCGTCCGGCGGGCGGCCACAATCGGTGCGTACACAGGCTGTGGATAACTTGTGGACGAGGACCGGTCGGCCGTCCGGTGGGTGTCGTTCCACCCGCGCGTACGCGGCGGGCCCGGGACGGCCGACCGGAGAAGACGGCGGCGTCGGCGGAGCAGAGGCGAGGGGGTGGCACGACGGTGACCGGTACGACCGACCTTGCCGCGGTGTGGACAGCGACGACCGACGAACTCGCCGACGAGATCATCTCCGCGCAGCAGCGGGCGTACCTGCGGCTGACCCGGCTGCGGGCCATCGTCGAGGACACGGCGCTGCTCTCCGTCCCGGACGCCTTCACCCGGGACGTGATCGAGTCCCGCCTGCGCCCGGCGATCACGGATGCGCTCACCCGCCGGCTGGGCCGGCCGATCCAGGTCGCGGTGACCGTACGCCTGCCCGAGGACGGCTCCGGCCGCCCGGCGGGCACCGTCTACCGCAGTGTTCCCGAGCCGGGGCCGGCCGACCACGACGGCGGGCCGCGCGGCTACGCCGACGCCGACTACGACGGGATGGCCGGGCAGCGCGACGGCGGGGCCCACGACGCCGCGCAGCCGCCGCTCATCCCCGAGCAGGCGCACCCGCAGCGCCGGCCCGACGCGTCGTCGCCCACGCCCGGCGACGACGGGCACCGGCCGGGCGACCGTGGCGGGCAGGAGGCCCTGTTCAGCACCGCCTTCGCCGAGCCGCCGCGCCCCGACCGGTCGGCGCCGCCGCGGCACCCGTCCGAGCGCCGGGGCTACGACGAGCAGGCCGCCCGGCTGGACCCGCCGGCCGCCGACAACCGGGGGTACGAGCCGCGCTACCGCGAGGACGCCGTCTCCCCCCGGGACCAGCACGTGATCCGGGCCCTGCCCCGCGACACCGGCACCGACAACGGGCCCGGACGAAGTGGCGCGGATCACCGGCCCGGTGGCCGGGACGACCGCCGCATGCCCGGCGCCGACGGCGGGGGCAACCGGCTCAACCCGAAGTACATGTTCGAGACGTTCGTCATCGGCTCGTCCAACCGCTTCGCCCACGCGGCGAGCGTCGCGGTCGCCGAGTCGCCGGCGAAGGCGTACAACCCGCTGTTCATCTACGGCAGCTCGGGGCTGGGCAAGACGCACCTGCTGCACGCCATCGGGCACTACGCCACGACGCTGGGCAACGCGCGCTCGGTCCGGTACGTCTCGACCGAGGAGTTCACCAACGACTTCATCAACTCGCTGCGGGACGACAAGACCAGTGCGTTCCAGCGGCGCTACCGCGACGTCGACATCCTGCTGATCGACGACATCCAGTTCCTGGAGAACCGCGAGCGTACGCAGGAGGAGTTCTTCCACACGTTCAACACCCTGCACAACGCCAACAAGCAGATCGTGATCACCTCCGACCGGTCGCCGAAGCAGCTCGCGACCCTGGAGGACCGGCTGCGTACCCGCTTCGAGTGGGGGCTGCTCGCCGACATCCAGCCGCCGGACCTGGAGACCCGGATCGCGATCCTGCAGAAGAAGGCGGCGCAGGAGCGCCTCTACGCCCCGCCGGACGTGCTGGAGTTCATCGCCTCGCGGGTGTCGAACTCGATCCGGGAGTTGGAGGGCGCGCTGATCCGGGTGACGGCGTTCGCCAGCCTGACCCGCTCCACGGTCGAGCTGGCGCTGGCCGAGGAGGTGCTGCGGGACTTCATCCCGGACGGCGCCGGGCCGGAGATCACCGCCGACCAGATCATGGTCTCCACCGCCGACTACTTCGGGGTGAGCCTGGAGGACCTGCGCGGCCACTCCCGCTCCCGGGTGCTGGTGAACGCCCGTCAGGTGGCCATGTACCTGTGCCGGGAGCTGACGGACCTGTCGCTGCCCCGGATCGGACAGGCCTTCGGCGGCCGTGACCACACGACCGTGATGCACGCCGACCGCAAGATCCGCCAGCAGATGGCCGAGCGTCGGTCGCTCTACAACCAGATCGCGGAGCTGACCAACCGGATCAAGCAGAACACCTGAGCGACGGCCTCAGCTCGCGACGCGGCGTCGTACGCGCCGAACCGAAGCCGTCGTGTCCGCCCACCGCGCCAGGCGGACGACGGACGCGCCCGACCGGACCACCGGTCGGGCGCTTTTTCGTTCTCCACAGCCGGCCCGGCTTGACCCTCGACATGGTCCAGGCCACAGCATCTGAGCCGTGACCGTCCACCGTCCCGATCGTTGTCCACATCTCGTTGTCCACCGCCTGTGGAAAACTACCGTCCGTCCACCCCCTGGTTACCCACAGGTTGTGGACAAACCCTGGGGACGAGCCTGTGGACGCCTGGGGACAACCCGGTGGTTGTCCACCGACGACGGTCGACCTGTGGGGAACCTGTTGAAGGTTCTGGGGATGACGCCGTCCGTACGGCTTCCGCCTGTCCACAGGTCTGGGGAGAAAGTCGGTGGATTACCGGTGGATAACCGGTGGATAACGGTGGACAACCTGGGGGTGCCGGCCGCCTGTGGACCGGGAGGCGAGTTGTACCCCGGGTTCTCCACAGGTAAACCACCGGTGGATAACGTGTCTGAGCTGCGCAGACGCGGGTTCTCCACAGTTTGCACAGGTGCGATGAAGATGACGAGTTATCTCTTCTAAGAGAACAAAAACCAATCATCACCGTTGGACTTCCTGTGGATCGGGCCGTGCGCCGCCGTCGGCGGTCGCCCCGGCACCTGGATCCACGGGGTCGGACGCACGGCCGATGCCCGCGCGCCATAAGGTGCGATGGGTACCCGCACGGACAGGCGGGTCGGTACGCAGCGGTCGGCATGAGAGAGTTGTCGCTGACGTCGACGCGGAGGCATTGATGAAGTTCCGAGTGGAGCGCGACGCGCTCGCCGAGGCCGTGGCCTGGACCGCGAAGAGCCTGCCCAACCGGCCGTCCGTACCGGTGCTCGCCGGCGTGATGCTGCGCGTCACCGACGGCAACCTGCAGGTCTCGGGCTTCGACTACGAGGTCTCCAGCCAGGTGACCGTCGAGGTGCAGGGGGACGCCGACGGCGCCGCCCTCGTCTCCGGCCGGCTGCTGGCCGAGATCACCAAGGCGCTGCCCGCCAAGCCGGTGGACATCGCCGCCGTCGGCGCCCACCTCGAGCTGGTCTGCGGCAGCGCCCGGTTCACCCTGCCCACCATGCCGGTCGAGGACTACCCGTCCCTGCCGGAGATGCCGGAGAGCACCGGCACCGTCGACGCCGCCGCCTTCGCCGCCGCGGTCGCGCAGGTCGCCGTCGCCGCCGGGCGCGACGAGACGCTGCCGATGATGACCGGCGTACGCATCGAGCTCTCCGGCGGCACGCTGGCCATGCTCGCCACCGACCGCTACCGGCTGGCCCTGCGCGAGATGGAGTGGAACCCGGACGACCCCGAGGTGAGCGTCAACGCCCTCGTGCCGGCCCGGACCCTGCACGACACCGCCAAGGCCCTCGGCCCGATCGGTGGCCAGGTCATCATGGCGCTTTCCCAGGGTGCGGCCGGCGAGGGGATGATCGGCTTCGCCGGCGGCACCCGGCGCACCACCAGCCGCCTGCTCGACGGGGCGAACTACCCGCCGGTGCGCTCGCTCTTCCCGGCCACCCACAACGCCGAGACGCGGGTGCCCGTCAGCACCCTGATCGAGGTCGTGAAGCGGGTCGCCCTGGTGGCCGAGCGGACCACCCCGGTGCTGCTCAGCTTCAGCACCGACGGCCTGGTGGTCGAGGCCGGAGGCACCGAGGAGGCGCGGGCCAGCGAGGCCATGGAGGCCACCTTCACCGGCGACCCGCTGACCATCGGCTTCAACCCCCAGTACCTGATCGACGGCCTGACCAACCTGGGGGCCCAGTTCGCCGTGCTCTCGTTCGTCGATGCCTTCAAGCCCGCGGTGATTTCGCCCGCCGGTGAGGATGGCGAGGTCATCCCCGGGTACCGGTACCTCATCATGCCGATCCGCGTCTCCCGCTGATCGCACCCCGAGAAGACCCCGACGCACGGAGGTAGGAACACATGCAGCTCGGCCTGGTAGGGCTCGGCCGGATGGGCGGCAACATGCGCGAGCGGTTGCGCGCCGCCGGGCACGAGGTGGTCGGCTTCGACCACAACGCGGAGCTGAGCGATGTCGCGACCCTGGCGGAGCTGGCGGAGAAGCTGGAGTCGCCCCGCGCGATCTGGGTCATGGTCCCCGCCGGCGTCACCGACGCGACCATCGACGAACTCGCCGACGTCCTCGGCGAGGGCGACATCATCATCGACGGTGGCAACTCCCGCTTCAGCGACGACGCGCCCCGCGCCGAGCGGCTCAACGAGCGCGGCATCGGCTACCTCGACGCCGGCGTCTCCGGCGGCGTCTGGGGCCGGCAGAACGGCTACGCGCTGATGGTCGGCGGCGCCCAGGAGCACGTCGACCGGCTCATGCCGATCTTCGAGTCGCTGAAGCCGGAGGGTGAGTTCGGCTTCGTGCACGCCGGGCCGGTCGGCGCCGGGCACTACGCCAAGATGGTGCACAACGGCATCGAGTACGGCCTGATGCACGCCTACGCCGAGGGCTACGAGCTGATGGCCAAGTCGGAGCTGGTCACCAACGTGCCGGGCGTGTTCAAGTCCTGGCGCGAGGGCACCGTGGTCCGTTCCTGGCTGCTCGACCTGCTGGACCGGGCCCTCGACGAGGACCCGGAGCTGGCCGAGCTGAGCGGCTACACGGAGGACACGGGCGAGGGCCGGTGGACGGTCGACGAGGCGGTCCGGCTGGCCGTGCCGCTGAACGTGATCACCGCCTCGCTCTTCGCCCGCTTCGCCTCCCGCCAGGACGACTCGCCCGCCATGAAGGCCGTCGCCGCGCTGCGCCAGCAGTTCGGCGGGCACGCCGTCCGCAAGCGCTGACCGGAATCCACGCGCCTGTGTACGTCCGCCGGCTCGAACTGGTCGACTTCCGCTCGTACGAGCGGGTCGGCGTGGACCTGGAGCCGGGGGCGAACGTCCTGACCGGCGCCAACGGCGTCGGCAAGACGAACCTGGTCGAGGCGCTGGGCTACGTGGCGACCCTGGATTCGCACCGGGTCGCCACGGACGCCCCCCTCGTCCGGATGGGCGCCTCCTCGGCGGTGATCCGCTGCGCGGTCGTGCATGAGGGGCGCGAGCTGCTGATCGAGCTGGAGATCGTGCCGGGCAAGGCCAACCGGGCCCGGCTGGGGCGGTCGCCGGCCCGACGGGCGCGGGACGTGCTCGGCGCGCTGCGGCTCGTGCTGTTCGCCCCAGAGGACCTGGAACTCGTCCGGGGCGACCCGGCCGAGCGCCGCCGCTACCTCGACGACCTGCTGGTCAGCCGCCAGCCCCGGTACGCCGGGGTGCGGGCCGACTACGAGCGGGTGGTCAAGCAGCGCAACGCGTTGCTGCGCACCGCGTACCTGGCCCGCAAGACGGGCGGGTCGCGGGGCGGGGACCTGTCGACCCTGGCGGTCTGGGACACGCACCTGGCCCGACACGGCGCCGAACTGCTCGCCGGCCGGCTGGAACTGGTCGCGGCGCTGGGCCCGCACGTGACGAAGGCGTACGACGCGGTGGCGGCGGGACGGGGGGCCGCCGGGATCGCGTACCGGCCGTCGGTGGAGCTGGCGGAGCCCACCACCGACCGGGAGACACTGGCGGCGGCGCTGACCGCCGCGCTCGTCGAGTCCCGGGCCGCCGAGGTGGAGCGGGGCACCACCCTGGTCGGCCCGCACCGCGACGAGCTGGCGCTCACGCTGGGCCCGCTGCCCGCCAAGGGGTACGCGAGCCACGGCGAGTCCTGGTCGTACGCCCTGGCGCTGCGGCTCGCCGGCTACGACCTGCTGCGTTCCGACGGCATCGAGCCCGTGCTGGTGCTCGACGACGTCTTCGCCGAGCTGGACGCCGGGCGGCGGGAGCGGCTGGCGGAACTGGTCGGCGGGGCGAGTCAGCTGCTGGTGACCTGCGCGGTCGACGAGGACGTCCCGGTGTCCCTGCGCGGCACCCGGTACGCCGTGGGCGAGGGGACGGTGCGACGTGTCGGATGAGCAGCTTCCGCCGGCCCGGCTCGGCCCGGGCCGCGGCGGCGCACCGACCGGCGGTGACTCCGGCGGCGCGGCGGGCGGCGACGCGGCCGGGGCGAGCGGCCCCGAGCTTGCGCGGGCCGTGCTGGACGCGGCGCGGGCCCGCCGGGAGTCGGCGGCCCGGACGCGTCGGCGTACCCCCGGCGGGGGTGGCGGCGACGGCGAGGGCGGCCAGCGGCGCCTGCGCGGCTACTCCGGCCCCGGGCCGGACCCGCGCGACCCGCAGCCGCTCGGCGCGGTGCTCAACCGGCTCGTCAAGGCGCGCGGCTGGCAGCAGCCGGCGGCCGAGGCGACGGTGTTCGGCGCCTGGGAGCGGGTGGTGGGCCCGGAGGTGGCCCAGCACAGCCGGCCGGTGAAGCTGGAGGACGGCGAGCTGACCGTGGAGGCCCGCTCGACCGCGTGGGCCACCCAGCTGCGGCTGCTGGCCGCCTCGCTGCTGAAGCAGATCGCCAGCGAGGTCGGCCACAACGTGGTGCGCAAGCTGCACATCCACGGCCCCGCCGCGCCCTCCTGGTCGAAGGGCCCGCGCCGGGTCCGTGGCCGCGGCCCGCGGGACACCTACGGCTGACGGTCAGCGACCCTCGCGTCGGGCCTCCCGCTCGGCGCGCTTGCGTTCCCGCTGCTCGCGGCTCCACTGCTTGCGCCGCTCCAGGTCCCGCTTCCACGCCTCCCGGGCGTGGTTCGAGCCGCCCTGCACCGCTCCCTGGACCTCCGGCGGGCCCGCGAAGCGCCGGAACGCCCAGGCCATCAGGCGGCCGCCCTCGCCCGGGGCCTTCGGGGTGGGCTTCTCGTCGGTCATCGCCTGGCCTCCGGAACGACGGTAACGTTTGGTGTACAAATCATTGGTACACCAATCATTGGTACGCTCGCAACGACGACGAGGAGGGCCCGCCCGTGACCGACCAGCTCGACGGGGATCCCCTGGCGCTGGAACAGCAGGTGTGCTTCGCGCTCTCCGTCGCCGCGCGCGGCGTCGTCGCCGTCTACCGGCCGCTGCTGGAGCCGATGGGGCTCACCCACCCGCAGTACCTGGTGATGCTCGCGCTCTGGCAGCACGCGCCGCTGTCCGTACGCGACCTCAGCCGCCTGCTCCAGCTCGACCCGGGCACACTGTCGCCCCTGCTCAAGCGGCTGGAGGCGGCCGGCTACGTCCGGCGCGAGCGGGACCCCGCCGACGAGCGGAGCCTCGCGGTGACGCTGACCGCCGCCGGCCGGGCCCTGCGGGAGAGGGCCGAGCAGATCCCGCCCGCGATCGTCGAACGGCTCGGCATGCCGGTCGAGGACCTGCGCCACCTGCACGCCGTGCTGACCCGCGTCATCGACGCCGCCAACCGCGCGGGCGGGTCCGCCGCCGGAAGAGGTCAGGCGTCGGCGTAGACGGCGAAGCCGCGGTCGGCGCAGCGCCGGTAGAACGCCGCCAGCACCGCCAGCTCGGCGCAGGTGAAGTTCCACTGCGGCGGCTCGCCGCTCTCGTCGCGCAGCGCGTCCAGGCGGCTGTCGAGCCAGCGCAGCTGCTGCTCGGCCAGCCGCCCGTCGGCGAGCAGCGACCGCAGCACCTGGCTCACCGAGTCGAAGGTGACGGCCTCGCCGTACGGGCGGTGGCCCGCCACGAACCGCTCGATGCCGCCGGCGACCCAGGCGCAGCCGTCGGGATCGATCACCGGATCCTCGTCCTCGGCCGCCGCGTCCGTGGCGTAGAGCACACCCTCCAGGCCGAGCAGGAGGTCGACCAGTTCGGTGTACGCGGTCGCCCGCACGGTGCCGGTCTTGGCGATCAGCTCGGCGAGCGCCGCGGTCGGCGCGGAGATGCGGGGCATGTCGACGATGTCGCCGAAGTCGACGAACTCGGCCGGCGCGACCGGGTCGTAGAAGCGGCCGGTCCGCGGCCACTGCACCGCGACGTTGTCCAGCCCCATCTGGCGTCACCTCTTCGAGAGCACGGGTAGTTCGTATCGGCTCGATCGTCCGGTTCCGGCCCGAAAAGATCAAGGCCGGGCCGACGGCGTGGCGTCGGTGGCGTTCCCGGCCGTCCGACCGGCACCGATCGTCAGGCGGCGGCGCCCCCGATCGCCCCCTGGCGTGTAGGGGGAGTCGCGGGCGGCGCGGTTCGGCCGGCTACGTCGGTCTCAGCCCTCTCGCAGGGGGTGCCGAGTGGTGGTTCTGTCGTCCGCGCACAGTAAGATTGACCCTGAGACGAAGACCCGGTGCGGAGCGACGAGTCACGGGCCCGGAGCGGGGCCCGCGATCATTGTCCACGTCGGGTCGAGCCGATCGCGATCCGCGGGCAACCGCGGCGACCGGCGCGTTCGACCCGTACCCCGGAATTGTCCCCGGTGCCGGTCTGCGCGTCGACGTCGCGTCCTGTCCGCCGAACCCGCGCCCGACGCGCCACCAGGTGCGGACGGCGCGAGAAAGTGGCCGAGGGTGGCAGCGCAGGACAAGCAGGAGTACGGCGCCGGGTCGATCACCGTTCTCGAAGGGCTGGAGGCGGTCCGGAAGCGCCCCGGTATGTACATCGGGTCGACCGGTGAGCGCGGTCTGCACCACCTGGTGTGGGAGGTCGTCGACAACGCGGTGGACGAGGCGCTGGCCGGCCACTGCGACACCATCGACGTGGTGCTGCTCGCCGACGGCGGGGTCCGGGTCACCGACAACGGCCGGGGTTTCCCGGTCGACCTGCACCCGAAGCTGAAGAAGCCGGGTGTCGAGGTGGCGCTGACCGTGCTGCACGCGGGCGGCAAGTTCGACGGCAAGGCGTACGCGGTCTCCGGCGGTCTGCACGGCGTCGGCGTCTCCGTGGTGAACGCCCTCTCCACGAAGATGGCGGTGGAGATTCACAAGTCCGGCTTCGTCTGGCGGCAGCAGTACCACAACTCCAAGCCGACCCCGCTGGAGAAGGGCGAGCCCACCGACCGCACCGGCTCCGCGGTGGCCTTCTGGCCCGACGCCGACGTGTTCGAGACGGTCGACTTCGACTTCCAGACCATCTACCGGCGGCTCCAGGAGATGGCCTTCCTCAACCGGGGTCTCACCATCCACCTGCTCGACGAGCGGGTCCCGGAGGGCGAGGAGGGCAAGCCGCGCGAGGTCACCTTCTGCTACAAGGGCGGCATCGCCGACTTCGTCCGGCACCTCAACGCCTCGAAGAACCCGATCCACAAGACCGTGGTCGAGTTCGGCTCCGAGGAGGAGGGCATGTCGGTCGAGATCGCCATGCAGTGGAACGAGTCGTACGGCGAGTCGGTCTACACCTTCGCCAACACCATCAACACGCACGAGGGCGGCACCCACGAGGAGGGCTTCCGGGCCGCGCTGACCAGCGTCGTCAACCGCTACGGCACCGACAAGAAGCTGCTCAAGGGCGACGAGAAGCTCTCCGGCGAGGACATCCGGGAGGGCCTGGCCGCGATCATCTCGGTCAAGCTGGCCAACCCGCAGTTCGAGGGCCAGACCAAGACCAAGCTGGGCAACACCCCGGTGAAGAGCTTCGTGCAGCGGGTCTGCAACGAGTGGCTGGTCGACTGGTTCGACCGCAATCCGGCCGAGGCGAAGATCATCATCCAGAAGGCGTCCCAGGCCGCCCGGGCCCGGATCGCCGCGCAGCAGGCGCGCAAGCTGGCCCGGCGCAAGTCCCTGCTGGAGTCCGGCTCGATGCCGGGCAAGCTGGCCGACTGCCAGTCCACCGACCCGCGCGAGTCCGAGGTCTTCATCGTCGAGGGCGACTCGGCCGGCGGCTCGGCCAAGCAGGGCCGCGACCCCCGGACGCAGGCGATCCTGCCGATCCGCGGCAAGATCCTCAACGTGGAGAAGGCCCGGATCGACCGGGTGCTGAAGAACAACGAGGTCCAGGCGCTGATCACCGCGCTGGGCACCGGCATCCACGACGACTTCGACATGGAGAAGCTGCGCTACCACAAGGTGGTGCTGATGGCCGACGCCGACGTCGACGGCCAGCACATCCAGACGCTGCTGCTCACGCTGCTCTTCCGCTTCATGCGCCCGCTGGTCGAGATGGGGCACGTCTACCTGGCCGCCCCGCCGCTCTACAAGATCAAGTGGAACAAGCGCGGCGACGACGCGCAGTACGCGTACTCGGACCGCGAGCGGGACGGCCTGATCGCGCTGCGCCAGCAGAAGAAGCCGAACGCGAAGCCGGACGACATCCAGCGGTTCAAGGGCCTCGGCGAGATGAACTACCCCGAACTGTGGGAGACCACGATGAACCCGGCAACGCGTACGCTGCGTCAGGTCACGCTCGACGACGCGGCCACCGCCGACGAGTTGTTCAGCGTGCTGATGGGTGAGGACGTCGAGGCGCGCCGCTCGTTCATCCAGCGCAACGCCAAGGACGTCCGGTTCCTGGACATCTGACGGGTCCCGGCGGGCCGGCCGGTCGTCCACCGGCCAGCCCGCCGATCCACAGAGTTATCCACAGAGCGGCCGGTATCCACAGCCGTTATCCACAGCACGAAAACGACTCTGAGTCTGATAAGGGTTAACAGTGACCGATATCCCCGAGTCCACACCCAACGAGCCCGAGCTCCCCGAGACCGTCGCCGCAGTCGTCGCGCACGACCGCATCGAGCCGGTCGGGCTCGAGGTGGAGATGCAGCGCTCCTACCTCGACTACGCGATGAGCGTCATCGTCGGGCGGGCGCTGCCGGACGTCCGGGACGGGCTCAAGCCGGTCCACCGCAAGATCCTCTACGCCATGTTCGACTCCGGCTACCGGCCGGACCGGGGCTACGTGAAGTGCTCCCGCGTGGTCGGCGACGTGATGGGTCAGTTCCACCCGCACGGCGACTCGGCGATCTACGACGCGCTGGTCCGGATGGCGCAGCCCTGGTCGCTGCGCTACCCGCTGGTCGACGGCAACGGCAACTTCGGCTCGCCCGGAAATGATCCGGCTGCGGCGATGAGGTACTGTCTGACCGGAGATGTCCGCATTCGCGCCGCCGGCGGTAGTGTGCGAATCGGTGAGATCGTGCCCGACGCGGCGCCGAGCAGCGAGACGGACATCGACCTCAAGGTCCGCGACCGCAACGGCGACCTGGTCCGCGCCTCGAAGTTCTTCCACTCCGGCGAGCACCCGACGCTGAGGCTGCGCACCCGCGAGGGGTACGAGCTGACCGGCACCCACAACCACCCGGTGCTCTGCCTGGTGGACGTGGCCGGCGTGCCGACCCTGCTGTGGAAGCTGCTCGCCGAGATCTCCCCGGGCGACCGGGTGGTGCTCCAGCGCACGGTGCCCGACGAGATCGGCTACCCGATGCTGGAGCACGTCGAGGCGGCCGTGCTGGCCGGCGCCTTCGTCAGCGAAGGCTGGGTCTCGGAGGGCCGGGCGGGTTTCAACAACGTCGACCGCGAGTTCTTCGTCCGGGTCCTCGCGGCCTACGACCTGGCGGTGGGCGGCCCGCGGTACGTCAGCCAGCGCACCATCGCCTCCGGCAGCCTGCTGCACGAACTCGACGTCCAGGACCTCTCGGCCCTTCGGAAGAGCCTTCTCGGCGAGCTGGTCGGGGCGCGCAGCGCCGCCAAGTTCGTGCCCGAGTTCGTCTGGCAGGGGCCGGCGGCGGTCAAGCGGGCCTTCCTCCAGGCGCTGTTCGAGGGCGACGGCTCCTCGTCGCTGCTGCCGCGCAACACCATCCAGGTCTCGTACTCGACCCGCAGCGAGCGGCTGGCCCGCGAGGTCCAGCAGCTGCTGCTGGAGTTCGGCGTGGTCAGCCGGCAGTGCCGGTACGACAACGGCGAGATCAAGGTCGTGGTGACCAACCGTCGCGACGCGCGGATCTTCGCCGCCCACGTCGGCTTCCTCGGCCGCAAGCAGGCCAAGCTGGAGTCCGAGCTGGCATCGGTCCCGGCGACCAGCACCGCGCTCTCCGGTGACCACGTGCCGCTGGTGGGTGACTTCATCCGGGAGCACGGCGCGACGCGCTGGACCGAGCGGGACTGGCTCCGCCGGCACAACGTCGACCGCATCGAGCGCTGGGAGCGGGACCGCGACGAGATCGCGGCCCGGATCACCGAGACCGAGGTGCTCGACGTGGTCGAGCCGCTGGTCGACGGCCGCTTCTACTACGCCGAGGTCGCCGACGTCGTCGACGCCGGGGTCCAGCCGGTCTACAGCATCCGGGTGGACACCGACGACCACTCGTTCGTCTCGGACGGCTTTGTCAGCCACAACACCGAGTGCAAGCTCGACCCGCTGGCGATGGAGATGCTGCGGGACATCGACGAGGACACCGTCGACCTCCAGGACAACTACGACGGCCGGGCCAAGGAGCCCACCATCCTGCCGTCGCGGATCCCGAACCTCCTCGTCAACGGCTCGGAGGGCATCGCGGTCGGCATGGCCACCAAGATCCCGCCGCACAACCTGCGTGAGATCGGCGCGGCCGTGCAGTGGTGCCTGGAGCACCCGGAGGAGGACGAGGCCACCACCCTCGACGCGCTGCTGGAGATCGTCAAGGGGCCCGACTTCCCCACCCACGGCCTGATCGTGGGCACGCAGGCGATCCAGGACGCGTACCGCACCGGGCGCGGGTCGATCCGGATGCGGGCCGTGGTGGAGGTCGAGGAGGACAAGCGGGGCCGCCCCTGCCTGGTCGTCAGCGAGCTGCCCTACCAGGTGAACCCGGACAACCTGGCCGAGCGGATCGCCGAGCTGATCAAGGAGGGCAAGCTCGCCGGCATCGCCGACATCCGCGACGAGTCCTCCGGGCGTACGGGCATGCGGATCGTGCTCGTGCTCAAGCGCGACGCGGTCGCCAAGGTGGTGCTGAACAACCTCTACAAGCACACCCAGCTCCAGGAGACCTTCGGCGCCAACATGCTGGCGCTGGTCGACGGGGTGCCGCGCACGCTGAACCTGGCCCAGTTCATCCGCTACTACGTCGAGCACCAGATCGACGTGATCCGCCGGCGGACGGCGTTCCGGCTACGCAAGGCGGAGGAGCGGGCGCACATCCTGCGCGGCCTGTCCAAGGCCCTGGACGCCCTAGACGAGGTGATCGCCCTGATCCGGCGCTCGCCCACCGTCGAGGACGCCCGGCAGGGCCTGATCCGGCTGCTGGAGATCGACGAGATCCAGGCGACCGCGATCCTCGACATGCAGCTGCGCCGGCTCGCCGCGCTGGAGCGGCAGCGGATCCTCGACGACCTGGCCAAGCTGGAGCTGGAGATCGCCGACCTCAAGGACATCCTCGCCAAGCCCGAGCGGCAGCGCAGGATCGTCTCCGAGGAGCTTGGCGAGATCGTCGCCAAGTGGGGCGACGAGCGGCGCACCAAGATCGTGCCGTTCGAGGGCGAGGTCTCCATGGAGGACCTCATCGCCCGCGAGGACGTGGTGGTCACCATCACCCGTACGGGCTACGCGAAGCGGACCAAGGTCGACCTCTACCGGTCCCAGCGCCGCGGCGGCAAGGGTGTCAGCGGGGCGACCCTCCGGCAGGACGACATCGTCAGCCACTTCTTCGTATGCTCGACGCACGACTGGATGCTCTTCTTCACCAACAAGGGGCGCGTCTACCGGGCGAAGGCGTACGAGCTTCCCGAGGCCAGTAGGGTGGCCAAGGGCCAGCACGTGGCCAACCTGCTCGCGTTCCAGCCCGACGAGCAGATCGCGCAGATCATCGAGATTCCGAACTACCAGGTGGCCCCCTACCTGGTACTTGCCACGAAGAACGGCCTGGTGAAGAAGACTCGCCTCGAGGAGTTCGACTCCCCCCGGTCCGGCGGCATCATCGCGATCAACCTGCGCGACGAGGACGAGCTGGTCGGGGCGGCGCTGGTCGCGCCGGAGGAGGATCTGCTGCTGGTCTCGAAGAACGCGCAGGCGATCCGGTTCAACGCGAGCGACGAGGCGCTGCGCCCGATGGGGCGGGCCACCTCGGGCGTCATCGGCATGCGCTTCAGCGAGGACGACGTCCTGCTGGCCATGGAGGTGGTCCGCGAGGGGCTGGACGTCCTCGTGGCCACGAACGGGGGATTCGCGAAACGCACCCCGATCGAGGAATACCCCGTGCAGGGCCGGGGAGGTAAGGGCGTGCTGACTGCGAAGATCACCGAGCGGCGCGGTGGTCTGGTCGGCGCGGTGGTGATCGACCCGGACGACGAGCTGTTCGCGATCACCAGCAACGGTGGTGTCATCCGGACTCCGGTGAAGCCTGTACGCCGTACGCGTGACCGGAACACAATGGGGGTCAAGCTGATGGACCTTCCGGATGGCGTGACTATCGTGGCGATTGCTCGCAATGCCGACGAGCCTGACGAACAGGACTAGTTGAATGACGGAGACACAGGCGAAGTCGGGGAACACGGGGACCTCGGCCACCCCGGTCGACGAGGAGGCCGCTAAGAGCGGCACACCAGCGACCGGCCGCGCGGCCGTGGGTCGGGCCACCGTCCCCGCCGACGCGCCTGCCCCGAAATTCACCCGGGCTCCCGGAATGACACCGCCTCCGGACAAGCCCTCGGAGGACGGGGACGCGCCGGAGCGGACCGAAGCGGTGGGGGTCGACAAGCCGGCCCCCGCCGCCAAGCCGGCCGCCGCCACACCGACGACGACGCAGCCGCTGAAGGTCGGTGCCGGTCAGTCGACCGGCACCACCGGGACACAGCCGCGGATCACGGGCACCACGGGCACCCAGCCCCGCGTCACGGGCACCGCGAAGCCGCAGTCGGACGGCGCGCGCCCGACCGCCGCCGGCCGCCCCGCCAACGGGGGCGGCCTGCCGCCGGGGGTCGGTGGCGCCGCAGCCGTCGGGGCGGCCCGCGTGGGTGACGCGGTACGCGCCGCGCGTACGTCGGTCAGCTCGGCCGCGTCGCGCGGGCCGCGCCGGGCCCGGCTGAACCTCAAGCGGATCGACCCCTGGTCCGTCATGAAGTTCGCGTTCGCGGTCTCGGTGGTGCTCTTCATCGTCGTGGTGGTGGCCACCTCGGTGCTCTACCTGGCCCTCGACGCGATGGGCGTGTTCACAAGCGTCAACGACAGCCTGACCGACCTGGTCAGCGCGGGCGGCGGCCAGAGCACCAGCGGCTTCCAGATCACCGCCAAGGGCGTGATCCTCAGCTCGGCGCTGATCGGCCTGGTCAACGTCGTGCTGTTCACGGCGCTCGCCACGCTCGGGGCGTTCGTCTACAACGTCTGCGCGGACCTGGTCGGCGGCATTGAGCTGACCCTCGCAGAGCGCGACTGAACCACATCGGAAGCCGGGGCACCGCCGACTGCGGAGCCCCGGCTTCCGTGCATCTTGAGGCACGTCACCGGGCCGCACGGCGGCGTAATCGGGTGGGCCGGGTGCGGAGCCTCCGGTAGGTTCAGAGGCGACGACAACGCCCGGACGTCGCGGCGGCCCCCGATTTGGGGCCGGACGGACGGATGGGTTAACCTTGCTCGTCGCCACGCGGGGCTATAGCTCAGTCGGTTAGAGCGCAGAGCTGATAACTCTGAGGTCGCTGGTTCGATTCCAGCTAGCCCCACCGCACATCGTCCGACGGCAGTCGAGCGCGAGGGTAGGCCCCATGTTCAAGAAGCTTCTGATCCTGGCCGGCGTCGTCGGTGTGGCAGCCGTGGTGGCCAGGAAGGTCAAGGCTTCCAACGACGAGCGCGCCCTCTGGCACGAGGCGACCACCGCGCCCGACCTGCGCTGATCCCGCTGGCACTGCCGGCACCGGCGGCGTCGTCCGCCCCGGGGGCCCTAGCTCAACTGGCAGAGCACTGCCTTTGCAAGGCAGGGGTTAGGGGTTCGAGTCCCCTGGGCTCCACCAGCACCACCTTCGGTTGACCTCGGCTTCGGCGTGCAGCAGCAAATCCGGTCAGCGCAGGAACGTGAAGAGCGTTCCCGTGGCGTCCAGGGGTCGCGGTAGGCCTGCGAACCGGTGGACGCCGACGGAGAACCGCACGTCGTCCGGAGCGTGGAACGCCTCCTCGACGAAGCCGGCGTCGCGAAGCCATCTCCGTACGGCGGGCGTCAGGTCCGGCGTCCGCCGCGCCCGGGTCCAGATCACTGTGGCGCCCGCTGCGCAGAACTGAGGCAGAGCAGCGACCGTTCGCTCCACGTCGGCGTCCGAGATGTTGCCGAAGACGCCGACCATGAGCACCAGATCTGCCGGGACCGCCCCGGCATAGGAGGAGGGCCGGCCCGCGTCCGCCTGCCTGATCACGAGGTGGGAGAGCCCGGCCCGGTCGGCGGCGGCCCGCGCGGCGGTTACGTTGCCGGCGTCGTACTCGAGCAGGGTCACGCGCAGGCGTCGGGCGTCGGGCCGTGCGGCCAGGACGCCGATGAGGTCGTGGCCCTGCCCCGCGCAGACGCTGACCACCGTCAGCCGTTCCTCGGCGCGCTCGTCGAGCCACGAGGCGATGTGCCGCTGCACCAGCCGCAGTCGACGTGACAGCGGGGAGTTCGCGTCGGCGTAGGGCTCGTGCCACGCCTGCCAGTCGGTTCGGAGAGTCACGGGCGGGCGTGCTCCCGCAGCAGCGCGAGGAGCCCGTGGCCGTCCTCGATCCGCGCGTCCGGTTCGACTCCCGGCAGCGCTGCCTCCCGGTCGGTGCGGGGCGAGCGCATGAGGATCGCGGCGGCGGTGCCGGCGCGGCGGGCGCAGACGACGTCGCGGTGCACGGTGTCGCCGACGAACCAGCAGTCGCCGATCGGCACCGCGATGGCGCGGGCCGCCAGCAGCGCCAGTTCCGGGTTCGGCTTCCGGGGCCCGGCCTCGTCGCTGTAGAACTCGGCCCCGAACAGCCCGGAGAGCCCCGCGGCGGCGAGGAAGTCCCGGTGGGCGGCGCCGCAGAGCGTGTTGCTGACGACCGCCATCGGCAGGCCGGCGTCGGCGGCGTGCCGCAGGGCCTCGGGGATGCCGGGGCGCACGGCCCACTCCTGGCGCCAGGTCCAGGCGTACGCCAGCGGGGTCGCCTCCCGCTCGACGGCGGCGCGGGCCTCCCGCGGCCAGGACCGGGTCACGAAGTCGGCCCACACCTGGCCGTGCGGCAGCTCGACGGGGGCGTCCGTCCTGCCCACGTCGTCGCGCCACAGGGCGTACGCCCGCGCGCCCTCGCCCAGGTCCCGGGCGATCTGCCCGTCCGGCACCGCGCCGTCGACGAGCTCGGACAGCCGCCGCACCAGCCCCGGCGGGGCCGGCGGTTGGGGTGGCGCGTCGGCCAGGACGCCGCCGAAGTCCAGCAGGAGAGCCCGAGGGGTACGAAGCATGTTCGTCATCCTCGCGCACCGGGACGGGAAACGAGAGGTCCCGCGGCCCGGTGGGCGTGACCGCAGGATCCCCCTCGTCGTGGTCGGGCTGCCTGGAACGGTTGGCTGCTGCTGGTGGACCGGCAGGGTGAGCCCTACGCCAGCACGTCGACGGTCGAGGCCGCCGTCGTCCGCGTGACGCGGCGACGCCGGGTGGGCAGCCCGAGCGTCGGGTTGGCGACGCCCCAGGCGGCACCCTTGCAGACCAACTCCTTGTAGACGGCCGCGAGGCGTCCGGTCAGCGCCGCCCGCACGGCCCGGTCCTCGGCGGTGACGTACTGGATCAGGCCCTCGCTGCGGCCGAGCGAGATGCACTGGTTGAAGTAGCGGATCCGGCTGGTCGGTGGCTTTCCCCCGGTCAGGTGCGCCGCGATCGCGTCGGCGGCCTGCCAGGCGGTCGGGACTCCCGAGGCGCACGACATCCGCAGCGGCTTGTCCCCGGGGCCCATCACCATGGCGGCGTCGCCGACGGCGTACACGTCGGGGTGGGAGACCGACCGCATGGTCCCGTCGACCACGATCTGGCCGGAGCCGGTGACCTCCAGGGCGGTCGCCCGCGCGATCGGGTGGACCGCGAAGCCGGTGGTCCACACGGCCACCGCCGCCGGGACGGCCCCGCCGTCGGCGGTGACGACGCGGTCGGCTTCGACGCCGGTGACGGTGGTGTGCTCGTACGCGGTGATGCCGAGCTTGTCGAAGACCTTCCGCAGGTGCTCGCGGCCCCTGGGGGAGAGCCAGTCGCCGAGACCGCCACGGGCGGCGAGGGCGACGTCGAGGTCCGGGCGGGCCTCGGCGATCTCCGTCACGGCCTCCAGGCCGGTGAGGCCGCCCCCGACGACGAGCACGGTCTGCCCGGCGTCGAGGCGGGCCAGGCGCTCGCGTAGCCGGAGTGCTCCGGGGCGGCTGGAGATCTCGTGGGCGTACTCGGCCGCCCCCGGGACGTCCCGTGAGTCCCAGCCGCTGCCGAGGGCGTAGACGAGCGTGTCGTAGGCGAGCTCCTCGACGCCGTTCGCGTCGACGACGGCGACTGTCCTGCGGTCGACGTCGACGCCGGTGACCCTCGCGGGCCGCAGGCCGACGCCGGTGCCCGCGAACATCTCACGCAACGGTCGGGGCCTGAGGTCCTGACCGGCCGCCAGTTGGTGCATGCGGACGCGTTCGACGAAGTCGGCCCCTTCGTTGACGACGGTGATGGAGACGTCCTCACGGTGGAGCCGTCTGGCGACGCGCCCGGCGACGACGGCTCCGGTGTATCCGGCTCCGAGGACGATGATGCGGTGCTGCATGTCCAAGCTCCTGTCTCGCGCGGGTTGCCCCTTGAACCGGGTGGCCCGGCGTTTCCTGACAGGAACTGCTCGTGAAGCACGTCACATGACGGTCAGAAGGCATGGAACAGGGGCTCGCCGTGGTCGGTGGCACCCCACTGCACGGTTGCCCGTTCCAGCTTGTCCGGGTTGCCCTGGCTGCGGAACGCGGCGATGCCCTCGGCGGTGACCTCCAGGCAGATGACGCCGACGACCCGGCCGTCCACGACGGCCACGACGGCGGGACCGCCGTTGGCGGTCCAGGCGTAGACCTCGGGCGTGCCACCGACCAGGGCGCGCTTGGCCTTGCCGGGCCTGAACAGGCCCCACAGGAACTTCGCGACCGCGACCGCGCCCTCGAACGCCCTGGCGCGGGCCGGGACCTTCCCGCCGCCGTCGCCGATCGCGACGATGTCCTCGGTGAGCAGGCGCAGGAGCGGCTCCATCCGGCCGCCGGTGGCGGCGGCCAGGAACTCCTCGACGACCCGCCGGGCGGCGGCCCCGTCGATCTCGGCACGGGCCCTGCCGTCCGCGACGTGCTTCTTGGCGCGGTGGAGGATCTGCTGGCTGGCGGACTCGGTGATGTCGAGGATCGCGGCGATGTCGCGGTGCGGGTAGTCGAACGCCTCCCGCAGCACGTACACCGCCCGCTCCCCGGGAGAGAGACGCTCCAGGAGGGTGAGGACCGCGTACGAGACCGACTCGCGCTGCTCGGCGGTCTCGGCCGGGCCGAGCATCGAATCCCCGGCGAGCAGCGGCTCGGGAAGCCACTGGCCCGGGTAGGTCTCCCGGCGCGCCCGCGCGGAGGCGAGCTGGTTGAGGCACAGGTTGGTGAGGACCTTCGTCAGCCAGGCCTCGGGAACCTCGATGCGCTCGACGTCGGCGCCCTGCCAGCGCAGGAACGTCTCCTGCACGGCGTCCTCGGCCTCGGTGGCGGAGCCGAGGAGACGGTAGGCGATGGCTTCCAGGCGGGGCCTGGCGGCCTCGAACCGCTCGACGTCGTCCGCCGTCAAGGACATGGCCCGATCCTAGGCCGCGCCGCACAGATCGGAACCGGGCCACCGCGGAGCCGACGCCACCCCGGGCAGGTTAGCGTCGCAGGTGTGACCACCGGATCCCCACGCGTGCTACCGGCCGACAGCGGCATCGCCGAGGCGGCCTCCGTCCTGCGTACCGGCGGGTTGGTGGCCTTTCCCACCGAGACCGTCTACGGGCTCGGCGCGAACGCGCTGGACGCCTGGGCCGCCGCCCGGATCTTCGAGGCGAAGGCGCGGCCCAGCTTCGACCCGCTGATCACGCACCTCGCGGACGCGGCCGAGCTGGAGAAGCTGGTGGGTACGGTGCCGGCGGCGGTGGCGGCGTTGGCCGGGCGTTTCTGGCCCGGGCCGCTCACGCTGATCGTGGACCGGCCGGCGGCGATCCCGCCGATCGTCACCTCCGGACTGGCGACGATGGCGGTCCGCGTGCCGGACAACGCGTACGCGCGGGCGCTCATCGCCGAGGCCGGCGTGCCGGTGGCGGCGCCGAGCGCGAACCGGTTCGGCCAGCTCAGCCCGACGCGGGCCGAACACGTGGTGCGGGGCCTGGGTGCCGCCGTGGACGTGGTGCTCGACGGCGGGCCGACGCGGTGCGGCATCGAGTCGACCATCGTGGACGCCCGGGTCGGGCGGCCGGTGGTGCTGCGCCTCGGCGCGCTGCCGGTCGAGGCGCTGGAGGAGGCGGCCGGCCCGGTGACCGTACGCCCGGGCAGCTCCGGGCAGCCCGTCGCGCCCGGCACGCTGGCGGCGCACTACGCCCCGCGTACGCCGCTGCGGTTGGTCCCGGGCGGCGAGCCGCCGGCGGCCGACGGGGTCCGGCGCGGCTTCCTGGCCTTCCGGGACCGGCCGGCGGGCGACTGGGCGGCCGTGGAGGTGCTCTCCGCCGCCGGTGACCTGACCGAGGCCGCCGCGCGGCTGTTCGACGCGCTGCACGAGCTGGACGCCACGGGGGTCGGCGAGATCCTCGTCGAGCCGGTCCCCGAGGTGGGCGTCGGCCGGGCGGTCAACGACCGGCTGCGCCGCGCCGCCGCCACCTGGCATCCGGCGGGATGAGGCGGGGGGCGGGACGCGGCCCGGCTCGATGACGGGACGCCGCCCGGCTCGGCGACGTCGCGTCGGCGGTCCCAGCTTCCGCGTGCATGGGCGGGGAGGACGAGGGTAGGAGAAACGGCAACGACCCCCTGGAAGTGAGGTGTCAGCCAATGCCGACCGCACGCGAGATCATGACGAACGACGTGACCTGCATCCGTGAGCAGGACGACCTCAAGACGGCCGCCAGGCAGATGGCCCAGCTGGGCGTCGGCTCGCTGCCGATCTGCGGGGACGACAACCGGCTCAAGGGAATGCTGACCGACCGCGACATCGTGGTGAAGGTCCTCGCCGAGGGCCGCGACCCGGGCCGTGTCACCGCCGGTGAACTCGCCCAGGGCGAGGCGGTGACGATCGGCGCCGACGACGACGCGGCGGAGATCCTGCGGACCATGAGCCAGCACAAGGTGCGCCGGCTGCCGGTGATCGACGGGCACGATCTCGTCGGCATCGTGGCCGTCGCGGACGTGGCCCGCTCCCTGCCCGAGCGCCCGGTGGGCGACCTCATCGAGGCCATCTCCGAGCGCGCCTGACCGCACGTCACGACCGATCGCCGCCCTCCGGCTCCGGCCGGGAGGCGGCGATCGGCGTACGCGAGCGCACCGCGGACCGGCCGGACGCGCGGGAGGGCGGCGGTCAGTCCGGCGGGGTCAGCGGGACGGTCTCGCCCCGGGCGATGGTGCGGACGCTCCCGGCGAGGCCGCGCCGCCGTACCTCCGCCACGAAGTGGCCCAGCGGCGAGCGGAACACCGGGTAGTCGTCGTAGTGGATCGGCACGGTCAGCTTCGGCCGGACCAGCTCGACCAGGTCGATACCCTGCCGCGCGTCCATGGTGAGCAGGATGCCGGCGATCCGGGTGCCGCCGAGGTGGATCAGCATCGCGTCGATGTCCGGGTACCGCTCGGGGATGTCGGCGAGCATCGGCCGGTTCAGCGTGTCGCCGGTGACGTAGAGGCGGAACTGGCGGCTGCCCCCGCGCTCCAGGTCGATCATCGTGCCCATCACGTCGGGCATCAGCAGGTCCAGCGCGCCCGGTCCGTGCCTGCCCGGCATCGAGGTCAGCCGCAGCGTCTCGCCGTCGCGGCGCAGCTCCCGGGAGTTCCAGGTGGGCAGCCCCTCGGCGGCCCGGAAGCCCCAGCGGCGCAGCTTCCGCTCGGCGGCGGGGGTGGTGACGATCGGCAGCTCCCGGTCGAGTTCCCGGCGGGCCACCCGGTCGAAGTGGTCGCCGTGCAGGTGGGAGAGGACGACAGCGTCCAGCGACGGCAGTTGGGCGATCCGCAACGCGGGATCGGTGCGCCGCCGCGACCAGAGCCCCTTGCCCAGGTACGCGCGTTGGCCCAGGTGCAGGAAGTTCGGGTCGGTGAGCAGGGTGAACCCGCCGATCCGCAGCACCGTGGTGGCGGTGCCGACGAACGTGACCTCAGGCTGCGTCGTCAACATGCGTACCTCCCTCCGCAGCCGTACCCGTGATCGGCACGGCCATGCCGATCGGCGGCGGTCACGCCCGCGCCGGCCCGTCGCGGTCCGCCCGGTCCGCCGGCGGGGACCCCGACTGGGGCAGGCGTTCCACCAGGCGGGTGAGCGCGCCGTTCGCGAAGGTGGCGCCGAGCGCGGAGCCCGTCGCGATGGTCCAGCCGACCGGGCCGAGCGGTGTACAGCCGAAGAAGTGGCTGACCCCCGGCGTCTGGACGACCACCACCAGCACCCCGAGCGACGCGGCGGTGGAGGCCAGTACGGCCGGGCTGGTGCCGCCGGCCAGCACCGTCTGTCCGAGCTGGGTGCCGACCAGCGAGACCAGCGCGACGGTGCCCGCCCGCCTGCGTCGCCCGGTGTGGCGGGCCAAGGTCCAGCCGGCTGTGGCGCCCAGCGTCGTGGCGGCGGCGCGCAGCCCGATCTCCCGGGTCATCGTCTCGCCCAGCGAGGTGTCGGGGCCCTCCCGGAGCAGGCCGTCGGCATGGTGCGCGCCGGGTGGCCGGACCGCGATCGCCAACGCCGGCGCCAGGTCGGTGAGCAGGTTGACCAGGAGCAGTTGCCGGCCGGTGAGCGCCGAGCGGCCGGTCGCGGCGGCGGTCAGCACGCTGAACGCGATCTCGCCGAGGTTCCCGCCGACCAGGATGCTGAGCGCGTGGCGTACCGAGGACCACATCGCCCGGCCCTCGACCAGGGTGGCGATGATGGTCTCCAGCCGGTCGTCGGTGACCACCAGGTCGGCCGCCGCCCGGGCCGCCGGGGTGCCCCGCTGACCGAGGGCGATGCCCACGTCGGCCAGCCGGATCGCCGCGGCGTCGTTGGCGCCGTCGCCGGTCATCGCCACCGTACGTCCGCACTTCTGCAACGCCTGGATGATCCGGACCTTGTGCGCCGGGGTGCACCGGGCCACCACGTCCGTGGCGGCGAGCCGCGCGCCGAGGGCCTCGTCGTCGAGCTGGTCGAGTTCCGCCGCGGTGACCACCCGCTGGTCCTCGTGGTGGCTGATGGTGGCCGCGATCGCCTCGGCGGTCGCCGGATGGTCACCGGTGATCATGATGGTGTGCACGCCGGCCTGGCGGATCCGGCGTACGGCGGGGGCGGCGCTCTCGCGTACCCCGTCGGCGAGGGCCAGGAAGCCGACGAAGGTCAGGTCCTGCACCTGATCGTCGGTGACGTCGGGCGAGGAGACCCGACACTCGGCCACGGCGAGGATCCGGTGACCCGCCCCCGCCCGGTCGGCGAGCATGGCGTGCAGCCCGTCGCGGCCCGAGTCGTCGAGCGGCTCGTCGCGTCCCCCCGGCGTACGCCAGCCCGAGCACCGGGGCAACACCGACTCCGGCGCCCCCTTCACGCTGAGCAGCAGCCGGTCCCCGGCCCGGCCGATGGTGGCGTGGTAGCCACGGGACGGCTCGAACGGCAGCCCACCCACCGGCTCCCATTCCTGGGCGCCGGTCTGCTCGGTCACCCCGGCGGCCTGCGCGCCGGACCGGACCGCCCGGTCGGTCTGCTGGGCCAGGTCGTGGGGGGCGTCGGCGCCCGGGGTGGCGCGCAGCGCGGCCGAGAGGGTGAGCCGCAGGCCGTCGTCGAGGCGGTCCATCGGTGCGTACCGGCCGTCGTCGCCGACCCCGGCGAGCATCAGCTGCCCCTCGGTGAGGGTGCCGGTCTTGTCGAAGCAGAGCACGTCCACCCGCCCGAGCGCCTCGATGGTGCGCGGGTTGCGGACCAACGCGCCGTGCTCCGCCAGCCGCCGCGCGGCGGCGAGCTGTGCGGCGCTGACCAGGAAGGGCAGCCCTTCCGGCACGGACGCGACGGCCAGGTTCGCGGCGGTCGCGGCGGTCTGGGCCAGGGGTACGCCCCGCAGCAGCCCCGCGCCGGCCACCGCCACCGCCGAGCCGGCAGCCAGCGGGATCGCCGCCCGGGTCAACCGGCCCAGTCGCGCCTCCACGCCGCTCGTCGGCGGGGCCTGCCGGGCCATCGCCAGGCTCCGCCCCGCCTCGGTGCCCGCGCCGGTCGCCACCACCACCGCCGTCCCGTGGCCGGCGGCGACGCTGGTGCCCTCGTAGAGCATCGAGCGCCGGTCGGCGACGGCGGCGGCGACCACCGGCTGGTCGGTCTTGCCGACCGGCAGCGACTCGCCGGTGAGCGAGGACTCGTCCATCTCCAGCCCGGCCGACTCCAGCACCCGGCAGTCGGCCGGGACGGCGTCCCCCGATTCGAGGAGGACGACGTCCCCGGGTACCAGGTCCTCGGCCGGCAGGATCCGCTCCGCGCCGTCCCGGCGTACCCGGGCGGTCACCGCCGAGCGGGACAGCAGCTCGGCCAGCGACCGCTCGGTGTTGTGCTGGTGCACCGCCCCGAGCAGCGCCGACCCGCCGAGCACGCCGCCCACCAGGGCGGCGTCGACGGGCGAGCCGAAGGTGGCGGAGAGCACCGCCCCGACGGCCAGCACCGGGGTGAGCGGGTTGGCCAGCTCGTCGACGAAGGCGCGGAGCAGCCCCGTCGGCCCCGACGGCCGTACGCTCCCGTCGCCCCGGCGGCGCTCGGCCTCGTCGGTGGCGAGCCCGTCCGGGCCGGTGTCGAGCTGGTCCAGCACGGTCGAGGACGGCATCAGGTGCCATGCGGTGATGGCCGGTGCCGGGGAGTCCGCCGGGCCGGGCAGCCGGTGCGCCCGCAGGACGCCGTGGGCGAACGCAAGTGCCGCCGCCCCGTTGACGGCCGCGACGGCGCGGCCGGGCAGCCGCGCCCGCGGGGCGGTGAGCGCCCCCAGCGCGCCGAGGCCGGTGCCGGCCATGGCCAGGCCGATGTTCTGCCGTGCCATCCGGCGGGCCACCCCGGCCGCCTCGACCACCAGCGCCGCCACCCGCAGGTCGGCGCCGACCAGCAGGTGCGCGCCCCAGGGCGGCAGGTCCTCGTCGGCGGAGAGCCCCAGCCCGCAGTCGGCGGCGCCGAGCGCGGCGCGGTCGCCGGAGACCACCATCACCACGGCCCCGTCGCGTTGCAGCTCCCGCACGGACTCGGCCAGCCGGTCGCGCCCGGGCAGGTGGGCGTCGGCGAAGTCGTACCGCCGCTCGTCGTCGCCGGCCACGACCAGCCGCAGGCCGGCCTGGCGGGCGGCGGCCGGCAGGGCGTCGACGCCCGGCGCCGGCTCCGGCTCGACCCGCAGCACGGCGACGAGGGTGCCGCCGTCGGACAGGCCGAGCAGGGGGCCGCCCGCGTCGCGCAGTCGCCGGCTGTCGGCGGTGTCGCCCGGGTCCTCGACGTCCAGCGCGTCCAGCGGCCCGAGCCGCCAGCCGTCGGCGTGCTGCGGCTCCCGGGGCGCGGCGGGGTCGAAGAGGGCGAACGCGCGCGCCGCCACCTGCCCGGTGTCCGCACCGGCCAGCGGCGCCAGGTCCGCCAGCACGCCCCGGTCGGAGCCGAGCACGGCGGCGTCCAGCACCAGGGTGTCGATCCGGTCGAGTTCGCGCAGCACGCCGCGGTCCATCGCGATCACCCCGCGCCGGGCGAGGATCCGGCCGAGCTGCGCGGCGTACCCCTCGCGTCCGCTGCCGGGGGCCTTGGGGAGCGTGGAGAGGCCCAGCGCGGCGGCCCGCTTCCAACCCACGACCGGCGTCGCGGCGGCCACCGCGACGGCGCCCGCGTCGAGCGTCCGGGACACGTACTTCTCGACGGGGCCGTCCGGCTTCGGCCGGGGGCGCTCGACCTTCGGCGCGGGGGCGGCGGCCCGCTCCGGACGCCCGGTCAGCCGGGGTTCGGCCCGCGCCCACGCGCGGAGCTGGGCGCGGGCCTCGCCCCACTGCACCATCCGGTGCGCGCCGTCGAGCACGAGCCCGGTCCAGCTGCCCGTCAGGCCCTGCACCACCGCCTCGGCGAGCGGGAAGAGCAGATCGGCGCGGGGGTCGGCGCGTAGCCCCCGGTCCGCCAGCGCGTGCAGCTTCGGGTGCAGGTCGACCGCGCCGAGCAGCCCGGCGACCTCCCCGGGCACCGGCGTGAACGGCAGGATCCGGGTGGCCGCGGAGAGGGTCAGGCCCAGGGCGTCGGAGGCCAGCGCGCCGAGGGTGCGCGGCGTGCGCGGCCCCTCCTCGGGCGGGTGCGGCGGTGGGATCTGCGGGTCCGGCTCGTGCGGGCAGGTGCGTTCGGTGCGGGCGACGGTCGCGATGAGGTCCCGCAGGGCGGGCTCCGGCGTACCGACGGCGACGATCACCCGGCCGGACGGGGCGTTGACCCGTGCCCACTGGACGCCGGGCATCCGTTCCAGCGCCGTCTCGACCTGACGCGCGAGGACGTCGCCGCCGTCCTGGCAGACCCCGAGCACCTCGATGTGGTGCCGGCCGGGGCGGGACCAGACCCGACGGCGGCTCAACCCGGCCGCCCGCGCCAGCCGGGCGGCGACGGCACCGACGTTCCGGGAGGCCTCGCCGACGACCGGCGGCACCGTGACCGGCGGAAGGAGTCGGCCGGCCGTGCGGACCAGCGAGATCATCGAGGCGTACGACCGCACAGGCGCCCGTCGGGCCCCTCGCCGCCGCTGCTGCCGCCGTACGCCATCTCGCCTCCCACGCCTCGCGCTCCGGCGGCCTGCCTTCCCGGCTGATCGTCCGTCATGCCCTTTGAGTGGCGGAAGTTCCCCGGGCGGCCCGGAGAGAGTCGGGTCACCCTTGACCTCAATCCGGGTTGAGGTCCGAGGCTGGTCGCATGCTGATCGAGCTGCTCCGCCACGAGGCGGGTCCGGCCGAGCCACGGGCCCGCCTCGTCCACCGACCGCTGTGGCTGCCGCGCCCGGCGGACCGGAGGTGACCGGGACGACGGCGCCGGCCGCCCCGGTCGCCGACGAGGCCGGGCTCTTTGCGCCTCGGCTGCGCGCGATGACGGTGGGCAGCGTCGCGCTGATCTCGCTGCTCGCCTTCGAGGCACTGGCGGTGGGCACCGCCATGCCGACCGTCGCCCGCAGCCTCGACGGGCTGGCCCTCTACGGGATCGCCTTCGGGGGCCCGTTCGCCGCCGGCGTGCTGGCCATGGTCGCCTCCGGCATCTGGTGCGACTCCCGGGGCCCCCGGGCGCCGATGTGGCACGGGCTCGGCTGGTTCGTGCTGGGGCTGGTGCTCGCCGGTGGCGCCACCACCATGGGCGTCCTGGTCGCGGGACGGATCGTGCAGGGCTTCGGCTCCGGCCTGCTCTCGGTGGCGCTCTACGTGATCGTCGGGCAGGCGTACCCGGAGGCGCTGCACCGGCGGATCTTCGCGGCGTTCGCCGCCGCGTGGGTCGTACCGTCGTTGGTCGGGCCGGCGCTGGCCGGGCTGATCGTGGAACACCTCGGCTGGCGCTGGGTCTTCCTGGCGGTGCCGGTGGTGGCGGTGCCGGCGGTGCTGCTGATCCACCCCGGCCTGCGGACGATCGGCGCGGCCACGGTGACCGGGTTGCCGTCCGGCGCGGCGGCCCGGATCGGCTGGGCCTGCGGGGCGGGGGTGAGCGCCGCACTGTTGCACATCGGGGGGCAGCAGCGCGGCGCCGCCGCCGTCGGGCTGGTGGCCCTGGCGCTGGTCGGGCTGCTGGTCTGCGCGCCCCGGCTGCTGCCCGCCGGGTTCCTGCGCGCCGGCCGGGGCCTGCCCACGGTGGTCGGGCTGCGCGGTCTCGCCTCGGCCGCGTTCGTCGGCGCGGAGGTGGTGATCCCGCTGATGCTCTCCCGGGAGCGGGGACTGTCGCCGACCGCCGCCGGCCTGGTCCTGACCACGGGCGCGCTCGCCTGGTCGGCGGGTTCCTGGTTGCAGGGGCGGATGCCCGCGCCGCGCTCCCGGGCCACCCTGCCGAGGGCGGGGCTGACCTGCATCGCCGCCGGTACGGCCGTGGTCACGCTCGCGGTCGCGCCGGCGGTGCCGGTCTGGGTCGGCGTGCTGGGCTGGGCCGGCGCGGGTCTCGGCATGGGGCTGCTCTACCCCTCGTTGTCGGTGCTCACGCTGGAGCTGTCCGCCCCCGGCGAGCAGGGCCGCAACAGCTCTTCGCTGCAACTGGGCGACTCGCTCTTCGCGGCGACGGTGCTGGCGCTCACCGGCGCGGTGCTCGCGGCCGGTGCGGTCCCGGGACCGGCCAGCTACGCCGGCACGCTCGCGGTGGCCTGCGGGCTGGCCCTGCTGGGTGCGGCGCTCGCCGGCCGGGTGGTGCCCGGCGCGGCCGGGATCCGCGCCGGCTGACCGCCCGCCCAGGTACCCGATCCGGCCGCCCGCCGGGCCTGATCCGGCCGACCGCCCGCCGGGCCCGACCCGGTACGGCCGGCGGCGATGTGCCGATTCGGTCCGGTGGCGACCGCCGGCCCGGGAGGATGGGCGGGCGATGAACTTCCTGACCATCCTGCCGATGGCCGTGGTGATGGTCGCCGGGACGCAGCTGGTCGCGGCGGTCTTTCTCGCCTCGGCGGACCGGCCGCGTGCCGCGTCGCTGGGCTACCTGAGCGGGGCGGGGCTCGTGGTGGCGGGCGGGGTGACGGCGAGCTGGCTGGTCACCCGGGCCGTCAAGGTCGACGTCGGTGCCGGGCTCGGGCGGCGCGCGGTCGAGAGCCGAATCGACGTGGTCGTACTGGCGTCGCTGGTCGTCCTGGCGGTGGTCGTCCTCCTGCGCCGGCACACCGCCGGCCCGCCGAAGTGGATGAGCGGCCTCCAGCGGGCGAGCCCGGCGTACGCGCTGCGGCTCGGCGTGCTGCTCTTCCTGGCCATGCCGACCGACGACCTCACCATGCTCACCGTCGGGGCGAGCGCCGCCCGGCACGACCTGTCCTGGTGGCACCTGCTGCCGTTCGTCCTGCTCACCCTGGCGCTGCTAGCCCTGCCGCTGCTGGCGCTGCTGCTGCTCGGTCGCCGGGCCGAGGCGGTGCTGCCCCCGATCCGGGACTGGGCCGGACGGCACTCCTGGGTGGTCAGCGAGATCGTCGTCGGGTTCTTCGTGGTGCTGACGGCGGCCGACCTGCTCCGGTGAGCCGGCCTGCTGCCGTGAGCCGGCCTGTCGCGGTGAGTCGACGCGCAGCCGGTCACACGCGTGGGCCGGGCGCCGTCACCACCACGTCGCGCGGCGGACGCGCGACGGCCGGAGAGGGAGGGAACCATGCGGGTGCTGGTCACCGGGGCGGGCGGTCGGCTCGGGCGGGTGGTGCTGCCCCGGCTGCGCGCCGAGGGTTGGGACGTCCGGGCGACGAGCCGGCGGGCGCGTACCGGCTCGTCGGTGCGGTGGGTGGTGGCCGACCTGGCCACCGGGGAGGGGGTAATCGAGGCGGTGGCCGGCGTGGACGGCGTACTACACCTGGCCTCGGCACCGAACCGGGGGCGGCAGACCCACCGGGTCGACGTGCTCGGCACCCGCCGGCTGGTCGTCGCCGCCGGCCAGGCGGGCGTACGGCACCTGGTCTTCGTCTCGATCGTCGGGGTGGACCGGGTGCCGATCCCCTACTACCGGCACAAGCTCGCCGCCGAGCAGGTCGTGGCGGCCGGGACGGTGCCGTGGACGGTGCTGCGGGCGACCCAGTTCCCGGAGTTCCTCGACGGGATGCTGCGCGGGGCGAGCCGCCTCGGTCCGGTGATCGGCGACCCGGCCGTACTCGCCCAGCCGGTCGACCCCGGCGAGGTCGCGGACCGCCTCGTCCGGCGGCTCACCGCCGGCCCGCTGCGCGGCGTCGAGGAGTACGGCGGCCCGGAGGTGCTCCGCTTCGACGACGCGGCCCGCGCGTGGGCGGCCGCCCGGCGGTCCCGCCGCCCGCTGCTCCCGGTCCGGATACCGGGCAGGCTCGGTCGCGCCCTGCGCTCGGGCGGCCTGGTCACCGGGGCGACCCCGAAGGGCGTCCGGACCTGGGCCGACCACCTCGCCGACACGTACGGGGGAACCGGCGCAAGATGAACGGCCCGCGCATTCACGTCCGGCCTACCGTGACGCCATGTTCGCCATGGTCGCCACCGTCATCCTGTACGTCGCCGGGTTCGTCTTCCTCTACGGCGTGATCCGGCTCGCCATCCGCCACGCCCTGGAGGAGATGGAGGTGCGCCGGGTCCAGGCCGAGCGGGCGGAGGAACTGGCCTCCGTCCGGGACCGCGCGCTGCTCCGCGACAACGGCTTCCTCACCGGCAACTGACCGGTCCCGGCAGGCCGGGTCTTCCTGCTTCCGGCCGGCCCGTCCCGGCGGCCCCGGGACGGAACCGGTGCTCCGGGACGGGCCGGTGCCCGGGGTGACTAGAAGTCGGCGGCCACGGCCAGGTTGAACTTGTCGATGGCCGCCTTCTTCTCCTCCGGGAGCGCCTCGACGTCGATCCGGTCGGTCTCGCCCCTCCCGTCGTGGGTGTCGACACCCTTGAGGAGGTGATCGACGATGGAGTTCGCCTCGTCGGTGGTGAAGCCTGCGTCGGTCAGTATGTGCAGCGGAAGTTCACTCATGCCGATCGCCGGTACCCGGCACCACCCGCTCCCACACGTCCCCGGGACCCTATGCCGATCGATTAGGGGTGCCCCCTGTCGGCGATGGTTCCGGTCGCTGCTGGTGGTGGAACCCCGGGCGCGGGCGGGTGCGAGGATCGCAGGCGTGATGGGGACGCTGAAGACCGAACCCGCCCGCAGCCGGCTCGACCTGCTCGCTCCGCCGGTCGCCGCCGCCGTCGGGCAGTGGCCCGCCGAGGCGCCGGTGGACGTCGACGACGTGCTGGTGGCGCCGATCGACGCCGAGCTCGCCGACACCGCCGCCTTCTGTGCCGCGTACGAGGTGGGGCTGGACGAGTCGGCCAACTGCGTGGTGGTGGCCGGCAAGCGTGAGGGGGTAGTGCGCTACGCGGCCTGCGTCGTGCTCGCCACCACCCGCGTGGACGTCAACGGGGTGGCCCGCCGGGCGCTCGACGTGCGGAAGGCGAGCTTCGCGCCGATGGCCGACGCGGTGGAGCTGACCGGCATGGAGTACGGCGGCATCACCCCGATCGGCCTGCCGGAGCAGTGGCCGATCCTGGTCGACGCGCGGGTGATAGCCGCCCCGCACGTGATCATCGGGTCGGGCGTACGGCACAGCAAGATCGCGCTGCCCGGGCCGGCGCTCGGCGCGTTGCCCGGCGCGCGCGTGGTGGAAGGGCTGGCCAGGCCGGCCTGACCGATCATGGACGTCGATGCCGTTGCACGTGAAACATCGCGCCCGTCGATGTCCGCCGCCGGAGGTCGGCCTCGCCGCCGTCGGCGGGTCAGTCGGCCTCGGCCTCGCGGCGGTGCACCTCGGCCAGGGCCGCGAGCAGCGTCTCCGGCTCCTGGGCGCCGGTGACCGCGTACCTGCCGGCCAGCACGAAGGTGGGCACGCTGGTCACCCCGATCTGCCGGGCGGTGGCCAGCTCGTCGGAGAGTTCCGCCACCCGTTCGTCCGAGTCGAGAAAGCGGCGTGCCTCGGCCGCGTCCAGACCCACCTCGGCGGCGAGCGCGGCGAGCGCGTCCCGGGAGCCGACGTCGACGCCGTCGGTGAAGTGGGCGCGGTAGAGCGCGTCGACCATCTCGGCGGCGCGTCCCCGGTCGGTGGCCCAGGCGACCAGGCGGTGCGCGTCGAACGTGTTCGCCGCGACCGCGCGGTCGAAGTCGAGCTTCAGGCCGACCTGGCCCGCCACCTCCGTCACCTGACCGAACATCTGCCGGACGCGGTCCGGCCCGCCGAACTTCGCGGCCATCGCGTCGACCAGCGGTCGCGGCTCCGGCACCGGCGACGGATCGAGCTGGAACGGCCGGTAGCGGACGGTCACCTCGCCGTCGTACGACTCCAGGGCCTGCTCCAGCCGACGCTTGCCGATGTAGCACCAGGGGCACACGACGTCGGCGTAGATCTCGATCTCCATGTCGGGTGACAACCCTCCGTCTAGCTGGTCTGTTCCCGGACCTGCCGCTTGAGCCGGGCCAGGATGGCCGTGCCGCCGCGCACCCGCAGCGGGCTGATCGCCTGGGCCAGTCCCATCCGCTGGTAGAGGTCGTCGGGCACGGCGAGCACCTCGTCCGCGCTCGCCCCGGCCAGCCCCTCGGCGAGGATGCCGGCGAACGCACGGGTGGTGGGCGCCTCCGGCGGGCAGTCGAAGAGCGTCTCCACCGTCTTCTCCGGGGTCACCCGGGCGCGCAGGAAGAACGCCGTCTGGCACTCCGGCACCTGCTCCATGCCCTCCCGGTCGGCGGCGTCGGCGGGCAGCGGCGGGATGACGTCGGCGTACTCCAGCAGCATCTCCAGCACCACGTCGCGGGGCGCGGCGGCGAACTCGTCGACGATCTCGGAAAGCCTGGCCGGCATGGATGACATGACTTCGAGGCTACCGCCGCCGGCCGGGGACCCCTCCTGCGCCACGGGCGTCAGGAAGGGCCCTTCCGCGTATCTCAGGCGGTGGGCGCCTGCTCGCTGATCTCGCTCAACGCCGAGTTGGGGTCGAGCTGCATCGCGAGGTCGCCGAGGGAGACGATGCCGACCAGCTTGCGTTCGGCGTCGCAGACCAGCACCCGCCGGATGCCCCGCTCCCGCATCAGGGCCGCCGCCTCGGCCGCGGTCGAGTGCTGCTCGATCATCACCACCTCGCGGGTGATGATCGAGCCGATCGTGGTGGTGGCCGGGTCGCTGCGCTCGGCCACCGCCCGGACGACGATGTCGCGGTCGGTGAGCATGCCGGCGAGGGTGGCGCCGTCGGTGACCACCACGTCGCCGATGTCCGCCTCCTTCATCACCCTGGCCGCCTCATCCAGGGTGGTCTCGGCGGGCAGGTAGATGACCTGCTTCGTCATCACGTCGCTGACCCGGTAACCGGTCATGAGAGCCTCCAGAACGCATTCAGTCGATCGGACTGCGGTACCCCGTGACACGTTCGCTACACCACGTTCCCGCGCTCCCGGTGTACCCGTTCGACGAGTTGGTCCGCCACCCCGTCGACCGGCAGTTCGACGCGCTCGCCGGACGCCCGGTCGCGCAGTTCCACGTACCCCTCGGCGAGACGGCGGCCGACCACGACGGCGCGCGGGATGCCGATCAGCTCGGCGTCGGTGAACTTCACCCCGGCGGAGACGTGCGTCCGGTCGTCGACGAGCACCCGCAGGCCGGCGGCGGCGAGCCGCCCGCCGAGCTCCAGCGCCGCGTCCAGCTGCGGTCCCTTTCCGGCAGCCACCAGGTGTACGTCGCAGGGCGCGACCGCCTCCGGCCAGACCAGTCCCCGCTCGTCGTGGTGCTGCTCGACGATCGCGGCGACCGCGCGGGACACCCCGATCCCGTAGCAGCCCATGGTGGGCCGGACGGGCTTGCCGGCGGGGCCGAGCACGTCGACGGCGAAGGCGTCGGTGTAGCGGCGACCGAGCTGGAAGATGTGCCCGATCTCGATGCCCCGCCGCATGGTCAGCACGCCCGTGCCGCAGGCCGGGCAGGGGTCACCGGGCCGCACCTCGGCCGCCTCGATCGTGCCGTCCGGCACGAAGTCCCGGCCGCAGACCACCCCCGTCGCGTGCCGGCCCGGCTCGTTGGCGCCGGTCAGCCACGCGCTGCCCGGCACCACCCGGGGATCGGCCAGGTAGCGGATGCCCAGCTTCGCCATGACCTGCGGGCCGATGTAGCCACGGACCAGCTCCGGGTGGGCGTCCCAGCCGTCGAAGACGTCCACGGTGGCCGGGGCGACCGCCGCGCCGAGTCGCTTCAGGTCGACCTCCCGGTCGCCGGGCAGCCCGACCACCAGCAGCTCGGCCTCCTCCGCGCCGGGGCGGCGCAGGGCGAGCACCACGTTCTTCAGGGTGTCGGCGGCGGTCCAGTCGTCCCGCCCGCCCAGGCGTCGGGCGTTGGCCAGCTCGACCAGGCTGGCGATGGTCGGGGTCTCGGGGGTGTCGTGCACCTCGGCCGCCGGCTGCGCGTCCGGGTCGCCGGCCGGCGGGGCGGGCGTGGTCACCGCCTCGGTGTTGGCCGCGTAGTCGCAGGCGGTGCAGCCGACGAAGGTGTCCTCGCCGACGGGCGTCGCCGCCAGGAACTCCTCCGACGCCGAACCGCCCATCGCCCCGGAGGTCGCGCGCACGACGGTGTGCTCCAGCCCGAGCCGGTCGAAGATCCGCCGGTACGCCCCGCGGTGCCGCTCGTACGCCGCCGCGAGTCCCGCCTCGTCGAGGTCGAACGAGTAGGCGTCCTTCATCAGGAACTCGCGCCCGCGCAGCAGTCCGGCACGCGGACGGGCCTCGTCCCGGAACTTCGTCTGGATCTGGAAGAGCGTCACCGGGAAGTCCCGGTACGAGCTGAACAGGTCCTTGACCAGCAGCGCGGCCAGTTCCTCGTGGGTGGGCGCGAGCAGGTGCTCCGCGCCGCGCCGGTCGGCGAGGGTGAAGATGTCGTCGCCGTACTCCGTCCACCGGCCGCTGGTCCGGTAGGGCTCGGCCGGCAGCAGTGCCGGGAAGTGCACCTCCTGGTCGCCGATCGCCGTCATCTCCTGCCGGACCACCTCGGTGACCCGGTCCAGCACCAGCTTGCCCAGCGGCAGCCAGGTGTAGCCGCCCGGTGCGGCGCGACGGATGTAGCCGGCGCGCAGCAGGAGCCGGTGGCTCGGCACCTCCGCGTCCGCCGGGTCCTCGCGCAGGGTCCGGAGCAGCAGGGTCGACATGCGTAGCAGCATTGGCGCAGCGTACGGCGGGTACCGGCGGCCGGCGATCCGATTTGTTCCCCGCGAGGCACGAAACTGCCGCCCACGGCAACCCTGCTGCGTCACGGTGACGTCTGGGAGGGCGTCACGATGATGCACCGCCTACCCCAAGGATCGGCTCGTGTGGACCCTCTCCTGAGTGAGTTCGACTCGTTCGTGCGGACCCGTACGCCCGCGCTGCTGCGTTCGGCGTACCTGCTCACCGGCGACCAGCACCTCGCCGAGGACCTCGTCCAATCCGCCCTGGCCCGGACCCACCGCTCGTGGAACCGGCTGCACCACAGCGGAAACGCCGAGGCTTACACCCGCAAGACCATGTACCACCTGCAGGTCTCCTGGTGGCGGCGCCGCCGGGTGGCCGAGTCGATGCCAGGCGAGATGCCCGAGACGCGCGGAGGCGACTCGACCCCAGACCACGCCCAGCAGACCACGCTCCGGCTCACCCTGCGGGGCGCGTTGCAGAAGCTCTCCGCCAAGCAGCGCGCCGTGCTGGTCCTGCGGTTCTTCGAGGACCGCACCGAGGCAGAGACCGCCGAACTGCTCGGCGTGACCGCCGGCACCGTGAAGAGCCAGACCTTCAAGGCCCTGGCCAAGCTGCGCACCGTCGCCCCGGAACTCGCCGAGCTGTACGTCCTGGAAGGAAGCGCCCGATGAACGACGACCGCCTCCGGCTCGACCTCACCGACCTCGCCGACGAGGTCACCCCGGTCGACCTGCGGGACCGGGCCCTGCGTACGTCCCGCCGGATCGGCATCCAGCGGGCCGTCGCGACCTGCGCCGCCGCCCTGGTGCTGATGGCTGCCGCGACCGGGACCGCGCTCGCCATCCGGCCCAGCGGCCAGGCGCCCGTGCCCGGGCCGGCCGGCCCGTCGATCACCAGCAGTTGGCCACCGGTCGAGGTCACCCCGACCTCGGAGCCCTCGGACAGCGCCTCACCGACCAACTCGCAGGCGTTGCCGGCATCCGTTCTCGCCGGCACCCGGTACTACCTGGAGACCACGTCCACCAGGGCCCGGATCCACGCCGTCCGGGGCAGCACCGACCAGGTGGTCCACCAGGTCGAGTACGACACCTACGGATGCGAGTGGAACACCCTCACCGTCTCGCCGGACGGCAAGCGGGTGGCCTGGGTGCAGGACAGCACCGACGGCGACACCAGCGGTGTGCTGATGGCCGGCGCGATCGGGAAGCCGGGGGCGACCAGGCTGCTGGACGACGTCAACTGCCTCGACGCCAGGCCGCTGGTCTGGCAGGGCGGCGACCTGCTGATGGTGCGGAGGAAGGGCGGGCAGTCGGTGCTGCTCGACGTGGCGGCCAACAAGCGGGTCAACGGTGACCCGGGGCAGGAGACCGACCGGTGCTGGTCAGCCGATGGTGGCTGGCTGGCCGCGGTGGTGGAGGACGCGCCGTTCGTGACCGACGGGACGCAGTCGCGGCAGTACAGCTACACGCCGCCGAAGGAGGAGGCCGCGCGCTGGGGCGGTTGGCGGGCCCAGAGCGTGTCGATCGACGGCCGGTACGTGGCGGTCGGGTGGCTGGGCACCGACCCGTCCCGTAGGGACAGCAGCTTCGCGGTGGTCGACACCACCACGAGCAAGGTGGTGGAGCTGCCGGGCCGGGACGAGATCCGCAGCATCCTGTTCACCGTCGACCACCGGGTGATCGTCAAGCGGAGCACCGGAATCAGCGTGCTGGACAGCACCTTCGCACCACGCGGCACGGTCGCCGAGACCGCCTCGTTGCGGAACATGGCGTTGCTGGCGTACGTGCCCTGAGCCGTCGCCCGGCTCCCCGGACTGGCCGCCCTGTCGCCGGAGCCGTCGTGTCATGGGACGCGACGGCTCCGGGTCGGACCAGCCTCCGAGGGCGTGGGAGAGGTGCCGGGGCTGTCGTCCGGCACGGCTCGCGGACCGAGCAGTCGGCGCGGGCCCTGGCCGGTCTCGCCGAGGTGGTCGTTCGCGTTGCGCAGGAGGCAGCGGTCGATGGAGAGGCAGCCGCACCCGATGCAGTCGGTCAGGTCGTCGCGCAGGTGCTGGAGCTGGGCGATGCGCTGGTCGAGCTCGGCCTGCCAGGTGGTGGAGAGCAGGGCCCAGTCCTCCCGGGTCGGGGTACGCCCGTCCGGCAGGCCGGCCAGCGCCTCGGCGACGAGCCGGAGCGGGATGCCGACCCGTTGGGCGACCCGGATGAAGGACACCCGCCGGATGACGTCGCGGGGGTAGCGGCGCTGTCCGCCGCTGGTGCGTCGACTGTGGATCAGCCCCTTGGCCTCATAGAAGTGCAGGGCCGTGACGGCGACGCCGGTGCGGGCCGCGACCTGGCCGACGGTCAGCTCGGTGTGGTGGGGCGGAAGGCTCGCCATGTCGGCATGCTAACGGCTTGACCTCGACCATGGTCGAGGTTGAAGACTCGCGTCATGGAGCCGATACGGATCGGAATCGTCGTGGGGTCGACGCGGCCCGGACGGCGGGGCAGGGCGGTGGCCGACTGGGTGCACGACCTCGCCCGCGAGCGACATCCCGGTGTCGCGTTCGGGATGCTCGACCTCGCCGACTTCAACCTGCCCCTGCTGGACGAGCCGGTCCCGGCGGCGTTCGGCGACTACCGCCACCCGCACACCCGGGCCTGGGCCGCCGCCGTCGAGCCGTGCGACGGGTTCGTCTTCGTCACCCCGGAGTACAACCACTCCACCTCGGCCGCCTGCAAGAACGCGATCGACTACCTGTTCGCCGAGTGGCACCACAAGGCGGCCGGCTTCGTCGGGTACGGCGTGAGCGGGGGCTGGCGGGCCGTCGAGGCGCTGCGCCTGGTGCTGGCGGAGGTCCGGGTCGCCGGAGTGCGTACCGCCGTCGGGCTGTCCCTGCCCACCGACTTCACCGGGGAGCGCCCGACCCCCGCCGCGCACCAGGAGCGCGGCCTGGCCGCGATGCTCGACGAACTGCTCACCTGGGCGGTGGCCCTGGCCCCGATCCGCCGGTCGACGCCGGAGCCCCCGGCCACGCCGGTGACGGCGAATCCGGCCCGGCCGCCGGCGGCCGAGCCCGCCCGGCGGGGGGCGGAACAGGCGGCCCGCTCGTGACCGGCGTCGCCGCGGATCCCGCCGCCACCGCCCCCGTCGCCGGCCGCCGGGCGGCGACTGCCGTCCTGCTCGCCGGCTCCCTGCTGACCGTGCTCGCGGGCGCGGTGCTGACCCCGGTGGTCGAGCTGATCCGCGGCGAACTCCGGCTCACCGGCACCGCCGCAGGGCTCGTCCTCACCGCGCACGGACTCTCCCTCGCCCTCGCCGGCCCGCTGGTCGGCCGCGCCATCGACCGGTGGGGGGTGCGCGTACCGCTGGCCGTGGGGTTGATCCTCTACGGCCTGGCGGGCGGCGCCGGCCTGGTCACCGACAGCTATCCCCTGCTGATCGCCACCCGCCTGCTGTTCGGCGTCGGCGCGGCGCTGGTCTTCGCGGGGACCACGCTCGGGCTGCTCGACCTCTACGCGGGGGCGGCCCGCGACCGGGCGATGGGCTGGCGGTCCACCGCGATCAGCCTCGGCGGGGTGCTCTTCCCGCTGCTCGGCGGCGTGTTGGGCGGGCTCTCCTGGCACGCCCCCTTCGGCGTCTACCTGGTCGGGGTGCCCCTGGGCCTGGTCACGCTCCGGGTCCTCCCGGCCCGTCGCGCCGCCGCCGGCTCCGGCGCGCCACCGGGCCGGTCGGGGTCGCTGTGGAACCTGCTCCGTCAGCATCCCCCGCTCGTCGGGATCTACGGCCTCCAGGCGGTGACCAGCCTGCTGCTGTACGGGGTGCTGGTGTTCCTGCCGCAGCGGCTGGCCGAGGTCGGCATCACCGAGACGGCCGCCGTGGCGCTGTTCACGGCCGCCCCGTCGCTGGCCATGAGCGTCGTCGGTCTCGGCTACGCGCGGGCCCGGGCCCGCCTGGGGCAGGCGCGGCTGCTCACGGTCACCCTCGCCGTCTTCGCGGTCGCGCTGGTCACCCTGGGGCTGACCGGTTCGCCGGCGCTGATGCTCGTCGCGCCGGCCGTGTTCGGGATCGGCATGGGGCTGGTCGTGCCGGCGCTGACCGTGCTGGTGGCCGAACACTCGCCGCCCGCCCGGCGCGGTCAGGCCACCGCGCTGCTGGCCAGCGCCACCTTCGCCGGCCTGTTCGTCTCGCCGCTGCTGCTCGGGTCGGTCCAGGCGGCCACCTCGACGCGCGGCACGTTCCTGGCCGGGGCGGCGCTGGCCGGCGCCACCCTGGCGCTGCTCGCCGTACGCCTGCGACGTGGGCCGACGGCCTGACCGACGTGCCCTGCCCGAGGGGCGGCCCGGCCCGATCGACGCTGTCCTGCCCGAGGGGCGGCCCTGCCCGAGCGATGGGCGGGGCGGCCCTCAGGAACCGCGGACGGGCTGCTCCAGCAGGGCTTCGAGGCGCCTCGCCACCGGCGGGGCGTGCAGGTGCAGCCGGGCCACGTTGATGCTGTCCTCGCCGACCACCGCGAGCAGCGCCTGTGAGCTGACCGCGTAGACGCTCAGGTAGCCGTTGGCGTTGCGGACGGTGGACTGCTGGAAGTCGCCCTGCCCCAGCCGGAGCCCGACCTGCCGGCCCAGCCCGTACGTGGTGGCGGCGAGCGCCGCCAGGTCGCTCGGGTCCACGTCGGTCTGCAGGTTGTGGGTGATGAGCAGGCCGTCCACGCCGCCGAGGACGCAGCCGTGCACCCCCGGGATCTGTAGCCGCAACTCCGACAGCTCGTGCCCGATCGCCGGGTACGGCAGCGACGTGCTCCCGGCCAGCGACGGGGGCAACGGTCGAGGCGGCGGGAGGGTCCCCGTGCCGCGAGCGGTACGGCGGGGAAGGGGAGTCTCGGTGTCGTCGATCCCGCTCACAGCTCCAGGCTCTCCTCGATGCTGCGCAGCTGGTGGCGGGCCATGGCCAGGTTGGCGCGGCTCTTGCTCACCATCAGGTAGAGGAAGAGCCCCTTGCCGGTGCGGCTGGTCACCGGGCGGATCAGGTGGTACTGCGTGCCGAGGGTGATGAGGATGTCCTCGATCTCGTCGTTCAGGTTGAGCATCTCGATGGTGCGCAGCTTGGCACGGACGACATCGGTGTTGCCGGCGGCGGCGACGGTCAGGTCGATCTCCCCGGTACCGCCCGCCACGCCGAGGGTCATCCCACTGTTGTAGTCGACGAGTGCGGCGCCGATCGCGCCGTCGATACTCATCGCGGTCTTCAGTGCCAGGTCGAGGTTCGGCACGGTGTTTCTCCCAGGACGTACGGGCGGCGTCGCCGTCTGCGGTGCAGAGGGTGATCCGGCGGTGACAAGTGGTGTGACCTCGTAAAAAAGGTATGGACGAGGCTCGCACACCGGAGACCTCAGCGCACCCGGTGGCGCCGCCATCCACCTGACCGGACCGTGCGGGACGGCCGGCGGTCCCACAAATGGGACGTTCCGAGGGTTGCCGACCGCGTCCCCGAACTCCTCGCATCGACGCACGGCGGTGATCGTGGCCGCGACCCGGTCCCGGATCACGCCTGCGGGCACGGCCCCGCCGCCCACGATGACCTCCGCCACGTTTGTCCATCGGTGCCCCCCGGCGCCGGCCCTCCTGGTGGAGACTGTCCCGCGTCGGGAAGGGACCCTTCCTCCACCGGGGCGCCCTTTCCCACCGCACGTCGGAGGGATGATCAGGTGCGCTGGCGCAGTTACGTGGCGGTCGGGGACAGCTTCACCGAGGGCATGGACGACGCGTACCCGGACGGCACCTACCGGGGCTGGGCGGACCTGGTGGCCACCCGGCTGGCCGCCGAGGCCGGCCCCGACTTCCGGTACGCGAACCTGGCCATCCGGGGTCGGCTCTTCCCGAGCGTGGTAGCCGAGCAGGTGCCCGCCGCGCTCGCCATGAAGCCCGACCTGATCAGCTTCGCCGCCGGCGGCAACGACGTGCTGCGCCGCACCTTCGACCCGGACGCCCTGGTCACCCGCTTCGACGACGTCGTGCGGAGGCTGCGCTCCGGCGGCGCCGACGTGGTCCTCTTCCGGTTCGCCGACGTGATGGCCCGGCTGCCCGGCCAGCGCCTCGTCGCGCCCCGGGTGCAGCTGCTCAACCGGGCCGTCGGCGAGACCGCCGAGCGGCACGGCGCGATCCTGGTCGACCTGTACGCCGACGACGCGTACCTCAACCCGATGCTCTGGAGCACCGACCGGCTGCACCTGTCGGAGGCCGGGCACCGTCGGGTCGCGGCGCAGGTGCTCAACGCGCTGGGCGTCGGCTGCGACGAGGAGTGGCTGATGGTGCCGCCGCATCCGGCGCCCACGCCCTGGCTGGCCGCCCGCGCCGCCGACCTGCGCTGGGCCGGGCGGCACCTGGCGCCGTGGATCAAGCGCCGCCTCACCGGCCGATCCTCCGGCGACACGGTCACCGCCAAGCGCCCGTTGCTCGGCCCGATCGCCGACTGAGACGTGCTCACCCTGCACACCGCGCCGCTGCTGCGGACCGCGCCCGACGCCCCGCCCACCGCCGGGGCCGCCGTCGCGGTCCGGGCCGACCGGATCGTCGCGGTAGGGCCGCTGGCCGAGCTGACCGAGGCGTACGCGGGAGCCCGGATCCGCCGCTGGCCGGGCACGCTCGGGCCGGGGCTGGTGCACGACGGGCCGCTGCCGGCCGCCGACACCCCCCGCGAGCGGGTGCACGCGCTGCTGCGCCTCGGGGTGACCGCCGTGCTGGCCGGTCGCCTGACCGATCCGGCGCTGCGGGCCGCCGTGGAGCGCAGCGACCTGCTGGTGCTGCCCGCCGCCGCACCGCCGACGCTGGCACCCGGCGGGCGTGCCGACCTGGCGGTCCTCGACGCCGACGGCACCTGCCTGGTGACCGTGGTCGCCGGCCGGATCGCCCACCGCCGCGCCTGACCGTCCGGCGACGCCGTTCCCGATGGCCGGCCGCCGGCCCGCGATGCGGCGTACCTTGGGGATCATGTCTGTGCCGAGCGATCCCGATCCCCGACTCCAGTCGTACGCGGACCCGCAGCGGTTGGTCACCACCGGGTGGCTGGCCGAGCACCTGGGCGACGAGGGCCTCGTCGTGGTCGAGTGCGACGAGGACGTGCTGCTCTACGACACCGGCCACATCCCGGGTGCCGTCAAGGTGGACTGGCACACCGAACTCAACGACCAGGTGACCCGCGACTACCTCGACGCGAAGAGCTTCGCCGAGCTGTGCGCCGCCAAGGGCATCGGCCGGGGCGACACCGTCGTCTTCTACGGCGACAACTTCAACTGGTGGGCCGCGTACGCCCTGTGGGTGTTCACCCTCTTCGGCCACCCGGACGTGCGGCTCCTCGACGGCGGCCGGCAGAAGTGGGTCGCCGAGGGCCGCGAACTGACCCGGGACAAGCCGGCCCGGCCGCACGCCGACTATCCGGTGCCGCAGCGCAACGACGCGCCCGTGCGGGCGTACCGCGAGCAGGTCATGGCGCACGTGGCGGCGGGCCGCCCGCTGGTCGACGTCCGGTCGCCGGGCGAGTACACCGGCGAGATGCTGCACATGCCGGACTATCCGCAGGAGGGCGCGCTGCGCGGCGGGCACATCCCGGGCGCGGTCAGCAAGCCGTGGAAGTCCGCCGCCAACGACGACGGCACCTTCAAGGCGGCGGACGAGCTGCGCGCGATCTACGCCGACCAGCTCGGGCTGAGCCCGGACGACGACATCGTCGCGTACTGCCGGATCGGCGAGCGGTCGAGTCACACCTGGTTCGTGCTGCGGCACCTGCTGGGCTACCCGCAGGTGCGCAACTACGACGGCTCGTGGACCGAGTGGGGCAACCTGGTCCGGGCCCCCGTCGTCAAGGGCGACCAGCCCGGCGGCCTGGCGGGCTGACGCGTCGGCCGGTCCCCGCGCGCCCGCTGCGGTCGCGCGGGGACCGGCCTCTTCGGTGGTACGACCGCAGAAGCGACCCGCTCAACCGGCGGGGAGCGACACCGCCCCGAACAGGTTCCGCGTCACGCCCGTGACCTCGCGGGTCTCCGGCCGCCAGCGCAGCAGCCCGCCCGGGTTGTGGCGCAGCAGCACCGCGCCGTCGGAGTCCCAGCCGAGCACCTCGCAGCAGCCCTTCCAGCGGTCGCGACCCAGGTCGAGCAGGTAGGTCACCACGCGCGTCCGCGCGTTCAGCAGCGCGACGCCCTCCAGCCCGCCCATGGTGCCGGTGGTGATCCAGCCGGCGCGGGCGACCCGTTCGCCGCGCTGCCAGCCCCGCCCGTAGAACTCGTCGACCCGGTGACCGGGCGGTAGCGCGCGGAAGTCGACCGCGCCGAAGCCGCGGTGCGTCTCGTCGTTGCTCCACCGGACCTGCGTCAGGTTCGGCGGCGTGCCGCCCAGTTCGAGCAGCACGTTCGGCGGGGCCGTCGGCTCGGGCGCGACGACGTCCCAGGGCGACACCGGCAGCTTCCGGGCGGCGCCCGTGCCCCGGTCCAGCTCGTAGGTGGTGTCGTCGTCGCCGACGAGCAGCCGGTCGCCGGCCCACAGGACGTGCTCCAGGTAGCCCTTGAGCGGATGGCGGCGCACGGCGGCGGTGGTCAGGTCGACCACGATCACCTCGTCGGTCTGGGCGAAGGCGGCCGTCCGCCCGTCCGGGGAGAGGCTCCCGCTCTTCAACGGCACCGCCTCGTTGCCCTCGGCGTCGCGGGTCGGGGCGGGGGTGACCACGTCGAGGTCCCGTACGACGCCGTCGTCGCCGAGGACCCGGATCCGGCCGGCGACGCCGGTCCCGGGGTCGATCGGCTGGTGCAGCGCCAGTGCCCGGCGTACGGGCCGGTCGGAGAGCGTCGCGCCGACCGGGTCGCCGAGGCGGCCCAGCGGGTGCCCGGGATAGGCCAGCTCGGCCGGGGGCGTCTGCACGGGCACGGGGTGCGGGGTCGGGCTCTGCTTTGGGGTCGCGGTGGTGGCCGGTGGCGGCGGCGCGTCGGGGCGCAGCGCCAGTGCCGTACCGCCGGTGATCAGGGCGACCGCGAGCACGGTGGCGCCGGCGGCGCGGCGGGCGCGGCGCACCCGGCGGGCCCGTTCCCAGCCGGCCGCGGCGGGATGCGCCGGCCGGACGTCCTCGGCGGCGACGGTGAGCAGCCGGTGCAGTTCCTCTTCCCTCACGGGTTCACCTCCATCCTGGTGACCAGGCCGCCGCCGGGCCGTCCCTCGTCGCGTCCCAGATCCGGCGCGACCTCCCGCAGCCGGCGCAGCGCCGCGTGGCACTGGCTCTTGACGGTGCCCACGGTGACGCCGAGCGCCTCGGCGGTGGCGGCCTCGGTGAGGTCCTCGAAGTAGCGCAGCACCAGCACGGCCCGCTGCCGGGGCGGCAGGTGCCCGAGCGCGTCGCGCAGCGCGAGCCGCAGTTCCCCGTCGCCCTCGGCCGTGGCCCGCTCCGGCGGGTACGCGGCCAGCCACTCCCGGCGGCGTCGGCGCCACCAGGAGACGGCGTCGCGGTAGAGGATGGTCCGCACGTACGCGGCCGGGTCGCCGTGGCGTACGGAGCCCCAGCGCAGGGCGAGCTTGAGCAGGGCCTCCTGGAGCAGGTCCTCGGCCTGGTGCCGGTTGCCGCAGACCAGGTAGGCCGCGCGCAGCAGCCGGTGCTGGTGGCACTCGACGAAGGTGACGTAGCCGTCCCGCCCGTCGTCGATCGTCGGCGGTCCCATCCGCCCTCCCTCCGGCCGGCCGTCGCGCGTTCGCGTCACCACCTAGACGCACCGGGGCCCGGAAAGGTTGGGCGGGTGGCCGGCTGTCCGCACACCGGTGCCGGGCAGCGCCGGTGCCGGGTGCGGCGGCGGCCTGGGCACGGTCGGGCGTCAGGTGGCGGGCGGCGGCGTGGTCGGGCGGCGGGCGGCGGCGCGGTCAGGCGTCGGGCGTGCCGCGCAGGTAGCGCTGGACGGTCGGCGCGAGCCAGGCGACCAGCTCGGCCGGGTCGGCGTCGACCACCGGGGGCAGCCGGAGCACGTACCGGGTCAGCGCCACGCCGAGCATCTGGCTGGCGACCAGCCCGGCCCGCCGGGGGGCCTCCACGGGGTCGGGCACGACCCGGGCCACCGCCGTGGTGAGCTGGTCGGCGAAGATGCCGCGCATCCGTTCGGCCGCCGCCGGGTTGGTGGCGGCGGTACGCAGCAGCGCGGCCATCGTCCCGTCGGTCTCCCACCGGTCGACGACGTGCCGGACCAGCAGCTCGCCGAGCCGGTCGGGCGGCATGTCGGCCAGCTCGGGCAGCCGCAGGTCGAACTCGGCGGCCGCCGCGAAGAGCCCCTCCTTGCTGCCGTAGTAGCGCATCACCATCGACGGGTCGATCCGGGCGTCGGCCGCGATGGCCCGGATGGTCGCCCGGTCGTAGCCGTCGGCGGCGAAGCGTTCCCGGGCGGCCCGGAGGATCGCCGCCCGGGTGGCGTCGGAGCGGCGGGCGCGGGTCGGTGCGGCGTCGGTCATGCCCACGACCGTATGCCAACGCCTGTTGACACTTCATCTCCGGCGGGCCTAATGTTGCCAACAACTGTTTGCCAACAACCGTTGGCATGTGTGGGACGGAGGTCGGCGATGCTGCCCACGAACACGGACGTCCTGGTGGTGGGTGCCGGCGCGACGGGGCTGACCGCCGCGCTGACCCTGGCCCGGCGCGGGGTCGACGTGACCGTGGTCGACCGGCTGGACCGGCCGCCGCGGACCTCCCGGGCGGCGGTCGTGCACGCGTACACCCTGGAGACGCTGGACCGGATCGGCGCCGGCGCCCCGCTGGTGGCGCGCGGGCTGCGGTCGCCGGGGTTCACGGTCCGCGACCGCGACCGGGTGCTGCTCGCCGTGCCGTTCCACGCGTTGCCGTCCCGGCACGCCTACGCGCTGCTGGTGTCCCAGGCGGTCACCGAGGAGGTGCTCGCCGGGCGGCTCGCCGCGCTCGGCGTCCCGGTGTCGCGTCCGTACGCGCTGACCGGGCTGGCCGCCGACGCGGCCGGCGTGGTCGCGACCTTCGCGGGCGGCGCGACGGTCCGGGCCCGCTACCTCGTCGGCGCCGACGGGATGCACAGCACGGTGCGGGAGCACGCCGGGATCGGCTTCTCCGGCCCGGCCGGCGGCGGGGAGTCGTTCGCCCTGGCCGACGTCCGCGTGGAGAGCGCGCTGCCCCGCGACCGGGTGTCCCTCTTCCTGGCCCGCTCCGGCCCGCTGGTCTGGGCGCCGCTGCCCGACGGGGTGGTCCGGCTGGTCGCCGCGGTGGCGGAGGCCCCCGCCGCCCCCGACCGGGCCTACCTCCAGGCGCTGCTCGACGAGCGCGGGCCGGCGAGCCGCCCGGACCGGGTGACGGAGGTGCTCTGGGGCTCCCGGTTCCGGATCCACCACCGGATCGCCGACACCTTCCGCAGCGGCCGGGTGCTGCTCGCCGGCGACGCCGGACACGTGCACAGCCCCGCCGGCGGCCAGGGCATGAACCTGGGCATCGTGGACGCGGTCGACCTCGGTGACACGCTCGCCGACGTGCTGGGCGGCGCGCCCGACACCCTGCTCGACGGGTACGCGGCCCGGCGTCGCCCGATGGCCGGGGAGGTGGTGGCCCTCGCCGCCCGCCTGACCCGGCTCGCCACCCTGCCGCCGGCCGTCCGGCCGGCCCGCAACCTGCTGTTCCGCCTGCTCGACGCCGTGCCGCCGGCCCGGCACCGGATCGCGATGCGCCTCTCCGGGCTCGACCGGCGCGACGGTACGCGCGGCTAGGCTGCCCCGGTGGACCAGGTGTGGCGTGACTGGGGTGGCGTGCTGCTCGCCGTGGCCGCCGGGCTGCCCCTGCTCGCCCTGTCCACCGCCGTGCTGGCGCGTCACCGGCGCGACGCCGCGACGGCCGGGGAGTCCTGGCGGCGCAGCGTCGCCGAGGTGGGCGCGGTGGCCGGCACCCTGCCGTGGGTGTGGATGATCCTCACCCCCCGGCCCGCGTCCCGGCAGGTCGACCCGGTGCCGCTGCGTGACCTGGCGGACCTGCTGACCGGGCCGCCGGCGACCGCCGTGGTCCAGGTCGTCGGCAACCTGCTGGTCTTCGCCGCGCTGGGCTTCTTCGCCCCGGTACGCCTGGCCGCGCTGGCCGGCGTCGGCCGGCTGTTCCTGCTCGGGGCGGCCGGTTCCGTGCTGGTCGAGTCGCTCCAGTACGCGCTCGACCTCGGCCGGGTCTCCTCGGCCGACGACGTGCTGCTCAACGCGACGGGCGCCGCCCTGGCCGGGCTGCTGTCCCGGCGCTGGTGGGCCCGGCGGCCGGTGCCGGCGCGGCCGGTCGCAGCGCCCGCCACGCCGCGAGGGTGACCAGCACGAAGACCCCGGCCACCGCCGCCGCCACCGGTCCCACCCCGTACGCCGCGCCGGCCACGCCCGCGAGGGCCGCCCCGACCGGCGCGGTGAGCAGGCCGACCATCCGCTGGGCGGCGCCCACCCGGCCGAGCAGGGCGGCCGGCACGTGGCGCTGTCCGTACGAGGCCCACAGGCCGTTCCACACCGTGGTGCCGGCCGCGAACACGGCCAGCGCCAGCCCGCCGGGCACCGGATGCCGGGCGAGCGCGAGCCCGGTCAGCGCGACGGCCTGACCGGCGAGCACGACGCGCAGCGCGGGCACCGTGCCGAGCCGGGCGGCCAACCGACCCGCCCCGAGCCCACCGGCCAGCCCGCCGAGGACCGCCCCGGCGGCGAAGAGTCCGTACCCGGCCGGTGGCACCCGCAGCACGTCGAGCGCGTAGAGCACCAGCACCGCCGTCAGCCCGCTGATCGCCAGGTTGCTCCCGGCGGTCGCCACGGTCAGCCGCCACAGCATCGCGTCGCCGCGTACCCACCGCACCCCCTCGACGCCCTCCCGCCACACCGACCGCCGTCGCCCGGGGTGGGAGCGGGGGCGCGGCGGGGCCGGACGGAGGGCGAGGGTCAGCAGGGCGGCGCAGAGGAAGGTGGCGGCGTCCACGGCGAACGGCAGCGGGGCGGCCAGGGCGAAGAGCACGCCGGCGGCGGGGGCCCCGAGGAAGCCGCCCGCCACCGCCGAGCCGGCCTGGAGGCGGCCGTTGGCCCGGGCCAGCGCCGCCGGCGGCACCACGGACGGCAGCATCGCGAACGAGGCGGCGTCGAAGAGGGTGCCGAGCGCGGCGAGCAGGAACGCCACCGTCACCAGCGCGGCGACGCCGGCCCGGTCCAGGGCGACCGCGAGGGCGAGTCCACCGACCACGGCGGCGCGCAGCCCGTCCACCACCGCCATCGTCCGGCGGCGGTCCCAGCGGTCCGCGTACACGCCGCCGAGCAGGCCGAACAGCAGCGGCGGGAGCTGCCCGGCCACGGTCACCGCCGCGATCACCCGGGGATCGCGGGTCAGCGTCGCGGCCAGCAGCGCCAGTGCCGGCGTACGCAGGGCGTCGCCGAGCCGCGAGGACACGGCGGCGGACCAGAGCAGCCGGTAGTCGCGGCCGAGCGGGGGTGCGGTCATGCCGGCGACCCTCGGGGCTCGACCGGGTCGAGGGTCAAGGGCCGGGACGGGTCGGACACCGCTACCCGGCGTGTCGGGTACCGGTCCGGACGTGAGCCAACCGACGGGTAGCGGAGACTCCACGCCGGGCCGGTCGAGGTCTACGCTTGCCCGGTGACGGTGGAGCAGCAGGCACGGGGCAGGGCGAACGGTGCCGCGGGGGCGGGCCGGCGCCGGTCCCGCAAGGACGAGATCCTGGAGATCGCGGTCGGCCTCTTCGCCTCCCGGGGCTACCACGGTGTCTCGATGGACGACATCGGCGCGGCCGCCGGGGTCACCGGCCCGGCGCTCTACCACCACTTCGCGGGCAAGGAGGCCATGCTGGTCGCCGCGCTGATCCCGGTCAGCGAGGAGCTGCTGGCCGGCGGCCAGCAGCGGTCCACCGGCCACCCCGACGACCCGCGCGGCGCGCTCGAGTCGCTGATCGACTTCCACGTCGACTTCGCGCTGGCCAACCCGGCGGTGATCGCCCTGCACCTGCACGAGCTGGACCGGCTGCCCGACGAGCCCCGCCGCCGGATCCGCCGGCTCCAGCGGCTCTACGTCGAACAGTGGGTGACGGTGCTGACCACGCTGCATCCCGGCATGCCCGACGGCGAGGCGCGGGTGCTCGCCCACGCCGCGTTCGGCCTGATGAACTCGACGCCGTTCCTGGGTGGCGAGGTGGACCGGCGCCGCCGGGCCGAGCTGCTCCGCGCCGCCACCCTGGCCGCCCTCCTGGCCCACCCCGGATCCTGACGCCGGCCCCAACTCGTCGGTAACCTCCCGGCCGTGGTTCCCTAGCACCGTCCCGACCCTGGACGCTGGGAGGAAACATGATCGAGTCGCTGCTGGTCGCCAACCGGGGCGAGATCGCCCGCCGGATCATCCGGACCGCCAGGCGGCTCGGCGTCCGCGCGATCGCGGTGCACTCGGAGGCCGACGCCGGCCTGCCGTTCGTCACCGAGGCCGACGAGGCGGTGTGCGTGGGTCCGGCCAACCCGGCCCAGAGCTACCGCAACGTCGAGGCCGTTCTCGCCGCCGCCAAGTCGACCGGTGCGCAGGCCATCCACCCCGGCTACGGCTTCCTGTCGGAGAACGCCGACTTCGCCCGTACCGTCGAGGCGAGCGGGCTGATCTGGGTCGGGCCCGGCGCGGACGCGATCGCCGCGATGGGCGACAAGATCAACGCCCGGAACCTGATGGCGGCGGCCGGCGTGCCGGTCGCGCCCGGCACCACCGAACCGGCGGCCGACCTCGACGCGGCGGTCGCCGCGGCGGCGGAGATCGGCTACCCGGTGATGGTCAAGGCCGCGGCCGGTGGCGGCGGCATGGGCATGGGCGTGGCGACCGACGAGGCCGCGCTGCGCACCGAGTACGACAAGGTGCGCTCCTTCGCCGAGCGGATGTTCGGCGACGGCTCGGTGCTGATCGAGCGGTACTTCCCCCGGGTGCGCCACGTCGAGGTGCAGATCCTCGGCCTGGCCGACGGCCGGGTGGTCGCCCTCGGCGAGCGGGAGTGCTCGGTGCAGCGGCGCAACCAGAAGCTGGTCGAGGAGTCGCCGTCGCCGGCGGTCTCCCCGGAGCTGCGCGAGCGCTTCCTGGCCGCCGCCGTGCGCGCCGGCGAGGCGGTGGGCTACCGCAATGCGGGTACCGTCGAGTGCCTGCTCGACCCCGCCACGCAGGAGTTCTTCTTCCTGGAGATGAACACGCGGCTCCAGGTGGAGCACCCGGTCACCGAGCTGGTCTACGGCGTCGACCTGGTCGAGGAGCAGTTGCGGGTGGCCGCCGGCCTGGCGCCCACCTTCGACCCGGACGCGCTCGCCCCGCGCGGGCACGCCATCGAGCTGCGGATCAACGCCGAGGACCCGAAGCGCTTCCTGCCCGGCCCCGGCGTGATCAGGACCTGGGTGGAGCCGGGCGGCGAGGGCGTCCGGGTGGACTCCGGCTACGTCGAGGGCAACACCGTCACCCCGTTCTACGACAGCCTGATGGCCAAGCTGATCGTCAGCGGCGCGACCCGGGCCGAGGCGATCGAGCGGGCGCGGGCGGCGGTGGCCGCGTTCGAGCTGGCCGGCCCGAAGAACAACCTCCCCTTCTTCGCCGAACTCCTGGAGAACGAGGAGTTCCTCTCCGGCGACTACGACACGGGCATCGTCTCCCGCATGCGCTGACTCCCCACCCCACCCGGTCCGCTGCGTCGATCATGAGGTTGGCCGTGCGGTTCGCCGCTGTCGTCGCGGTCAACCTCATGATCGGCGCCGCTGGGTGCGGAACGGGGCGGGCGGGTGGGAGGCTGGGGGGACCCAGCACAAGCACTGCGTCCAGTGAGGTGACCCCTTATGGCGGAAATGCCGAACTCCGTGTCGATCCGGGAGGTCGGGCCGCGCGACGGGCTCCAGAACGAGGAGCCGATCCCGACCGGGGCCAAGGTGCGGCTGCTCGACGCCCTCTCCGGCACCGGCGTGCGGCGGATCGAGGCCGTCTCGTTCGTGCACCCGAAGGCGATCCCGCAGATGGCCGACGCCGACGAGGTGTGGCAGCGGGCCGCGAAGGCCGACGGCGTGCGCTACTCGGCGCTGGTGCCGAACACCCGGGGCGCGCAGCGGGCCCTGGCCGCCGGCTTCACCGAGATCGAGGTGGTGGTCTCGGCCAGCGACACGCACAACCGGCGCAACGTGAACCGCTCCACCGAGGAGTCGCTCGACGACATCGCCGAGCTGATCGACCTGCTGCACGGCGCCGGCGCGCAGGCCGAGGTGATCGTGGCGACCAGCTTCGGCTGCCCGTACGAGGGGGACACCGACCCGGCCCGGGTGGCCGCCATCGTGGACCGGGTGGTCCGCGACGGCGCCGACCGGGTGGCCTTCGGCGACACGACCGGCATGGGTACGCCCCGGCGGGTCCGCGAGCTGCTGACGGCGGTACGCGACCGCAACGCGCACGTCCCCGTGCTGCTGCACTTCCACAACACCCGGGGCACCGCGCTGGCCAACATGCTGACCGCGCTGGAGCTGGGCGTGACCGAGTTCGACGCCAGCGTCGGCGGCCTCGGTGGCTGCCCGTACGCGCCCGGGGCCAGCGGCAACCTGGCCACCGAGGAGGCGGTGCACATGCTGCACGACATGGGCGTCGACACCGGCATCGACCTGGACGCCCTGGTCGAGGTGGCCGAGCTGGCCGAGGAGCTGGTCGGCAAGCGGCTCCCGTCGGGGGTGCTCCGCGCGGGCCCGCGTACCCGGCTGACGCCGCTGCCGGGCTGAGGAGACGCGGGGAGGGGCCGGCGTCGTGCCGGCCCCTCCGACGTGCCCGGTCGGTCAGCCCACCCTGGCGGGCGTGGCCGGCCAGCTGTCGCGGAAGATCTGCGACCCGACGCGGTTGGTGCTGAAGGTGCCGGCGAAGAGGCTGGACACCCGGTTGGCCTCGGTGGTGCTCGGGTACGGGTTGGTGCAGCTGGTGCCGGCGCTGCCGCCGGACATCAGGATCGCGCAGTTGCCGTTGTAGTTGTCGGGCAGGCCGAGGATGTGCCCGATCTCGTGGGTCATGATCCGCAGCGGGCTGTACTGCTGGGCCTGCTGGGTGTCGATGTAGACCCGCCCGTTGCCCAGGCTGGTCCGGACGGCGTACGAGCCGCCGCCGGTGATCTGGTAGATCCGCAGGTTGGATCCGCAGTTCGCCGTGAGCGTCAGGTTCGACGTGGCGTTGTTCCAGATCGAGGCGGCCTGGTTGGCGGTGCCGGCGAAGCTGCCCGCCTGGCTGGTGTTGTAGCAGATGGTCATGGCCGCCGAGGCGGGCGTCGGGTTGGCGACCGTGACGCCGAGGGTGGCGAGCGCCGTCGCGGCGAACGCGGCCGCGAGCCGGTTGAGTCGTGAGGTCATCGCTGACTCCGATCCGGGAGGAGGGGTGTCCGGAGCGTAGCCCTAGGTATTCATGATTTTCAATGCCTCGTCGCGGGCGCGGGCGGGTGGTGTCGCCTCCGCCGCCCGTGGGTCGCCGGGGGGTGGGGGGATGCGCTAGCCTAACGATCGTTCAGGTCAGTCGGTCGGCCCGCGAGGTGACCGGCTCAGGTGGCGAGGGAGTCGGCGTGACGCTCGACGGTGAGGCACTGGAGCAGCTGCGGAAGCGGGCCCGGGCCGGCGGTGCGGACAAGTACCACGCGGCGAACGCCGCCAAGGGCAAGCTCTTCGCCCGGGAGCGGGTCGCGCTCCTGGTCGACGAGGGCTCCTTCGTCGAGGACGGCCTCTACGCCAACGCGATGGCCGAGGGCCTCCCGGCCGACGGCGTGGTGACCGGCACCGCCACCATCGACGGCCGCCCGGTCTGCCTGATGGCGAACGACTCCACGGTCAAGGCGGGCAGCTGGGGCGCCCGCACCGTCGAGAAGATCATCCGGATCATCGAGCGTGCCTACTCGACCAGCGTGCCGATGGTCTACCTGGTCGACTCGGCCGGCGCCCGGATCACCGACCAGGTCGACCTCTTCCCCGGCCGCCGTGGCGCCGGCAAGATCTTCTGGAACCAGGTCCGCGCCTCCGGTTCCATCCCGCAGGTCTGCGCGCTGTTCGGGCCGAGCGCGGCCGGCGGGGCGTACATCCCGGCGTTCTGCGACGTGGTCGCCATGGTCGACGGCAACGCCAGCATGTACCTCGGCTCCGACCGGATGGTCGAGATGGTCACCGGCGAGAAGACCACGCTGGAGGCGATGGGCGGCGCCAAGGTGCACTGCGCCGAGTCGGGCGTCGGGCACTTCCTCTGCAAGACCGAGGCCGACGCGCTCGACGTGGTGCGGCGCTACCTGTCGTACCTGCCGGCGAACTGGACGCAGCAGCCGCCGGCCGCGCCCGCCGTCGAGGCGCCGGAGAAGGCCGACCTGGCCGCGCTGGTGCCGGCGAGCGAGCGGCAGGCGTTCGACATGCGGCGGTACGTCAAGGGCCTGCTCGACGACGGCTCCTTCTTCGAGATCCAGGCGCTCTGGGCCAAGGAGCTGACCATCGGCTTCGGCCGGCTCAACGGCGAGGTCGTCGGCGTGGTCGGCAACAACTCGATGTTCAAGGGCGGCGTGCTCTTCGTCGACTCGGCCGACAAGGCGACCCGCTTCGTGCAGCTCTGCGACGCGTTCAACGTGCCGCTGCTCTTCCTTTCCGACGTGCCCGGGTTCATGGTCGGCAGCGCGGTGGAGAGGCAGGGCATCATCCGGCACGGCGCCAAGATGATCACCGCGATCTCCGAGGCGACCGTACCGAAGATCTGCGTGGTGGTCCGCAAGGCGTACGGCGCCGGTCTCTACGCGATGGCCGGTCCCGGCTTCGAGCCGGACGCCACGATCGCGCTGCCCACCGCCAAGATCGCGGTGATGGGCGCGGAGGCGGCGGTCAACGCGGTCTACGCGAACAAGATCGCCGCGATCGAGGACGAGGCCGAGCGGGCGGCGTTCGTCGCCGCGAAGCGCGAGGAGTACGAGCGCGACATCGACGTGGTCCGGCTCGCCAGCGAGCTGGTCATCGACGCGATCGTCGAGCCGCACGAGCTGCGCGCCGAGCTGGTCCGCCGGTTCGCCGCCGCCCGCACCAAGGAGCGGCACTTCTCCCGGCGCCGGCACGGCGTCACCCCGGTCTGATCCCGCCGCCGGCCCACCCGGCCGGCCGGCGGGCCCGCACCGCACCAGCGACCCGTCCGTTCCCGGCGTCACGAGCGCCCGGCGGCCCATCCACACAGGAGGATTCCATGGACTTCCGGCTCACCGAGGAGCAAGAGGCGCTGCGGGAGAGCGTGCGGGAATTCGCGCGCGAGGTGGTCGCCCCGGTCATCGCGGAGCACTACGAGAAGCACACCTTCCCGTACGAGGTGATCCGGCAGATGGGCAAGATGGGCCTGTTCGGCCTGCCCTTCGCCGAGGAGCACGGCGGCATGGGCGGCGACTACTTCGCGCTCTGCCTGGCGCTGGAGGAGCTGGCCCGGGTCGACTCGAGCGTCGCCATCACCCTGGAGGCGGCGGTCTCGCTCGGCGCGATGCCGATCTACCGCTTCGGCACCGACGAGCAGAAGGCGACGTGGCTGCCGAAGCTGCTCAGCGGCGAGGCGCTGGCCGGCTTCGGACTGACCGAGCCGGGCACCGGCTCGGACGCCGGCGGCACCCAGACTCGCGCGGTGCTCGACGAGTCCACGGACGAGTGGGTGATCAACGGCTCCAAGGCCTTCATCACCAACTCGGGCACCGACATCACGGCGCTGGTCACCGTCACCGCGGTCACCGGCACCCGCCCGGACGGCGCCAAGGAGCTGTCCACCATCATCGTCCCCTCGGGTACGCCGGGCTTCACCGTCGCGCCGGGCTACTCCAAGGTCGGCTGGAACGCCTCGGACACCCACGAGCTGACCTTCGACGACTGCCGGGTGCCGGCGGCGAACCTGCTCGGCGAGCGCGGCCGGGGCTTCGCCCAGTTCCTGCGCATCCTCGACGAGGGGCGGATCGCCATCGCCGCCCTGGCCGTCGGCCTCGCGCAGGGCTGCGTCGACGAGTCGATCAGGTACGCGAAGGAACGCCAGGCGTTCGGCCAGCCGATCGGCAACTACCAGGCGATCCAGTTCAAGATCGCCGACATGGAGATGAAGGCGCACACCGCCCGGCTGGCCTACTACGACGCGGCCGCACGGATGCTCGCCGGTGAGCCGTTCAAGCGGCAGGCCGCCATCGCCAAGCTGCACGCCAGCACCATCGCGGTGGACAACGCCCGCGAGGCCACCCAGATCCACGGTGGCTACGGCTTCATGAACGAGTACCCGGTGGCCCGGTTCTGGCGCGACTCCAAGATCCTGGAGATCGGCGAGGGCACGTCCGAGGTGCAGCGCATGATCATCGCGCGCGATCTGGGCATGTGACGGCGACGGGTCCGGTGGCGTCGGGGCAGCCGTCTCCGCGCCGCCGGACCCGTCCGGCGTGACCGGCCCGCTCGGCGTGACCGGCCCGTTCCCTGCCGCCGGTCCGTTCCGTGCCGCCGGATCCGTTCCGCGTCGTCGTCCGTCCGGTCCGCTGTCGGATATCCGCACCGGGGCGTCGGCAGTGCGACGCTCGGCTGCCGGCGGTCGTACCCCCTCCGTACCCTTCCTGCCCATGACGCCGGATCATGATCGTTCGCCGCATCCGGGCGGTCGTACCGGGCTGCCGGAGCTGCTGCGCGGGCACCGGCTCGCCGCCGGCCTGACGCAGGCCGAGCTGGCGGGCCGGGCGGGTGTGGGCGTCCGGACCGTCCGCGACCTGGAGCGGGGCCGCTCGTCCCGGCCGCAGCGCACCACTGTCGAGCTGCTCGCCGGCGCGCTGGAGCTGGCCGGAGCCGCCCGGTCGGCGTTCCTGGCCGCCGCCCGGGGGCCGGTCCCGGCCGCCCCGCCGGCCACCCCCGGAGGCGCCCCGCCGGCCCGCGTCGATCTCGACCACCACGCCGGTACGCCGGCCGCGCTCCCGCCCCCGGTCGCGCTGGTCGGCCGGGACCGCGACCTGGCCGAGCTGGTCGGTCTGCTCACCGACGGGCGCGGGCCCCGGCTGGTCAGCCTGGTCGGGCTGGCTGGCGTGGGCAAGACCGCGCTGGCCCTCTCGGTGGTCCACGCGGTCGCCGACGACCATCCCGGCGGGGCGGCCGGCGTGCTCATCGGCGAGGGCTCGGACGCGGCCGACGTGCTCTCCGCCTCGGTCGCCGTCTTCGGTGTCGCCCGGCTGCCCGAGCTGACCGTCCGCCTCGACGGTCGGCCGGCGCTGCTGCTCGTGGACGCGGCCGAGCGGGCCCCCGACGCGGTCGCCGAGACGGTGCACCGCCTCGCCGGGGCGGTGCCGTCGCTGCGGGTGCTGGTCACCGGCCGGCACCCGGTCGGCCTGCCCGGGGAGCGGGTGTGGCCGGTCGCGCCGCTCGACGTACCGCCGCCAGGCAGCGAGCGGGAGGGCCCGGCGGCGCTGGCCGGCTACCCCGCCGTGGCTCTCTTCACCGCCCGGCTCGACCAGGTCCGCCGGGAGCCGCCCGGCCCCGCCGAGCTGCCCGCCCTCGCCGCCCTGGTACGCCGCCTGGGCGGGCTCCCGCTCGCCATCGAGCTGATGGCGGCCCGCGGCCGGATCCTCGATCTCAACGAGCTGCTCGACCGGTACGGCGACCGTGTCCTCGACCTGACGACCTCGCCGGGGGCGGCCGGGCGGCCGGGCTGGGACAGCACGGAGCCGGGCCGTCCGGAGAGCCCGCGGGCGGCGGTGGCGGAGACCCTGCGGGACGCGGTGGCGGTCAGCTACCGCCTCCTCGCCCCCGACGAGCGGGCCGCGTTGCGCCGGCTCGCCGCGTTCGGCAACCGCTGGTCGGTCGAGCTGGCCGAGGAGATGCTCGCCGACCCCGCCGACCGGGACGGGACGGTGGTCGTGGACCCGGTGCCGCTGCTCGACCGGCTCGTCGAACTCGGTCTGTTGAGCGTCCGGGGCGCCGGGCCGTTCCGGTTCCGCCTGCTCGACGCCGTACGGGACTTCGCCGCCGAGCAGGCGACGGGCGCCGGCGAGCTGACCGCGATCCGGCGCCGGCACGCGCAGGTCGTCGCCCGGCTGGTGGCGCGGACCGCACCGGAGCTGGTCGGGGCCAACCTGCCGGCGGCGGTGCACCGCCTGGACGAGGTGACCGGCGACATCAGCTCCGCCCTGGCGCACGCCGCCGTCGACGACCCGTTGACCGCGCTGCGGTTGGCGGCGGCGCTGTCCCGGTGGTGGCGGTTCAGGGGGCGCGACGTCCCCGGCAGGCAGTGGCTCCGGCGCCTGCTGGCGGATCCGCGTACCGCCGATGTCGACCCGGTGCTGCGGGCGTGGGCGTTCCTCGGGGTGGCCCGGCTCGCCGCCGAGCACGGTGCCGGGGCCGAGGAACTGCCGGCCGCTCGGGAAGCGCTGGCCGCGTTCCGGGACGCGGGCGACGTCACCGGGGAGTTGGAGGCGCGTTCGGTGCTCTGCGCGCTTCTGATCGCCCTCGGCGAGCAAGACGAGGTGCGGACGCAGGCCGAGGCGGTGCTCGCGCTGGCCGTCCGGCACGGGCGGGTCCGGGACATGGCGGTGGCGCAGAACAACCTCGCCTGGCACGACATCCGGGTCGGTGACCTGGCGGCTGCCCGGCGCCGGCTGGCCACGGTCGACCGGCTCGCCGCGCGGGTCGGGGAGCAGCGGCTGCGGGTGCTCGCGCGGGCCAACCTCGCCGAGGTGTCCCGCCTCGAGGGCCGGTACGCGGACGCCGTCGACCAGGGCCGGCGGGTGGTGGCGGCGCTGGCGGAACTCGGCGACCCGGGCCACCGTCGCCGGGTGCTCGGCACGGTGGGGCTGGCGCTGGCCCGCGACGGCCGGTCCGCCGAGGCGGCCGAGGTGCTGGCCGAGCTGCGCCCGCCCCCGGGGCCGCCGGTGCCCCGCCCCGAGGAGGTCTGGTCGCCCGGGCGCCTGCCGGGTGCGCCGACGCCCGGGGTGCGCCCGGAGGACGGGATCTGCGCGCTGATCGAGGGGAACCTGGCGCTGCGCCGGGGCGATCGTGAGCTGGCGGCGGAGTGGTTCGCCGCGGCGGCGGAAGCCGGTGCCGGCGGTCAGGACCGGCGTGACGTGGTGGAGGCGCTGGTGGGACTGGCCGCCAGCTCGGGCGATCCCGCCGTGCTGGACCGCCTCGACCGGGCCTTCCGGCAGAGTGGTGTGCGGCTGCTGCCGCACGAGGAGGAGCAGTTGCGCCCGTGGGCCGCGAGCCGGAGCGGGTGACCCGGGCGGACCGGCCGTGCCGGCGTCGGGGCCGTGCCGTGGCGGGCGTTGCGCAGAGCGACCGGGGGGACGCGGGCGACGAAGCCCCTCTTGCTACCCCTCGCTCGTCGCCCGCGCCGTCACCCCCCGGTGCGTCCCCACTGCCCGAAGACTAGCCACCGTCCGCACGCGGCTCCGTCCGGTTTGAACGTCTATCGTCCCGTGGGTACGGCAGTTCTGCCGCTCTTTCTGCCGGTGCCGGGCGGGCCCGGGGACGGGTCAGGAGGGCGGGACCGTCCCGTCGCAGTCGGCGGCGGGCCCGGTGCTTCCGGCGGTGGCGCCGGGGTGCACCGCGTCCCGGACCCGGCGCAGCCCGTCGAGCAGGGCGTCCAGGGCCTCCGGGTCGAGCTGGCCGGTGAACCACTGCTCGATGATCCGCAGGTGCCCGGGCAGGGTCTCGTCGAGGCGTTGCAGGCCGGAGGCGGTGACCACGGCGAACGAACTGCGCCGGTCGGAGGGACAGGCGCGGCGGGCGAGCAGCCCGTCGCGTTCCATCCGGTCCACCACGCGGGTGACGCCGCTCGTCGAGAGCGAGGTCTGGGCGGCGAGGTCGGTCATCCGCAACTGGTTGCCGGGTGAGCGGGCGAGTCTGGTCAGCACCTCGAACTCGACCGGTGAGAGGCCGTGCTCCTCGAACTGGGCGGCGAACCGGGCCGAGAGCCCGGCGTGCGCCTCGACGAGCAGGCCGACGGCGGTGATCCGGGGGTCGTCGAACACGTTCTGGTCCACGCGCCCATCGTAGCAGTACTTGACACGAGGAATATTGCTATGCCTATAGTTGCTGCGGAAGTCGTTGGGCTACTAAACAACTTTTCCCCACGGAGGGCAGCTTCATGACCAGCAGCACCGCACCGGTCACCCGCGACTGGGACGGCCTCACGATCCCGACCGCCGGCACCTACCTGCTGGACGCGGCGCACAAGCGCGTGGGCTTCGTCGCCCGGCACATGATGGTCAGCAAGGTACGCGGTGAGTTCGCCGACGCGAGCGCCACCATCACCGTCGCCGAGGACCCGATGCAGTCCACGGTCAGCGCCACCATCCAGGCGGCCACCATCAACACCAACCAGGCCGACCGGGACGCGCACCTGCGCAGCCCCGAGTTCCTCGACGCCGAGGCCTTCCCGACCCTGGAGTTCCGCAGCACGGCCGTGAAGTCCCGCGACGGCAACGAGTTCGTCCTCTCCGGCGAGCTGACCATCAAGGGCGTCACCCGCCCGGTCGACCTGGACGTCGAGTTCGAGGGCGTCGGCCGCAGCCCGTTCGGGCAGGACATCTTCGGCTTTTCCGCGTCCACCGAGATCGACCGCGAGGACTTCGGCCTGACCTGGAACGTCGCCCTGGAGACCGGGGGCGTGCTGGTCGGCAAGAAGATTAAGATCGAGATCGAGGGCGAGGCCGTCCGTCAGGCCTGATCCGCCCTACCGCTTCCGGGCCCGCGCCGCGTCACGGCGCGGGCCCGACGCGCGTACGCAGGGTGATGGCCCGCCGGCTCGGGTGCGATTTGTCACGACTCATTCGCCGTTCGATCGGGTGCGGGCGGCACCGGCTGGGTAGATATGCCGCCGGGAGCGCGTCCGCCGACCGGAGTACGGTCGTCCCGGCCGTGGGATCGCCGCGACCTCCTATGGTCCCGACGATGCCGACACTCCTAACGTGGAGGGTTCACCACGCGCTTACCGGGCCGGTACGGTCCGACTGCGCCTCGCGCCGGGAGGAAACATGGGCAGGGACGTCGAGCAGGGCGCCTTCTCCCGGGAGGACCGGGTCCGCTACCGACAGAAGGTACGGCGGTGCCTGGACGTCTTCGCCCTGATGCTGGACGACTTCGGCTTCGACGCCGACCGGCCGATGACCGGGCTGGAGATCGAGCTCAACCTGGTCGACTCGGCGGCCGAGCCGGCGATGCGCAACGACCAGATCCTCGCCGACATCGCCGACCCGCTCTTCCAGACCGAGCTGGGCCAGTTCAACCTGGAGCTGAACGCGCCGCCCCGGCTGATCGAGGGCAGCGGGTTCGCCGACTACGAGCAGGACCTGCGCGGCAGTCTCTCCCGTGCCGACGAGCGGGCCGCCAAGTCGGACGCGAAGATCGTCCTGGTCGGCATCCTGCCCACCCTCACCGAGCGGCACCTGGTCGAGGACAACCTCTCCACCAACGAGCGGTACCGGGTGCTCAACGACCAGATCGTCGGCGCCCGGGGCGAGGACATCGAGCTCGACATCCGAGGCGTCGAACGCCTCCAGACCCACACCGACTCGATCGCCCCCGAGGCCGCCTGCACCAGCCTCCAGTTCCACCTCCAGGTCGCCCCGGACAGCTTCGCCGACTACTGGAACGCCTCCCAGGCCATCGCCGGGGTGCAGGTGGCCGTGGGGGCCAACTCGCCCTTCCTCTACGGGCGGCAGCTCTGGGCGGAGACCCGCATCGCCCTGTTCGAGCAGGCCACCGACACCCGGCCGGACGAGCTGAAGGCGCAGGGCGTACGCCCCCGGGTCTGGTTCGGCGAGCGCTGGATCACCTCGATCTTCGACCTCTTCGAGGAGAACGTCCGCTACTTCCCGCCGCTGCTGCCGATCTGCGAGGACGAGGACCCGGTCGAGGTCCTGCACGGTGGCGGCGTACCGGAGCTGGGCGAGCTGCGCCTGCACAACGGCACCGTCTACCGGTGGAACCGGCCGGTCTACGACATCATGAACGGCCGCCCGCACCTGCGCGTGGAGAACCGGGTGCTGCCGGCCGGCCCGACCGTGGTCGACATGCTGGCCAACGCCGCCTTCTACTTCGGGCTGGCGCGCGGGCTGGCGGAGTCCGACCGGCCCATCTGGAGCCAGCTCACCTTCAGCTCCGCCGAGGAGAACTTCCACGCCGCCGCCCGGCGCGGCATGGACGCCGTGCTGCACTGGCCCCGCCTCGGCGAGGTGCCGGTGACCAAGCTGGTCCTGGACGTCCTGCTGCCCAAGGCGGCCGCCGGGCTCGACCGGTTCGGGGTGTCCCCCGCCGAACGCGACCGGCTGCTCGGCATCATCGAGCAGCGCTGCCGTACGGGCCGCAACGGCGCGGTCTGGCAGACCGAGGCGGTCTGGGCGGCCGAGCGGCACCGCGGCATGGACCGGAACGCCGCCCTGCATCACATGGTGCAGCGCTACGCCGAGCTGCAACGCAGCAACGAGCCCGTGCACACCTGGCCCGTCGACTGACCCGCGTCCCGCTGCGCCGCAGCTGACCGGCATCCCGCTGCGCCGCAGCTGACCCCGCGTCCCGGGTGCGCCGCAGCTGACCGGCACCCCTGTGCGCCGATCCGGGCCGGCGCGGGCCCCTGACGCCCCGGTCGCACCCGTCCTGTCCCGGGTGCTCCGCACCCCGGCCGGCGTTCAGCGTGTGCGGCGGCCGGAGCGGGACCGGCGGCCGGTGGCCTGCGGTTCCGCCGGATCGTCGGCGGCCGGCGCGGGCTCCCCGGTCGTCGCCGACGCCCACGTGTCGTCCCCGGTGGCCGGGGCGGCCGGCTCCCCGGCCGGTGTGCCGGACGTGACCGCGGGCCTCGCGGCGGCGGGGACCGGCGCGGGTTCGCGCTCGGCGGGGCCCGGCGCGGGTTCGCGGTCGGCCGGGGGCGCTCCTGCGCCCGCCGCGACGGCGTCCCCGTCCGGCGCGCCGCCGCCCGGCCCTGTGAAGGCGTTGCCGTCGTCCGGCGTCGTGAAGGCGGCGGCGTCGACCGGCGTCGTGCGGGTGTCGCTGCCGGCGGGCGTCGCCTGGGCGTCGCCGTCGGTGCCGCCGGCCGGAGAGGTGTGCCGCCCCGGCGCCGAGGTGCCCGCGTGGTCGGCGGGTTCGCCGGTGCGTTGGCGGGGCACCCGCACCGTTCCCCGGGCCGCGGCCCGTCGGGCGGCCCGCTGGGCGAGGGCGGCGACCAGGACGGCGCCGCCGACCCCGATGATCACCGCGTACGGCGCGATCAGGTGCGCCGACACCTGCTCCGGGCTGATCGCGGTCAGCCTGGGCACCGCCAGGAAGTACGCGGTCGCGACGAGCAGCGGCCCGGCCGCACCCGAAACGGCCGCCCCGACCCGGTGGTCGGGATCCCGGGCGTCCCGGCGGGCCGCGAGGGCCCCGATCACCAGCGCGGAACCGAGGGACAGCAGCGCTCCCGGCCAGTAGAAGTAGTCGCGGATCCAGTACCGCCCGTCGTCGGGGCCGAGCTGCCAGATGCCGAGCTGGGCGCTGGTGAGGCCGCGCCCGGCCAGCACGCCGTCCACGACGGCGATCACGGCGAGCAGCCAGAGCCAGCCGACGGTGGCGATCACGTTGTTCGCGGCTGCCCGCGAGCGCAGCGCCCAGACCGCCGTCAGCACCCCGACCAGCACGCCGACCGCCGCGTAGGCCGCCGCGACGTTCCGGGGCGAGCCGGTGTCCGCCACCGTCACCGCCTCCCGGGCCGGTACGGCCACCAGCAGCACGGTGATCAGCGCGCCCACCCCGGCGGCCACGGCGAGCGCGACGGAGCCGAGGGCGCCTCCACCCGGTCCGGCGGGAGCCGGCTCGGCGGGGTCGGTGTCCGGTGCCGGGGCGCGGTCGCGCAGCCGCTGCGCACAGACCGCGCCGAAGACCGTCGAGGTGGCCGCGATCCAGGTGGCCCAGATCAGACCCGCCACCCACGCGGTCGCGCCGGCGGTCGCGTCCGCCGGTGCCCAGTTGATGATGCCCAGCCCGTAGCCGAAGCCCAGTTGGGCCGCGCCCGCGCCGGCAGCGACGCCGACCGCGGTCGCGATCGATCCTCCCCAGCCCCGTCTGGCCATGCCGGGGAGCGTAACGTCCCGTGGTCGGCGCGGCGAGTCGTGGCGGTCCGGCCCGGGGCGACCGCGATGACGCCGGTGTCGACGGGAGCGGGTACGGTCGCCGGTGATCGAGGCGGGGTGGGCGTATGACGGACGGGGACACGGGCGCGCGGGACGACGCCGGGCCGGACCGGTCGGCGTTGCTGCTCAGGGGCGGGCTGGCCGTCGTGCTGCTCGCGGCCGTCGGCGCGACCGGCGGCTGGCTCCTGGCCGGCGAGGACGACCCACCTGCCCCGCCGGCGGCGGCGGAGAGTCCGCCCTCCACCGGCACCCCGGACGCGGCCCGGCCGACCCCGGGCCGGTCCGCGCCCCAGGCTCCCCGCACGACCGCCCCGAGCCGCTCCGCCGGGCTGACGGTCCCGCCGGTCGTCGGCGAGGAGTTCACGGACGCCCGCGACGAACTGCGCGAGAAGCGGCTGGGCTGGCGGCTCGTCTTCGGCCAGGGCACGGGAACGACCGTGGAGCGCACCTCCCCGGAGGTGGGTACCGAGGTGCAGCCCGGACGCACCGTGACGCTCTACGTGAGCGGTCCGGCGCCGGCCACCACCGTGCCGGACGTGGTGGGCGACGACTGCGACGACGCGGCGGACGAACTCGTCGACGAGGGCTTCTACCCGCATTACCGGACGGGCAAGACCGGCAAGGTCAGCCGCCAGGACCCGGCCGGCGACGGTGCGGGAAGGTGGAACGACCAGGTGTCGATCTGGTGCGGCGACGCGCCGGAGGACGGCGGTTCGCCCTCCCCGACGCCGTGACGGAGCGTCCGGCACGCTGATCCCGGCCGATGGCCTCCGGGACCGCTAGGTTGGCGGTCGGGGCCCGCGACGCCCGCCCGGGCCGGGAGAGGACGTGCCATGAGTGAGCGTCAGCGAGCGAGTCATCGGCACAGCGCGCGAGCGAGTCATCGGCACAGCGTGGTGCCGGCATGAGCGACGACCGCCAGGAACCGCCCGCCGGGGAACACGACGACCGGACCCGCCCGCTGCCGCCGCCGGGCGATTCCTCGGCCGGGCCGGAACCCGACCGTACGCAGCCGCTGCCCCGCCCCGACCGGAGCGCCCCGGACGCCGGCGACGCCGCCCGGCCGATGCCCGTCGACGGCACCGCCCCGCTGGACCGTACGGCCGCCGGGCCGCCGGAGCGGTCCGGGCCGGCGGCATGGTCCGGCCGGGCGGAGGTGCGCCCCGGCGGGCCGGCCGACCAGCCGGAGGCCGAGTGGTACGCCGAGGACCAGGACGCGCGGCGCTGGTGGCTGCCGATCCTGTGGGGCGTGCTCGTGCTGCTGCTGCTCGGCCTGCTCGGCGCCGGGCTGTGGCTGGCCCTCCGGTCGGCGGACGACGGTCCGAGCGGGCCGGAGCCGTCGCCGTCGCCGTCGGTGACCCGCGCGTCGCCGACCACCGCCGCGCCGACCTCCGCCGCCCCCACCAGCTCGTCGCCCTCGGCGTCCCCGACGCCCTCGGTGCCGGCCGAAGTGCCGATGCCGCCGGTGGTGAACCTGCCGCTGGAGACGGCGCAGGCCATCCTGGACGACGTCGGGCTGGACCACCGGGTGGAGTACGAGACGTCGGACCGGCCGGCCGGCACGGTGATCCGCACCGAGCCGGAGGCGGGGGAGCTGGTGCCGGAGGACGAGGAGGTCACGCTGGTGGTGGCCCGCGACGCCGCCTCGCCGACCGGCGGGGTCACGCCGTCGGTCGAACCGACCGCCACCCGGTGAGCCGCTGACCGCGCCGCTGGCGGGGACGCTGCCGCGTCACCACATGCGTCGTCTCGTCCCGACCATGCCGAGCCCGGCCAGCGAGATGGCAAGTCCGAAGATGCCGGACCAGAAGAGGGAACGGCGGACGTCGTCGGGCGCGGGGCGGGCGGCGTGCGCCGCGCCGCCCGGGGAGGCCGTGGGAACGTCGGCCCCGGCGGCGCGCCCGGCCTCGTCGGCGGCGCCGAGCGCGTCCGGGCCGTCCGGTCCGGTCAGTGCGTACGGGTCGTCGAGGGCGTCCGGCCCGTCGTCGCCGTCGGGCGGGTCCTCGTCCACCACGGTGATCTCCGGTGCCGGGACCGGGGTGGTCAGCCGCGTGGTGGACGAGAGGGCGGGATCGCGGACCACGACCACCAGCGTGGTGGCGGCGCCGATCAGCGCCAGTAGTCCGAAGGCGTAGGCGATTCGGGAGCGGTGGTGCCGCCGCGCGGCGGGCTGATTGACCATGGCCATCCCAGGTTCGGGGTCCTGGACGCGCGGGGTGGAACGTGCCGGGGTGGGCGTACCTCATCCTATGGCGACGGCACGCCCCTCGGCTGCCGATCGCGCAGGTCAGCCCACCCGGACCGGGGTGCGGGCGACGGGCCGGCGCGGCGCGCGCACGGTGTGCGGCCGAGGCTCGGGGGCCGACCGCAGGTGGCGCAGCCCCTCCCGCTGGACGAAGATCGACCGCCGGCTGACCGCGTCCCCCGATGCGTTCAACTCGTAGCCTTCGAGCCAGATCCAGCCGTCGTAGGTCGGCCAGTCGAGCACCCGGATGACCCGGAACATGATGGGCCTGAGGAACTGGACACTCGCCGCGCGAGTCACGTGCAGTACGTCACCGGAGCGGGGAAGCACATGGGCTCCTGGGAGGGTCGGCCGGCCGACGGGCCGGCGGTGTGGGTCGGGGGACGTCGATGGCCCGTGGCGGGGTCGTGCCTCGTGGACCGGTGGTGCGGGCGGTGGTGGTCGGGCCGTACCCGCTGGTGGCGAACCGCCACCCGACCAGCACCCGGCTGCTCCGGGTACCGCTCCCGCCGCCGCAGCCAACTGGCGTGCAGCGGCGAGGTCATCAACCCGGGGCAGGTCTGGTTGTCGGCTGTCGGGCGGTTCCACCGTCGCGCGTCCCGCAGCCCGTGGGGTCACCACGGCGAGGAAGCGGACGAAGACGGTGAGTAACCCGTGCCATACGGACAGAGTGCATCAGCGACGTGCTTCATGCAAGTTGCACGTCGACTTTTGCCGATACGTGAGCGGCTAGTGCAAAGCAGCGCTTGAAGCCGTTCACGTATGCCCGGCACACTGGGAGCCGGTTTCGCCGTCGCGGCCGGCCGATGACCGGCACCACCCCACGCCGCGAACGACGCCCGCCGTACGACGGTCGCGCCCCTGGCGGGTGACGACAATGGCGCACGGTGAGGCGGAGGTGGACCGGATGAGGCCTGACAGGCGGTGGTCCCGACCAGCGGGCGGGGTCGTGTCGTGAGCGAGCGGCGCAGCCCCACCATCCGGCGGCGTCGCCTCGGCGCCGAACTGCGCCGGCAGCGGGAGACGGCCGGTATCACCATAGAGGCGGTCGCCGAGCAGTTGGAGTGCTCGGCGTCGAAGGTCTCGCGCATCGAGACCGGCCACACCACGGCGACGCCACGCGACGTGCGGGACATGCTGCGGATCTACGGCGTGGTGGGTGCCGAGAGCGACGAGCTGGTGCAGATCGCCCGGGAGGCGCGGCAGAAGGGCTGGTGGCACCCCTACAGCACGGTGCTGGTCGGCGCGTACGTCGGGCTGGAGGCGGCGGCCAGTTCGATCCGGGCGTACGAGCAGCAGGTGGTGCCCGGGCTGCTGGAGACGGAGGATTACGCGGGCGCGATGATCCGGGCCGCCCGGCCCGACTTCACTCCCGAACAGGTGCGGCAACGGGTGCGTGTCCGTCTGGGCCGTCAGTCGTTGTTGACGCAGGATGATCCGGTCGATCTGTGGGTGGTGCTCGATGAGGCGGTGGTAAGCCGTCCGGTGGGCGGGGACGAGGTAATGCGTGACCAGCTCAAACGCCTGGTCGAGGTGGCGGAACTGCCGAACGTGACGCTCCAGATCCTGCCTTTCACGGTGGGGGCGCACGCCGGCATGGACGGCACCTTCACGATCCTCAGCTTCCCTGAGCCCGGTGATCCGGATGTCGTGTACGCGGAGAATGCCACGGGTGGGCTCTTCCTGGAGAAGAGTGACGAACTGCAGAAGTACAGCTTCATCTTCGATCACGTCCGAGCGGCGGCCATACGTCCAGAGGAGTCCATCGCACACATCGCGAAACTGGCAGAGGAGCCGTTGTGGAAATGGCGACCAATGGGTTCCCCGTGGACCTGACGCAGGCGACGTGGTTCAAGAGCTCGAAGAGCGGGCCGAACTGTGACAACTGCGTGGAGGTGGCGTACGTGACGGGGGCGGTCGGCGTGCGGGACTCGAAGGACAAGACGGGCCCGGCCCTGGTCTTCGCCCCGGGTGGCTGGCACGCCTTCGTCGCCGGCGCCAGGGGCGGTGTGTTCGACAAGGGCTGACGGACCGGGATGTGAGGCGATGCCCCCGTCCGGCGACGAAGCCGGGCGGGGGCATCGCCGTGCCCGCGTCCGGGCCGGCCGCGAAGACGTCCCGCCGTCGGCGTCGCCACATCGGGTCCCGTGTCGTTGTACCCCTCGGTACGGCGCTGGTCGACAACCCGCCGCAGGGATCGGCAACCGAGCGAGGCAGGGCGAGACGGATGACGACGATCGGGTCAGACAACCTCACCAACGGGCCGGGGAAGCCGGAACGGTTCGGGGGCAAGTACCGGGGGGCACGGCGGGACACCGTCCTCACGGAGGTGGTGTCGACCGACACCGAGATGGGTGGCCGGGAGAGCCCGGCGGCCCCGCCGGAGCAGCCCGGCCCGCCGCTCTCCCTGCCCTCGCTGGACCCCAACCCGCTGACCGAGCCGTCGTTCCCGCCCGGCAACTGGTCGGTGGAACCGACCGAGTCGCTGGTCGACCACCCGCTGCTGCGCGGGCTGCTGATGGAGTTGCCGCCGAAGGGCAGCGTCCCGCCGCCCGGCTGGCTCGACCGCTGGTTCGAGGCGACCCGGGCGATCCTGGAACTGCTATACGTGCAGGGGCCCGGCCGCTCGCGGTGACGCGGGCCGCGCCGGTACGGCCCGCTCGACGAGCCGGCTGTGCCGCAGGGCGTGGCGTACGCCGATGGCGGCGACGCCCAGCACGCCCACGGTGACCGCCGGGCCGGCCACGCCGGGCCCGGAGAGCAGTTCGGGGGCGCTCGCCGCGGCCACCGCGGGCAGGATCGCCAGCCCGGTTACCTGCACCGGGAGACCGATCAGCGGGTGCGCGGCGGAGGCCCGCAGGCCGTGCGGCGCCGGGGTGCCCGGGGCCGACGAGAGGGCGCCCGCGCCCGCCCGCAGCCGACGTACCCGGCGTACCGTGCAGGCCGCGACCACGAGCGCGGGGGCGGCGGCGAGGGTGAGACCGGCGGCCGCCCGGTCCGCCGGGGTCGCGCCGGCGCTGGAGAGCCCCGCGGCCAGCACGGCGGCCGTCAGGCCCAGGCCGGTCAGCGTCAGGGCGAGCACCCATCCGGTACGCCGGCGCAGGGCCCGGGCGTGGTCCAGCCGGGGCAGCCCGTCCGCGAGCCAGCCGGCGACGAGCCAGACGGCGGCCAGCGACAGCAGCACGGTCAGGTGAATCTCCATGACGGACAGCCTTGCCCGTTCTCGACGATCGTGAATCCGGGCAGGTCCCGGGTTCGCCCCGCAGCCGCCTCCCCTAGGGGCCATCTCCCCGGTGTTATGGGGAAGTCGACATGTTTGAATTCCCGATTGCGCCGCCCTACCCTCAGCTTGATCGGCATTCATCGATTCACTCGTCTCGAACAGTTGGACGGTCGGTGCCGGTCGGAGGGAGTAGAAGATGGGTCTTCCACGCAGGTCCGTACTCGTCGGGGTGGCCGCTCTGGCCATGGTGGCCACCGCCACGCCCGCCATGGCCGCCGAACCGGTGGGCACGATCCGCGCCGCGGGCGGCGCCACGGCCGTGGCCGACAGCTACATCGTCGTCTTCAAGGACAGCTCGGTCGCCCGCAGCAGCGTCGGTGACACCGCGCAGCGGCTGGTCGGCCGGCACGGCGGCGCGGTCGCCCGCACCTACGGCGCCGCCCTGCGCGGCTTCGAGGCCCGGGTCGACGCCAGGGCCGCCGCCCGCATCGCCGCGGACCCCGCCGTGGCGTACGTCGAGCAGAACCACACGGTGTCCATCAGCGGCACCCAGACCAACCCGCCCTCCTGGGGCCTGGACCGGATCGACCAGCGGGCCCTGCCGCTGGACAGCTCCTACACGTACCCGAACACGGCGAGCAACGTGCACGCCTACATCATCGACACCGGCATCCGGTTCAGCCACAGCGACTTCGGCGGGCGGGCCGTCTCCGGCTACGACGCCGTCGACGGCGGCTCGGCCGACGACTGCAACGGGCACGGCACGCACGTCGCCGGCACCGTCGGCGGTTCGGCGTACGGCGTGGCCAAGGGCGTCCAGCTGGTCGGCGTGCGGGTGCTGAACTGCCAGGGCAGCGGTACGAACGCCGGCGTCATCGGCGGCGTCGACTGGGTGACCGCCAACGCGGTCAAGCCCGCCGTGGCCAACATGAGCCTCGGCGGCGGCGCGAACGCCTCGCTCGACACCGCCGTGCGCAACTCCATCAACTCCGGCGTGAGCTACGGCCTGGCGGCCGGCAACGACTCCGGCGGCAACGCCTGCAACACCTCGCCCGCCCGGACCGCCGAGGGCATCACCGTCGGCTCGACGACCAACACCGACGCCCGGTCCTCGTTCTCCAACATCGGCACCTGCCTGGACATCTTCGCGCCCGGCTCGTCGATCACCTCGGCGTGGCACACCAACGACACCTCGACGAACACGATCAGCGGCACCTCGATGGCGACGCCGCACGTGGTCGGCGCCGCGGCGCTGGTGGCCAGCGCCAACCCGACCTGGACGCCGCAGCAGGTCCGCGACTACCTGGTGAACAACGCCACCAGCAACGTGGTGACCAACCCGGGCACCGGCTCGCCCAACAAGCTGCTCTACGTCGTCAACGGCGACACCCCGCCGCCGACCGACGACTTCTCGGTCTCGGTCTCGCCGACCTCGGGCTCGACCGCGCCGGGCGGCTCGGTGACCGCCACGGTCGGCACCGCCACCACCAACGGCTCCGCCCAGTCGGTGAGCCTCTCGGCCAGCGGGCTGCCGTCCGGGGCGATCGCCTCGTTCAGCCCGGCCACCGTCACCTCGGGCGGTTCCTCGACGCTGACCATCAGCACCTCGGCGAGCACGCCGCCCGGCACCTACTCCGTGACCGTGACGGGCACCGCGGCCTCGGGCAGCAGGACCGCCACCTACTCGCTGACGGTCACCGGCACCGGTGGCGGCTGCTCCGGCACCAACGGCACCGACGTCGCGATCCCGGACACGGGCGTCACGGCCAGCAGCTCGATCGTGATCTCCGGCTGTGCCCGTAACGCCTCGTCGGCCTCCACCGTCGCGGTGAACATCGTGCACACCTACCGTGGCGACGTCGTCATCGACCTGGTCGCCCCGGACGGCTCGTCCTACCGGCTGAAGAACAGCAGCTTCTTCGACGGCGCGGACAACATCAACGCCACCTACACGGCGAACCTGTCGAGCGAGGCGGCGAACGGCACCTGGCAGCTGCGGGTGCGGGACGTCTACACGGGCGACACCGGCTACCTGAACACCTGGACCCTCACCCTCTGACGGAGTGACGACAGGGGCCCCTTCCCACCACCTCGTGCGTGGGAAGGGGCCCCTCTCGACGTCTGTCGGTAATCAGACGGCGAAGGTCGCCGGTCGCTCCGTGGCCGGGGCCGGCGGCCGAGCCTTCCACAGCCCCGTCTTCTGCCCGGCGAGCCGGGTCAGGTAGGCCGGGTTGAGGATCACGTAGCGTCGCCAGAGCCGCTTCGGCTCCAGGCCGAGGCGCCAGAACCACTCCAGGCCGGCCCGCTGCATCCACGGCGGCGGCTGGCGCAGCAGCCCGGCGTGGTAGTCGAAGGCCGCCCCGACCGCCATCATCGGCATGTCCAGCAGCGGCCGCATGGCGTACGTGAAGACCTCCTGGCGCGGGCAGCCCAGCCCGACCAGCACGAGCCGGGCGCCGCTGGACCGGATCCGGTCGGCGATCTCCACGTCCTCGCCCGGCTGCACCGCCCGGAACTTGGACGGCTCCACGCCGGCGATCTTCAGCGCCGGGAACATCCGCTCCAGCGCCGGGATCAGCCTGGCCAGGGTCTCCTCGGTCGACCCGTAAAGGTAGACCGGCAGCCCCTCGTCGGCGAACCGGGAGAGCACGTGCAGGGTCAGGGTCGGGCCGTAGACCCGGTCGGTGAGCCCCGCGCCGTGCAGCAGGTTGAGCGCCCAGCGCACCGGCTGGCCGTCGGGGGTGACCACGTCGAAGGAGTTCAGCCGGGCGTTGTGCGCCGGGTCGAGCACCCCGGTCATCACGCCGTGCACGGCCAGCGCCGTCAGCGCCAGCGGGCGGCGCTCCTGAGCGGCCGCCACCACCTGCTCGGTCGCCGCCGCGTAGTCGGTGGCGTCGACCAGGACCCCGAGGACGTTCCGCTTGCCCTTGCCGGTCATGCGCCCGGCACCCACTTGTCCACGTTGGCCTCGTGGATCTCCCGCATGATCATGGGCACGTCGTAGACCTGCTTCCACTCGGGGTAGTCGGCCTGGAAGGCCTCGTTCGAGCCGATCCACCACTTGTGGTCGCCGATCCGGTTGGCCTCGACGTACTCGGTGATCATCTCCTGGCCGGTGATCTGCTCGGCGAGCGCGAACGCCTCCCGGTTGGAGGTGTTCGAGTGCCGGCCGCCGCCGAGGTTGTAGACCGCCGCCGAGCGCGGGTTGCGGAAGAACGCCTCGAACGCGGAGACCACGTCCGAGCTGTGGATGGCGTCGCGGACCTGCTTGCCCTGGTAGCCGAAGATCTTGTAGGTGCGGCGCTCCATGTTGGCGCGCATCACGTAGCCGAGGAAGCCGTGCAGCTCCGTCGCGGAGTGCGCCGGGCCGGTCAGCGTCCCGCCCCGGAAGCAGGCCGTACGCATGCCGAAGTAGCGGCCGTACTCCTGCACCATGACGTCGGCCGCGACCTTCGAGGCGCCGAAGATCGAGTGCAGGCAGGCGTCGATGGACATGTCCTCACGGATGCCCTGCTCGTACGGGTGCCCCGGCTCGATCTCCCAGCGGGACTCCAGCTCGACCAGCGGCAGGCTGTTCGGCCGGTCGCCGTAGACCTTGTTGGTGGAGCAGTGGATGACCGGCGCCTCGACGCAGTGCTCGCGCACGTTCTGCAGGACGTTGAGCGTGCCGGCGGCGTTCACGTCGAAGTCCGTGAACGGGTCGCGCACCGCCCAGTCGTGCGACGGCTGGGCGGCGGTGTGGATCACCACGGCGACGTCGGTGCCGTACCGCTTGAACAGCTTGGCCAGCGCGGCCCGGTCGCGGATGTCGATGCTGTGGTGCGAGTACGCGGACCCCAGCTCGTCGGTCAGCCGGCGGACGTTCCACGCGGTGGACGCCTCCGCGCCGAAGAACTCCTGCCGCATGTCGTTGTCGATGCCGACGACCTCGAGACCGAGGCCGGCGAAGTGCCGGACCGCCTCGGAGCCGATAAGACCGCCCGACCCGGTCACGAACGCGACACTCACACGCCACTCCTGGTCCATCGGAGGCAGAAACCATCGGAGCATAGCGTGACGTACGGCACGCCCCGATACGGCGCGAGGGCCCCGCATCGCTGCGGAGCCCTCGCGTATTGGTGGGGAAGGGGGGAGTTGAACCCCCACGCCCTTTCGGGCACACGGACCTGAACCGTGCGCGTCTGCCATTCCGCCACTTCCCCGTGGCCTGACCTCGAACACTGTAGTCTGTGCCGGACCTGCTGTCTCCAGCGGGCCCCGGACATCCTAGCCGGTCCGTGGTCGTTGCGACGATCGGTTACCGTCCGAGGAGCGGTTACCGTTCGTGGCGGACGAAAGAGTAGCACGGCAGTATCGGCCCGTCCGAACGGGCCGCCGTCAGACGGCCGAGCGGCGTGTGAGCTGCGCGCGCGCCGGCCGGATACCATCATGTCCTCGGGACCCGAGGAGGAGCCGGTGAGCGTGCTGCAACGCTTCGAGAAGCGTCTGGAAGGCCTGGTCGAGGGGGCCTTCGCCAAGGTCTTCAAAGGGGTGGTCCACCCCGTGGAGATCCTCAACGCCATGCAGCGGGAGGCCGAGGCGCACAAGGCGATCCTGGCCGGTGGGCGCACGCTGGTGCCCAACCGCTACGTGATCGATCTCTCGCCCTACGACCACAGTCGTCTGGCGCCGTACGCCGCCGCGCTGGCCCAGGAACTGGCCCAGTCGCAGGCGGAGTTCATCGGCGAGCAGGCCTGGACGGTCTACGGCGACGTGATCGTCGAGATCGAACGCGGCGAGGGGCTGGACACGGGGATGTTCCGGGTCACCGCCGAGGTCTACACCGGCGGCGAGGTCGCCCCGGTCTCGGCGCCGGGCTACGACGCGGGCCCGCCCGCCTACCCGGCGTACGACCAGGGCGGCGGCTACGGTCCTCCGCCCGGCCACGGCGGCGGCCGCAACGTGCGGCTGGTCTCCGGCGACGGGCGCACCTACCCCCTCCAGATGGGCTCGACCGTGATCGGCCGCGGCGACCAGGCCAACCTGCGCCTGCCCGACGTCGGGATCTCGCGGCGACACGCCCGGCTGGACTTCGACGGCGGTCAGGTCGTGCTGACCGACCTCGGGTCGACCAACGGCACCATGGTCAACGGCCAGCGGGTCTCCGCCGTCGCCCTCAACCCCGGCGACATGATCCAGCTCGGCACCACGACGCTGACCTTCCGCGTGGACGGCTGACCCGCCTTGCCGGAACTGGTCATCACCGTCGCCCGGTTCGGGTTCCTCATCCTGCTGTGGATCTTCGTGTTCACCGTGGTCGGTGTGATCCGCCGGGACCTCTTCGCGGGCGCCCGGTCGGGCCGGCTGGTGGCCGCCCCCCGGGCCGTCGGCGCCTCGCTCGGGCAGGCGGCGAAGCCGACGAAGGCGAAGCGGGGCAGGGCGGCGCACCAGCTCGTGGTGACCGCCGGTCAGCTGGCGGGGACCCGGATCACCCTCGGCGAAGCGCAGATCACCATCGGCCGGGCGGAGGATTCCACCCTCGTCATCACCGACGACTACGCCTCGGCGCGGCACGCCCGACTGGTGCCGCGTGACGGCCAGTGGTTCGTCGAGGACCTCGGCTCGACTAACGGCACCTACCTGGATCGCGCTAAGGTCACCGGACCAACCCCCGTCCCCCTCGGCGTGCCGATCCGGATCGGCCGCACTTCTCTCGAATTACGGCCATGACTCTGACCCTGCGCTATGCGGCCCACAGCGACCGCGGTCTGATCCGAGACGGTAATCAGGATTCCGTCTACGCCGGGCCGCGGCTTCTCGCCGTCGCCGACGGCATGGGCGGCATGGCCGCCGGTGACGTCGCCAGCAACATCGTCATCGGTGCCATGGCGCCGCTCGACGAGGACGTCCCCGGTGACGCCCTCGTCGACGCGTTGCGTTCGGCCGTGGGCACCGCCAACCAGCAGCTCCGCGACACCGTGGACGCCAACCCCCAGCTGGAGGGGATGGGCACCACGCTCACCGCGACCCTCTTCTCCGGCAGCAAGCTGGGCATGGTCCACATCGGTGACTCGCGGGCCTACCTCCTGCGCAACGGCGAGTTCGCGCAGATCACCAAGGACGACACGTACGTCCAGATGCTCGTCGACGAGGGCCGCATCAGCGCCGAGGAGGCGAGCAGCCACCCCCAGCGCTCGCTGCTCACCCGGGCGCTCGACGGCCGCGACATCGACCCGGAATACAGCGTCCGCCAGGTGCTCCCCGGCGACCGCTACCTGATCTGCAGCGACGGCCTCTCGGGTGTCGTCAGCGCCGACACCATCGGCGAGACCATGCGCGAGTACACCGACCCGCAGCAGTGCGTCGAGCGGCTGGTGCAGCTCGCCCTGCGCGGCGGTGGGCCGGACAACATCACGGTGATCATCGCGGACGCCACCGACCAGGACATCGTCGAGGCGAGCCCGATCGTCGGCGGCGCCGCCGCCCGGGACCGGGGCATGGCGACCTCCGCCGACGTGTCCACGCCGGCCGCCCGCGCGTCCGCCCTCTCCGCGCCCCGCCCGCCCGTTCCCGAGGAGCCGGCGGCCGGTGCCGACGACGAGTCGGAGCGCCCGCGGCGTCGGCCGGTACGGGCCGCCGCGATCTCGGTGGCGTTGCTCGTGCTCGTCGGCGGCGCGGTCTTCGGCGGCTGGAGCTACACCCAGCGGCAGTACTACGTCGGCGCGACCGAGAACGGTCAGGTCGCGGTGTTCCGGGGCATCCAGGGCGAGATCGCCGGCATGGACCTGTCGACGGTGCACTCCACCAGCCCGGCGGACCTGGAGGACCTGACGCTGGCCGCCCAGGAGCAGGTCAAGCAGGGCATCCCGGCCAAGAGCGAGCCCGACGCCGAGCGTCGACTGGCCGAGCTGACCAGCGACGACCCGATGAACCCGAACCTGAAGCCCATCTGCCCGCCGAGCCCGAGTCCGAGCGCCGTGGCCGCCACCACCGCCCCGACGCCGACCACCGCCCCGGTGTCGCCCGCTCCGACCGTCAGCGCGAGTGCGAGCGCCCCGGTCAGCGGCCGGCCGAGCACGCCGGCCGCGCCGACCACCACGCCCGACGCCCCGCCCTCCGACACCGACTCGCCGGCGCTCGACCCCGCCGCGTGCCGGTCGCCGGAGTAGGCGCGGCTCGATCCGAGGACGTTCCGTGACCGCAGCGGCCATTCCGGCATCCTCGCCCGCCACCACGGGCGAGCAGCCCGGCGTACGCCTGGCCCGGTCCCGGCGCAACGCCGAGCTGTCGTTGCTGCTGGTCGCCATGGTGCTGGTGGCCGCGTACGGGGCGATGGTCGAGGCGAAGGTGCTCGACACCGTCACGGCCGACTTCTGGATGCCGGCCGCCGCGCTCACCGCCGTGTTCCTCGGCCTGCACCTGGTGATCCGGTTCCTGGCGCCCTTCGCCGACCCGGCACTGCTGCCGGCGGTCGCCCTGCTCAACGGGATCGGGGTCGGCTTCCTGCGCCGGCTCGACCTGGGCAGCGCGGCGCCCGCCGAGCGGGAGGACCTGGCCATCTTCGCCGGCACGGGGGGCCGGCAGCTGGCCTGGACGCTCGCCTCGGTCGTCCTCGCCGCCGGCCTGCTCGCCCTCATGCGCGACCACCGCTCGGTGTCCCGCTACGCGTACACGCTGGGGCTGGCCGGCATCGTGCTGGTGATGATCCCGGCGGTGCTGCCCAGCCGGTTCTCCGAGATCAACGGCGCGAAGCTGTGGGTCCGGGTCGGGGGCTTCTCCATCCAGCCGGGTGAGTTCGCCAAGCTGGCCCTGCTGGTCTTCTTCGCCTACTACCTGGTGCGCAAGCGCGAGGTGCTGTCGCTGGCGAGCCGCCGGTTCCTCGGCATCGACTTCCCGCGCGGGCGAGACCTCGGCCCGGTCGTCGCGGTCTGGCTGGTCAGCGTCCTGGTCCTCGTCTTCGAGAAGGACCTGGGCACCTCGCTGCTCTACTTCGGCATGTTCGTGGTGACGCTCTACATCGCCACCGAACGGGTCAGTTGGCTGCTCATCGGTCTGGTGCTCTTCTTCGGCGGCGTCTACCTGGCGTACGTGCTCGGCGACGTGGTCGGCGGGCCGTTCGCCAACTTCTACCTGCGCGCGCAGATCTGGCTGGACCCGTTCGCCGACCCCTACAACGACGGCTACCAGCTGGTGCAGGGGCTGCTCGCGCTCGGCACCGGTGGCCTCTTCGGCGCCGGCCCCGGTGGCGGCCAGCCGGGCCTGCTGCCCGAGGTGCAGAACGACTTCATCTTCGCCGGCATCGGCGAGGAGATCGGCCTCTTCGGCCTCTCCGCGCTGCTCGTGGTCTACCTGCTGATCGTCGAGCGGGGGCTGCGGGCGGCGCTGGCGGTCCGGGACTCGTTCGGCAAGCTGCTGGCCGGCGGGCTGGCCTTCACCCTCGGGCTCCAGGTCTTCGTGATCGTCGGCGGGATCAGCAAGCTCATCCCGCTGACCGGCCAGACCACCCCGTTCCTCTCCGCCGGCGGTTCCTCGCTGATGGCGAACTGGCTGCTCATCGCGGCACTGCTCCGGATCTCCGACGGGGCCCGTCGCCCCGTCGCCGGCGGTGGCGGCAAGGCGGCCCGCCCGTCCGGCGGCCCGCCGGAGCAGCTGCACGGTGCCCCCACGGAGGTGATCAGGCCGTGAACGCACCCCTGCGCCGCGTCGGCGTCGTCGTCATGGTTCTCTTCGGTCTGCTCTTCGCGAACCTGAACTGGATCCAGGCCTACAAGGCCGACGAGTACCGCACCAGCGACTACAACGGTCGGGTCCAGGTCGCCGAGTACGAGCGCCGGCGCGGCAACATCGAGGCCGGCGGCACCGCCTTCGCGCTCAGCAAGGAGACCGACGGCGAGCTGAAGTTCCAGCGCGCCTACCCGGGCGGGGCGAGGTACGCGCACGTGCTCGGCTACAAGCCGGTCAACCTCGCCGAGACCGGCATCGAGAAGCTCGAGAACGACTTCCTGGCCGGCACCAGCGACCAGCTCATCGCCAACCGGGTCAGGGACATGTTCACCGGTGACCAGTCCGGCGGCGGCAACGTGCTGCTCACGGTCTCCAAGGGCGCCCAGAACACCGCGTTCGAGCAGTTGCGCAACAACCGGGTCGACGCCGCCAAGGGCGCGGCGATCGCCGTCGACCCGCGTACCGGGGCGGTGCAGGCGCTGGTCTCGATGCCCAGCTTCGACCCCAACCCGCTGGTCAGCCACAACACCAACGAGGCCACGGCCGCGTACAACAAGCTGGAGCAGGACCCGGAGGGCCCGCTGAAGAACCGGGCCCTCGGCGAGGTGCTGCCCCCGGGCTCCACCTTCAAGATCGTGGTTGCCGCCGCGGCGCTGGAGAACGGCGTCGGTCAGCAGACGAGGATCCCGGCCGGGCCCAGCTGGACCCCGCCGACCTCGGGCACGCCGATCCGCAACGCGGCCCCGTCGATCTGCCCCGAGGACGCGGTGACCCTGATCAACGCGGTGACCGAGTCGTGCAACACGGGCTTCGCGCAGCTCGGCGTGCGGCTCGGCCCCGACAAGATCAAGGAGAAGGCCCGGCAGTTCGGCTTCGAGCAGGAGGACCTCACCGTCGGCCACCTCAACGAGGGCGGCCACCCGGTGGCGGCGAGCCGGACCGGCAGCATGCAGAACGCCGACGGCGGGGCCGACCCGGCCGCGCTGGCCCAGTCCTCCATCGGGCAGCGCGACGTGCGGATGACCCCGCTCCAGGGCGCCATGATCGCCGCGTCGGTCGCCAACGGCGGCAGCCAGATGCGGCCGTACCTGGTCCGCCAACTGCTTGGCCCGGACCGCACCACCAGCCACTACACCGCCAAGCCGAAGGAACTGCGGCAGCCGGTCAGCGGCCAGGTCGCCAGCGACCTGCGCGACATGATGGTCAGCGTGGTCGAGAACGGTTCCGGCACGAACGCGCAGCTCAGGGGCTACACGGTCGGCGGCAAGACCGGCACCGCCCAGTCCGCGCCGGACCGGCCCGACCACGGCTGGTTCATCGGCTTCGCCCTGGACAAGAACGGCACGCCGGTCTCCGCGGTCTGCGTCGTGCTGGAGCAGGCGGGCCCCGGCGGCAGCGCCGAGGCGGCCCGGATCGCGGGGCAGATCATGCGCGCCGCCATCGCCGACCCGGGGGGCCGCTGACATGCTCAGCCCCGGGGTGCAGCTCGGTAACCGCTACCGCCTGGACGAGCGGATCGCCAGCGGCGGCATGGGCGACGTCTGGCGCGGCACCGACCAGGTGCTCGGCCGTACGGTCGCCGTCAAGAGCCTGCTTCCCGCGCTGCTCGACGACCCCGACTTCGCCGAGCGCTTCCGGGGCGAGGCCCGCACCATGGCCACGATCAACCACCCCGGTGTGGTCGACGTCTACGACTTCGGCAACGACCAGCAGATCGCCTTCCTGGTGATGGAGTACGTCGAGGGCGACGCCCTGTCGGCCACGCTGGCCCGGGTCGGCCGGCTCACCCCGGCCCGCACGATGGCGCTCGTCGCCCAGGCCGCCGACGCGCTGCACGCGGCGCACGTGAAGGGCATCGTGCACCGGGACGTGAAGCCCGGCAACCTGCTGGTCCGCCCCAACGGCACCCTGGTGCTCACCGACTTCGGCATCGCCCGCTCGGAGCTGGTCGCCCAGCTCACCGCGGCCGGATCGGTGCTCGGCACCGCCTCGTACATCTCCCCGGAGCAGGCCACCGGCGGCGTCGCCACGCCCGCGTCCGACGTCTACGCGCTCGGGGTGGTGGCCTACCAGTGCCTCGCCGGCCGGCGCCCCTTCGAGGGCGACAACCCCCTCGACATCGCCATGCGGCACGTGCGGGAGACGCCCCGTCCGCTGCCGGCCGACATCCCGCCGCAGGTGCGGGCGGTGGTCGAGCGGGCCCTTGCGAAGGACCCGGCCGCACGGTGGCCGAGCGCCGCCACGCTGGCGGGGGTGGCCCGTCAGCTCAAGGCCCAGCTCTCCCAGCAGGCCCGGGCCGCCGGTCAGCCCATCTCCGCCGCCCCGGCGTCGCCGGCTGCCCCGCCCGGCCGCGCCCAGGTGCCGCCGCCGCGTCCGCCGGTGTCGCCCCACCGGCCGCCGAACGTCGCCGCGCAGCCGCCGCGTCCACCCATGGCGGCGCAACGGCCGCCCGTGGCGAACCCCCGGCCGGCCGCCGCGCCGCACCGCCCCAGCACGGTCGCGCCCCGCCCGCAGATGGCGCCGAACGGCTACCCGCGCGGCGCGGCGCCCGTGCCGCAGGCCCGCCCGATGTCGTACGCGGGACACGCCGTCCCGCCGGCGCACCAGCCGGGCGGGCAGCGGTCCCGGCCCGGGATGGTGTTCCTCGCCATCCTCGTGGCCGTACTGGTCCTCGTCTGCTCCGGCGTGATTTCCTACAGCGTGCGGGAAGGCACGAAGTCGAGCGCGGTCACTCCGCCGACGGTGACGTCCGGCGCGCTGTGGCCCGACGGACGCGACGATCCGACCGGAACGTCGTACCGTCGACAGGAACTGCCCCGGTCGGGCAGCGACGAGACGACGAGCGAAGGACGACAGACGCGATGACAGCGCAGGCCCGCCTGCTCGGTGGCAGGTACCAGGTCGGCGAGCTGCTCGGCTACGGCGGTATGGCCGAGGTGCACCGCGGTCGCGATCTCCGGCTCGGTCGGGACGTCGCGATCAAGATGCTCCGCACCGACCTGGCCCGGGACGCCACCTTCCAGATGCGGTTCCGCAGGGAGGCGCAGAACGCCGCGTCCCTCAACCACCCGGCGATCGTCGCCGTCTACGACACCGGCGAGGAGACCGCGCCCACCGGCGAGACCCTGCCGTTCATCGTCATGGAGTTCGTCAACGGGCGGACCCTCAAGGAGGTGCTGGGCGTCGAGGGGCGGCTCCAGCCGCGCCGGGCGCTGGAGATCTGCGCCGACATGTGCGCGGCCCTGGAGTTCAGCCACCGGCACGGCATCATCCACCGCGACATCAAGCCCGGCAACGTGATGCTCACCCAGACCGGCCAGGTCAAGGTGATGGACTTCGGCATCGCGCGGGCGTTGGCCAGCGGCGCCACCACCATGACCCAGACCAGCGCGGTCATCGGTACGGCGCAGTACCTCTCGCCGGAGCAGGCGCGCGGCGAGGCGGTCGACGCCCGCTCCGACGTCTACGCCGCCGGCTGCGTGCTGTTCGAGCTGGTCTGCGGGCATCCCCCGTTCGTCGGCGACAGCCCGGTCAGCGTGGCCTACCAGCACGTACGCGAGACGCCTCCGACCCCGAGCGACATCAACCCGGACGTCAACCCGGCCGTCGACGCGATCGTGCTCAAGGCGCTGTCGAAGAACCCCCTCAACCGCTACCAGAGCGCCGGCGAGATGCGTGCCGACCTGCTCCGCGCGGCCGCCGGCCGCCCGGTGATGGCGACCCCGGTGCTGCCGCAGGAGGAGACGGCGCAGCTCGCCCCGGCCGCGGGCGGCTACGCGGGCACCCCCGGCGCCCCTCAGACCCGGCAGATGCCGGCCCGGGTCGGCGACCCGCGCCGGCGCAAGGCGTCCTCCTGGCTGATCGCGACGTTCGCCGCGGTGGGCGTCCTCGCGGTGATCGCCCTCGCCGCCGCCCTGCTGAGCCAGCGCGACGGCGACGACCGGGCCACGGTCCCCACGGTGACCGGCCTGACCCAGCAGGAGGCGTTCGCCCGGATCGAGCAGGCCAACCTGGTGCCCAAGGAGGGCGATCCGGTCTTCGGCACCTGCCAGAAGGGCCAGGTGGTCAACCAGGCCCCGCCCGCCAACTCCCCGCTGGAGCCCAACCGGGAGGTCGTCGTCCGGGTCTGCGGCGGCGTGGAGATGAAGGCCATCCCGTCGGACCTCGTCGGCTCCACCTACGAGAGCGCGAAGAAGCGGCTGGAGGCGGCCGGCTTCAAGGTGGACAAGAAGGAGAAGGACGACGCCGAGAAGGAGGGCATCGTCCTCTCGGTGTCGCCCGATGAGGGCAAGCAGGTCGCCGCAGAGAGCACGGTCGTCCTCACCGTCTCCAGGGGCAACGTCGGCAAGGTGCCCAACGTGGTCGGCGACAGCGAGGACGACGCCAAGGAGGAGCTGGACGAGGCGGGCTACCGGATCAACGTCAAGCGGGGCCGCGAGGTGCCGCCGGACGAGGCCGGCCAGGTCACCTCGCAGGACCCGCCGGCCGAGAGTAATCTCGCCAGGGGCAGGACCGTGACGATCGTGGTCACCGTGCCGCAGGCCGAGCCGACGCCCACCGACTCGGGAAGCCCGACGCCCAGCACCACGCCGACCACCCCCGGTGACGGCGGCGGTGGGGGCTTCCCGCTGCCGACCACTCCGCCGATCCGGCTGCCCGAGCGCTGACGCGCTCGTGAGCGCGGAGGACCCGGCCGGGCAGCGCCCTGCGGATGCCGCCGGGCAGGGTCCTGTCGATGCCGCCGGGCGGCGTCCCTCTGTTGCCGTCGTTCGGCGCCCTCGGGTTGTCGGCGACGACGACGATCGGCCGGCGACAGGCGCGGCGGTGCGGACGAACCGGTGGCGGCGACGCCTGGTCCGCGCGGCGGTCCTGGGCCTGGTGGCGCTGCTCCTGGCCAGCCTCCCCTGGCTCTGGACGACGACCGCCGCCCGCGGCCACCTCTACGGCGAGGCCGACGCGCCGGCCGCCGACGTCGTGATCGTCCTGGGCACCGCCGTGGCGGCGGACGGCCGTCAACCGGGTGACCGGCTCACCGGCCGCCTGGAGACCGCCGCCGCGCTGGTGACCAGCGGGCGGGCCCGGGTCGTCCTCGTGTCGGGCGACGGGGGCGGCGCGTCAGGCGACGAGACGGCGGCGATGACCGCCCACCTGACCGAGCGGCTCGGCGTCAACGCGCGCCGAGTGGTGGCGGACCCGTACGGCCTGGACACCTACGACACCTGCGCCCGGGCGCGCGACGTGTACGGCGTCGAACGCGCCCTGATCGTGACCCAGTCCTACCACCTGTCCCGCGCGGTGACGCTGTGCCGGCACCTCGGCCTCGACGTCGACGGGGTGGCCGCCCGCTGCCCCGGCTGCGGGCGCGCCCTGCTCGTCGGCAAGGCCGTCCGGGACTACTTCGCCAGCGGCAAGGCGGCATGGGACGCGGTCCGGGGCAGGCCGCCCGCGGTCAGCTCGCCCGCGGACCCGGCGGTCCAGGACGCCCTGAAGAGCTGACCGTGCGGTGGGCGGGCGCAGGACTTCGGCAGGTCGGTGACCATGCCGACCCCGGCATTCCGTGACGAGTACCGACGGTCCGGCCCGCGCGGCCTGTCAGGCGGTGGCGAAGGCGGCGCGGCGGCGCGCGTCCACCTCGGCGGCCAGCGCCGGGGCGCGCTCCAGCGCCTCCGGGTGGCCGCAGGCGGCGAGCCAGTTCGCCAGCATCAGGTGACCGCCCTCGGTCAGCACCGACTCCGGGTGGAACTGGACGCCCTCGATCGGCAGCGTACGGTGCCGCATCGCCATCACCACCCCGGAACCCGTCCAGCCGGTGACCTCCAGCTCATCGGGCAGCGTCTCGGGCAGCACGGCGAGCGAGTGGTAGCGGGTGGCGGTGAACGGGTCCGGCAGGCCGGCGAGCACCCCGACGTCGCGGTGGCGGACCTCGGAGGTCTTGCCGTGCAGCAGCTCGGGGGCGCGGGCCACGGTGGCGCCGAAGGCCTCGCCGATCGCCTGGTGGCCCAGGCAGACGCCGAAGATCGGCAGCTCGCCCGCGTACGCACGGACGACGTCGAGGCAGATGCCGGCGCGGTCGGGGCTGCCGGGGCCGGGCGAGAGCAGGACGCCGGCCGCGCCGACCCTGCCCACCTCGGCGACCTCGATCTCGTCGTTGCGCCGGACCTCGCAGTCCACGCCGAGCTGGCCGAGGTACTGCACCAGGTTGAAGACGAACGAGTCGTAGTTGTCGATCACCAGGACACGCATCAGGGGTTCACTCGTCCGGGGAGGGAGGCGGGGTGTTGTTCTCGTCGGTGTCGTACGGCAGCTCGTGCTCGTCGCCGGGCGGGGCGTCCTCGCCGCCCGGCACCGGGTCGCCGCCGGGGTCGCCGGAATCCTGGGTGACCTGCACGTCGTCGAAGGGCAGCAGGGGCTCGGCCCACGGGAACACCACGTACCAGAGCAGGGCCACCATCGCGCTGGTGATCAGCAGGCTGCCGACGAGCTTGCCGGGCAGCCCGAAGGGAAGCTTGCGCCAGATCCAGCCGTACACCGTCAGGCCCCCAGTTCCGCCGGGCGCCCCGCCGACTTCGGCTGGCTGCGTGCCAGCTCGGCGTGGATGATCAGGCGTTGGTAGTTGTCGAACTTCGGGTTGCAGGTGGTCAGGGTGAGCATCGACTTGGTCGGCTTCTGCCCGGGCTTGCCCGGCACGGGCGCCACGACCTCGACCTGGGTGGGCTTCACGATCCGGCTCTGGGTCACCTTGTAGACGTGCCAGTCGGTCTTGCCCTCCACCACGATGGCGTCCCCGTCGTTCAGCTCGTCGAGCCGCCAGAAGGTGGCCCGGTTGCGGTGCCCGGCGACGGAGAAGTTGCCGACCTGGCCCGGCAGGGCGCTGGAGGGGTAGTGGCCCGGCGCGTACCGGATGTCCTTCTGGGTGACGCCCTCGACGACGACCCAGTTCTTGTCGAGCTTGGGGATGTGGAGACCGGCGATGGGCTTGCCCTGCACGGGCGGCTTCGGCTTGGTGGAGGCGCTGGCCGACGGCGCCACCGTCGGGTCGCCCTCGGGACCCCACGCCTGCGCCAGTTGCTGGCTGAGGTCGTTCTGGTGGGCGTCGACGATCGCCGACTTGCCCCAGACCTCGTAGCCGGCGAAGAGCAGCACCACCAGGCCGAAGGTGATCAGCAGTTCGCCGCTGACCCGGATGCCGGTACGCAGCCGGGAGCCCAGCGACGGCCGGGTGAGCTCCGAGTAGACGCTCTTGTAGCCCTCGCCGGTCTGCTCCGGGCGGAGCTGGACCACCCGCTCGCCCCGGCGTGGCCGAGGCTGCTCGGCGGGAGCGTCCGAGCCCCCCGGCTCGTCCGTCTTCGGAGGACGCGGTACCGCGCCCATCAGGGCGGTCGCCTCGACGAGTGCGGCCGGGGCGGTCGGCGTACGCCCGGAGACGGCCGGGATCAGGGCGGTGGCCCCGGGATCGACGTCGCATCCCGGGCCGGCCGGGGAGACCGGGGCCGACGGGCCGGTGGCCGACGCGCCCACCTTGGGGATGAAGGCGGTCGGCGCGTCGGCAGCCGGCCTGCCTTCCCGGGCGGCGGCCCGATCGACCGGCGGACGGACCGGGTGCTCGCCGACGGGACCGGCGGCTGCGGTCGCGCCCGGCAGCCGGAGGTCGTCGGACGGCGAGGCGGGGTGCGGTGGGGCGGCCGGCCGGACCGGGCCGGCACCGGGCCACGGCGGCGACCCGCCGGCACCGGGCCGGGCGGACGGACCGGAGTCTGCCGGGCCGGGGTGGCGGAGTTCGGCGGGGCCCGGCGGATCGAAGCCCACAGGGCCGGCCCGGCGGGAGTCACCGGCTCCACGCCGGTCGAAGTCGGCGGCCCGGGAACGGTCGGCGTCAGCGGGCCGGGAACGGTCGAAGTCGGCCGGGCCGGCGTTGCGGAGTTCGGCGGGTCCGGGACGGTCGAAGTCAGCGGGCCGGTCGAAGCCCGAGGTCGCCGGGCGGTCGAGGTCGCCGGACGGACGCCGGTCGAAGTCGGACCCCTGCCGGTCAAAGTCCGACCGGTGTCGGTCGAAGTCGGACCCGTGCCGGTCGAAGTCGACGGGCCTCGGACGGCCGAAATCCGTGGGCTCCTCGCGGCCGGGACCGGCGGGGCCGGGGCGGCCGGGGTCGGCGGAGCCGGGGCGTTCGAAGCTGGCGGGCCAGGGGCGGCCGAAGTCCGGCTGGCCGGGACGGCCGGGCTCGGTGGGCCGGGCCGGGCCGCCGGCAGGGCGGGCCTGGTCGGCGCGCGACGGGAAATGGCCGGGGTTCGGGGGACGGCCGGGCTCCGGCGTCGGGCGGGCGGGGTCGGGCACGGCGCGCGACCACCCGGCGGAGGGGCCGGCGGGCGTGCGACCGTCGCCGGCGGTCGGGTCGGGCCCGTGCGTCGGACGGGGAGCCGGGGAGCGGGGCGGGAGCGTGGGTTCCGGCCAGGCGCCGGCGGGGCGGGCCGGGGCCGGCCCCGGCCGGTCGACCCTGGGCAGGAAGGCGGTCGGGCCGTCGCCCTCGTCGCGGTGACGGCCGTCGCGGTCCTCGGGCCGGTCGTCCGGGGGGCGGTTCACCGGGGCACCGTCGCCGAGCGCAGCGTGGTCGAGTCCTCGAACGCCGGCACGGTCACCGTGGAGACGGTCTCCTTGTAACCGAGCTTGTAGTCGTCGACCAGGTCCCTGAACAACCGGACTCCCTGTGAGTCGGCGAGGGCCTGCCGTAGGGCAGTCGGATCGCCGATTGCTACGATCTTGAATGGTGGGGAGTACACCCGGCCGTGCAGCAGCAGGGTGTTACCCACGCAGCGTACCGCGCTGGTCGACAGCACGCGGACGTTCATGATGGACATGGCCTCGGCACCACCTGCCCAGAGGGCGTTCACCACCGCCTGCACGTCCCCCTGGTGGACGACCAGGTCGTCGTTGGTGGCCCCGGCGGGCAGCGTGCCGTCGTTGCGCCGGGGCGCGTCGTCGAGCTCCACCGTCACCCCGGGCCCCGCGAGCGCGGTGAAGCCGGCGTCGTCGCGGCTGGCGGCGGCCCGGTCCTGCTGTTCCCTGATCGGGCCGTCGGAGCTGGCCAGGGCGCTCGTGCGGCCCTCGACCTCGTCGCGCAGGTCGGCCGCCCGCCGCTCGCTGGCCGCCACCTCCGCGCGCCGGTCCTCGATCAACTGGTTGAGCTGGGGTCGGCGGTCCTCGCGCAGGGCGGTGCCGCCGGCGGTGGTGGCCGTGGTGGTGAAGAGCAGCCCGGCCGCGGCGGCGATCAGCGGCACCCCGATCGACCAGCCCGGTCGTCGCTGCCGTGGGCGCCGAGGCAGCAGCCCGGCGACCGCCCGCCGGAGCACCTTCTGCCAGGAGGCCGCGCCGGATGTGTACTCCACCGAGCGTTCCTTCCCGTCGTCTGGTTCAGCCCGCGCAGGCGCGAGCCGCCGCGGCGACCCGAACAGTCCCGCCTTTTTCGGTCACTCCGTGCACTGGCCTCGCCCCATTCGTGGATTGGACGGGCCTTCGGGACTACGCTAGCTGTCGAACATTATTGGCCATGGACCGTCGCCCCCGCGCCCGGTTGTCAGGCCGGACGAGGTCGTAACCCCTCTGGAGAGCGTCGTGCCCAAGTCTCAGGTTCGCAAGAAGAAGGTGTACACCCCGCCGACGGACGTCCGTCCGACGGCGACGGCGGCGACGCGCAAGCCTAGCCCGGTGTGGCTCCCGGTCTCGGCGGTCGCCCTCATCGTTTTCGGCATCGGCTGGCTGGTGGTCTACTACCTCTCCGAGCAGGAGTACCCGGTCATGTCGTGGGGTTACTGGAACCTCGCGGTGGGCTTCGGCGCCATGGTCGCCTCACTGATCCTGCTCTCCCGCTGGCGCTGAGCGTCGCGCCCCGCCGCCGGCCCGGCGGCGGGGTGGCCGGGCGCGATCAGCACTGCCGTCGACGCTGTCCGGCCTGCGGGCCGGTGGCGTGGCAATCCATGTCACTCGGTGGAGCCCCTCCCCGGCGGTTGCGGTGCGTTCGCCCTAAGGTGTGCGCAGGGCGGCGCGGCCCGGTGCGAGATGACTCACGTTACTCCTGGGTAACCTTGCGCGTAGGCTGCACTGCATGACCGAGCGGAGCGAGGTCATCGACCGGTCCGGTCGAGGGTGCGGCGGCTGCGGTTCGCCGATCGTGCCCTGACCCGGGCCCCGGTCGCCGAGCCGCTCGACAGGCAGCAGACCGGGGAGGCCAACTCGATGGGCAGCGTCCAGATCGTCACCACGATCCTCGCGTTCGCCATCACCGCCGTGGCGGTGTGGCTTGCGGTACGCGCGGTCATGAAGATGGTGGCCGTCATCCGGCTGGGTCAGCCGGACCCGACCCGCTTCGGCGACAAGGGCACCCGCACGAAGACGATGCTGGCCGAGACCGCCGGCCACACCCGCATGCTCCGCTGGAGCGTGGTGGGTGCGGCGCACTGGTTCGTGATGGTCGGCTTCATCGTGCTGTCGCTGCTGGTGCTGGAGGCGTACTTCGAGGTCGTCTCCCCGACCGGCGGGCTGCCCCTGGTCGGCAACTGGGCGATCTACGGGCTGGTCACCGAGTGGCTCGCGATCCTGGGCCTCGTCAGCATCCTGGTGCTGATCGCGATCCGGCTCCGCAACCGGCCCACCCGGCCGGGCGGGAAGTCCCGGTTCACCGGCTCGACCATGTGGCAGGGCTACTTCGTCGAGGGCATCATCCTCGCCGTACTGATCATGGGCTTCGTCATCCGGGGCTTCAAGGTCGCCACCGACCACTTCGAGTACCCGGTCTGGGCCGCCCCGCTCAGCCACGCCGTCGGCGGGGTGCTGCCGAACTGGGAGGCCGGCGTCAGCATCGCCGCGCTCGTCAAGATCGCCATCTCGATGACCTGGCTCATCGTGATCGCGCTGAACGTCACCATGGGCGTCGCCTGGCACCGCTTCCTGGCCTTCTTCAACATCTTCTTCAAGCGCGACCCGGGCGCCAACGTCTCCGGCCTCGGCGCCCTGCGCCCGATGACGAGCCAGGGCAAGCCGCTGGACTTCGAGGAGGCCGACCCCGAGAAGGACCAGTTCGGCGTCGCCCAGGTCGAGCAGTTCACCTGGAAGGGCCTGCTGGACTTCAGCACCTGTACCGAGTGTGGCCGCTGCCAGTCGCAGTGCCCGGCCTGGAACACCGGCAAGCCGCTGTCGCCGAAGCTGCTGGTGCTCAGCCTGCGCGACCACGCGTACGCGAAGGCGCCGTACCTGCTGGCCGGCGGCGGCAAGGACCTGACCGGCGAGGAGAAGGCCACCGCCGCCCAGCTCGCCCACATGGACGTGCTGGCGCTGGCCGAGGCCGAGAAGCCGCTGATCGGCACCGCCGAGGAAGGCGGCATCATCGACCCGGACGTGCTCTGGTCCTGCACCACCTGCGGTGCCTGCGTCGAGCAGTGCCCCGTCGACATCGAGCACGTCGACCACATCGTCGACATGCGCCGCTACCAGGTGCTCATCGAGTCGAGCTTCCCGTCGGAGGCCGGCGTGATGCTGCGCAACCTGGAGAACAAGGGCAACCCGTGGGGTGCCCCGCAGAACACCCGCGAGGACTGGACCAAGGGCCTGGACTTCGAGGTGCCGCGGGTCGGCGAGGTCGACGACTTCGAGTACCTCTTCTGGGTCGGCTGCGCCGGCGCCTTCGAGGACCGGGCCAAGAAGACCACCCGGGCGGTCGCCACGCTGCTCAACGAGGCGGGCGTGAAGTTCGCGATCCTCGGCGAGGGCGAGACCTGTTCCGGCGACCCGGCCCGCCGCATCGGCAACGAGTTCGTCTTCCAGATGCTCGCCCAGCAGAACGTCGAGACCCTCAACGAGGCGTTCGAGGGCCGGGAGAAGAGCAAGCGGAAGATCGTCGCCACCTGCCCGCACTGCTTCAACACCCTCGGCAACGAGTACGGCCAGCTCGGCGGCGAGTTCGAGGTGGTCCACCACACCCAGCTCCTGGCGCACCTGGTATCCACCGGCAAGCTCACCCCGGTGCAGCCGGTCGACGGCGGCGTCACCTACCACGACCCCTGCTACCTGGGCCGGCACAACCGGGTCTTCGCCCCGCCGCGCGAGGTGCTCGGCACGGCCATCTCCGGCGAGCTCACCGAGATGCCCCGCAACAGCGAGCGCTCCTTCTGCTGCGGCGCCGGCGGCGCCCGGATGTGGATGGAGGAGAAGATCGGCAAGCGGATCAACGTGGACCGGGTCGAGGAGGCCATGTCCACCGGGGCGAAGACGGTCGCCGTCGGCTGCCCGTTCTGCTCGACGATGCTCAACGACGGGGTGAACGGCAAGGGCGCCGGGGAGCAGGTCGAGGTCGTCGACGTGGCCAGCGTGCTGCTCCGGTCGGTCAAGCCCGAGCAGGCGCCGGGCGGCACCGACACCGAGCGGTTGCCGGTCGCCGGCTGACGCGTACCCCTGCGACGCCCGACGGCGGCGGCACCGGGAGGTGCCGCCGCCGTCGTCGTCGTTCAGGAGGTCGTGGTCACGATGACGGCCGTGGCCGCCGTGGTGGTGGCGATCAGCACGGCGGCCTGGGTCTCCTCGATGGCCTTCCGGGTGGCGGCGGACGCCCAGTCGCCGGCGGCGATCTCGGTCAGTCGCCGCTTGACCTGCTCCTTCGGCAGCTCCGCGAAGAGCTTGCGGTCCAGGCCGACGGCCCGGGCGAGGCCGATGAGCGCGGCCGTCCGCCCGTCCACCGGCCCGTCCGCGGCCACGGCGGCGACCATCCGCTGCCGGGCCTGCGTCTCCACCGCCGGCTCCGCGCCGGTGGTGGACGGATAGCGGGTACGCGGGAAGACCCACAGCACCTTGTCCGAGTCGCGGCGGAGCACGCCGGCGGTGACCAGCCCGTCCAGCACCTGCTCGGGCAGGTCCTTGGCGAGCCGGCTGATCCAGTCGCTCGGCTTGCGCCGCTTCGGGTCGGTGGCGATCCGGGTCAGCGCGTCGTCGAGCTGCCGCTGCCCGACGGGGGTCGGGTCGGTCACCACGAGCCGCTCGTCGGCGATCTCGACCCGGCCGGCGAGCGTCAGCTCCAGCAGCAGGGCGCCGGCCAGGCCGTAGTCGAGCGTGGGCCGGCCGAGCCGGTTGACGCCCGCGTCGTCGTAGCCGAGCAGGGCGAGTTCGTGGGCGAGCGTGAGCGGGGCCATGCCCCGACGGTAGCCGGGGCCGGCGAGCCCGGCAGATCTTCCGCCCGTGACCAGGGCCGCCGACCGTGCGAGAATCTCGCCGAGGTGAGACGACCATCGATGGCCTGCTGCTGACCACGCTGCTGCCCCTGGTCGGCTTCGTGCTGCTGACCGGCGGCAACGCGTTCTTCGTCGCGGCCGAGTTCGCCCTGGTCACGGTGGACCGGCCCGAGATCGAGCGGCGGGCGACCGCGGGCGACGGGCGGGCCGCGACCGTACGCCGGGCGCTGCGGGAACTCTCCTTCCAGCTCTCCGGGGCGCAGCTCGGCATCACCCTCACCGCGTTGCTCACGGGCTACCTGGCCGAGCCCGCCCTGGCCCGCCTCTTCACCCCGCTGCTGCGGCCGGTCGCCGGGGACTCCGCCGGCCGGTTCACCCCGTTCCTCGCGCTGGCCCTGGCCACCCTGCTCTCCATGCTCTTCGGCGAACTGGTGCCGAAGAACCTCGCGTTGGCCCGGCCGATGCCCACCGCCCTCGCCACCGCCGGCCCGATGCGCGCCTTCTCCCGCGCCTTCGGCTGGCTGATCCGGGCACTGAACGACTCGGCGAACCGCCTGGTCCGGCTGCTGGGGATCGAGCCGCAGGAGGAGCTGGCCAGCGCCCGCTCGCCGGAGGAGCTGGGGCTGCTGGCGGCCATCTCGGCGCGGGCCGGGGCACTGCCGCCGGACACCGCCATGCTGCTGCGCCGGACCATCCGGTTCGGCGACAAGCGGGCCGCCGAGGCGATGACCCCGCGGGTCGACGTCGTCGCGTTGCGGGCCACCGCCACCGTGGCGGAGCTGCTGGCGCTGTCCCGCCGGACCGGGCGGACCCGGTTCCCGGTGTACGAGGAGACGCTCGACCTGGTGACCGGCGTCGCCGGGGTGCCGGACGCGCTGGGCGTGCCACTGGCCCGGCGCGGCTCGACCACGGTCGGGTCGGTGGCCCGCGAACCGGTGTACGTGCCGGAGAGCCTCGACCTCGACGGCGTGCTGGCCGCGCTCGGCAGCGCGGGTGCCGACCTCGCCATCGTCGTCGACGAGTACGGCGGCACCGACGGCGTGGTCACCACGGAGGACCTCGTGGAGGAGCTGGTCGGGGAGATCGCCGACGAGTTCGACCCGGACGCGGTGGACGACGCGGGCGCGGCCGGGCTGAGGGTGCCGGGCGGGGAGCGGACGGTCCTCGTCGACGGGATGCTGCGCTCCGACGAGCTGGCGGAGCAGACCGGCTTCCGGCTGCCCGAGGGGCCGTACGAGACGCTCGCCGGGTTCCTGATGGCCCGGCTGGGGCACATCCCGCTCGCGGGCGAGACGGTCGACGAGTCGGGCTTCGAGTTCACCGTCGTGGAGGTCGAGCGGCACCGGATCGAGCAGGTCCGGGTGCTCCGTCCCGAGGAGCCGGACGACGATGCCTGAGCTGTTGGTCACCGTCGCGCTGTTGCTCGGCAACGCGTTCTTCGTGGGCAGCGAGTTCGCGCTGATCGCGTCCCGGCGCACGGTGGTCGAGCCGTTGGCGGCCGGCTCGAAGCGGGCCCGCTGGGCGTTGTCGGCGATGAACCAGATCCCGCTGATGATCGCCGGGGCGCAGCTCGGCATCACCGTCTGCTCGCTGGGGCTGGGCGCGATCGCCGAGCCCGCCCTCGCGCACCTGCTGGAGCCGGCGTTCCGCGCGGCGCGGCTGCCGGAGGGGGTGGTCCACCCGGTGGCCTTCGTACTCGCCCTCGGGGTGGTGGTCTTCCTGCACACCGTGGTCGGCGAGATGGTGCCGAAGAACATCACCCTGGCCGGGCCGGAGCCGTCGGCGCTCTGGCTGGGACCGGCGATGCTGGCGTTCTGCCTGGCCACCAAGCCGCTGCTGGTGGCGATGAAGTGGGCGTCCCGCCGGGTGCTGGGACTCTGGCGGGTCGAGGCCACCGAGGCCGTGAAGACGGTCTTCACCGCAGAGGAGCTGGCCGGGCTGGTGGCGCAGGCGCGTACGGAGGGGCTGCTCGACGCGGAGGAGCACGCCCGGATCACGGGTGCGCTCGCGTTGCACAGCCGGACCGCCGCCGACGCCCTGCAACCGTGGTCCACGGTGACCACCGTGGCCGAGGACGTCTCGCCCGCCTCGCTGGAGGTGCTGGCCACCCGGACGGGCCGGTCCCGCTTCCCCGTGGTGCAGCGGTCCACCCGCCGGGTGCTCGGCTTCGTGCACGTCAAGGACGTGCTCGGGTACGCGGGCGCGAGCCGGCGGGCTCCCGTGCCGGCGGACGTGTACCGGCCGTTGGCGGTGGTGCCACCGGACCGTACGCTCGCCGACCTGCTGCTGTCGATGCGCCGGGAGCGGCGGCACATGGTGCTGGTCAGCGACGGCCGCCGCCCGCTCGGGGTGGTCACGCTCGACGACGTACTGACCGCGATCGTTGGCAGGCGGGCCGACACCCTTGGTACGCAAGCGGTTGCGCAGGCGTGAAGTGGCGCTCGGTCGCCTTGATTCCGCTGCCGGCCTTCCCTAATGTTGGGCACCGGCCGCTGTGGGTCGTCTGTCTCGCCCCTCTTCCCTCGCGCGAGGCGCCAAGCGGCCGGGTTGCAAAAGGAGTCGGTGCCGGTGGCAACCATGCCCCCTCATCGTCACGCACCGGGACGGTCTGCTCGTCCGGGTGGCCTGCGTAGGGTCGCCCACCGTCTGCTCACCCTGGTCGCCGCGGCGGCGGTCGGCGCCGGCATGCTGGCCGCGCCCGCCCACGCGGAGCCTTCGGTCGACGAGATCGAGGCCGCGATCGACAAGAAGTGGGAGCAGCTCGAGCCCACCATCGAGCAGTACAACAAGGTGCGGGCGCAGCTGAAGGTCAACCGTAAGAAGTCGGAGGACCTCCAGAAGAAGATCCAGCCGTTGGCGCTGGAGAGCGAGCTGGCGATGGACCGGGTCGGTGACCTGGCCTCCCGCTACTACATCTCCGGCCCGTCGCACGAGATCGGCGCGCTGCTGGTCAGCGCCAAGCCCGACACGCTGACCGAGCAGCTGACCCTGCTGGACCGGCTGGCCGCGCAGGAGCGCAAGCAGCTCGAGGGCGTGACCAAGGTCCGCGAGAAGTTCGACGCCGAGAAGCGGAAGCTCGACACGCTCATCGTCTCGCAGACGAAGCAGCAGAACGACCTGGCGGCCAAGAAGAAGCAGATCGACTCCGACATCAAGAAGCTCGAGGCGTCGCTGCCGGTCACCACCGTCAAGACGGAGAAGTGCCCGACCATCAACGGCGTGGTCAGCGACGCGGCCCGGACCGCGATCCGCACCGCCTGCGCGCAGGTCGGCGACCCGTACGTCTGGGGTGCCACCGGCCCGAACTCGTTCGACTGCTCCGGCCTGACCCAGTACGCCTACAAGGCGGCGGGGATCCACCTGACGCATTTCACGGGTGCGCAGTGGAACGAGGGCAAGGCCATCCCGCGCTCCGAGGCGCGCCCCGGTGACCTGGTCTTCTTCTTCAGCGACCTGCACCACGTCGGCCTCTACCTCGGCAACGACAAGATGGTGCACGCGCCCCGGGCCGGCAAGCCGGTCAACGTCTCCAGCATCAACACCATGCCGGTGGCCGGGTTCCGCAGGCCCGGCTGATCCGCACCGCGCAACGGAAGGGCCCCCGATCGGATCGACCGGGGGCCCTCGTCGTGCGGATGGATCAGCGGGGCGCGCCCAGCGGGGACGGCACCACGTTCACGTCGTCCAGGTTGACGTACATGATCCGGTGACCGAACTGGACCTGCACGTACTTGTTGTCGCCCCGGACGACCGTCCGGTCGTGGGGAGCGGAGCCGTCGAACGTGGTGGCCCGGTAGTACTCGCCGGGGAGCAGGTTGCCGACGGCGTACCGCTGACCGGCCGACAGGGTGTACTGCAGCGGCGAGATCGTCTGGTACGGCACGCCCTCCGGGTACGCGGCCTGCTCCGGGTAGGCCCGGCCGTACACCGGAATGGTGGCCTTACCGGCCTTCGGGGTCACCACGAGCCCGACGGACCACTTCGCCGTCGGCTTGGCGGCGGGGTTGTGGAACCACCCCTTCTGGCCGAGGTACCAGATCGCGGTCCAGTCGCCCCGCACCTCGGCGAGCGCGTACGTCTGTCCGGCCGACACCCGGGCGCCGTGGTCGGAGACGTACGTGGTGTTCGGGGTGCCGTCGGGTCGCAGCGCGATGTCGTTGAGCAGCGGCGCGTCCTGGCTCGGCGCGTTGTGCAGGAACAGCGCCGAGGAGCCGCGCAGCGGGCAGGGGGCGGTCGCCGGGGGCGGGTTCGGCACGCCCGGGGGCTGCCGGTTGCAGCCGGTGAAGGGCGGCTGGTTGGTGGCGAAGTCCGGGTCGATGGTGACCAGCCCGGTGCGGTGCGTGCCGGTCGAGAAGAACGGCGCCTTGAGCAGGTCGAAGTAGTGCGACCAGTTCCAGTACGGTCCCGGGTCCCAGTGCATGCCGCGCACGTTCGCGGCGACGGTGCCGGGGACGTTGTCGTGCCCGATGATGTGGTTGCGGTCCAGCGGGATGTTGTACGCCCGAGCCAGGTGGCGGACCAGCTTGGCGGAGGTGCGGTACATCGCCTCGGTGTACCAGGTGCCGTGCCCGGCGAAGCCCTCGTGCTCCAGGCCGATGGACTTGGAGTTCACGTACCAGTTGCCGGCGTGCCAGCCGACGTCCTTGGTCTTGATGTGCTGGGCGATGTGCCCGTCCACCGAGCGCAGGGTGTAGTGCCAGCCCACCCGCTTCGGGTCCTTGACCAGGTTGACGCTGGGACCGAAGTAGCCCTCGGTGTCGTGGATGACGATGTACTCGATCTTCTGCTGCGCGGGCCGGTTCCCCAGGTCGTGGTTGCCGTAGTCGCCGAGCGTGGGGCCGTACTGCTGGTAGGGGGCCGGGATCCACTCGCAGGAGATGTCGCTCGGGCACTCCAGCCCGTCGGGCCGGGTGAGCTTGCGCAGGCGCAGCCGGTCCAGCCAGGAGCGGTCCGGCTGGATCGCGCGGCCGGCCAGCGTGACCCGCTGTCCGTCGTCGGTCACCCGGCTGTCGCCCGTGGCGATGGTGGCGTACACCTCGTTGGCGAAGGCCGCCGCGGCGTCGGCGCTGTCCGCGCCGGAGTACCGGGCCACCGCGCCGTACCAGGCCGCCGGGTCGGTGTCGGCTCCGACCGGGGCGCCGATCTCCTTCTGGTACGCGGCCAGCAGCGCCGCGCCGCCCCGGATGTTCGCCGTGACGTCCGTCCGCAGCGCCTCCTCGCTGGCGCCGGTCAGACCGGCGGCGGCGTCGACGGTCCGGAGTGCGGCCTCGGCGGGCGGCGGGGTGGCCGGCGGCTCGTGGGCCTCGGCCAGGGACGGGCGGGAGTCGTCGCCGCGCGGGTCCTCGGTGCCCTCGTCGTGGTGCGTGCCGCCGGACATGGCGGCGACGTGCTCGGCGTCGGTGAGGTGCATCGGTCCGTAGCCGCCGCTGGTGCTCGGCGTTCCGGCGTTGGTGTCCCAGCGGGACTGCAGGTAGGAGACCCCGAGCAGGACGCTCTCCGGCACGCCGTACTCGGCCGCCGCGGCGGCGTACTGCTGCTGCCGGTCGTCCACCGGCGCTGCTGCGGCGGCGGATCCGGCGGCGGTGAGCGGCGTCGCCGCCATGGCGGCGGCCACGGCGGCGGCCAGCAGGACGCGTCTGCTCCTCGATGTCGCTGACAGGTGCATCAGACCCCCAGTTCGGACGGGCGAAGTTGGGGCCACCTTCGCCCCGCCCGCCGCCTCTGGTCAATACCTTTCCGTCAGACACTTTAAAAGGAAGGAAATCTTCGTCGTCCGGGTTGCGGATCCGTCCGGTCCCGGTGGGTACGGAGTGTCACCGCCCGCAGGGTTGCGGATCGATAACGGTCGTCTCTACTCTGGTCCTTCGTCGGCCGGTGACAATCCGTCCAACCAGGGCGGTGACGGTCCGACACCGCCGAGTCGCTCCCGAGCGAGCCGGGGACCCAGGTTCCCCGGGGTGAATCCGCGATCCTGCGGTAGGGCGCCCCTTCCCGCCCGAACCCGTCAGCTAACCCGGTAGGCGGTCCGGAAGAAGGAGTACGAAGCCCGGTGGCACACCATGCCCCGCGGCCACCGTCGACCCGGTCGGCCCTCGCCGACCCGGTGACGGCTGCGCCGCGCCCACGCTGGTACCGCTGCACCACCGCCCTCGCCGCCCTGGCCGCGTTCGCCGTCGTCCTGACCGGCGGCGCCACGGCGGCCCACGCCGAACCGACGGTCGCCGAGATCGAGCGGCAGATCGACGAGGACTGGAACAAGCTCGAACCGGTCATCGAACGGCACAACGCCACCCGACAGGGCCTGGCCGCCAGGCGGAAGCAGGCTGACGCGCTCGCCGCGCAGATCGGGCCGCTGGAGAAGCAGGTCGACCAGGCGATGGAGAAGGTGGGCGCGCTGGCCGCCCGCGCCTACAAGGGCGAGAACGTCTCCGCCGTCAACGCCCTGCTGGGCAGCCGATCACCGAGCGAGATGGTCGGGCAGCTCGAACTGCTCGACCGGTTCGCCCAGCACCAGCAGCAGGACGTGCGGCAGGTCGCCGAGCTGCGCGACCGGCTGGCCGCGAAGAAGGCGCCGCTGGACGAGATGGTCGTCCAGCTCAGCCGCACCGAGGCCCAGCTCGCGGCGAAGAAGAAGCAGATCAACGCCGAGATCGACCGGTTGCAGAAGCTGCGGCTGCGGATCTACGGCAACGGCGGCGGCGGGCCGCTGCGCCCCGCACCCTGCCCCGCCGGCTATCCCGGCGGCGCGGCCGGCACCGCCGTGAAGTTCGCCTGTGCGCAGATCGGCAAGCCCTACGTCTGGGGCGCCGAGGGGCCGAACTCGTACGACTGCTCCGGCCTGATGCTCGCCGCCTGGGCGAAGGCCGGGGTCTCGCTGCCGCACAACGCCGCGCAGCAGCGCCGGGCCACCGCGACCGTCAGCCGGGGCGAGCTGCGCCCGGGTGACCTCGTCTTCTACTACAGCGACCTGCACCACGTCGGCATGTACGTCGGCGGGGGCTGGGTGGTGCACGCCTCCCGTGCCGGGGTGCCGATCAAGATGAAGAAGGTCGACGACGGCCCGATCCACAGCTACGGCCGGCCCGGCTGAGCCGGCGGGACGGCCCCTCCCGACGCCTCCGGTGCGGGAAGGGGCCCGTCCCGGCCCGCTGCGTCCGGGTCAGCGGGTCGGCCAGGTGCGCCAGTGCTGCCAGGAACGGCTCGGGGTCGGCCCGCGCTGCCCCTGGTAGCGCGAGCCGTAGACGGCCGAGCCGTACGGGTGCTGCGCCGGCGACGAGAGCCGGAAGATGCAGAGTTGCCCGATCTTCATGCCCGGCCAGAGGGTGATCGGCAGGTTGGCCACGTTGGACAGTTCGAGGGTCACGTGACCGGAGAAGCCCGGGTCGATGAAGCCCGCCGTGGAGTGGGTGAGCAGGCCGAGCCGGCCCAGTGAGCTCTTTCCTTCGAGGCGGCCGGCGAGCTGGTCGCCGAGCGTGATCACCTCCAGCGTCGAGGCGAGCACGAACTCGCCCGGATGCAGCACGTACGGCTCGCCCTCCGGCACCTCGACCATCGACGTGAGGTCGTCCTGCTGCTGCGCGGGGTCGATGTGGGTGTAGAGGTGGTTGTTGAAGACCCGGAAGAGCTTGTCCAGGCGTACGTCGATGCTGGACGGTTGCACCAGCGCGGGCTCGAACGGCTCCAGCGCGAGCGTGCCCGCCTCGATCTCGGAGGCCAGGTCGCGGTCGGAGAGCAGCATCCGCACACCTTAGCGAGCGATGCGCGTGACCTGCGTGTCGGAGTGCGTGTTCGAACGTTTGTTCGATAGAATGTCCGCATGGCTTCCTGGTCCGAATTCGCCGCCGACGAGCCCCGCCTCGCCGACGGGATCCGCCTTCTCATGCAGCAGTACGGGCCGGGCTTCGGCTACCTGGCCACCGTCCGCGCCGACGGCGGTCCCCGGGTGCACCCGGTCTCCCCGGTGATCACCGACGAGGGGCTCTTCTGCTTCGTCGTCGACTCGCCCAAGCGGCGCGACCTGGAGCGCGACGGCCGCTACGCGCTGCACTCCTTCCCGCCGGAGGAGAGCGACGACGAGGCCTACGTCGCCGGCCACGCCCAACCGGTGACCGACCCGGCCCGGGTCGCCCGGCTGGCCCGCAGCCACCGGGCCGCACCGCAGGTCGACTGGCGGGTCTTCGAGTTCACCGTCGACGTGGCGATGCTGGCCCGCCGTGAGTCCGGCGTCGCGGGCGGCGCCGGCGAGGGGCACGGCCGGCCCGCCGTCCAGGTGTGGCTCGACCCCCGCGCGACCGCCGGCGGCACCGCGCTCATGCCCGAGACCCGGTCGGGGTGCGCCGGCGACCACGCCGCCCGCCCCGCCGCCTGAGACGCGGTGCGGCGCCCTGGGCCGTCCCCCCTCCGGGGCGCCGCACCGTGACCCCCGCACCGTCCCCGTGTGCCCGGCCGCACAGACGCCGGTGCCGGCCCCGTCGAGCGAGGCCGGCACCGGTGCGGTCGTACGGCGGAACTACGCCGCGCGGTACGCGTTCCAGGCGGTCAGCATGCGGCTGGCCTGCCCGGCGGTGAACTGGTACATGCAGGAGTCGTAGCTGTAGTCCATGAAGTTGGTGATCGGGTCGACGCCGGGGGCGGTGCAGGTGTCCCGCCCGGTCGGGCAGCCGGAGGCCGGCGACGCCTCGGCCGCGGTGTCGCTGACGCTGTCGCCCGAGCCGGAGCAGCCGCCCTGGAAGGTGTGGTAGAGGTTCAGCCAGTGGCCGACCTCGTGGGTGCCCGTGTCGCCCTGGTTGTAGTTGGTGGCGGTGCCGCCCGGCAGCGACTCGCTCAGCACGACGACGCCGTCCATGCTGCTGAGCTTGCGGGTCGGGAAGGTCGCCCAGCCGAGCAGGCTGTCGCTCAGCTCGCCCAGGTAGATGTTGAGGGTGTTCTTGCCGCCCGTACGCAGCGAGGTCTTCATCGACCGCTCCGCCGAGGAACCCTGCACGATCGGGTACCAGGACGGGTTCGTCACCCGGTTGATCGTCTGGAGCTGGAAGCTGAACGCGGTGGACGCGCCGCCGGTCGCCCCGCTGAACGACTGGTTCAGCACGCTGATCTGCGAGTTGATCATCGAGTCGGGGATGTTGCCGCCGGCCCGGGTGCTGTTCTCCTGGATCACGTGCACCACCACGGGGATGGTGACGGTGGCGGCCATCGTGGAGGCGCCGGCGCCGGCGCGGAACCGTGCCCGCTCGCGCAGGGCGGCGGCCAGGTCGGCCTCGCGCTCGCGGGTCTCCGCGAGGGTCAACTCGTTCGGCTCGTGCTCGGCGCCGCCGCCGGGCTTGACGCGGGCGTCCGAGTGGACGTCGGCCGGCTCGACGCAGACCTCGCTCGGGGCGGCGGAGAAGGCCGAAGCGGCCGGCACGACGCCCACGGCGGCGGTGCTGATCAGCAGCGCGAGGGTCGTCGACGCGACACCGGCCGTACGCCGGGTCAGCAGGTTGGGACGGAGTCCCATGGGCCCACCTCTTTCTGGCGGCGCGACAGGGGGTATGTCACGCCGTGGCTGGAACGTTGGGCAGACGTTACAACCGATCGAGGTATTTGAGAACGCCCATATGTTGCCGCGGTGGAACTTTTTCCTGGCGGTACGCGTGAACGATCGACGTGCGGCGATGGGGATGCGACTCGCGGTCCCGGTTCGGACCAGGGCGCGCGGACCGGGCCCGTCGAGCTGCACGACGGCGCGGCTGGCGGCTGGCGGTGGCGCGGCTGGCGGTGGCGTGGTGCGATCTTGGTGAGTTCGGGCACCTATGGGGGCCGTTTGCTGCCAAGATCGCGGCGCGGGTGGTGTCGGAGGGGTACCTGGGTGCACCGACGTGACGACTCAGGTACAGTGGTGCCGCCTGCGGGTGTAGTTCAATGGCAGAACATCAGCTTCCCAAGCTGACAGTGCGGGTTCGATTCCCGTCACCCGCTCCACGCGAAAGGCCCTGGTCAGGACACGAGTCCCGACCGGGGCCTTCGGCACTTTAACGCCAACGATCATTTCGCGTGCCATCAGCCCCGGTCATCCCCGGCCTGCTGGTGAACTGCGGTGGGCATCGGACGGTCCGCGGCGACGAGAAGATCCGCTAGCTCCCACCGTGAGCGTCCTCGATACTCACGGCGTGATCGACAAAGACTCTCAGGCCCCATGGCTGCCTCGCGTTCCTCACCCGGCCGACAGCGCGACGCTGCCTATCTACATGGTCATCTTCTTCTTCCTGGGGCTCGCCGGATTCGCCACACACGGGCTGTCGAACGGCAGGGAAGCACTCGTCATTGCGAGCATCGTCTCGGGGGTGTTCTTCACGTGCTTCCTGATCCTGTTCGCGATCTACTGAACCGGATACCTACTGAAGGGACACGCCAACTGGCAGGCCGAGCGCCAGGCTGATTTCGATGGGCCGTCCACGGACCGGTAGCCAGAGGGCGGAGCGGTCACTGACGAGCGCGAGACGCAACCAAACCGGCGCCACCGACCGCAGACGTTTCGAGCATCACGGCCGGTGGAGCGCCCCTTCGCGCGGACGGCACGGCTCGTCACGCGTACAACTTCGCGGCCGTCCTCGGGTCTGACATGATCACGCCGTGCCCGACTCTGAGCCGCCGGGGGCAGTTCGCCCGCTGGATCCGTCTCTGCCAGCGGCGCGCACCGAACTGCTCACGCTGCTCGTGCTGCTGCTCACCTCGGTCGTGCTACTTGCGCTCTGTTACGGCTGTGCTGCCTTCTGGCTGTACAACTGACCGGAGTCCGGCAGCAGCAAGGCGCTCCGGTGCCGCCCTACGGCCGTTGCGGCATCAGTTCCGCCTCAACGTCTACGGCGGGCCGAGGCGGCCAGTGGCCACTACCGGCGCGTGGGCCAAGTTGCCCAAGCCGCAGCGACGGCACAGAGCATCAGACAGACGAACAGGCAACTCAGCGCGCCGCGGAGCACCGCGCCGAGGGCTCCCAGACCCTCCACGGGCATGATCGTATGCGTTGAGCCAGCCGTGTCCGTCGCGTGCCGACGTCGTCCCCACCGCGCTGGCCGGCACCCAGGCGGGCGAACCGGGCAGGGGCTCGTACACGTCCGCTCGGACTTCATCACCAGCCTGACCGACGTGAACCCCGGCGGACGACACCACCTCGTTCATCATCACGGCCAGCTACGCGGGTCCGATTTCCGTCTTCGTTCCACCCCAAGGCCCTGACCAGGACGGAGTCTCGACCGTCGATTTCGGCGCCCCTCGGGCACGGGCCCACTGTCGTACCGTATGCCGGTGAACAGCCAGGATCGCAGTACTTACCTGGTCGCCGCCGCGGCCAACCTGACCTTCAACTCGCCGCTCGGCGAGGATCGGGCAGCAGACCTGGTCCGGCGACTGACTCCCACCGGGGCGGGTTGGCGAGCCCTGGACCTTGGCTGCGGCAACGGCGAGCTGCTCCTACGGTTGTGCGCGGCCCACGGCATCGCCGGCGACGGCGTGGAGCGCGACGCCGAGCGGGCCCGGCTGCGCGCGACGGAGCGGGGCGCCTCCGACCGGGTCACGTTCCACAGCGCGGACGCGGCCACCTGGGACCGGCCCGCCCACCTCGTCGTCAACGTCGGGGCCGGCCACATCTGGGGCGACGCCGCGCAAGCCCTCGCCGCGCTGCACCGGCTCACCCTGCCCGGCGGCAGACTGCTGTTCGCTGGCGGCTTCTACCAGGCCAGTCCCGGCGAACGGGTCCGCGAGACCTTCGGCGACATGCCCGACCTGGCCGGCCTGGCCCAGCTCGCCGTGGACGCGGGGTTCCGACCGCTGCACGTCGCCGTGTCCACCCTCGCCGAGTGGGACGACTTCGAGTCCGACTGGCGTGCGGGCATCGAACGCCTCGGCACGCCGGAGGCGCGTGCGTTCGCCGACGAGCGGCGCGTCGAATATCTCACCGGCTACCGCGACGTCGTCGGCTTCGGATGGCTGATCCTGACGCCGGCCTGACCGCTTCGCCGCACCGGCCCGCCTCCACGGTGGAGCCCCGGGGGCCGGGCCGCCGGTGGACCATCGGTGGACGGTCCGGCGCCGCCCACGGTCCGGAGGGGCCGCCGGCTCAGGGTCTCCGCTCGCCGCCGGGCGCCGGGCGTGCGGCGAGGCGGTGCAACCAGGCAAGGTCGGCGTGGTCCACGTCGCGCGGTTCGTAGCCGCTGTGGAACAGCAACTGCTGGTTGACCGAGATGCAGTCGACCCGGCGACCGGCGATGGTGCCGGTGGTGAAGCAGCCCTTCGGCCAGCGGAAGCTGCCGCCGTCGAGGCCGGCCTGGTGGCCGTCGCCGGCCTCGTCGAACGTCAGCGGATGCAGGTCGACCCGCCCCCGCCCGCCGGCGACGACCTCGACGCGGACCGGCCGCCAGTCGGTCTCGACGACGTAGCCGAGCCGGCCGAGAGCCCCCAACGCCGCGGCTTCCTGCTCCGCCGCGATGGCCAGGTCCAGGTCGCGGTGCGTACGGGTCTGGTGTCCGACGAGCGCGTCGACGCCCCATCCACCGCCGATCCAGGCCCGGCACCCGGCATCGGTGAGGGCGGCCAGGACGGCGTGGACCTCGTCGGCGTCCATGTTGGCGGTCACGACCACCGTTCTAGCCCCTGCGGGCAGGGCTCAGCCACCGAAATCCACCGCCCGCCGGACGGCGGTGTGATCGCGGGGTCCGCGCCGAGCATCGACGGCGACCAGGCGCGCTTCCGCGGCACGACGAGCCGTTCGGAGCCCCATAGGCCCGGAGCGGGGCATCGCGGGAGGGCCGGGATTGGTCGTACGGGCCGCCTACGCTCTCGCCGTGATTCCGAACCTCTCCCAGTTGCTGAGTTCGCTACCGCCCGCGGCACTGCCGCCCGGCCGCACGGTCGAGCCGGAGGACGGCGGACCGCCGCCGTACTGGCTGAGCGACGCCCCCGCCGATCCGGGACTGTGGGCGCGGATGCGGGCGCTGCATCCGGAGTCCGGGCTGTGGCCGCTGCTGCTGAGCGGGTTGTCGAGCGACGAGAGCCGCCCCTGGGTCGACGGCGAGGTCCGTCCGGCCGACATGTCGTCGCCGGAGCGCCACGACGTGGCGGAACTGCTGGCCCGATGGTGGGCCGGCTGCACGACGGTCGACGAGGACGAGACGTCGGCCGTCAGGGCCCCGTTCGGCCGGAACTGGCCCGGTCTCGTCAGGCCGGGCGACCTGACGGAGGCGCCCGACGTGCTCGCCGACGAGTGCGCGGAGTTCCTGGTGGACGGGCGGACGCGTCTCGGGCTCGTGCCGGCCATCCGCAGCGCGGACACCCTGGCCGTCGTGGGTTGGTCCGGCCCGACGAACCACACCGGCGACGCCGGGGAGATCTCGGCGGTGCTGCGCAGCTGGGAGGACCGGTTCGGCGTACGGGTGGTGGGCGTCGGCTTCGCCACCCTGAACCTCAGCGTCGCCGCGCCACCGACGTCCACTGGGCACGCCCTGGCGGTTGCGGCCGAGCACTTCGCCTTCTGCCCGGACAACGTCTGGCAGGGCGCCGGCTCGCTGACCGCCTATGCCGAGGAACTCCTCGGCATGCACTCCTGGTCGTTCTGGTGGGACTGACGGCGGTCGCCCCGCCGGATGATGCCCGGCGGTCAGCCGACGGCGGTCGACGGCAGCGGGCTGCGTCGAGGCAGGGTGGCCAGCGCCAGCCCCAGCAGCGCGCTCGCCGCGCCCACCACGAACAGCAGTGAGGCCGCCGGCTGGCCCAGCCACTCCCACAGCGGGTGCCACGTCGGGTGCGGCTCGGCGCGGTGGTGCCGGAGCAGGCTCGGGGCGGCCAGCAACACGGGCGTCCACCAGAGGAACAGGGTGATCGCGAGCAGGACGCTGACCGCTCCCCGGGCGGGGTGTCCCGCCTCGGTGCGCCGGCTGGCCCACCCGAAGACCAGCCAGCCGAGGGTCGTTCCCAGCAGGCCGCTGGCGACGCCGGCCGGCAGCACGGCCGGCGGGGCCGTCCGGCTCAGGGTCAGCGACAGGTTGCTGCCGTCGGGCGAGGGCGGGGCGGCGACGTGGAGCTGGAGGACCGTGTCGCCGCGCCGGGCGAGCAGGGTGGTGTCGGTGATCGTGACGACCGGGACGCACGCCTTGTCGACACAGCCCGGGTTGCTGCGGACCATCGGCTCGTACACCTGCCAGCCGGTCTCTTGCAGGCGCCGCTGCGCCAACGCGAGCGTCTCGTCGGCGGGCCTCGGGGGTGAGCCGGCCGCGCCGGCCACGACGGCGCTCTGCTGGTATTCGCCGCCGTCGCCGAGCAGCAGGTTGTCGAGCGCCCGGACGGTGAGCGGCTGGCTGTAGAAGGTGAAGAGCGCCGGCGCCAGGTCGACGTCGCCGAGGTCGTGACCGGGCAGCACGGCGGCGAAGACGGCGGCGGTCTCGGCCCGGTCGGGCTGCGGCGGAGAGGTCTCCCAGGCGGCCCGGGTGGCGAGGGCTGCGGTGAACAGGCCGCAGACGACGGCGGTGAGGGTGGCCCAGACGCCGACCGTGCGGCTGGCCGGTCGTCCCAGCCGGCAGCGCAGGCCGTGCCGGATCAGGTTGGCGGCCTCGCGCGCCGTCGGCCGGGTGCGGCCCGGCGGCGCCGCGTCCAGCAGCACCCCGACCATCTCGTCGGCCCGGGCCCGCCGGTAGGCGCGGGGGTGGCAGAACAGCAGCCGCCGGTAGCGGCGGGCGAGCGGGTCGCCGGTCGTCGGCATGACTGTCCTTCCGATCGGTACGCACCGGAAGCGGTGCGGCAGACGGTGGTGCCAGAGCGTGGTGCGGCGGTGCGGTCGTGCTGCCCGGAAGCGGTGGTGCGCGGGGACAGGGTGAGCGGGTCGTCAGGCGGTGCCGGGGCGGAGCGCGCGCAGCCGGGTCTCGGCGGCGGTGGCGAGCTGGCGCAGCCGGGCGGTCTCGACGTCCAGGGCGCCGATCCCGTCCGGGGTGAGGCGGTAGTAGCGGCGGAGCCGGCCGTCGACGGTCTCCTCGCGGTCGGGCGCGACGAGCCCCTGCGCGTGCAACCGGTCGAGCGCGGCGTAGAGGGTGCCCGGCAGCAGGGTGACGCGCTGCGCGGACAGGGCGGTGACGTCGCGGATGATGCCGTAGCCGTGCCGGGGGCCGCCGGCGAGTGCGGTGAGGATCAGGAAGGTCGGCTCTCGCATCGCGGTCACGGGTGACACCATATTCAGATCATCGATACATGGTCAAGGCCCGTGCGGACGGACGCCCGGGCGGCGACGGCCTGGTCCGCCCCGCCCCCCGCCACGGGGCCTAGGCTGGCGATCATGCGGATTGGCATCGTGATCCTTCCCGACCAGCGTTGGTCCGACTCGCGTCGCCGCTGGTCGCAGGCGGACGAGTGGGGCTTCGACCACGCCTGGACGTACGACCACCTGGGCTGGCGGGACCTGGTCGACGGACCCTGGTTCGACTCCGTGACCACGCTGACGGCCGCCGCGACGGTGACCTCCCGGATCCGGCTCGGCACGCTGGTCGCCTCGCCGAACTTCCGTCACCCGGCGGCGTTCGCCCGCCAGGTCACCGCGCTCGACGACGTCTCCGGCGGGCGGCTGCTGCTCGGCCTCGGTGCCGGCGGCATCGGCTTCGACTCGGCCGTGCTGGGCGGGGAGACGCTGCCGCCGCGCCAGCGGGTGGACCGGTTCGCCGAGTTCACCGAACTGCTCGACCTCATCCTGCGCGAGAACGGTACGACCTGGCGCGGGGAGTGGTTCACCGCCGTGGACGCGCGCAACGACCCGGGCTGCGTACAGACGCCCCGGGTGCCGTTCGTGGTGGCCGCCAACGGGCCGCGGTCGATGCGGCTGGTGGCGCGCTTCGGCCAGGGCTGGGTCACCACCGGGCCCACGGTGGACGACCTGGAGAGCTGGTGGGACGGGGTGGCCGAGGCCGCCGCCCGGATGGACGCGACGCTGGCCGCGGCGGGCCGCGACCCGGGCACCCTGGACCGCTACCTCTCGCTCGACTCCGCGCCGGTCTTCTCGCTGCGCAGCGCCGACTTCTTCGCCGACCAGGTCGGCCGGGCCGCCACCCTCGGCTTCACCGACGTGGTCACCCACTGGCCCCGGGCCAGCAGTTGGTACGCCGGCGACGAGGCCGTCCTGGCGGACGTCGCCACCCGCCTGCTGCCCGAGCTGCGTCGCGCCTGACCGGGCGCCTACCTGGCGCAGGTGCTGCCGGAGGCGTCAGCCCGGCCGGCCGATCGGCCCGTCGAGCCGGCGCGCTCAGGTGCCGAGGTCTCCGGTGGTGATCCCGCCGTCGCCGCCGGAGACCAACCGGAACCGGATGCAGACGACCTCGCTGTCGTCGGTGACGGGGGTGCCCACGCGCGCCCAGTAGGCGGCGTGACCGGCGCGCCACTCCTCGATGGAACGGTCGCCCTCCCCTTCGGAGCGGGCGAAGTCCCACGGCACGTCCGCGAAGCGGACCACCTCGACGCCGGTGACCTCCACGACGCCGACCAGCGCGTCCTCGTCGTCGACGAGGGCCAGCCGCTCACCGGCGCGCTCCAGCTCCTCGCCCTCCTCGGCGTACTCGGTGGTCAGCCCGGCGGTCGCCGTCTTCACCCCGGCGAGCACCAGGGTGTTGAGCCGGGTCCGCAGCTCGCCGGGGGTGCCGAGGGCGAGGGTGCGCAGTCCACCGATGCGAGGCCACATCCTGCCGACGGTACCGTCGCCGTCGATCACCCGTCGTGGCATTTCCGCCTCCACCGTCGGTGTGACGGGCGCTACGGTGGGTGGGGCGACGATCGGGAGGGCGGCATGGCGGACAGGCGCGCGGTGCTCATCCCCGGCCGGGGCTACGACACCCGCTTCCCGCTCTTCGTCTACGCCGGCGAGGCGCTGCGCCGCGTCGGCTACGCCCTGCACGCCGTCTCGTGGGAGGTGCCGGAGCGGTTCGCCCCCGACCGGGAGGGGCCGGGGCCTGCCATCGAATGGGTGATCGGGCAGGTCACCCCGACCCTCGCCGAGCCGACGCACCTGCTGGTCGGCAAGTCGCTCGGCTCGATGGCCACGCCGCTCGCGGCCGACCGCGCGCTGCCGGCCGTCTGGCTCACCCCGCTGCTCCACGTGCCCGCCGTGGTCGACGGCCTGCGCCGCGCCACCACGCCGTTCCTGCTGGTGGGCGGCACGGCGGACCCGTCCTGGGACGGCTCGCTCGCCCGCCGGCTCACCCCGCACGTGGTGGAGATCGAGCAGGCCGACCACGCGCTGATGGTGCCGGGTCCGCTGGCCCGCTCGGCGGAGGCGCTCGGCCGGGTCTGCACGGCCGTCGAGACGTTCGCCCAGATCAGCTGACCGGCTTGGAGAGCCAGCCCTCGTACTCGGGACCGGTGCGGTGCAGTCGTCGGTACGCCTCGTCCAGGATCTCCTCGCCCATGCGGCGATCCTCCGACCTGAACCGAGGTTCAGGTCAAGCCGTCAGGTCGGCGCCGTCCACGAGCCCTCGGACGCGCAGTTCGGCGGCGACCGCCGGGGGGCAGTCGAGTACGACGGTGGCGGTGCCGACCGGTTCCGCACCCCGCGCGGCGCAGATCTCGTAGAGCGCGCGGACCTGCGCCCCGGTCGCCACCCAGTCGTCCACCACCAGCACCCGGTCGCCCCGGCCGAGCCCGTGGTCGCGTACGGCCAGGTCGACCCGTCGTCCCCGGAAGTCCGGCGGGCTCTGCGCCCAGGTGAGCGGCCCGGAGGGCAGCCGGCCGTCGCCCGGCTTGTGCGCCGGCACGAAGCCGACCCCGAGCGCCGTCGCGGCGAGCGGGCCGAGCAGGTAGCCGGTGACCGCCGGTGAGACCACCACCGTGGGCCGGGCGGCCCGGAACGGCGCCACGAGGGCCGGTCCCAGCCGGGCGAGGACCTCCGGGTCCCGCCACCAGCCGGAGACGTCGCTGACCAGATGGGTGGCACCGGGGCCGGGATCGATCCACCTGACCAGCGCGGCGAGGCGTCCGCTCAGCTCGGAGGGCATGGGCCCATCCTGCGCCACGGTGACCGGGCCGGGCGCCCCGCCCCGCACCCGGGCCGCCCGGCCCACGTCGGATCGGATGATCGGCCACACGTATCACTGCAATTGCGGTCATACCACCATGATCACGTTGACTTCGGATGTGCTTCTCTCGTTACGGTCCGACCCGATTTGCTCGTAAGACGAAAGGACCCGGACCGGTGACTGGCAGGCACTCCCGTACCCGCATGTTCTCCTCGCCGGCCGGCATCGCGGCCACCGCGGCGGTCGGGGTCGCCCTCGCCGTCGGCGGCACCGTCGGCGCCGTCCAGCTGACCTCGGGCGCGGAGCCCGCCCGGCCGGCCGCGGTCGACCTCGCGCCCAGCGACCTGCCGACCGGTGCGGCCCCCACCTCGCCGGCCGCCCCGCCGGCCGTTACGCCGAGCGCCAGCGCGTCGCCGAGCGCGACCGCCAGCCCCAGGGCCAGCCGGTCCACCCAGGCCCCCTCCCGGAGCAAGCCGCGCACCGCCGCGCCGAAGCCCACCGCGACGAAGAAGAGCAGCACCGCCCGCCCGGTCGTCGACAGCGGCTCGTGCGGCGCCTCGTTCTACTCCGAGGGGCAGCTCACCGCCAACGGCGAGAACTTCGATCCGTCCGCGCTGACCGCCGCCCACAAGACCCTGCCGTTCGACACGAGGGTCCGGGTCACCAACCCGGCGAACGGCAAGTCCGTGACGGTGCGCGTCAACGATCGTGGCCCGTTCATCGAGGGGCGCTGCCTGGACCTGTCCCGCGCCGCCTTCGCCGAGATCGCCTCGCTCGACGCCGGTCACGTGGAGGTCCGCTACGAGGTGCTCGGCTGAGCGCCGGCCGGGTGGCGATCGGCCCGGTGACACGATCCGGGTGGGCAGAACATGCTCGCCCGACGGGTCAGGTTCATTCACCCGCTCACGTCCATCAGGCATGCTGTCCCTCGTACGCACGCGACCCTTCCAGTCGGGCCCCGGCCCACTGAGCCCCGGATCCCGCGCCGGCCTCGGCGCGGCCTTCGTCCTGCTCGCGATCGTCTCGGCCGTGGAGTTGGCCGACGGCCGTCCGGCGAACTACATCGCGCTCATGGTGGCCGCGCCGTTCCTGACGGCCGCGCTGGCGTCGTGGCGGATCGTGCTCGGCGTGGGCATGGCCGCCACGGCCCTGGGGGCCGGCTTCGCGCTCTGGGAGGAGACCGTCGCGCTGCCCACCACGGTCGCCGTCGCGGGCATCGCGCTGGGCACCGCCATCGCGGTGGCCACGGCGTCCGTGCGGCAGCGGCAGGCCGAGCGGATCGCCGAGCTGTCCCGACTCGCATCCGTCGCCCAGCAGGCCGTGCTGCGCCCGCTCGGTCCGCAGGTGGGCTCGCTCTCGGTGGCCGCCCGCTACATCTCGTCCACCGCCACGGCCGAGATCGGCGGCGACCTGTACGAGGCGGTCGACACGCCGTACGGGGTGCGGATGATCATCGGCGACGTGCGGGGCAAGGGCCTCGACGCGGTGCGGCTCGCCAGCATCGTGCTCGGCTCGTACCGGCACGTGGCGTACGAGCGGGCGGACCTGCGGGCCGTCGTGACCGACCTGGACCGGGCGGTGGCCCGGAGCGTGGGCGACGAGGACTTCGTCACCGCCGCACTGGTCGAGGAGCGGGGCGGGACGCTCACCATCGTCAACTGCGGCCACCCGCCGCCGCTGCTGCTGCGCCGGGGCGCCGTCATCCCCCTCGAACCGCCGGCCCCCGCCCCGCCGCTGGGCTTCATGCCGGTCGTACGGCCCCGGGTCGAGCGGCTGGAGCCCGGCGACCGGCTGCTGCTCTTCACCGACGGGCTCGGCGAGGCGCGCCGGGACGGGGAGTTCTTCCCGACCGCCGACCGGGCCTGGCGGCTGCTCGGCCACGGCACCGTCGGCGACGGGCTCGCCTCGCTGGAGACCGCCCTGGTCGAGTGGGTGCACGGCCGGCTCGACGACGACATCGCCCTGGTCCTGATGGAGTACACGGGCTCGCGCGGCCCCGCCACGGTCGCCGTGCCGAGCTGGGAAGTCGGCGCGGCCGAGAGCTGAGCCGGGCGGGCTCGACGCCCCCCTTCCGCAACCCGAACGGGAAGTGTGTAATCGCCGTCACTTCGGTGATCGGCTTGTCGCTGCCTACCCATCGGTAATACAGTCTGGGTTACTGATCGGTAACACCTGTCCGGAAGCGGGGCCAGCGAGCATGACCCACTACAAGAGCAACCTTCGGGACCTCGAGTTCAACCTCTTCGAGGTCTTCGGGGCGGACCAGGCGTTCAGCCAGGAGCCGTACACGGACCTGGACGTCGACACCGCACGCGACATCCTCGCCGAGGTCGACCGCCTCGCCCGGGAGGATCTGGCCGCCAGCTACACGGACAGCGACCGCAACCCGCCGGTCTTCGACCCGGCCACGCACACCGCGCCGCTGCCGGAGTCGTTCAAGAAGTCGTACCGGGCGTTCATGAACTCCGAGTTCTGGCGCCTGGAGCTCCCGACGGAGCTGGACGGCAGCAACGCGCCCCGGGCGCTCGTGTGGTCCCTCGCCGAGCTGATCCTCGGCGCCAACGCCGCCGTCTGGATGTACTCCTCCGGCCCGTCCTTCGCGCACGTGCTGCACGTCGAGGGCACCGAGCAGCAGAAGCGGTGGGCGAAGCTCTTCGCCGACAAGCAGTGGGGCTCCACGATGGTGCTCACCGAGCCGGACGCCGGCTCGGACGTGGGCGCCGGCCGGGCCCGCGCCGTCCCGCAGCCCGACGGCTCCTGGCACATCGAGGGCGTGAAGCGCTTCATCACGTCCGCCGAGCACGACCTGAGCGACAACATCATCCACTACGTGCTGGCCCGTCCGGTCGGCGTCGAGGGTGTCGGTGGCCCGGGCACCAAGGGCCTCTCCCTCTTCGTGGTGCCGAAGTACCACTTCGACGAGAACACCGGTGAGCTGGGCGAGCGCAACGGCGTCTTCGCCACCAACGTCGAGCACAAGATGGGCCTGAAGGTCTCCAACACCTGCGAGGTGACCTTCGGTGAGCACGGCGTGCCGGCCAAGGGCTGGCTGCTGGGCGAGAAGCACGATGGCATCCGGCAGATGTTCATGATCATCGAGAACGCCCGGATGATGGTCGGCACCAAGGCCATCGCCACCCTCTCGACCGGCTACCTGAACGCCCTCGAGTACGCCAAGAGCCGGGTGCAGGGCGCCGACCTGACCCAGATGGCGGACAAGACCGCGCCGCGCGTCACGATCACCCACCACCCGGACGTGCGCCGCTCGCTGCTGCTGCAGAAGGCGTACGCCGAGGGCCTGCGCGCCCTGGTCTGCTACACCGCCACCTGGCAGGACAAGGTCGCCATCGCCGAGGCGGCGGGCGACGAGAAGGCGACCAAGCTCGCCAAGCGGGTCAACGACCTGCTGCTCCCGCTGGTCAAGGGCGTCGGTTCGGAGCGGGCGTACGAGCTGCTCGGCCACGAGTCGCTGCAGACCTTCGGTGGCTCCGGCTTCCTCCAGGACTACCCCCTGGAGCAGTACGTCCGGGACGCGAAGATCGACACCCTCTACGAGGGCACGACGGCGATCCAGAGCCTCGACCTCATCTTCCGCAAGATCGTCCGGGACAACGGCAAGGCCCTGATGGCGGTCGCCGGCGAGATCCAGGAGTTCATCGCCACCGAGGCCGGCAACGGCCAGCTCAAGGAGGAGCGGCAGGCGCTGGGCAAGGCGCTTGCCGAGATCCAGAACATGGTGGGCGTGATGACCGGCTGGCTGGGCGAGGCGCAGGGCGGCGACACCCGGGCGCTCTACAAGGTCGGCCTGAGCAGCCGCCGCTTCCTGCTGGCGATCGGCGACCTGGTCGTCGGTTGGCTGCTCCAGAAGCAGGCCGACGTGGCCCTGAAGGCCCTGGCCGGCGAGGTCTCCGCCGCCGACAAGGCGTTCTACACCGGCAAGGTGGCCGCCGCCCGGTTCTTCGCCCGCGAGGTGCTGCCCCGCATCGGTGCCGACCGGCGGATCGTCGAGAGCACCGACCTGGACGTCATGGACCTCCCGGAGGAGGCCTTCTGAGGTACGCCGTGACGCGCCACGGCGCGGCGGCGGAGCCGGGGACGACCCGGCGATGATCGGCACGACGGCCGGCGGGCAACAGCTCGCCGGCCGTCGTCGTCCGTCCCGCCGGACCCGAGACCGCGTCGGACGTCGCCGATGGTGTCAAGCTGTCGACGGCGTCGCCACTGTCGACGGTGGCGACGGTGGCGACGTGGCGACGGAGGAGCGTGAGCCACCCCCGGGCGGGGCGCACGCCGCCCATCCGCCTGCGCCCGCGCCCTGCGGCCGCCGCACGCCAGAGTCAGGCCAATCACGCAGTGTCACGGACCGCTGCTCCCGCGGACCCACCCACCGCCGCCCTTTGCTCTGCATCCACGGACGCAACAGCAACGCTGAGTGCCTGTTGCGTCCGTTGATGCAGAGCAAAGCGTCTGTGGAGGGGTGCCGATGGGGCGCCTGTTCGCGCCAATCGGTCCATGTTCGGGCGCAGTGTCCGTTTCGTGGGCGGTGGGGCCGAGTGGGATTGGCTACGGTGAGTAAGGGCGTGGATTGCTGAGGCGCGGTTACCGTGCGCAGTCGTGCGATGCAGCCGGGTCGCTAGGGAAGAGTGGTGGCCTCCCGTCGCAGTGTGCTTCCGTCGGCTATTCGGGGACGCCAACCGGGTAGCCGGGCGGTGTGGCGGGTAACCGTCGCGAAGCCACGTCAGAGAACGCCCAGAGCCACCGCACGGGGGAGTGCAGCGCACATGGGCATTGGTAGCGGAATCTTCCTGATCGCCATCGGCGCGATCCTGACCTTCGCCATCAGAGCCAACGTCTGGTGGGTCGACCTGCGCGCGGTCGGTTGGGTGTTCATCCTGGCCGGGCTGGGCGTGCTGCTCACCACGCTCTGGTTCTGGCAGGACCGGCGCAAGCGGGCGCGGACTCTGATCGTCGAGGAGAACCGGCTCTCGCACCCGACCGCGATGATGCCTCCGCCGCCCGATCCGCCGCCGCCGACGGCGCCACCGTCCTGAGCCACCTCCGCCTGATGCCGCCGCCGTCCTGAGCCTGGCCTGACGCCGCCGTCCTGAGCCCGGCTGACGACGCCACCGCACTGAGCCGCGGCCGGACGGCGCCGCCGTTCTGAGCCGGCGGCCGGACGGCGCCACCGCCTCTGAGCCACCCGCCACGTACCGGCGGGTGGCTCAGCCGCGGGCGGTGTGCCGATCCGTGATCGGTGCCCTGCCCGCGCCGAGCTGCGGCCAGTCGACGTCGGCCCGGTGCACCACGACGTCGCTGGTGCGCATGCCGTCCTGGTCCGCCCGCTCCGGGTCGAGCAGCGCCGAGAGCAGCGAGATGCCCGGGTTGTGCGCGATCAGCAGCACCGTGCGGGCGCTCGGGTCCACGCTCCGGACCAGCGCCAGCAGGTCCTGCGGGTGCGCCTCGTACGCGTCGGCCTCGTAGCGCAAGACGGGGGCGGGGCCCGCCGAGCCGCCCTCCGGCGGGGATCCGGTCATGCCCATCGCCACGCTGTGCCAGGTCTCCCGTGTGCGCCGGGCGGCCGAGCAGATGACCACGTCCGGCAGCAGGTCGTGCTTGGCCAGCCAGGCGCCGGCCGCGGCCGCGTCGGCCTGGCCCCGTACGGCCAGGGGACGCTGCACATCCGGCACCACCTCCCCGGGCGGCTCGGCCTTGGCGTGCCGGAGCAGCACCAGCGTGCGTCCCCGGGCGGAAGCGTCCGTCATGCCCTCAGCTTGCCCGATTGGCGATCAGAGCGCCTGGGTAAGTCGATGGATGCCGCAACCTCACCGATGGCCGCGGCGGAAGGAAACGCCAGGGGACAGCCGAGGAGGCGACGAGATGGGCTTTGGTGGCAGTATCTTTCTGATCGCGTTGGGTGCGATCTTCGCGTTCGCCGTGGAGGCGGATCTCGGCTGGCTCAACCTGGCCGTGGTCGGCTGGGTGCTGATGCTGGCCGGCGTGGCCGGCCTGCTGCTCACCCTTCACTTCTGGAACTCACGCCGTCGGGCCGTGGTCGCCCCGGTGCGCGGTGAGCGCGTGGTCGCCGAGCAGGTCGTGCCGGTGCGGGACGACCGGGTCGTGGAGGAGTACCGCGAGGTGCGTCGGCCGCGCCGCACCGTCTGACGTCAGGGAACACGACCTTTCCGGGGGCTCCGCCACGCGGCGGGGCCCCCGGTGCGTGTCCCGTCAGGCGAAGAGGGCGAAGTAGATGGCGATGTGGTGGCAGAGCGCGGCCACGAGCGTGCAGGCGTGGAAGAACTCGTGGTGGCCGAAGACGGTGGGCCAGGGGTCGGGCCGGCGGAGCGCGTAGCAGACCGCGCCGACGCTGTAGATCGCACCGCCAACGCTGAGCAGCACCAGCGCCGTGACGCCGCCCTGGTGCAGGATGTCGGGCAGCATCGCGACCGAGACCCAACCGAGCGCCAGGTAGAGCGGCGCGGAGACCCAGCGCGGGGCGTGCGGCCAGACCAGCTTGAGCGCCACGCCCGCGAGCGCGCCGCCCCAGACCAGCGCCAGCATGATCGTGGCCGGTCGGGGTTCCAGCAGCAGTACGCAGAACGGGGTGTAGGTGCCGGCGATGAACACGAAGATCATCGAATGGTCCATCCGGCGCATGATCTGGTAGCCGCGCTCGGACCACACGCGCCGGTGGTAGAGCGCGCTGGTGCCGAAGAGCCCGCACACCGTCACGCTGTAGATGAGGCAACTGACCAGCGGGGCCCAGCCGGGCCGGGTGGCGGCGATCGCGCTGAGCACGATGCCGCAGAGGAGGGCGACGAAGAACGCGTACGTGTGCAGCCAGCCGCGCATCCGGGGCTTACCGATGTCGACCGGCTTCAGTCGAAGCGGTGCGGAGGTGGTCACGCCCTTAGGTTACGGCACCGTAGGTTACTTTCAAGTAGTGCGTCCGGTCACGTGGGACGGCGGCCGACCGACTCTGGTGTCCTGCGCCGGTCGGGGAGTATGGCGGGATGCGGATCCGACCCGTCGGCGCACACGCCCTGCTGATCGACTGTGCCGACGCCGACCAGGTGGAGGCGTGGCGGGCCGAGCTGTGGCGGCGGCGCGAACGCGGCGAGCTGACGGCCGTCGAGATCGTGCCGGCGGCCACCACCGTACTGCTCGACGGCGTGCCGGACCCGGCCACGACGGCCGCGCGGATCGCCGCCTGGCCGCCCCGACCGGGCGCCCCCGGTGGGCCGACCGTCGCTGGCGCGCCGGCAGCCGACTCGGCGGCGACCGGCAGTGCGGGAACTGGCAGTGCGGGAACTGGCAGGGCGGCGGCCGGCGGGACGGCAGCGGGCGCGGGCACGCCCGCAGCCGCCGCCGACCTGGTCGAGGTTCCGGTGACGTACGACGGGGAGGACCTGCCCCTCGTCGCCTCCCAGTGGGGCGTGGACGTGCCGACGGTGGTCGACCGGCTGCGACGTACCCGCTTCCGGGTGGCCTTCTGCGGCTTCGCCCCCGGATTCGCCTACCTCACCGGGCTCCCCGCCGAACTGGCGGTGCCCCGGCTGCCGACCCCGCGTCCCCGGGTGCCGGCCGGCTCGGTCGCCCTGGCCGGCCCGTACGCCGGGATCTACCCGGCGGCCTCGCCCGGCGGCTGGCTGCTGGTCGGGCGCACCGCGATGGCCCTCTTCGACGTGCACGCCGACCCGCCGGCCCGGCTCACCCCGGGCACCCGGGTACGCCTGGTGGCCGCGTGACCCCGGTGGTCGAGGTGCTCCGCGCCGGCGCGCTGACCACCGTCCAGGACCTGGGCCGGGTCGGCTGGGCACACCTGGGCGTACCCCGGTCGGGCGCGCTCGACCCGGCGGCGCTGCGGCTGGCCAACCGGCTCGTCGGCAACCCGGAGTCCGCCGCCGGCCTGGAGATCACGATGACCGGCTGCGAGCTGCGGTTCCGCCGCGCGACGGCGGTCGCCGTGACCGGTGCCGGCGCCGCCGTACGGGTCGGCGACCGTCCCGGCGACGTGGGCCGGCCGCTGTCGGTGCCGGCGGGCGCCGTGCTGCGGATCGGCCCGCCCCGCGACGGCCTGCGCAACTGGCTCGCCATCGGCGGTGGTATCGCCGTCGAGCCGGTGCTCGGCAGCCGCGCCACCGACACCCTCTCCGGGCTCGGCCCGCCGCCACTGCGTGACGGCGACCGGCTGCCCCTGGGCACACCGACCGGACCGCCCGCCCCGGTGGACGTCACCGTCGCGGCGTCCACCCCGACCGAGCTGCGGCTGACCCTGCGGCTCGGCCCCCGCGACGACTGGTTCACCCCGGCCGCGCTGGACCAGCTGTTCGGCAGCGCGTACACGGTGAGCCCGGTCAGCAACCGGGTCGGCGCGCGACTCACCGGCGCGGCGCTGCCCCGCGCGGTGGCCGGGGAACTGCCCAGCGAGGGCATCGTGCTCGGCGCGGTGCAGGTGCCGGCGGACGGCCAACCGTTGATCTTCCTGGCCGACCATCCGACCACCGGCGGGTACCCCGTCGTCGGGGTGGTGGACGACGTGACCCCGCTCGCGCAGGCCCGGCCAGGGACTACGGTCAGGTTCCATGGACCTCAACGCTGACCTCGGCGAGGGATTCGGCATCTGGCGACTCGGCGACGACGCCGCGCTGCTGGACCTCGTCACCTCCGCCAACGTCGCCTGCGGCTTCCACGCCGGCGACGCGTCCACCATGCGCCGGGTCTGCGAGGGCGCCGCGGAGCGCGGGGTGGCCGTCGGCGCGCAGGTCGGCTACCGGGACCTCGCCGGCTTCGGCCGGCGGCACATCGCGTACGCCTTCGCGGAGCTGCGCGACGAGGTCACCTACCAGCTCGGGGCCCTGGAGGCGTTCTGCCGGCTGTTCCGCACCCGGGTCCGCTACCTGAAGCCGCACGGGGCGCTCTACCACGCCGCCGCCTGCGACGAGGCCCAGGCGGCGGCGCTGGTCGCGGCGGTCGGCGACTACGACGACCAGCTGCCGCTGCTCTGCCTGCCCGGCTCGGTCCTCGCGCAGCTCGCCGCCGGCGCCGGGCTGCGGGTGGTCGCCGAGGGCTTCGCCGACCGGGGCTACCTGCCCAACGGCTCGCTGGTGCCGCGCACCGCCCCCGGCGCGCTGGTCACCGACCCGGAGGAGGTGGCCGCCCGGGCCGTGCGGATGGCCACCGAGCGGACCGTGGTCGCGGTCGACGGCAGCGTCGTCCCGTGCCCGGTCGAGTCGATCTGCCTGCACGGCGACACCCCCGGCGCGGTCCGCTGCGCCGAACTGGTGCGCGCCGCCCTGATCGACGCCGGCGTCACCCCCACCCCGTTCGCGTGAAAGGGCCCCTCCCGTGCGGGAGGGTCCCTTCCCCGACGCCGACCGCGACCGGCGTCAGGCGTCGTCCAGGCCGCGCAGCACCAGCGGAAGCCGCGCGGCGCCGCCGTCGACCACCCGGACCGGGACGCCCCAGTCCTGCCGGGTGAGGTGGCAGGCCGCGTGCTCGACGTCCGCGTCGCAGGTCGCCGCCTGGGCGGTCACCTGGAGCACCCCGCCGGCCACCGTGCCGTCGACCACCAGCCGGCGGGACAGCTCGGTGCCGGTCCCCGCCCCCTCCACCAGCAGCTCCGGCGGCGACGCCGACACCACCAGCCGCGTCGACGGGCCGTACGTCTCGTCGAGCTTCTGCCCCGGCGCGGGCGTGAAGATCACGTCCAGGGTCACCTCGCCGGCCGCCACGTCGGTGGGCTTGCGCTCGGTGCGGTGCCGGGGACCGTCGACGGTGCTCGCGCCGGCCGCCGAGAGCGCGCCGGGCGCCAGCCGGGTCAGCCGGTGCGCGGCGGACTCCACCACCAGGACCTCGCCGGACGGGGTGAGCACCAGGTCGCTCGGCTCGGCGAGCCCGTCGGCGACCGTCGAGACCCAGTCGCTCTCCGGGTCGAAGCGGCGGACCGCCCCGTTGTACGTGTCGGCCACCAGCACCGAGCCGTCCGGCAGCGCCAACACCCCCAGCGGGTGCTGGAGCAGCGCCTCCGACGCCGGCCCGTCGACGTGCCCGAAGTCGAAGAGCCCCTGCCCGACGGCGGTGCCCATGACGTCGTCCTCGACGTACCGGATCGCGCTGGTCTCGCTGTCGGCCACCCAGAGCCGGACGCCGTCGGCGGAGACGGAGAGGCCGGACGGCTGCGCCATCCACGCCTCGGCCAGCGGGCCGTCGCGCAGGGCCTCGACGGTGGTGCCCGCGTACATGCCGGCGGTGCGCTTCACCGGGTCGAACCACCAGAGCTGGTGGATGCCGGCCATCGCGATGACGACCTTGTCGTCGTACCAGGCCAGGTCCCAGGGGGAGGAGAGGTCGACCGAGAGCGCGTCGTGCGCGTGGTCGTCGACCGTGGAACGCCACTGCCGGCCGGTGCCGGCGACCGTCACCACCTCGCCGTCCGCCAGCCGTACACCGCGCAGCAGGTGGTTGACCGTGTCGGCGACGACGAGGTCGTAACCGGCCACCTCGGCGGTGTGCGCCGGCAGCAGGCACAACCCCTGCGGCTCGGAGAAGGTGGCCGCCCCGGCCGGACCGTCGACCCGGCCCCGGCTGCCCGCGCCGATCCGCCGGACCAGCGTCTCGCCGTCGGGGGCCAGTTCCGCCAGCGAGTGCCGGGCCGAGTCGGACACCAGCAGGTTGCCGTTCCCCAGCAGCACCGCCTTGCCCGGGAAGCGCAGCGTGGTCTCCGGCTCGGCGGGCGGGACGTACGGACCGTCGCCCCGGTGCAGGGTGCCCTTCGCCTCGTGGGTGGCGATCAGGTCGTCGATGAGGCGGGCGAGCCCTTCGGCGTGACCCTCGCCGGCCATCGTCGCCACCACGTAGCCCTCGGGGTCGATCACCGACAGGGTGGGCCAGGCGCGGGCGGCGTACTGCTGCCACATGTCCAGCTCGGGGTCGTCGAGCACCGGGTGGTGGACGCCGTACCGCTCCACGGCGGCGGCCAGCGCGTCCGGGTCCTTCTCGTGCTCGAACTTCGGCGAGTGCACGCCGATCACGACGAGCACGTCGCCGTACTTCTCCTCCAGCGGGCGCAGCTCATCGAGCACGTGCAGGCAGTTGATGCAGCAGAAGGTCCAGAAGTCAGCGATTACGATCTTGCCCCGCAGATCGGACAGCTTCAGCTCTCGTCCACCCGTGTTGAGCCACTGCCGGCCCCGCAGCTCGGGGGCACGTACGCGCGGTGTCGTTCCCATGGTTGTCAGCCTGCCATGTCGCGCTGGGCCGGGCCGGGCTCCGTGACCCGGACGACAGCGGCGTGCCGGGCTAGCGGGCGCGGGCCCAGCCGGTGAAGCGCGCCGTCAGGTCCGCCGGCGGGCTGCCGTGGTCCAACTCGGCGAGTTGCGCGGCGGCCTCCTCGCACAGCTCGGCGAGGTGGACCAGCAGTGCGTCGCGGTTCTCGCGGTACCTCGCGGGCAGGAGGAGCTTCGCCGTCGAGCAGGGCCACGCCACCCCGCAGGCGCCGCACCGCCAGGTGGGCCGGCTGGGGACGTGGGCGCGGACGTGCACCATCAGCCCACCGCCGTGCGGGGGCGGGCCGGTAGCTGGCGGGAGAGGGCAGGCCCGGCCGGGGGCGGCGCGGTGACGACCCACTCAAGGCGGACCAGCGCGACGGGGACGACGTCGCGCACGCGGCCTGGGCCCCGGTACGGCGGGATGAAGGGACCGATCGGCCCCGGGACGACCGGGCGGGCCGGCGGCGGATCGCTCCTCGGCGCGGGTGTCGGCTTCGACCTCTGCTCGGGCATGGCTCCCCCTCGTCCGGCGGGTTGGTGGAAGGGGCCGCCCCGGCTGCTCGCCAGGGCGACCCCGCAGCGTGACAGGCGGGCCTTCATCGCCTCACCAGCTCACGGCGTGCACTGCGAAACGCTTCCAGTCAGTTACGGACGGTTGAACCGCTGCCATGAGGCCATCGGGGGACGTCTAGGAAAGGTCCCCTGTTGTGCCCAGGAACGAAGCGCTACGCGAGGCCCTGACCGTGGCGGGCCTGACGATCGCCGACCTCGCCGCCAAGTGCGATGTGGACGCGAAGACCGTCGAGCGGTGGATCAGCCGCGGTCGCGTTCCCCACCCTCGATCACGAGTGCGTGTTGCCTCGGTGCTGGGTAAGGATGTAGATGTGCTGTGGCCTGATGTTGTTCGCCGCGCGGTCAAGCTAGGGGCAGACCGCGAAATCGTGGGCGTCTACCCGCGCCGGTCCGAGCTTCCGCGCCCCCTGTTCGGTGAACTGATCGGGCAGGCCCGCAAGCGACTATGGTTCGGCGGATACACCAGCTACTTCGTCTGGTTGGAGGTGCCGAACGCGGCTGTCACCCTCGGCACCAAGGTGCGCGAGGGCGCCGACGTTCGCTTTCTGTTGGGCGACCCGGCCAGTTCGGTCACCACCAGTCGGGAGCGGATCGAAGACACGCCGCTCACTCTCGCCACCCGTATCGCCACGACGCAGGCGGAGATCGCGAAGTCACCAGAGAACTTGCCGACCCGCCTGACCGACCGGCATGTCGCAATGTCGGTCTGGATCTTCGACGATGAGGCGATCGTGGCGACGCATATCGGTGCCGGGCTGGGGCAGGACTCGGTGACCCTGCACCTGCGCCGTCGTGGTGCCGGCGGCGCGTTCGACCGCTACCTGGAGCACTTCGAGGCTTTGTGGACGGACGCCCGGGTCGCCGAACGGTCCTGACCGACCAGACTCCCGAAAGCGCCCGTCCCCGATTCCGTTGGCGGGCGCTTTCCGTTGCCGTACCACGGGCACTGTCGTTCTTCGCATCCGTTCCACGGCACCGCCGGCCGGAACGACGACGGCGGGGCCACGGTCTCCCGTGGCCCCGCCGCCGCTTCGTCGGTTACTGACCTGCCGGCTTGAGGCAGAGCACGCGGTTCGCCCCGCCGCCCTTGAGCACCACGTGCGGCTGGGTCGGGTCGGCGCACTTGTCCTTCGCGTCCACCTTGGAGACCACGGTGAAGGCACCCGCCTCACCGCACTCCGCCGCCGCCGCCGCCTCGCCCGACTTCTTGACGCAGCTGCCGACCGCCGGGTCGAACGCCGGGGCCGGGTCCTCGCCGCCGACCTTGCCGAGCAGCATGAGCAGGCCCAGCGGCACCGCCAGGATGAGCACCGCCGCGACGAGCACCGCGGCGAGCACCCGGCCGTTGCGGATCTTGGGCGTGGGGGCCTCGGTCTTCGGCTCCGCGATCGGCTTGAACGAGTCGAAGCGGTTCTGATCCTGCTCCGGGCCGCCCTGGTCCCAGGGGCCGGGCTGCTGCGGAGGCGGTGGGAACGCCGGCGGGAACGCGCCACCCGGCGGGGGCTCGGCCGTCGGGGCGGCACCGTAGCCGGGTGCCGGGCCGCCGGCTGCCGGCGTACCGAAGGGGTCGGCGGGGCGGTCCGCGCCGTCGTGCGGGCGGACCCCGTTCACCGGTCGGTTGCTGGCCGGCGCGTCGACGAAGGACGGCACGCCCGGCGGGAAGGCCGGAGGCGCGGCCGGCGAGGCGGGCGCCACCGGGGAGACCGCGCCGAAGACGGCGGTCCCGCTCGGCGCCCGGTCCCGGTCGTCGAAGCGGCCATCCGGGCCCTGGTCGAACCGGTTGTCCGGGCCCTGGTCGAACCGTCCCTCGGGGCCCTGGTCGAACCGGTTGTCCTGGCCCTGGCCGAAGCGCGGCTCCTGGTCGAAGCGCGGGTCCGGCCCCTGCTGGAAGCGCGGATCCGGCCCCTGCTCGAAGCGCGGGTCCGGCCCCTGGCCGAAGCGCGGGTCCGGGCCCTGGTCGAAGCTGGGCGCCGGCGCGTGGTCCGGCCGGTGCCCGCGCGGGTCCTCCTGCTCCGGCTCGTCCGCCGGCTCAGGGCGGGCCGGTCGGCCGTACACCCGGGGCTGCGGCGCGGGCGCACCACCCGGGCGGAGGGCCTGGTCGGTCGGCGGCATCACCCGGCTGGCCAGCGGCACCGAGGCGCTCGCCGAGACGCTGCCAGCGGCCGGTTCGGCACCCTCCGGCGACGGTACGGCCGCCCGCCCGCCCACCTCCGGCGAGGTGCGCGGTGCGGGGACCACCGGACCGGCGGGCGACTGCGGCTCGTCGTGCCGGGAGCCGGCCTGGGCCCAAGCCGGCTGCTCCTGCTCGTACGCCGGCAGGCCGCCGTCCCGGCCGGGCTGCTCGGGGGCGAACTGGGCCGGCGGCGCGTAGTCGGCCGGCGGGGCGGAGGCCAGGCTGGCACCGGGCACCCGCTGCTCCTGCGGCGGAAGCGGCACGGCGTTGGCCGGCGAGATGCCGGGCCCCGGTGCGGGCTGGTAGATCGGGGGCTCCTCGGCCCGCTCCGGCTCCCAGCCGTTGCCGGCGCGGGCCTGGGCCGGCTCGCTCGCCTCCGCGCGACCCCACACCTCGTCCGCCGACCACGGCTCGACATCCGGTACGGCCGGGCGCTCGGCAGCGTTGCCGGCCCACTGCGGCGGGCTCTCCGGAGCGGGACCCCACGGCTTCGGCCCGCCGTCGCCGGGCACCGGGACGGAGGCCCTGCCGGGCGGGGTGGAGGTGGGCTGCGCGGCGCCCCAGCCGTTCGCGTCCCGGTCGTCGGGCATCGGGGGCACGGACGCGGCGCCCCGTGCGGAGCGCTCGTCCCGGGCGGGCCACTCGTCGCCCTGGGGCTGGTCGTCCCGGGGCGCGTCGTCGCGGGAGGCGGTCCAGGCGCCACCCGGAGGCTGCTCCGCACCGGCGTCCCAGCCGGGCTGCTCGCCCTGCTGCTGCTCGGTGCCGGCCCAGCCACCGGGGCGGTTGGGGTCGTCCTGCTGCTGCCCGGGGGGCCAGCCGTTGGCGGGGTCCTGAGGGGACTCGGCGTTCCAGCCGCCGGAGCGGGAGGGGTCGTCCTGGGCCGGCCAGGGCTGGGGTGCGGGGGCCGGGGCGGGAGCGGGTGCGGGGACCGGGGCGGGCTGCGGGACGCGAGCGGCGCCGCGGGCGGCGGGCTCGGGCTGCGCCCAGGTGGGGGACGCCTGCTCGGCCGATCCCCAGGCGGGCTGCTCGTCCTGCTGCTGCGCGGCGCCGGCCCAGCCGCCGGAGCGGTTCGGGTCGTCCTGCTGCTGGCCGCCGGCCCAGCCGCCGGAGCGGTTGGGGTCGTCCTGCTGCTGGCTGCCGGCGGAGCGGTTCGGGTCGTCCTGCTGCGCGGCCCAGTCGCCCTGCGGGGGCCGGTCGTCCGGGGTGACACCGTCGGCCCAGTCGCCGGGACGGGCCTGCTCGTCCTGCTGCTGCTGGCCGCCGACCCAGCCGCCGGAGCGGCTGGGGTCGTCCTGGGCGGGCCAGGGCTGGGGTGCGGGGGCTGCGGCGGGGGCGGGCTGCGGGACCCGTGCGGCGCCGCGGGCGGCGGGCTCGGGCTGCGCCCCCCAGGTGGGGGGCGCCTGCTCGGCCGATCCCCAGGCGGGCTGCTCCGGAGCGGCGTGCGGCGGCTGGGGCTGCTGCGGGGCGGCGGCGGCCCAGGCCGGGCCGGCCTGCTCCTGCGCGCCCGGCCACGCCGGCTGCGGCGATGCGCCGGCCGGTCCCCACTGGCCGGGCTGGGCCTGGTCGGTCTGCTGCGGCGCCTGGGTGGCCCACGCGGGGGCCTGCTGCTGCTCACCCTGCGCGCCCCAGGCGGGCGGGTTCGCTCGCCCCGACGGGGGCGGGGGTGCCCAGCCCAGATCCGGGGCGCCGGCGCCGTATCCGTTGTCCTGCTGTGCCGGGCGGTCGCCGTACGGCGCCGGTCCGCCGGCGCCCGGCGACACCTCGTCCGGCTGCTGGCCGGGGTGGTGCGTGCCCTCGGACGTCATGCGTGCGCCTCCTCCATCACCTGTCGGCCGCCACTGCCGATCGGTCTTCTCGGCAGGGTGGCCGGCGTCGCCGGTGTACCGGCCGTGCCGGCTCCCCGCACCGTATCCGGTGACCGCCCGAGGGCGCCCGGGGAGCACGGTCGTCACTCCCCGTGGCCGGACGGTGTCGAGCGGCTTCTATCGACTCGACTGCTCCGGGTCGGCGGGCGACGACCGAAGCCCACCGTACCGGGCGCTGGGGCGAGGTGGAATCCCGGTGTCAACCGCTGCGAAACGCCGAAGACCCGCCCGGGCGGACCGGGCGGGTCATCGATCTGGAGGAGGTGAGAGAGGTTCCGGGCGTCAGCTCATGTGACGCTGGGCGATGGCGAGGATCTCTTCGCGGACCGCGGGCGAGTTGGCGGAGCGCAGCGCGTGCTCGATGGCACGGGCGCGGCGGTTGGCGTCGCGACGGTTGCGGATTCGCTCGATCATGCTCATGGGTCTCTCCTCCTGGCTATTCGGTTGTCAGCCCCTTGATGTCTTCCATTGAACCCCAAGACGGGCGCAACTTCCATCGATTGTTAGGTGAGCTGGGACACTGGCCGAACAATCGAAGGTGTGGAGGGTGGGTGACCAACGGTTTCGTTCCCCAACGGACACGGCCGGTGTGCCGGGCGTCAACCCGTCGCACACCGGCCGTTCGGCTGGCGTCAGACCGTCAGGTCCAGGCGAGCAGCGCCGCCTCCGGGTCGGCCAGGAAGTCCCCGATGTCGCGCAGGAACTTCGAGCCGAGTTCACCGTCGATGATCCGGTGGTCGAAGGAGAGGCCCAGCGTGGTGACCTGACGCGGCCGCACCTTGCCCTTGTGCACCCAGGGCATCTCGCGGACCGCGCCGAAGGCCAGGATCGCCGACTCGCCCGGGGGCAGGATCGGCGTACCGGTGTCCACCCCGAACACGCCGACGTTGGTGATCGTCAGCGTGCCGCCGGACATGTCGGCCGGCGAGGTCTTCCCGGCCTTGGCCGTCTGCACCAGGTCGGTCATCGCGTCCGCCAGCTCGCGCAACGAGAGCCGGCCGGCGTCCTTGATGTTCGGCACGATCAGCCCGCGCTCGGTGGCCGCCGCGATGCCCAGGTTGACGTAGTCCTTGACGACGATCTCGTCGCCGGCCCAGGTCGAGTTGACCATCGGGTGGCGCTTGACGGCCAGCAGCACCGCCTTGGCCACCAGCAGCAGCGGCGAGACCCGCACGTCGCGCCACTCCCGCCGGTTGCGGAGCCGGTCCAGGGCCTTCATCGCCCGGGTCACGTCCACGGTGAGGAACTCCGTGACGTGCGGCGCGGTGAACGCCGAGCGGGACATGTTCTCGGCGGTGAGCTTGCGTACCCCCTTGACGGGGATGCGCTGCTCGCGGTCGGCGCCGAAGCTCGCCGCCGCCGTGGCCGGGGCCGACACCGCGAGCGGCTCGGCCGCCGCCGTGGTCCCGCTCGCCGCCCGCTGTACGTCCTCCCGGGTGATCGAACCCAGCGGGCCCGACCCGGTCAGCGTGGACAGGTCGACGCCGAGGTCCTTGGCGAGCTTGCGTACCGGCGGCTTGGCCAGCACCGGCCCACCGGTCGGACCGTGACCGTTCGACGGCGCGGTGGCCAGCGGGGCGGGCGACGCCGGCGCGACCGGCGCGACCGGCGCCGCCGGCTGGGCCGGCACCGGGGTGTCGCCCCTGCGCGGGCGCCGCTTGGCCGCCGTGTTCCGCGGGCCGTAGCCGACCAGCACGGCGGTACGCCCACCCGGGGCGGGACCGCCGATCAGGCCCGGCTCGACCGCGCCCTCGGCCGGCGCCACCTCGACCGCGGCCAGCGACGCCGCCGACGGGGTGGGCAGGGCGGAAGCCGGCGCACCGGTCGTCGACTCCTCGATCGGCCCGGCGCCCGGGTCGGTGTCGATCGCGATGATCGGCGTGCCGACCTCGACCGTGCTCCCCTCCGGGTGGAAGATCGCCTGCACCTGGCCGGCCCACTTCGCCGGGATCTCGACGGCCGCCTTGGCCGTCTCGACCTCGACGATCGGCTGGTTCAGCTCGATGACGTCACCGACCTTGACCAGCCACGCGAGGATCTCACCCTCGGTCAGGCCCTCGCCCAGGTCGGGCAGGTTGAACTCCTTGATCCGCGACATTCCGCTCACCAGCCGAAGGTGCGGTCGACGGCGTCGAGCACCCGGTCGAGGTCGGGCAGGTACTCCTCCTCCACCCGGGAGGCCGGGTAGGGGGTGTCGAAGCCGGTCACCCGCAGCACCGGGGACTCCAGGGAGTAGAAGCACTCCTCCGTGATCCGGGCCGCGATCTCCGAGCCCAGGCCCAGGTTGCCCGGGGCCTCGTGCACGACCACGCAGCGGCCGGTGCGCTTCACCGACTCGTACGCGGCGGTCAGGTCCAGCGGGGAGATCGAGCGCAGGTCGATGACCTCCAGCTCCCGGCCGTCCTCGGCGGCGGCGGTCGCCGCGTCCAGGCAGGTCCGCACCATCGGCCCGTACGCCAGCACCGTGGCGTCCGCGCCGGTTCGGACGACCCGGGACGAGTGCAGCGGGTACGCCCCGGACAACGGGGCGTCCAGCTCGACCGGGCCCTTCTCCCAGTAGCGCCGCTTCGGCTCCAGGAACACGATCGGGTCGTCCGACGCGATGGCCTGCTGGATCATCGTGTACGCGTCCTGCGGGTTGGCGCAGGACACCACCTTCAGGCCGGCGGTGTGGGCGAAGTACGCCTCGGGCGACTCCGAGTGGTGCTCGACCGCGCCGATGCCGCCGCCGAACGGGATCCGGATGACCATCGGGATCCGGACCTTGCCCTGCGAGCGGTAGTGCATCTTCGCCACCTGCGACACGATCTGGTCGTACGCGGGGTAGACGAAACCGTCGAACTGGATCTCGCAGACCGGCCGGAACCCGCGGATGGCCAGGCCGACCGCGGTGCCGATGATGCCGGACTCGGCGAGCGGCGTGTCGATCACCCGCTGGTCGCCGAAGTCCTTCTGGAGGCCGTCGGTGATCCGGAAGACGCCGCCGAGCTTGCCGACGTCCTCGCCCATGATGACGACCTTCGGGTCGTTCTCCAGGGCCCTGCGCAGACCGGTGTTGAGGGCCTTGCCGAGGGTGAGCGTCTCCGTGGCCATCAGTGGGCGCTCCCCTCGAACGACTCCATGTACTTCGTGAACTGTGCCCGCTGCTCGTCGAGCTCGGGGGATCCGTTGGGGTAGACGTGGTCGAACATCGTCACCGGCTCGGGGTCGGGCATGGCGAGCACCCGCTCGCGCAGGTGCACCGACTCGGTGCGGGCCTGCTCGTCGACGGCGGTGAAGAAGTCCGCGTCGGCGATCTGCTGCTTCTCCAGGAACGCCTTCATCCGGGCGATCGGGTCCTTCGCCTGCCAGGCCTCGACCTCGCTGGCGATCCGGTAACGGGTCGGGTCGTCGGAGGTGGTGTGCGCGCCCATCCGGTAGGTGTAGGCCTCGATCAGGCTGGGGCCCTGGCCGAGCCGGGCGTTGTCCAGCGCGTGCCGGGTCACCGCGTACGACGCGAGCACGTCGTTGCCGTCCACCCGGACGCCGGGGAAGCCGAAGCCACCGGCCCGCTGGTAGAGCGGGACGCGGGTCTGCCGCTCCAGCGGCTCGGAGATGGCGTACTGGTTGTTCTGGCAGAAGAACACCAGCGGGGCGTTGAAGACGCTGGCCCAGACGAACGACTCGTTGACGTCGCCCTGGCTGGTGGCGCCGTCGCCGAAGTAGGCGATCACCGCCTCGCCGTCCTCGGTCCCGGTCTTGCCGTCCATGTGGACGCCCATGGCGTATCCGGTCGCGTGCAGGGTCTGCGCCCCGATCACGATCGTGTACATGTTGAACTTGAACTCGTTCGGGTCCCAGCCGCCCTGGTCGACGCCCCGGAACAGGCCGAGCGGCATGATCGGGTCGATGCCCCGGCAGTAGAGGACGCCGTGCTCCCGGTAGGTCGGGAAGGCCATGTCCTGCGTACGCAGCGCGCGTCCCGAGCCCACCTGCGCGGCCTCCTGGCCCAGCAGGCTGGCCCACAGGCCCAGCTCGCCCTGGCGCTGCAACGCGGTGGCCTCGGCGTCGAGCTTTCGGACCAGCACGAGGTCGCGGTACAGCCCGCGGTACTCCTCGTCGGTGAAGTCGACGCGGTACTCGGTCCCGTCCGGGCCGGTCGCGCTCTCGATCCGCTCACCCTCCGGGGTGAGCAGCTGCACCAGCTGCGGGTCGCCGGTCGCACCCTTCTTCGAGCGGGGTGCGGCTCGTCGGCCGCGACTGGAGACCCCGGGGTCGCCCTTTGCCATCCGTCTCTCCCTGTCTGTCTGCGTCGGCACCGGGGGGTCACCCGGCCGCGCAACTCGTGCGCCTGCCCGGCTGGTGCCGGACGGGTTCCTGGCGGCCGCGCCTAGCCCCGGTGGGGGTTGCCGCGCGGCGTGAGCCGGATTCTGGCCGAACCCGGTTCGGGAGCGCCGGCGCCCAGCCGCGCCTGCCGCGAGGGTGCGCGGAGGTCGTGGCTGCGTTGCCGTCGTGGTCCATATTCGCATCACACGTGAGCGCGCCCACAGTGCGCCTGTCCCGGGCGCTCGCGGTGGCCCGCTTCGTCGCACGGAGCGCCCGTTGTCCGTTGCATCGACGCGCGGCCGATCCGGCGGTGGTTCGTCACCGTTCGGCCAGATACGCGTGTCGACACGCTGTACAGGGTTGGCCGACCGAGCGTCACTGGTCCAGGCTGATTGGCGCGGGATCGTCCGCGTCGGGGCGGTTTGCCGCTTCCCCGCGTCCGGGCGGTGCCCCGGGCGCTCGGGCCGGTCGTCGTACCGGTCCGTCCACCGCCGCAGTCGACGAAAAGGGGTGTGTGGTGTCCGAGCCAGGCCGAGATCCCACCGTTCCCTTCCTCGGCCGGCACCGCGCCGCCGGCGGCTACCGCCGGCTGGTCGGCGCGCACCGGGCTCCCGGTGCGGGCGGGCCGTCCCGGGGCTACCTGTTCACCGTGGCACTGCTCGCCGGCACCGCGTCGATGCCGATCCTCGCCGCGATCAGCACCGGCTCCGCCACCGTCGGCAGCACGGCCCTGCCGGACGGCAGCACCCCGTTCCTCCCGGCGCCCTCGGTCGGCCCCGTCGTGATCCCGGTGCCGGCGACGGGCCAGCCGCCGGTCGTCCCGTCGACCCCGTCCCCCGCCGCGCCCGACCCGGGCGACTGGCGGACCGTCGCGCCCCTCCCGGGTACGCCGATCGTCGCGGCGCCGGCCCCGCCACCGCCGCGCGGCCCGGCGGCGCATCCGAAGCCCCCGTCCCGGCCCGGCGGCCGACCGGTCCCGCCGCCCCCGGCGCCGAGGCCTTCGGCATCCCCGAGCCCGTCGCCGAAGCCCACACCGAGCCCCAGCCCGAGTCCGAGCCCGGCACCCACGCCGACCGGCGAGCCGACGTCGGTGGAGCCGACGAGCAGCCTCTCGCTACCGCCGCCCGAGCCGACGGCGACCCCGGCGCCCAGCGCGTCCCCGGCGCCGGACGACCCGACCGCCAGCGCGACCGTCGCCCCCGGCCCGACCGCCGGCGATCCCGGCCCGACCCCGCCCGACCCCCGCCCGACCGCCGCCGACTCCGGCCGGACCGTGAGCGGTCCCGGCGGCCTCGGCCGCTCCGACGGTCCCCGTTCGGCCGACGGTCCCGGCGGGACAGGGCACCGGGACGGCCGGCCGCGGGTACGGTGACGGTCGACGGCAGGTGATCCACGGCGGGGCCCCGGCCCGGTCGGAGCGCCAGGGTACGAACGGTTCCGGGCGGCGGCCCGGGGTGGACGCAGAGGCGGGGCGCTGAGCGGGACGGGTGGTTCGGACGCGGAACCCCAGACCCGTCCGGCCGCCACGCCACCACCCGGCCGGACCCTCCGGCTCGCCCGGTTCGTGACCGAGCTGACGGCGCCCGCGGTGCTGGTCTCGGCGCTGACGCTGGCGGTCGGCTGGCACAGCGCCCAGGGCGCGCACGGGCTGGCCTGGGGACTGCTGGCCACGCTCTTCGTCAGCGGGATCCCGTTCGCGTACATCCTCGGCGGGGTGCGTCGCGGCCGGCTGACCGACCACCACGTGGGGGTCCGCGAGCAGCGCCGGGTTCCGCTGCTGTTCGGGCTCTGCTCGGTCGCCGCCGGGCTGGCCCTGCTCGCCGTGCTCGGCGCGCCGCGACCGGTGCTGGCCCTGGCCGTGGCCGGGCTCGTCGGCCTGGTGGTCGCCGTGGCGGTGAGTCACTGGTGGAAGATGTCGATCCACTCGGCGGTGGCCGCCGGGACGGTGGTCGTGCTGGTGCTCACGTTCGGGGCCGGGTTGCTGGCGACGGCGCCACTGCTCGTGCTGGTCGGTTGGTCCCGGGTCCGCCTGCGCGACCACACGGTGCCCCAGGTGGTCGCGGGGCTCGCCCTGGGCGCCCTGGTCGCCGCCCTCGTCTTCGCCCCCCTCCGTTGACTCCCCCTCCCTCCTCCCCTCGGATCGGATGACGCACGCCCCGGACGAGGTCGTCGATCATGCAGTCGTGGTGCCCCGCGAAAGCCGCGAAATGCCGCTTTCGCCCACCACAACTGCATGATCGACACTGACGGGGTGGGGTGGGGAAGGGAGGGTGGGCGGGTGGGTCAGGCGGGGTCGTCCGTGAGGCGGTGGCGGTTGGCTTCGATCCACGCGTCGAGGGCGGCTGGGTCGTCGGGGTCGACGCCGTCGGCCATCAGCTGGGCGACGGCGGCGGTGGCGGGACTACGGCGCTCGCCCGTGCTGTAGAGGCGGGCGAACTCCGGCACCATCTCCTCGATGGCCGTGTCGATCTGCGCCGCCGCCTGCTCGGGCAGGCCGCGCTTGCGGGCGGCGTACCCGGCCCAGGCGCGCAGCACCCGGGGCAGCAGCGCGGCGTCGTCCATGTCCAGCACCGCGCGTCGGTGCACCCAGTCCAGCAGGAACAGCCCGGCCACGGTGGGGCTCCACCGCATCGGGTCGGCGTCCGGGAAGCTGGCCGCGTGGTCCAGCAGCAGGCTGAGGCAGAAGTGCAGCGAGGCCAGCTCCGCCCCGTCGATGGTGTCCAGGCCGAACCGGGCCGCCTCCGGCGCGGCGAGGAACCGGCGGACCAGATCCGTACGCTCGGCGGCGGAGAGCGGCTCGGCGGGCGCGGGGGCCGCCCCGGCCGCCCGGGGCAGCAGCGCCAGCCGGGCCCCGAGCAGGGCGCGGTCGGTGGCGAGCGAGCCCTCCCCGGGCAGCTCGGTGAGGCCGTCGGTGATCGCGAGGTGGCGGGTCACCTCGGCGCGCATCCGGGCCGGCTCCTCGTCGCGGAACCAGGTCAGCTCGTCCCCGGCACACATCTGCCGGACCTGGTCGAGGATGCGGTCGGGCGGCCCGCCGACGAAGACGTCCTTGGTGATGCCGATGTTGTGGTCGAGCAGCGTCACCACGGCGTGCGCCGAACCGCCGGCCGGGTCGTCGTAGGCGAAGGTCGCCAGGTAGGAGGTCTGGTCGCCGTACACGTCGCCGTAGGACCAGCAGCCGGTCAGGTGCACGCGGCCGAGCTGGCCGGCCCAGGCGGGGGTGGCGGCGCCCGGACGGACCCGGTCGGTGCCCTCGGCGTCGGGCACCAGCGCGGCGAAGACGGAGCGGATGGTGGTCGCCGCGGCGGAGCGCCGGCGGGAGGTGGCGGCCAGGAAGCCGGCCACGAAGTCCCGGACGGCGGCGTCACGCTCGGTCTCCGCGACCGAGTAGACGCTGCCCAGCAGGGCCGCGCCGAGCATCTCCGCGTCGAGGGCGTTGTCCAGCTTGGCCACGTCGCGGGCGGCGTGCAGCACCGCGTCGTACGGGGTCTGAGGCGTTCCCATCCACCGACCCTACGCCGCCGCCCGCCCCGGGACGGTACGAGCGACCCGAGCGTCCGGCCCGCGTCGCGGCGCCACGCCGCCGACCTGCGGTTACCGTGGGACGGGATTTCCGGCTCAGCGGCCGGCGGCCTCCTCCAGGGCCGTACGGGCCTCGGCGTAGGAGGCGAGCACCGTCCGCACCGGGGCGAGCACGTTCTCCTCGCCGACCGCCGCCACCGCGTCCGTGAGGCGCCGCTCGGCCCGGCGACGGGCGCGGCGGGCCGCCCAGCGGACGATCGGCCTGGTCAGGGCCGCCACCAGCAGCCCGGCGAGCAGGCCGCCGAGGAGCAGCAGGGTGGGCAGCGGCACCTCGCCGACCATCGGGTGCTCCAGCGCCGGCAGGCCCAGCGCGCGTAGCCCGTAGCCGAGCGCCAGCCAACCCAGCCCGGCCAGCGCGGCCAGGGTCACGAGCCACTGGAGGCCGCCGACGAACCGCCACCAGAGCGGTCGCCGATCCATGCCGAGGTCCGTGCCGGCCACCGCCCGGTCCAGCGCGTCGGGCAGGTCGGCGAGGTGGGAGCGGGCGGCGGCGGTCACCGCGGCCGGCCAGGCGGCGGGCAGGTCCGCCCCGGCCCGGTCGGCCACCGACCGGATCGCTAGCCCGAGCGCCGCGCGCTGTGCCGCGGTGGGGTCGGGTACCGAGGTCGCGGCGACGAGACTCTCCGCCGGTTCGTCGCGGCCGGCGGCCGGGCCGGGCAGGTGCAGCCGGCGCAGCGGGTCGGGCCGCAGCCGCCGCCAGCCCCGGACCAGCGGCCAGCCGGTGGTGGCGGCGCCCCGGTGCCGGTACGCCTGCTCGACCGCCTCGGCGACCGCCGGCACCCCGGCGGCACCGGCGAGCGCCCGGTGCAGGGCGGTGACGGCGGCAGCGTCCGGCCCGCCGGCCGGCGAGGCGTCGCCGACCAGCTCGTCGAGCCCGGCCACCACCGCGTCCACGTCGCCCCGGAGCCGCCGCAGCGCGGCCTGCCGCTCGGCCACCGTGCGTTCCAGCGCCTCCCGCAGCCCGGTCATGCCCGCCGGATCGACGGCGGTGGTCGCCAGCAGCGGTACGCCGTCCAGGCCGTCGCCGTCGAGCAGCCGGCGCAGGTCGGCCAGCACCCGGGGCAGCTCGGCCGGCGGCAGCCGGTCGGCCTGGTTGAGCACGACCAGGGTGACGTCCCGGTGCCGGTGGAACTCGCGCAGGTAGCTGTTGTGGATGACGCGGTCGGCGTACTTCTGCGGGTCGACCACCCACACCACGAGGTCGACCAGGCCGAGCAGCCGGTCCACCTCCAGCCGGTGGGACCGCTGCACCGAGTCGAAGTCGGGCAGGTCGAGCAGGATCAGCCCGTGCAGGGCGGACTCGTCGTCGCCGTCCAGGACGCTCTCCCGCACGAACCGGTGCCGGGGCAGCACGCCGACCCAGTCGAGCAGGCGGTTGCCGCCGTCGAGCGGCCCCCAGACGCAGGCGTGGGCGACGCCGGTGGTGGGGCGGCGCACCCCGACCGTGGAGAGTTCCATCCGGGCGAGCGCGTTGAACAGGCTGGACTTGCCGCTGCCGGTCGCGCCGGCCAGGGCCACCACGGTGTGGTCGCGGGAGAGCGCGAGCCGGGTGCCGGCCCGCTCGACCAGGGTGTGCGCCGGCACGAGCTGCGAGTCCGGCAGGTGGCCGTCGACGACCGTGAGGAACCGGCGTACGGCGTCGAGGCGGGCGACGAGCGCGTCGGCGTCCACCCGCTGGTCACCGCGGAACGCCTCGCGCATCCGCCCGACGATGTTGGTCATGACCCTCCGTCCCCGGTGCCGGGCAGGCCCACGACGGCCGCGCCGGAGAGGTCGCTGCGGTTGCGGGCGATCTCCACCCGGTTGGCGGCGCCGCGCAGGGCCTCCGCGGTGCGCGCGGCGGGCCGCGCCTGCGCCGTGCGGTCCAGGTAGCGGCCGGCCTCGTCGTCGAGCAGGGCCCGCACCCGGTCCAGCAGGTCGGCCCGGGCCTTGGCGGCCAGCGTACGCACGGCCTGGTCGCCGAAGATCGCCTGGAGCACGGTCTGCGCGGCGACGGTCGTGCCGGCCCCGGTGGCCACCTCCAGCCCGGTGGGGATGAACGCCGTCGAGGCGAACACCGCGATCATGACGGCGAGCCCGGTGGCGTTCACCGCGTACGCGGCCGTCCGGGCCACGAAGCGGCGGTCGCCGCCCTCGGCGCGGACCAGCTCCAGCACGCCACGCTGCCACTCCCGCACCAGCCGCTCGGCCCGCTCGGACAGGTCGGCGGAGGGGTGGGCCAGCTCCGGTTCGAGCAGCGCCGCCCCGGCGGGGTGGGCCTTCCACCCGGTGTACGCGTTCTCGGCCGCCTCGGCGGCGACGCCCCGCAGCAGGGTCACCAGCTGGGACTCGATCGCCTCCCGCAGCTCGGACGCGGGCGCGGGCCGGCCGGTGACCGCCGCCACCACCCGGTCGCGGAGCCGCCCGATGCGGGCCTCGATGGTGCGGAAGAACTCGCCCGTGCCGACGAACTCCTGCCAGCGGGCCAGCACCTCACCGCGGAGCAGCCGGCCGTCCTTCAGCCCCTGCCCGACGGTCCGGTGCGCCCCCCGGTACGCGGCCAGCACCCGCTCGTCGAGCGCGTCGGCGGCGGCGATCTGCTCCTCGGCGGCGTCGGCGAGCCCCTCGACCGCCGGGTGCAGCGCGGCGAGCGCGCCGTCCAGGGTCTGCCGGACCACGGCGGCGCGGGCGTCGGCGTCGGCGGCCAGCCGGGCGAACCAGGCGGCGAGCGGCGCGGTGACCCGCTCGGGCAGCAGGCCCTGCCCGTCGACCCAGGTCTCGGGCAGCACGAAGAGCGGGGCCGCCCCCAGCTCCTGCGCGGCGAGCATCTCCGACAGGTGGGCGGCGATCTCGTCGGCCGCATCCGGGGGCACCCGGTCCAGCACCATGGCGATGACCGCGCCCCGGGCCCGGGCGCTGCGCAGCAGCTCCCAGGGGACGGCGTCGGCGTAGCGGGCGGCGGTGGTGACGAAGAGCCAGAGGTCGGCGGCGGCCAGGAGCTGGCCGGCCAGGGCCCGGTTGGCGTCGACGACGGAGTCGATGTCGGGGGCGTCGAGGAAGGCCAGCCCGGCCGGCAGGGCCGGGGCGGTGACCAGTTGCAGGGTGCGCGGGTCCTCGCTGGGCTCGGTGGTGCGGGTGAGGCCGGGCAGCAGCTCGCCCTGGCGGAACCAGCCCGAGTCGGCCGGGTTGCAGACCAGCACCGGGGAGCGCGTGGTCGGGCGGAGCACCCCGGCGGCGCTCACCCGTGCCTGCACGAGGCTGTTGACCAGGGTGGACTTGCCCGCGCCGGTGGACCCGCCGACCACCACGAGCAGCGGCGCGTCGAGCCGGCGCAGCCGGGGCAGCAGGTAGTCGTCGAGCTGGTCGGTGAGGCTCCCGCCGGCGCGCCGGGCGGGCTCGGCGGAGGGCAGCGCGAGCGGGAACCGGGCCGCCCCGATCGCGGCGCGCAGGCCGGCCAGTGCGGCGGGCAGGCTGTCGTCCCCGGTGGTGGCGGGCCGGTCCTCCCCGGCGTCCGTGGGGCCGGTGCGAGCTGCGACGGTGGGCGTGCCGGCCGGGTTGGCGGGATCGCCGTGCGTCGTCACCGCTAAAGCGTGCCCGACCGACGCAAGGGAAGACAACCGGTCAGTATCAAGCTGGGGTTGCGTCGGGTCGACTCAACCCCGACTTGACGATTTCGCGGGGCGTGGCACTATTGAGTCAAGTTCACTCAACTTGTGGTGGGGTCGCTGCGGGCGACGCCCGCCGGGCAGCTCGACGGGCGTCGCCCGTCACCTGCCCACAACGTGATGAAGCGAGGAAGCGAAGATGGCACGTGCGGTCGGTATCGACCTCGGCACGACGAACTCCTGCGTCAGCGTCCTGGAGGGCGGTGAGCCCACCGTCATCGCCAACGCTGAGGGCTCGCGGACGACCCCGTCGATCGTCGCGTTCGCCCGCAACGGCGAGGTGCTCGTCGGTGAGGTCGCCAAGCGCCAGGCGGTGACGAACCCGGACCGGACGATCCGCTCGGTCAAGCGGGAGATCGGCACCAACTGGTCCGTCGACATCGACGGCAAGAAGTACACCCCGCAGGAGATCTCGGCCCGCACGCTGATGAAGCTCAAGCGGGACGCCGAGGCGTACCTGGGCGAGCAGATCACCGACGCGGTGATCACCGTCCCGGCCTACTTCAACGACGGCCAGCGCCAGGCCACCAAGGAGGCTGGCGAGATCGCCGGCTTCAACGTGCTGCGGATCGTGAACGAGCCGACCGCGGCGGCCCTGGCGTACGGGCTGGACAAGGGCTCCAAGGAGCAGACCGTCCTGGTCTTCGACCTCGGTGGCGGCACCTTCGACGTGTCGCTGCTGGAGCTGGCCGAGGGCGTCATCGAGGTCAAGTCGACCAGCGGTGACAACAACCTCGGTGGCGACGACTGGGACCAGCGGATCATCGACCACCTGGTGAAGACCTTCCGTGGCGAGCACGGCATCGACCTTGGCCAGGACAAGATGGCCCTCCAGCGGCTCCGCGAGGCGGCCGAGAAGGCCAAGATCGAGCTGTCCGCCGCCACCACCACCAACATCAACCTGCCGTACATCACGGCCGGCGCGGCGGGCCCGCTGCACCTGGACGTGACGCTCAGCCGGGCCGAGTTCCAGCGCATGACGCAGGACCTGCTGGACCGCTGCAAGGGCCCGTTCGAGCAGGCCGTGAAGGACGCCGGCATCAAGGTCTCCGACGTGGAGCACGTCATCCTGGTCGGCGGCTCGACCCGGATGCCGGCCGTGACCGACCTGGTCAAGCAGCTCACCGGCAAGGAGCCCAACAAGGGCGTGAACCCGGACGAGGTCGTCGCCGTCGGCGCCGCCCTCCAGGCCGGTGTGCTCAAGGGCGAGGTCAAGGACGTCCTGCTGCTCGACGTGACCCCGCTGAGCCTGGGCATCGAGACCAAGGGCGGCATCTTCACCAAGCTGATCGAGCGCAACACCACCATCCCGACCAAGCGCTCCGAGGTCTTCACCACGGCGGACGACAACCAGCCGTCGGTGCTGATCCAGGTGTTCCAGGGCGAGCGGGAGATCGCGGCCTACAACAAGAAGCTCGGCACCTTCGAGCTGACCGGCCTCCCGCCGGCGCCGCGCGGCGTGCCGCAGATCGAGGTCACCTTCGACATCGACGCCAACGGCATCGTCAACGTCCACGCCAAGGACCTCGGCACCGGCAAGGAACAGAAGATGACGATCACCGGCGGCTCCTCGCTGCCGAAGGACGACATCGAGCGCATGCGCCGCGACGCCGAGGAGCACGCCGAGGACGACAAGCGTCGCCGCGAGGAGGCCGAGACCCGCAACCTGGCCGAGGCGCTCCAGTGGCAGACCGAGAAGTTCCTGGCCGAGAGCGGCGACAAGCTGCCCTCGGAGTCCCGTGACCAGATCAACGAGGCGCTCGGCGAGCTGCGCGGCGCGCTCGGCGGCCAGGACCTCGAGAAGATCAAGTCGGCCCACGAGCGGCTGGCGCAGGTCTCCCAGCAGGCCGGCTCCCTGCTCTACAACCAGCAGGGCGAGCAGCCGGGCGAGGCCGGCCCGGGCGCGGCGGGTGCCGCGGGCGCCGGGGCGACCGGTGGCCCGCAGGCCGGCGGCGCGGACGACGTGGTCGACGCGGAGATCGTGGACGAGGACAAGGACAAGAAGTGACGGTTCGTCCCCGGACACGGAACCACGGCAGAGGGATGAGGTAGCCCCATGACGGAGAAGCCACGAGCTGCCGACCCGGGTGCGACCGGGTCGGCGCCGGGTGGCTCCGCGCCCGCCGAGCAGGCCGGCGACGGGCCGCGGGTCGTCATCCGTAACAACCGCAAGATCAGCGAGACGTCCGAGCCGGCCGCCGCCGACGCCGGTTCGGACGCCCCCGCCGAGGGCCTGGTCGAGGAGTCCGAGGTCGTCGTCGACGAGATCGAGGTCGAGGCGGCCGAGGTGACCGGCCCGCCGGTGGTGGACGCCCCGGCGCAGCCGGCCGACGGCGGTCCGACCGCGTTCGGCGCCGAACTCGAGGCGCTGCGCAAGGACCTCGACGAGCGGACCCGGGACCTCCAGCGGGTGACGGCGGAGTACGCCAACTACCGCAAGCGGGTGGACCGGGACAAGGGCCTGGTCACCGAGCAGGCGACCGGCGCGGTGCTCGCCGCGCTGCTGCCGATCCTCGACGACCTGGACCGGGCCCGCGAGCACGGCGACCTGGTCGGGCCGTTCGGCACCGTGGCCGAACAGCTCACCACGGCGCTCGGCAAGTTCGGGCTGACCCCGTTCGGCGAGCAGGGCGACCCGTTCGACCCGACCCGGCACGAGGCGGTCGCCCACCAGACCTCGGCCGACGTCACCGAGCCCACCTGCGTACAGGTGATGCGTCGGGGCTACCAGGTCGGTGAGCGGCTGTTGCGGCCCGCGATGGTCGCGGTCGCCGACCCGGAGTAGTGCGGAACGACGACCGGACCGTCCCGCCCGCCCGCAGAGGGCGGGCGGGACGGTCGGTCCCCAGCTAGGGAAGGGGGTGGACCGGTGAGTTCCAAGGACTGGATCGAGAAGGACTTCTACGCCGTGCTGGGCGTGGACAAGGCCGCCACCGCCGACGACGTCAAGAAGGCGTACCGGAAACTGGCCCGGGATTCGCACCCGGACCACAACCCCGGCGACCCGAAGGCCGAGGAGCGTTTCAAGGCCGCCTCCGAGGCGTACGCCGTGCTCGGCGACGACGCCAAGCGGCGGGAGTACGACGAGCTGCGGTCGCTGTTCGGCTCGGGGGCGTTCCGGCGCGGGGCCCGTGGTCCGGGCCAGCCCGGCGGCGTGCCGTTCGACGTCTCCGACCTGTTCGGGGGCGCCGCGGGTGGGGGCGGTGACCGCCGCTTCGGCGGGGCCGGCTTCCAGGACCTGTTCAGCTCGATCTTCTCGGGCGGTGCCGGCGGTCCCGCCGGCGGGGCGGCGGCCCGTGGCCCGGCCCGGGGGCGGGACGTCGAGGCCGAGGTGGCCCTCGACTTCGGCGACGCCGTACGCGGGGTGACGCTCCCGCTGACACTGCGCGCCCCGGGGGTGTGCGACACCTGCCACGGCAACGGGGCCAAGCCCGGCACCCAGCCGCGCACCTGCCCGGTGTGCCACGGGGCCGGCGTGACCAACCGCAACCAGGGGTCGTTCAGCTTCTCCGAGCCGTGCCGCAACTGCCAGAGCGTGGGCACGGTCGTGGACGAGAAGTGCCCCGAGTGCCAGGGCACCGGCGGGGTCACCAAGACCCGCACGCTGAACGTCCGGTTCCCGGCCGGCGTGGCGGACGGCCAGAAGATCCGGCTGGCCGGGCGGGGCGAGCCCGGCGCGCGGGGTGGCCCGGCGGGGGACCTCTTCGTACACGTGAAGGTGCGGCCGGACGAACTGTTCGGGCGTACCGGTGACGACCTCACGCTGACGGTGCCGGTCACGTTCGCGGAGGCCGTGCTCGGCACGGACCTGCGGGTGCCCACCCTCGACGGCGCGGTGACCCTGCGGGTGCCACCGGGCACGCCGAGCGGCCGGATCCTGCGGGCGCGGGGCAAGGGGGTGGTCCGCCGGGACGGCCAGGCGGGCGACCTGTTGGTGACGCTCGACGTGGTCGTGCCCGCGAAGGTGTCCGACGAGGCGCGTGCGGCGTTGGAGAACTTCGCCGCGCAGACCCCGCCGGCCGCCCGGGAACATCTCGAGGCGCGGGTACGTCGATTCAGTTGACCCGGTGTTCAGTCGGCTCGGTGGAGTGCACGCGGAGGTGAGCGGGATGTCGGACGAGTTCGTCGGCTCGGGTGACCCTGCCTACGAGGCCAAGGTGCTGATGATCTCGGTGGCGGCGCGGATGGCGGGGATGCACCCGCAGACCCTGCGCCAGTACGACCGGCTGGGCCTGGTCCAGCCGGGACGGGCCGCCGGTGGCGGACGCCGCTACAGCGTCCGCGACGTGGTGCTGCTGCGCGAGGTGCAGCGGCTCAGCCAGGACGACGGGATCAACCTGGCGGGGGTCAAGCGGATCATCGGGCTGGAACGGCTGCTGGAGCAGGCGCAGCAGCGGGTGGCCCGGCTGGAGGCGGAGCTGGACGCCGCGTACCGGCGGATCGCCGAGCTGGAGGCGCTGGCCCGCTTCCCGGGCAGCGACCTGGTGCCGACCAACCGCACCTCCACCGCGCTGGTGGTCTGGCGTCCCCGCCGGGGCCCCGAGCGCTGACGCGACACCTCACCGCGCCCGGCCGCCCTCCCGCGGCCGGGCGCGGCCGTCTTTCCGCCCCCGCCCGGCGGTCCTCCCGCGCCTGGCACCCGGCACCCAGCGCCGGGTGCGCCGTCGCCGAACCGCCCGCGAATGACACCAATGGTGTTCCACCCGTGCGCGGTTGCCGGTTTGCCGGCGGGGGAGGCATCGGATCCGCTAATCTGCGAATCAGGTCCAACCAGCTTAATCCGGACTCCAATGGCAGGGGGAGCCATGACGGAAGCCGCGAGGAAGGTTGCCCAGCAGGCGGAGGAACGGCTCGACGAGGTGGCGAAGAACGTCCGGGAGAGATTCGACCGGGTCACCGAGGGCCGCCTCACCGACAAGGTCAAGAACGGCGCGTCCGCCGACCGGGCCCACCACGGCACCGACCGAGGACAGGACGAGGCGAGACGCCGCGAGCAGGGCGGACCGCAGCACTGACGATCCGCCGACGTGCGGGCCGGGACCCACGGGGGGCCCCGGCCCGTTCGTTGTG
>NZ_JBEYRY010000002.1:897497-1173331 GCF_040704175.1 Micromonospora sp. NPDC047812 | reverse complement strand
TCCGGGTGCGGGCCGGGACGCTCGTGGTTCCGTGCGGGGGCCCCGGCTCGTTCGTTGTCCGGGTGCGGGCCGGGACGCTCGTGGTTCCGTGCGGGGGCCTCGGCTCGTTCGTTGTCCGGGTGCGGGCCGGGACGCTCGTGGTTCCGTGCGGGGCCCCGCCCGTTCGCGTTCAGGAAGTGCCTGCGTGTGCTCAGGCGATGCGGCGGTTCTCCCGGACCAGGCCGCCCTCGCACCAGTCCCGGTAGACGAAGAGTTCCGGGCGGGCCAGCAGCGCCCGGCTGTTGTACGCCCAGGTGCGCATCAGGTCGTCGCCGTCGCGCTCGGCCTGCTCCACGAGCTTGCGGAAGCGCCGCTTCGGGTGGGCGCGGAAGTTCGTCCGGATGCCGTCGGCGGCGTAGATGTAGAGGCAGTGCAGCGCGAACCGGCGCGCGGGGCAGGCCGGGTCCATCGCCAGGCCGAAGAGCACCGCCACCAGCCGGTCGCCGGAGACCAGCAGGTCCCAGTCCGGCGGCATCGAGGTCAGCGGTACGGAGTCGGGCTGGTAGGCCCACGCCCGCAACTCGGCGGGGGTCGGGTCGACGGGGTTGGCGAAGCCGTGGAACGTCGACTCCTGCACGTTCACCGGCCAACCTTCCGCTCTGAGCCCGCGAGGGCGTCGGCCACCCCCGAGCTCTGGCTGCTGGGGCGAAACGGTAACCCGGAGCGCTGGTCGGCGGTAGACCCCGTGAGGAGCAATTCGACATCCGTTGGCCGAGGGCCGACCCGACCGTACGGTCGATCCGGCCCCCGGCCGACGTCGGTCATTCCGCCACGGGTGCCGGCTGGGCCCGCTGCGCGGCACCGCGCTGCCGCAGCCAGCGCTTGAACCACGCGAAGTCGGGCAGCCGTGCCAGCATCGGCCCGGTCACCACGGTGATCAGCACGTACGCCGTCGCGAGCGCCGCCAGTTTCGGCTCGACGCTGCCGGCTGCCACCGCGAGGCCCGCGATGACGATGGAGAACTCACCCCGTGGCACGAGGGCCAGGCCGGCGCGCCATCGACCGGGCTCGGCGATGCCGACCCGGCGGGCGGCCAGGTAGCCGGTGAGGGTCTTCGTCGCCATGGTGACGATGGCCAGCGCGAGCGCGGGCAGCAGCACCGGCGGGATGTCCCGGGGGTCGGTGACCAGGCCGAAGAAGACGAAGAAGACCGCCGCGAAGAGGTCCCGTAGCGGCGTGAGCAGCTCCGTGGCGTGGTGCGCCACCGGCCCGGAGAGGGCGATGCCGACCAGGAACGCCCCGACCGCCGCCGACACCTGGAGCTTCGCCGCGATGCCGGCCACCAGCAGGGTCATCCCGAGTACGCCGAGCAGCAGCGCCTCCGGGTCCTTCGCCGACATCGCGGTGGAGATCAGGTTGCCGTAGCGGATGGCGACCACCAGCACCAGGAGCACGGTGCCGACCGCGATGCCGAGCGCGATCCCGCCGCCGAGCAGGCCCGTGCCGGCGAGCACGGCCGTCAGCAGCGGCAGGTACAACGCCATGGCGAGGTCCTCGATCACCAGGACCGAGAGGATCACCGGCGTCTCCCGGTTACCGAGGCGACCCAGGTCGCCGAGCACCTTGGCGATGACGCCGGAGGAGGAGACCCAGGTGATGCCGGCCAGCACCAGTGCGGCGACCCAGTCCCAGCCGAGCAGCAGCGCGAACGCCGCGCCCGGCAGCGCGTTGAGCAGCCCGTCGATGAGCCCGGCGGGGGCCGCGGCGCGCAGGTTGCCGACGAGCTCGTTGGCCGAGTATTCCAGGCCGAGCATCACCAGCAGCAGGATCACGCCGATCTCGGCGCCGACCGCGAAGAACTCCTCGCTGGCGCCGAGGGGGAGCAGGCCGCCGTGGCCGAAGGCGAGCCCGGCGAGCAGGTAGAGGGGGATGGGCGAGAGGCCGATCCGGCGGCTCAGCCGACCGAGCAGGCCGAGCAGGAACAGCAGCGCGCCGACTTCGACGAGCAGGGTTGTGGTCTCGTGCATCCGCGCCTCAGCCGTCCGGGTCACTGTCGGCGAGGATGGCTGTCACTCCGTCGAGGCCCCTGCGGGTCCCGACGACGACCACCACGTCACCGGCGGCGAAGCGGAAGGACGGGTCCGGCGAGGCGATCACCTCGCCGTGGCGCAGCACCGCGACGATCGAGGCGCTCGTGCGGGAACGTGCCTGCGTGTCGCCGAGCCTCCGGTTGACGTACTTCGACCCGGCCGGAATGGCGATCTGCTCGGTGAGCAGCCCGGCGGCCTGGTCGCGCAGCCCGGAGAGCTGGCCCAGCATCAGGGACGCGCCGAGGATGTCGGCGAGCGCCTCCGCCTCGTCGTCGGTCAGCGGTATGTCGTGCTGACATGAGTCGGGATCGTCCGGGTCGTACAGGACGAGGTCACGGCGGCCATTGCGGTGGGAGACGACGCCGAGGCGGCGGCCGGATTCCGTCAGCAGATCGTGACGGACCCCGATGCCAGGCAGGGCGGTCTGTTCGACACGTACGCGCACGCGGCCAGGCTACTCCCCGCCGTCACCTGCGGATCCTGCCAGGACATCGCCTGTCGCTGAGTGATCCGTCAGTGCTCCTCCGCCACCGACGTGGACGGCTCGGCCCGGCAGAGATCGGGCGCCGAGGCCGGGGAGTCCGGCCTGGAGGCGCGGGAAGGTGTGAGCCAGCTCACGTGGTCAGGGTTGAGCGGAATAGGCTCAACTCTGGTTGTGTCCTTTCCAGTGGACACGCCGATCCGGGGGAGCCCATGAACACGGAACGTCTCACCACCAAGAGCCGCGAGGCCATCACCGGTGCCGTCGCGCTGGCGAACCAGCGTGGCCACGCCACCGTGGAGCCCTGGCACCTGCTGCTGTCACTGTTGGACACCGACGGTTCGACCGCCGCCGGCCTGCTGCGCGCCGTCGGAGCCGATCCCGGCGAGCTGCGCCGGGTCGCCCAGCGCTCGGTCGACAACCTGCCCGCCGCCCGGGGTTCCAGCATCGCCGAGCCGACCCTGGCCCGGGAGTTCGTCAACGCCATCGGGGCCGCCGAGCAGATCGCCCGGCCGCTCGGCGACGAGTACACCTCCACCGAGCACCTGCTCGCCGGCCTGGCCCGGGTGGGCGGCGCGGTGTCGAACGCGCTGAAATCGGCCGGTGTCACCGAGGAGACCCTCGTCGCCGCCTTCCCGTCGGTGCGCGGCGGGGACCGGCGGGTCACCAGCGCCGACCCCGAGCAGACCTACCAGGCCCTGGCCAAGTACGGCGTGGACCTGACCGCCAGCGCCCGCGACGGCAAGATCGACCCGGTCATCGGCCGGGACTCGGAGATCCGCCGGGTGATCCAGGTGCTGTCGCGGCGGACCAAGAACAATCCGGTGCTCATCGGTGAGCCGGGTGTCGGCAAGACCGCCATCGTGGAGGGCCTGGCCCAGCGGATCGTCGCGGGCGACGTACCCGAGTCGCTGCGGAACAAGAAGCTCGTCTCGCTCGACCTCGGCGCGATGGTGGCCGGCGCCTCCTACCGGGGCCAGTTCGAGGAGCGGCTCAAGTCCGTCCTGGAGGAGATCAAGAACTCCGACGGTCAGGTCATCACCTTCCTCGACGAGCTGCACACCGTCGTCGGCGCCGGCAAGGGCGAGGGCTCGATGGACGCCGGCAACATGCTCAAGCCGATGCTGGCCCGCGGCGAGCTGCGGATGGTCGGCGCCACCACGCTGGACGAGTACCGCGAGCACATCGAGAAGGACCCGGCCCTGGAGCGCCGCTTCCAGCCGGTGCTGGTCGGCGAGCCGACCATCGAGGACACCATCGGCATCCTGCGCGGCCTGAAGGAGCGCTACGAGGTGCACCACGGCGTACGGATCACCGACGCCGCACTGGTCGCCGCCGCCTCCCTGTCGGACCGCTACATCACCGACCGGTTCCTGCCGGACAAGGCGATCGACCTGGTCGACGAGTCCGCGTCCCGGCTCCGGATGGAGATCGACTCCCGGCCCGTCGAGGTGGACGAGATCGAGCGGGCGGTGCGCCGGCTGGAGATCGAGGAGATGGCGCTGGCCAAGGAGCCGGACGCCGCCTCCGCCGAGCGGCTGGAGCGACTGCGCAAGGAGCTGGCCGACAAGCGCGAGCAGCTCACCGTCCTGTCGGAGCGCTGGCAGCTGGAGAAGAGCCACATCACCAAGCTCTCCACGGCCAAGGAGGAGCTGGAGCGGCTCGGCGGCGAGGCCGAGCGGGCCGAGCGCGACGGCGAGCTGGAGCGGGCCGCCGAGCTGCGCTACGGCCGGATCCCCGCCCTCAAGGCCGAGCTGAAGCAGGCCGAGGAGGAGCTGGCCCGGCTCCAGGCCGAGGGCGCGATGCTCAAGGAGGAGGTCGGCGCCGACGACATCGCCGCCGTGGTCGCCTCCTGGACCGGCATCCCCGCCGGCCGGCTGCTGGAGGGCGAGACCGCCAAGCTGCTGCGGATGGAGGAGTCGCTCGGCGCCCGCGTGGTCGGTCAGGCCGAGGCGGTCGGCTCGGTCTCCGACGCGGTCCGCCGCGCCCGGGCCGGCGTCGCCGACCCCGACCGCCCCACCGGCAGCTTCCTCTTCCTCGGCCCGACCGGCGTCGGCAAGACCGAGCTGGCCAAGGCGCTCGCCGAGTTCCTCTTCGACGACGAGCGGGCCATGGTCCGCATCGACATGAGCGAGTACGGCGAGAAGCACTCCGTCGCCCGGCTGGTCGGTGCCCCGCCCGGGTACGTCGGCTACGAGGAGGGCGGCCAGCTCACCGAGGCGGTGCGCCGCCGGCCGTACTCGGTGATCCTGCTCGACGAGGTCGAGAAGGCCCACCCGGACGTCTTCGACATCCTGCTCCAGGTGCTCGACGACGGCCGGCTCACCGACGGGCAGGGCCGCACGGTGGACTTCCGCAACGCGATCCTGATCCTCACCTCCAACCTGGGTTCGTCGGTGATCGGCGACCTGACGCTGGCCGAGGAGCAGCGCCGGGAGGGCGTCCTGGCGGTGGTCCGCTCGCACTTCAAGCCGGAGTTCCTCAACCGCCTAGACGACATCGTGGTCTTCGCCGCGCTGCTCGGGGACGACCTGCGGGCGATCGTCGACATCCAGCTCGACCGGATGCGCAAGCGTCTCGCCGACCGCCGCCTCGGCCTGAAGATCACCGAGCCGGCCCGGGTCTGGCTCGCCGAGCACGGCTACGACCCGATCTACGGCGCCCGCCCGCTGCGCCGCCTGGTCCAGACGGCGATCGGCGACCAGCTCGCGAAGGCGCTCCTGTCGGGGCAGATCCGCGACGGCGACACGGTCGAGGTCGACCTGGCGGACACCAGGGACGCCCTGACGGTCGCAACGGCCTGACCCGTCCCCCTCGCCCCGGCCGGCGCCGCCGACCGGGGCCCACCCTGACGATCAAGAGGTTTGCGTCCAGGCAGCGCTCCGTCGACGACGCAAACCTCTTGATCGTCAGGGTGGGCGGGGCGCGGCGGGGGAAGGAACAGGGCATGTTCGGGATCGGGAAGAAACGGGACCGGGAGATCGAGGCGGCGCTCGACGAGTTGCGGCAGGCCGACACGGTGGCGTTCGGCGGGGTGGGGATCGCCGCGACGGTGCTGCCGGTGACCGAGGCGTACCGGCGGGTGGAGGCGGCGCTCGCCGAGGACCCCGAGGGCGTACGCGGGGAACTCGACCGGCTGCTCGCCGAGGCCACCCCGGCGGGCCGCGTCTACGCCGCCACGCTGATCGAAGGCGTGGACCTGGCAGCCGGGCGGGCCGCCTGGACGGCGCTGGGCGGCGACCCGGCCGAGTTCGGCACCTTCACGGGCTGCGTCATGGGCCGCACCACCCTGCGCGAGTACGCCGCCGCGCACCTCTCCCGAGGCTGACCCCCGGCCCTCGCGAACAGCCTCGGGGCGGTCCCGGCGGAGATACGCGGGGTGACCGTTCCCTCACTCAGGCGACAGCATGTTTCCCCAGGTGCGCGGGGTTGTTACCGTCCTCGCCGACGTACCTGGGGAGGTGGTCGGGATGAGCGGGACGATCGCATTCGTGCTGGCGGCGATGGGCTGTCTGGTCGGGGTGGGCGGCCTGGTGGTGGCCGTGGTGGCCTGGAACCGGACACGTTCCCGCCCGCAGCAACGGGCCAAGGGGCCGGGCGACCCGCTGCGGGACCGGGACGCCGACGCGCTGCGCGGCGACCCACGCCGGCTCAAGCCCGGTGACATCGTCGAGATCCGGGGCGTGTCGTACGCGGTGCGCGGCTCGATCCGCCTGGTCGAGGGCGGCTGGAGCTGGGCCGAGCACCTGCTCGACGACGCCGCCGGCGTGCGGCGCTGGCTCTCCGTCGAGGAGGACCCGGAGCTGGAACTCGTGCTCTGGGGGGCCGAGCAGGGTGCCACCGTCACCCCGGGCGCGCCGACGATCGACTTCGCCGGCCGCCGCTACAACTGGAACGAGTCCGGCCAGGCGCGCTTCACCGCCGTCGGCAACACCGGGCTCGACCCGACCGGCACCATGCGGTACCACGACTACCAGGCGCCCGGCGGCGCCCGGCTCTCCTTCGAGGCGTACGGCGAGGCGGGCTGGGAGGTGGCGCTCGGTGAGCTGCTGCACCGCGGCGACGTGATGATCTACCCGCAGTCCGAGGTGGGCTGATGCTCGTCACCCTCGACGCCCCGTACGTCGACACCAGCGCCGCCGACCTCAGCCTGGCGCTCGACGACGTCGAGCGGCCCGCGCTGCACGTGCTCGACCTCGACCTGCCCGGCGGGGTCCGGCTGCGGCTGCGGCTGCTCGGCGCCTCGCACCAGGTGGTCCTGCACGCGCCCGGCGCCACGCTGACCGAGACGGTCGCCTGCCTGCCCGGCCGCCCGCCCGAGCTGCCGCCGGCGGTGCGGGACGAGGCGAGTGGCTACCACTTCACGGCCACCGTGCTGCGGCCCGCCGGCAAGGGGCTGAGCGAGCAGGTCGCCGCCCTCCGCGCCGACCTGGCCGACGACCCGTACGCGCTGGTGGGGGTGTTCCCCGGCGACACCGACGCGGTGACCGCGCTGGCGGTCCGCCCCGACCCGCCGGCCGGCACCCTCGCCTGGCGCACCTGGCACGCGTATCCCCAGACCAACGAGCTGGTCCTGACCGAGACGGTGGTGGCACTGCGATGACGTACCGACGCTGGTTCGTGGTGGGGGTGGCGTTCGCCGTCATCGGCGCCCTGGTCGCCGCCTTCGCCATCTTCTACGGCAGCTTCTCCCCGCGCGGTTACGTGGAGGACAAGTACAGGCGGGCGGCGAGCCACGACATCGGCCGCAACGCCGTCGCCTACACCTCGCCCCGCTCGCCCAGTCAGGTGGCGAAGGAGGTCACCGACGCGTGGCAGCCCGCCGACCAGTACGTCGACGGCAGCGGCGTCTACCTGCGCTACGACGACGACTCGGTGGTGATCCTGCCGATCGCCGCCGGCTCGGTGATCCTGCTGGAGCGCATGAGCACCGCCTATCCCCGCTACCACTCCACGGTCGGCTCCCACTGGGGCTGGGGCCGTGGCAGCACCGTCCGGGGCGGCGGCCCCGGCAGCGGCAAGTGACGCACCGACCCCCCTCACCCTGGAGCCTCCTGTGCAGACCCTCGTCACCGATCTGCTGGTCACCCTCGCCTACGGGGCGGTCGGTGTCCTGCTGATGGGCATCGGCTACGTCCTGGTGGACCTCGCCACCCCCGGCCGGCTCAACCAGCTGATCTGGACCGAGCGCAACCGCAACGCGGCGCTGCTGCTCGCCTCCAACCTGGCCGGCGTCGGCGTCATCGTGGTCGCCGCGATCGCCGCCAGCGACGACGACTTCGTGCTCGGCATCGTCGGCGCGTCCGCGTACGGGATCCTCGGCCTGGTGATCATGGCGGCGGCGTTCGTGCTGCTCGACGTCGCCACGCCGGGCAAGCTCGGCGAGATCCTGGTCGACCAGCAGCCGCACCCGGCGGTCTGGGTCTCCGCCGTCGTGCACCTCGCCACCGGCGCGATCATCGCCGCCGCGATCAGTTGATGGCGACGGCGAAGAAGCCCGGCGGGCAGGGGGCGGCGGGCGCGAACGCGGCCAAGAGCACCTGGATCGTCTGGGTGGTCATGGGTGTGATGGTCCTGTGCTGCGTGGGCATCGGCGTGGCCAACCGCGGCGGGGGCGGGGACGACGTGCTGCCGCCGACCTCGCAGGAGCGCGGCGACACCGTGCCGATCCTCCAGCGCTCCAGCGCCAGCCAGGGCATCTGCTACGGCTGGGTGCTCCGGGACTTCTACAGGTACACCGACCTGAGCGTCGGGTCGAACCTCGGCGACGGGGTGGCGGTCGAGGAGAACGCCGCCTGCCCGCGCTGGGTGCAGGTGGTCGCCCGGGTCGCCTACACGTCGGAGAGCAGCGAGAGTAACGACTTCGCCCTCGTCAAGGTGGAGGCCTCCGACGACGTCTCCGCCACCGCCCGCCTGCGGATGGAGAGCGGGCTGGAACGGCTCGGGCTGACCGAGGACGCCTTCGTCGACGAGCCCGGCTGGGCCGTCACCCGCGCCGCCGTCTCGCTGCCGTTGCTCGCCGCCGAGGCGGGGGTGGTGGAGCCGGCGCCGACCCCGGCGGCAGCGACGGCCGACGCGCCGCCGCTGCCGGACGCCGGTAGCGACCTCTGGCGCGACCGCTGGGGCTACCTGCTCGCCGCGGTCGGCCTGCTGCTGTTCACCGCGCTGCTGTTCGCCGCCGGCTTCTGGCAGCGCGGCCACCAGCGCCGCAAGGAGGCCGAACGGCAGGGGCCGACGAGGCACGTCCGGGCCGCCGGGCGTACGCCGGAGGGCCGGTGACCGTCGAGGCGCCGGCACCGCCCGCGCGGTGGCGGCTGTCCCGCGCGGCGGTGCTCGTCGCCGTCTTCGTCTGCGCCGCCTGCGGCCTGGTCTACGAGCTGGCCCTGGTCGCCCTCGGCAGCTACCTGATCGGGGACACGGTCGGGCAGGCGTCGATCGTGCTCGGCGTGATGGTGTTCGCGATGGGCGTCGGCGCGCTCGCCGCCAAGCCGTTGCAGCCCCGGGCCGCCGCCGCGTTCGCCGCGATCGAGCTGGCCCTGGCCCTGCTCGGTGGCCTCTCCGTGCTCGGCCTCTACGCGGCCTTCGCGTGGCTGGACCTCTACGGCCCGGCGCTGATCGGCACCGCCTTCGTGCTCGGGCTGCTGATCGGCGCGGAGATCCCGCTGCTGATGGTGCTGCTGCAACGCATCCGGGAGCAGGCCGCCGGCAGCGCGGTGGCGGACCTGTTCGCCGCCGACTACGTCGGCGCGCTACTCGGCGGGCTGGCCTTCCCGTTCCTGCTGCTGCCGGTCTTCGGCCAGCTCAAGGGGGCGCTGGTGGTCGGCGCGGTGAACGCCGTCGCCGGGCTCGCGCTGGTCTGCACGGTCTTCCGGCGGGAGCTGAGCCGCCGGGCCCGCGTCGCGCTCGGCGCCGGCAGCGTCGTGGTCTTCGTCAGCCTCGGGTACGCGTGGGTGACCGCGCACGACTTCGAGCTGACCGCCCGCCAGCAGCTCTACCGGGATCCGGTGGTGCACGCCGAGCGCAGCCGGTACCAGGAGATCGTGCTCACCCGCTCGGTGGCCGAGACCGGTCGCGCCGGCACCGACCTGCGGCTCTTCCTCAACGGCGACCTCCAGTTCAGCTCGGTCGACGAGTACCGCTACCACGAGGCGCTGGTGCATCCGGTGCTCAACGGCCCGCGTGGCGAGGTGCTGGTGCTGGGCGCCGGGGACGGCCTCGCCGTACGCGAGCTGCTGCGCTACCCGGACGTCCGGCGGATCACGGTGGTGGACCTGGACCCGGCGGTGGTGGCGCTGGCCCGCAGCGAGCCGCAGCTGCGCCGGCTCAACGGCGGGGCACTCGACGATCCCCGGGTCCGGGTGGTGCACGCCGACGCGTTCGCCTGGCTGCGTACCGCCACCGACCGCTTCGACGCGGTCGTGGCCGACCTGCCCGACCCGGACGAGACGGCCACCGCCAAGCTCTACACCGTCGAGTTCTACGCGCTGGTGCGGACGGTGCTCGCCGAGGGCGGCCGGCTGGTGGTGCAGTCCGGCTCGCCGTACTTCGCGCCCCGGTCGTACTGGTCGATCGAGGCGTCGCTGCGCGAGGCGGGCTTCGCCACCACGCCGTACCACGTGGACGTGCCGTCCTTCGGCGACTGGGGTTTCCTGCTGGCCGCCCCGGGCCCGACCGCGCCCGCCCTGGCCCTGCCGTCGGACGTGCCCGGGCTGCGCTTCCTCGACGCGGCGACCCTGACCGCCGCCGGCAACTTCCCGGCCGACCGCCGCCGGGTGGACGTGCCGGCCTCCACCCTGCTCCAGCCCCGCGTACTGGAGTACGCCCGCGCGGAGTGGCGCGGCTACTGAGGCGCCCGGCGACCCGCGATCGCCGCCGTCCCGGCGGGTCAACGCCCGTCTGACGTGCCGGAGTGGCCCGACCTGGATACGGTGTGACCGCGATCTAGGGAAGGAGAATCATGGTCGATTCCCACAACACGCCGGCCCGCACCCGGCCGGGTGTGGTGACCATATCCACGTATCTGCTGTGGCTGTTCGCACTCACCCAGCTGATCGGCCTCATCATCACGCTCTCCACCGTCGGCACCATCTCGCAGGTGCTCGACGACGCGTACCGGGGCACCGACGCCAACGGCACGCAGAACCTGGCCGACATCACCACGATGATCACCATCGGTGGCGCGGTCTTCGTGCTCCTGCTCGCGGTCGTGCTGGCCGTGCTCGGGGTGTTCAACAACCGGGGCAGCAACGGGTCGCGGATCACCACCTGGGTGCTCGGCGGCATCATGGTCTGCTGCACGGGCGGCGGCCTGGTCAGCGGAGTGGGCGGCGGCATGGGCACCGGTCAGACGACCGGCGACGGGCCGAGCCCGGAGGAGATCCAGCGCCGCCTCGACGAGGCGCTGCCCGGCTGGTTCACCCCGGTCACCACGCTGCTCAGCGTGATCGGGCTGCTCGCGCTGCTCGCCGCGCTGATCCTGCTGGCGCTGCCGAAGGCCAACGAGTTCTTCCGCAAGCCGAAGCAGGGCTGGGAGCCGCCGGTTCCGGGCGCGGCCTACCCGCAGTCCGGTGGCCAGCCCGGCTACCCGCAGTCCGGCCAGCCCGGCTACCCGCCCACGCCGGGCTACCCGCCGACGCCGGGCCAGCCGCAGTCGTCCGACCAGCCGGGTTACCCGCCGGCCCCGGGCGACCAGCCGCCGTCCGCGCCGTACGGCGGGGGCCAGCCGGGGTCGAACCCGGGTGGCGACCAGCCCGGTTCGGACCGTCCCGGCCCGACCCCGCCGCCGGTGAGTTGACCGGTCGATAACAGCGACGCCGACGGTCCCTCCGAGTAGGTTGCAACCCGACGCCTACCGGAGGGACTCGTCGTGTCGCACCCCGATCGGGCACCGGCCCGCCGCCCGGCCGTGGTCACGGCGGCCGTGGCGCTGCTGGCGCTGATGGCGGTCGCCGCCCTCGCGTACGCCGTCGCCGGTGTGGCGACGCGCGGTGGCACCGTCGACCGGTTCCGCGCCGCCGCCGGGGGCACGTCGGCGGGCCCGGACCAGATCGACCGGACGGTCACCCTGCTGGGCGCGTCCACCGTGCTGACGACGGTGGTGAGCCTGCTCGCGGGGCTGCTCCTCGCCGGTCTCGCCCTCGGCCTGCGGGCCGGCCGGGACGGCGCCCGCACCGCGACCTGGGTGGTCTCCGGACTGGGGCTGATCGCCGGGTGCTGCGGGCTCGCGTTGCTGGTCGGCCAGCGTGCCATCCCGCTGGGGTCGGGGGCGGACGACCGGGCGACGGCGGAACTCCTCGGCCTGCTCGCCGACGCCTACCCGTCCTGGTGGATTCCGCTCGGCGCGGGGCTTTCCGTCGGCCAGGTGCTCGGTTACCTTGTGGTAGCCGTGCTGCTGGCACTGCCGGCGGCGAGCGCCTGGTTCCGCCGGCGGCCCGCGCCGTCCGCCCCGCACCACCCTCCGGCGTCGCCCGCGCCGCCACCCGTCCAGCCGCCCGGGGCGCCGCCCGCGTCCCCGTACCCGCCGAGGTAGGACCGCCCGTGACGCTCGACCAGCCGGCCAGCGAGCGGCGGGCCCTGATCACCGGAGCGACCGCCGGCATCGGTGCCGCCTTCGCCCGCCGGCTGGCCGCCGACGGCTGGCACCTGGTGCTGGTGGCCCGGGACGCGACCCGGCTGGCCGCGACGGCCGCCGAGCTGGCCGGGCGGCACGACCGGGGGGTCGAGACGATCCCGGCCGATCTGTCCACCGACGACGGCTGCGCGACGGTCGAGGGGCGGCTGGCGGAGGGGTCGCCGGTCGAGCTGCTGGTCAACAACGCCGGGATCAGCCTGAACACACCGTTCCTGCGGTCCTCCGCCGAGGACGAGGCGCGGCTGCTGCGGCTCAACGTGCACGCGGTGATGCGGCTGACCCTCGCGGCCCTACGTCCGATGACCGAGCGACGCCGTGGGGCAGTGATAAATGTCTCTTCCGTGGCGGGGTTCGGCGCGGTCATGCCGGGGTCGACATACTCCGCCAGCAAGGCGTGGGTCACCAACTTCAGCGAGTCCGTCGGCCAGTCCGCCCGGCCCTTCGGCGTACGCGTGATGGCGCTCTGCCCCGGCTACACGCGTACGGAGTTCCACGAGCGCGCCGGCATCAACATGTCGAAGACGCCGGAGTGGATGTGGCTGCGGGCCGACGACGTGGTCGACGAGGCCCTGCGTGACCTGCGGAAAGGCAAGCTGGTCAGCGTTCCCGCGTGGAAGTACAAGCTCGCCGTGGCGGGACTGCGGCACGCGCCCCGGCGGCTGCTGGAGGCTGTGTCCCGGGACACCCGGGGCCGGATCGGCCGCGACGGCGGCTGACCGACGGACCGGGGCCGGCTCGCCCCGTCGATCTTCGTCGATCGTCCGATATGTCCGGCTGAACGGTCGCTCAGCGTAGCCGGCCACCGCCACCCGCCCGTCGTCCCCAGGGCTGATCCCGGTGGACCCCGCACACGACTCCCAGACTTGAGCAGTACCCTCTATCGGCATGGGGGACCACGACGACCTGCGTAAATTCATCACTGACCTGGCGGTGGTCCACGGCCGGGTGGTGCTCTCCTCAGGCCGCGAGGCCGACTGGTACGTCGATCTACGTCGCGTCACGCTCCATCACCAGGCCGCTCCGTTGGTGGGGCGCGTGATGCGTGACCTGACGGCCGACTGGGAGTACGACGCGGTGGGCGGGCTGACCCTGGGCGCCGACCCGGTGGCGCTGTCGATGGTGCACGTCGCGTCCGGAACCGATCGTCCGGTGGACGCGTTCGTGGTCCGCAAGGCGGGTAAGACGCACGGGCTACAGCGCCGGATCGAAGGGCCGGACGTGGCCGGCCGGCGGGTGCTGGCGGTGGAGGACACCTCCACCACCGGGGGAAGTGTTTTGACGGCGATCGAGGCCCTTCGCGAGGTCGGGGCTGAGATCGTGGGTGTGGCGGTTATTGTTGATCGAGGCGCCGGCGACGCGGTGCGAGCCGCCGGATTGCCGTATCGAGCGGCCTATACGTTGGCTGACCTCGGCCTTGTGGCGTAAAAGTCTGCCGATTCGGATCCGCCGATATGCAGGCGGATCGATGCTGCTGGTGGAAGGATGGAATACGTGGGAACTGCGTTGGCCGAAATGACTATGCCTCAGATCTCGCCGCTTGCCGGCGAGCCGATCGAACGTGCCGATGCCGAGCGTCTCGCGGGGGTCCTCAAGGCCCTCGCCGACCCCGCTCGACTTCGGCTGCTCAGCCTGATCCAGTCGGCACCCGAGGGCGAGGCGTGCGTGTGCGACCTGACCGCGCCCCTCGGCCTCTCGCAGCCGACGGTCAGTCACCACCTGCGTATCCTCACCGAGGCCGGCTTGCTGGAGCGGGAGAAGCGCGGTGTCTGGGCGTACTACCGGCTGGTGCCGACGGCGATCGCCACGATCGCCGATCTGCTGACCCCGCCGCGCAAGCGCGCCACCAAGAAGGCGCGCTGACCTTCACCGATCGTCCGGTGCCATCCCCCACCGGGGACGGCGCCGGACGGCCGGTCGGTCAGTGCTTGCCGTAGTGCTCGCGGGTCTCCCGGATCGCCTCCTCGGCGGCGGCCCGCTCCTGCGGGGTGGTGCCACGCCTGGCGGCCATCCACGCCCGGAGCAACTCGATGGCGATCGGAATCACCGAGATCAGCACGATGCCGATCAGGATCATTTCGATGTTCGCCTTGACGAACGGGACCTGGCCCAGGAAGTAGCCGAGCACGGTCACGCCCGTGCCCCAGAGCACGCCGCCGATCACGTTGTAGATCACGAACGTGCGGTAGTTCATCCGGCTGACCCCGGCGACGATCGGCGTGAACGTCCGCACGATCGGCACGAAGCGGGCCAGCACGATGGAGCGCGCGCCGTACTTCTCGAAGAACTCGTGCGCCTTGAGTACGTTCTCCTGCTTGAACAACCTCGAGTTCGGCCGGCGGAACAGCGCCGGGCCGACCTTGCGGCCGAACGCGTACCCGACCTGGTCGCCGGCGATCGCCGCGATGGTGATGAGCAGGCAGACCAACCACAGCGGGTAGGTGATGTACTTCCCGTCCGCGGTGAGCAGCCCCGCCGTGAACAGCAGCGAGTCGCCCGGCAGGAAGAACCCGATCAGCAGGCCGGACTCGGCGAAGACGATCACCAGGATGCCGATCAGCCCGAACGTCGAGATCAACACCTCTGGATCGAGCCAGCTCGGCCCCAAGGCCAGGGTGGTGGTGGGCGTCGGCACGAGGCGACCTCCGATGTATGCCGGTCGGTGACGGATCGTCCGTAGTCTAGGTGGCTGCCCGCCGCGCCGGTGCTCGACGTCACACCGCGCGAGCTGCCGCGCCGCCTCAGCGGGGCGCCACGACGAGCGTCTGCACCGCGCCCCCCACGGTGCCCTCGGCATCGGCCAGCCGGCTCGCCGCGACGCCGGACCCGTGCGGTCCGATCGTGGTGTCCGAGTCGAGCAGGAGCCACTCGCCGCGCGGTGGCCGGTGCAGGGTCACCGTCAGGTCGACGTTCACGAACAGCCAGCGGGCCAGGTCCAGCCGGGCGCTCACCCCGCTGCCCGAGTCCGCCACCAGCAGCGCCAGTTCCGCCGGACGGACGGGCTCGCCGGGCAGCAGCGGGATCCGGGGCCGTACCCACACCCGGGCCGGGCCCGGCTCGGCGAACGCGCCGGAGACGAATCGCCACTGCATGGCGGACAGGTAGCCGGCGGAGTGCGCGGCGGCCCAGTGCTCCGGCTCGGCGCCCGCGTCCGGCCCCGGCACCGGCGGCCCGTCGTCGGCCGTCGCGGGCGTCGGTGCGGCCGGGGCCAGGATGCGCCAGCCCCGGGCGTGCAGCACCTCCTGCCCGCCGGCCTCCGCGATCCCCTCCACCAGCGTGATCCGCCGGCCGGCCCGGACCGTACGGACGCGCACCGTCAGCTCCGCCACCGGCACCGGGCGCAGGATGTCCACCGACACGCGGGTGAGGAGTTGACCGTCGACCGGGTCGTGCCCGGCGAGCGCGCGGGCGAGCAGGGCCGACGGCGGGCCGGCGTGCTGGGCGGCCGGATCCCACGGGCCGGCGGTCGCCGGGGTGGACCCGAACCGGCCACCGCCGGCCGGCTCGTAGAACGCCTCGTACGTGGTCATGGCCGGCGACCATACCCGCGACCGTCGCCGGCCGACAGCGTCCCGCCGCCCGCCGGCGACGGTCTCCCGCTGCCGCCCGCCGCCGGCCGGGCGCTGGTCGCCGTCGACTGCCGGCACCCGGTGCCCGCTGTCACAGCCGGGGGTCGACCGGCTCGGACTCGCAGGCCAGGATGGCGAAGACCAGCTCGTGCCGGCGCCACAGCGGGGCGCCGGCGACCAGCGCGTCCAGCGCCGCCAGGCCCAGCCCGTGCTCGCGCAGCGCCAGCCCCCGCTTGCGCCCCAGGGACCGGCGGCGCAGCGCGGCGAGCTGCTCCGGCTCGTCGTACCCCGGACCGTAGATGATCCGCAGGTACTCCCGCCCCCGGCACTTGATGCCCGGCTGGAGCAGCGAACCCCGCTCGCTGCGGGCGGCCGGGCCGGCGTACGGCTTCACCACCATGCCCTCGCCCCCGGCCGCCGTCAGCGCCAGCCACCACTCGGTGGCCGCCGCCTCGGCGGCCGGGTCGGCCAGGTCGACGACCTGACGGCGGGTCGGCGTGAAGAACTCCGGGTCGGCGGCGCAGAGCCGGTCGGCCATTCCCAGGTGCCAGCCGTGGTCCCGGTCGGCGTAGCTGGCCTTGGCGCCGGCCAGCACCGCGAACGGGGCCAGGGTCACCCCGCGCAGCCCGTCGGTCGGCCCCACGTACGCCCGGTAGGCGTCCGAGTAGGCCAGGATCTCGTCGCGGCGGCGGGCCATCCGGTCGCGCAGCCCGTCGACGGGCAGGCCCCGACCGGCCGCCGCCTCCAGCACGGCCAGCGCCGCCGGGAGGGCGGCCCGGCCGGCGGCGCCGACGCCGGCGTACTGCTCGCGGATCAGGCCGCCCGCCTTCGCCGACCAGGGCAGCAGCTCGCAGTCGAGCAGCAGCCAGTCCGTCCCCAGCTCGTCCCAGAGCCCCGCCCCGCCGACCGCCGCGCGCACCCGGTCGAGCAGTTCCGTGTCGAGCGGCGTGCCGAAGAACGGCCGGCCGGTGCGGGTGTGCACCACCCCGCCGCCCGGGCCGAAGGGCCCGCCGTCGGGCTCCCGGCAGACCAGCACCACCGCCCGCGAGCCCATGTGTTTCTCCTCGCAGACCACCCGGTCCACGCCCGCCGCGCGGTAGTCGGCGAACGCCTGCGCCGGGTGCTCCAGGAAGCCGCCCGCCGTGGCCGTCGAGCAGGGCGCCATCGTCGGCGGGAGCCAGGCCAGCCAGCGCGGGTCGACCGCGAAGCGGCTCATCACCTCCAGCGCGGCGGCCGCGTTCTCGGCCGGCACCGTCAGCGACCCGTACGCGTGCTCGACGTGCCGCCGGCCGGTCACGTCGGTCAGCTCCAGCACCTGGTCGGGCCGGGCCGGGGCGGCGGTCAGCGGGCGCACCGGGGCGTACCACTCCCGCTCCGCCGGCACCGAGACCAGCTCCTTCTCCGGGTAGCGCAGCGCGGTGAGCCGGCCGCCGAAGACGCAGCCGGTGTCGACGCAGATGGTGTTGTTCACCCACTCCGGCACGGCGGCCGGCGTGTGCCCGTAGACCACCATCGCCGAGCCCCGGTACTCCCGCGCCCACGGGTAGCGCACCGGCATTCCGTACTCGTCGGTCTCGCCGGTGGTCTCGCCGTAGAGCGCGAACGAGCGCACCCGGCCCGAGGCGCGGCCCTGGTAGGCCTCCTTCAGCCCGGCGTGCGCGACCACCAGCCGGCCGCCGTCGAGCACGAAGTGGCTGACCAGGCCGTCGATGAAGCCCGCCACCTCGGCCACGAAGGCGTCCGGCTCCGCCGCCAGCTGCTCCATCGTCTCGGCCAGCCCGTGGGTGAGCCGCACCTCGCGGCCGCGCAGCCGGCGCAGCAGCTTCTGCTCGTGGTTGCCGGGCACGCAGATCGCGTGTCCGGCGGCGACCATGCCCATCACCAGGCGGAGCACGCCGGGGGAGTCCGGGCCGCGGTCCACCAGGTCACCGACGAAGACGGCGGTACGCCCCGACGGGTGCGTCGCGTCCACCGGCCGGCCCCGCTCGTCGCGGCGCAGCTCCCAGCCGAGCCGGACGAGCAGCGCCTCCAACTCGGCGCGGCAGCCGTGCACGTCGCCGACGATGTCGAACGGCCCGGTCAGCTCCCGCCGGTCGTTGAAGAGCTTCTCGTAGCGGATCTCGGCGGCGTCGATCTCCTCGACGCCCCGCAGCACGTGCACCTTGCGGAAGCCCTCCCGGGCCAGCAGCTTGTACGACCGGCGCAGGTCGCGCTGCATCCGGGCGAGCACCTGCCGGCCGAAGGTGCGGTCGGCGCGGCCCTCGGTGCGTTCCCAGGCCAGCGCCTCGGGCACGTCCAGCACGACGGCCACCGGCAGCACGTCGTGCTCGCGGGCCACCCGCACCAGGGCGGCCCGGGCGTGCGGCTGGAGATTGGTCGCGTCGACCACCGTGAGCCGGCCCCGGCGCAGCCGCGTGGCGGCGACGTGGTGCAGCGCCTCGAAGGCGTCGGCGGACGCGGACTGGTCGTTCTCGTCGTCGGCGACCATCGCCCGGAACGTGTCGGAGGAGAGCACCTGGCTGGGCGCGAAGTGCCGGCGGGCGAAGGTGGACTTGCCGGAGCCGGAGACGCCGACGAGTGCGACCAGGGCCAGCTCGGGGATGTCGAGGGTGGTCACGGGTTCTCCTTCCGGGTCAGCACGACGAGCTGGGTGGGGGCGCCTACCTCGGGATCGTCGTCGCCGACCCCGCTGATCGCGGCGGTGTAGCCGTACGTGGTGGACACCCGGTCGACCCAGGCGGCGAACTCCGCGCGGGTCCACTCGAAACGGTGGTCGGCGTGCCGGAACCGCCCGGCGGGCAGCCCCTCGTAGCGGACGTTGTACTCGGCGTTCGGGGTGGTCACCACGACGGTGGCCGGCCGGGCGTGCCCGAGCACGGCGTCCTCCAGCGCCGGCAGCCGGGGCGGGTCGACGTGCTCGACGACCTCCATCAGCACCGCCGCGTCGTACCCGCGCAGCCGGTCGTCCCGGTAGGTCAGCGCGGACTGCCAGAGCCGGATCCGGTCCCGCTGCCGCTCGGGCAGCCGGTCCAACCGCAGCCGCCGGGCGGCCAGGGTCAGCGCGTGCGTGGACACGTCGGTGCCGACGATCTCGGTGAACCGGCGGTCGCCGACCAGCGCGGCGAGCAGGGCACCGCCGCCGCAGCCGAGATCCAGCACCCGGCTCGCACCCGCCCCGGCCAGCGCGCCGAGCACCGCCTCCCGCCGGCGCGCGGCCAGTGACGCCCGGCGGGCCGTGGCCTGCCCGCCGTCCCCGGTCGCCCCGTCCGTGGTCGTGCCGTCCGCGGTCGCCTCGTCGGCGGTCGTACCGTCGGCGGCCGGGTGTCGCTCGGCCAGGCGGGCCAGGGCCAGCCCGGCCAGCGCCCGCCGGTGCGCCAGGTAGCGGCGGGTGATCATGTCGCGCTCCGGGTGGTCGGCCAGCCAGCCCTCGCCGGCCCGCAGCAGCTTGTCGACCTCGTCCGGGGCGACCCAGTAGTGCTTGGCGTCGTCCAGCACCGGCAGCAGGACGTAGAGGTGGTTGAGCGCGTCGGCGACGCGCAGCGTGCCGGTCAGCGTCAGGTCGACGTACCGGCTGTCGCCCCACTCCGGGTGCCGCTCGTCGAGCGGGATCGGGGCGGCGGTCACCGCCCAGCCGAGCGGGCCGAACATCCGGACCGCCACGTCCGCGCCGCCCCGGCAGCGCAGCACCGGCACCCGCACCTGAAGCGGGATCGGCGTACGGGCCAGCTCGGGACGCTCGCGGGACTCGCCGCGCAGGGCCGAGCGGTACACCTTGGACAGCGCGGAGGAGAGCAGGCTGGACGCCGCGTAGGGCCGGTCGTTGACGTACCGCCCGAGGGTGAAGCTGTCGGGGGCCGGGGCCTGCTGCCGGCCGCGACCCTTGCCCCGCACGCCGGCCAGCCGCAGCGGGTCGACGTCGAGCAGCAGGGCGGCGGTGCAACGCTGCTCGCCCGCCTCCGGGTAGAACACGTGCGCGGTGCCGACCGGCACGTCGAAGGAGTGCGCACGGTCGGGGTGCTTGACCAGCAGGTGCCCGAGGTCGGTGGCCGGCCGGTGCGTGGTGGTCAGGGTGAGCAGCACGCGCCCATGGTCTCAGCCTCGTCGATCTTGCGTCGTCCCGTTTTCCGGGTGTTTACGGTGGGGGTTCCTCCCGCAACGTTCCGGCTGCCCGCCTCCGTCATCAGGAGCAGGAGTCCGGGAGGTGCAGTGACGTACGAGGAGTTCGCCGACTCGCGGCTGGCCGCGCTGCTGCGGTACGCGGTCATGCTGACCGGCGACCCGCACCAGGCGCAGGACCTGCCACTGGTGGATCTGCTTAAGGTGCTTCCGGGTCTGGGGTCCGTCGATCCGGTCGGGCTCAGTCTCCCGGTCGGGCCGCCGGAGGGCCCCGGCCGGGGGCTGTCACCGGACCCGAAGGAAGCCCCCGCGTTCCTGGCCGCGCTGCGGGAGGACCGGTTGGCGCGGTGGGTGGCGCAGCATCCGGATCAGGTCAACCGCACCCGCTGACGCGTGGGCCGGCCGCCACCGGCATCGTCCGGTGGCGGCCGGCCCGCGTGCGGCTCAGCGGTAGTCCTCCTCGTCGGCACCGACCACCCGCGCCTGCTCCATCGCGTCCCAGTCGTCGACCTCCAGGCCGCGGCGCGGCTCGGTGTCGGCGTCGCCGGGGTCGATCGCGGCGGCCTGCTCGACCGCGTCGGCCGGCTCCGCCTCCATGTCACGTTCCTCGGGGCTGAGGTGGTCGCTGGGTGCGAAGTCCTCTTCGGGCTGACCCATATCAGTCTCTCCCGGGATCTCAGCGGACAGTTCCCCACACACCGTACGGGCTGCGCCCGCCCACCGCTCGGAAGCCGAGTCGACCGAATCGCCCCACCGGCCGCCGCCCCCGGTGCCAGGATGGGGCGGTGGGCTTCCTGATCCGGTTGGCGATCACCGCCGTCGCGCTGTGGATCACCACGCTGATCGTGCCCGGGGTGGAGGTGAGCGGCCGCTCCGGCACCACCACCGCTGTCACGCTCGTCGTCGTGGCCCTCATCTTCGGCGTGGTGAACGCGGTGCTCAAGCCGCTGATCAAGGTGTTCGGCTGCGTCTTCTACCTGCTCACCCTCGGCCTGTTCGCGCTGGTGGTCAACGCCCTGCTGTTCCTGCTGACCGACCGGATCGCCCGGGCGCTGGACCTGCCGTTCCACGTGGACGGTTTCTGGGCCGCGTTCTGGGGTGCCATCGTGATGGCCGTGACGACCTGGTTGATCAGCGTCGTCGTGCCCGACAGGTGGGAGGGGCGGTGAGGCGGTGCCAGGAACCGGGCGCGTACCGGGTCGGTTGTGCCGGCGCCGGCTCTCTACGGGATACTGCCGACGGTGGACAGCGCGGTCCGGCGCACCCAGGGACAACAGCGGCCGGTGACGGCCGAGAGCGGTAAGTAAGGAGCGTTCGACATGCCCATCGCTTCCCCCGAGACCTACGCGGAGATGCTGGACCGCGCCAAGGCCGGCCGGTACGCGTACCCCGCGATCAACGTGACGTCCTCGCAGACCCTGAACGCGGCGCTGAAGGGCTTCGCCGACGCGGAGAGCGACGGCATCATCCAGGTCTCGACCGGTGGCGCGGAGTACCTCTCCGGCCCCTCGGTGAAGGACATGGTCACCGGCGCGGTGGCGTTCGCCGCGTACGCGCACGAGGTCGCCAAGAAGTACCCGGTCAACATCGCCCTGCACACCGACCACTGCCCGCAGGAGAAGCTGGACAAGTTCGTCCGGCCGCTCATGCAGATCTCCAAGGAGCGGGTGGCCGCCGGCCAGGAGCCGCTGTTCCAGTCGCACATGTGGGACGGCTCGGCCGTGCCCGTGGCGGAGAACCTGGAGATCGCGGCCGAGCTGCTCGACCGGGCCGCCGAGGCCAAGATCGTCCTCGAGATCGAGGTCGGCGTGGTCGGCGGCGAGGAGGACGGCGTCGAGAACGCCATCAACGACAAGCTCTACACCACCGTCGAGGACGGCCTGGCCATGGTGGAGGCGCTCGGCCTGGGCGAGAAGGGCCGCTACATGGCGGCGCTGACCTTCGGCAACGTGCACGGCGTCTACAAGCCGGGCAACGTCAAGCTCCGCCCCGAGATCCTCAACCAGATCCAGGAGGCGGTCGGCGCCAAGTACGGCAAGGAGAAGCCGCTCAGCCTGGTCTTCCACGGCGGGTCCGGCTCGCTGCTGTCGGAGATCCGCGAGGCGCTGGACTACGGCGTGGTGAAGATGAACATCGACACCGACACCCAGTACACCTTCACCCGGCCGGTCGCGGACCACATGTTCCGCAACTACGACGGCGTACTCAAGGTGGACGGCGAGGTCGGCAGCAAGAAGCTGTACGACCCGCGGGTCTGGGGCAAGGCCGCCGAGGCCGGCATGGCCGCCCGCGTGGCGGAGGCCTGCGAGCACCTGCGCTCGACCGGCACCACGCTGGCCAAGTGACCCGCTGACGCGAACCGCCGACGGCCGGCTCCCCACCCGGGGGCCGGCCGTCGCCGTGTCCGCAGCCGTCAGGGCGCCGCGGTGAGCACCCGGACGGCCTCGTGGACGTCGTCGGTGAGGTGCACGGTGGCCGACAGGTCGCCGAAGGGCGAGGCGGCCAGCAGCGGCCGCAGCAGCGACTCCACCGGAAGCTCGTGCGTCCAGTAGGCGCGGTCCAGGAAGACGTACGCGCCGCTGGCCCCGTCGGTGCAGTAGTAGGTCTTGGTGGCTGCCTGGAACACCTCCTGCACCGTGCCCGCCCGCCCCGGGGCGAAGACGATCCCACCCCGGGCCAGCCGCAGGATGGTGTCCTCGCGGATGGCGTTGGAGAAGTACTTGGCGATCCGGCCGGCGAAGAGGTTCGCCGGCTCGTGCCCGTACAGCCAGGTCGGGATGGCCAGCCCGCCCGCGCGCGCCCAGGTCACGTCGCCGGCGGACAGCGCGGCCGAGTCGGCGCGGGACACGCTGCCGGGGTCGGCGGCCCGGGGCCGGGGCGGCACCACCGGCTGGCCGTAGCGCTCCCGGACCCGCAGCGCCGCCGACGTGTAGCGGTCGTGGTCGGTGAAGTCCGGCGCCCCGGCGAGCAGGTCGATCGCGGCGTCCAGATCCTCGATCGGCCGCAGCGCGAGGTAGGCGCCGAGGTTGGCGGCCTCCATCACCCCGGGGCCGCCGCCGGTCACCACCAGCCGGTCGGCCCGGGCCAGCTCCCAGCCCAGCACCGCCGCCATCCGGTACGGCGCACTGCCGCGCGGCACCGCGTGCCCGCCCATGATGCCGACCACCGACTGCGGCCCGTGGGTGGCCAGCCAGGCGCGGGTGGCGTCGGCCAGCGCGTTGTCCACGCCGTGGTCGTGCAGCCGCTGACCGAGCGCCTCCCGGACGTCCGGCAACGCCCCGCCGTGCGCCCGGAAATGCTCGTAGACCCGGGTGTCGTACATCCCGGCGAACCCGCCCTCGGCGAAGCCGGCGGCCAGTTCCTCCGGGGTGTAGAGGTGGGACGGCTGCGTCGGGTAGGGCAGCCCGGAGAACGGCGGCACCACGTTGGCGCCGCGCCGGACCAGATCGGCGCCGACCTCCCGGGAGGCGAAGCGGCACCCCACGAAGAGGGTGCCGGTCACCTCGACGGCGGTGAGGTCGGGGACGGGGTCGAGGTCGAGCCGCAGCCCCTGCACGGTCAGCCCGACGAGGCTGCCGGTGGTCAGCCGCCGGTCGAACTCGGCGCGGGTCTCGATCTCGTCGGTGCAGGTGTGCGGCTCGATGACGTCCGCGGGAGGTGGGGTCGGCACCCTGGCCATCCTGCCCCGCCGGGTCAACCGGCCAAACCTGGGGAACCCCCGCGTACCGGCGACCCCGCCGCTGAAGGCCGCCCGACCTGCGCGTCACCGGATCCGCGCCGGATGCCGGTCCGCGTCGGACCCCGGCCTGCGCGTCGCCCCGGCCTGCGCTGGACCGACGGAAGCCCGGCGGCCGTGACCACCGGGCTTCCGCGGTACCGGGTCCTGGGGAGGCTCCGGACCAATAGTTGTAGTCGAAAGCACCGGCCCGGGGCATGGGCCGCAGGCGTGACCAACTCCTCAGCCGTTCAGCCAGTCGGCTCGCCCAACCCCCTCGCGCGCCCCGGGGCGAAGCGGGTTGAATGGGGCGATGCAGAACCTGTTGCCGGAACCACCGGCCACCCTTCTCCCCGCGCACGACGAGGCCGACGCCGCCCTGGCCGACGCCGAGCAGGCCGGCAGCGACGAGGCGCACGCCGAGGTGGCGGCGCGCTTCCCGACCTACAGCGCCGGCTGGGGTGCGCTGGCCGCGCGGGCTCTCGCCGCCGGCCAGGTCATCCCGGCGTACGCCTACGCGCGCACCGGCTACCACCGGGGCCTGGACCAGCTGCGCCGCAGCGGCTGGAAGGGATTCGGTCCGGTGCCGTGGTCGCACGAGCCGAACCAGGGCTTCCTGCGCTGCCTCTACGTGCTGTCCCGGGCCGCCGACGAGATCGGCGAGTCGGACGAGGCGGCCCGCTGCGCCCAGTTCCTCCGCGACTGCGACCCGGCCGCCGCGGACGCGCTGGCGAGCAACTGACGTCGGGGCCGACGGCCGGCGCGGCTCAGTCCCGCCCCGGCCGTCGGCTCGTCCGGTGCCCGGCGCTCCCGGCACGTCGTCCACCTGGCGACGCGGCCGGGACGCCGGGCGGCGTCACCCGGGCGGACCGGCGGAGCCCTACAACCCCTCCGCGACGGCGGCGGCGATCTTCAGCCAGGCGTCCCGGGTGGCCGCGGAGAGCCCCCCGTACCGGATCGGCTCGCCGGTGTCGATGAGGCGCTCGTACGGCGCGAGCAGCACCGCCCGGGTGCGGGCCGCGAAGTGCTCCTGGATCGCCGGCAGGTCGATCTCCTTGCGGGACGGCGGCATGGAGACCACGGTGACCGCCTGCCGGACCAGCCGCTGCCGGCCGCTCTGCTCCAGGTGGTCCAGCATCCGGGCGGCCGTCTCCGCCGAGTCGTTGCGGGCCGACATGGTGACCACCAACTGGTCGGTGGCGTCCATCGCGGCCTGCCAGTTCTGGGCCCGGACGTTGTTGCCCGTGTCCACGAAGATCAGCTTGTAGAACCGGCTGACCACCTCGCGGATCTCGGCGAACGCGGCGGCGGTGAGCATCTCGCCACCCGTGGCCGACTCGTCCGAGGCGAGGACGTCGAACATCCCCTCACCCTGCGAGCGGACGTACTGCGACAGGTCGCCCACCCGCCCGTGCGCCCCCTGGAACTGGCCCAGGTCCCGCAGCATGTCCCGCACCGTACGGGAGTGGAAGTCCTGCTGGGCGCGCATCCCGAGGGTGCCCTGGGTCTCGTTGTTGTCCCAGGCCAGCACGTAGCCGCCGCGCTTCTGGCCGAACGTCATCGCCAGCAGCAGGATGGCCACCGTCTTGCCGGCGCCGCCCTTCGGGTTCACCACGGTCACCTGGCGCAGCCCGCCGAAGTTGCGGCGTACCGTCTCGATGTCCCGCCGCAGCTCCTGCTCGTGCCGCCCCGGCGGCAGCCGCAGCCCCATCCGGTTGGCCACCGCCCGTACGCCCATCGTGGCCACCGGGTCGGCGGGCCGGACCTGCCGGCGACGGGCGAAGTCCTCGGCCGTCGGGGGGTCGGTGATCGCCGGGTGCCAGTTCGGGTCGGGCTGTGCCGGCGGCACCGCCGTGACCCCCTCCGCCGGCTGGTACGCCTGCTGCGGAGCCGGGGCGTGGCCCCCCGGGGCGGCCTGCTGCCAGGGCGGCGGATGCCACCCGGGCGGGTACGGACCGGGCGGCGTCGGGCCGCCCTGCTGCGGCGGGTACGGCCCCGGCGGCCCGGCCTGTTGCGGGTACGGCCCGGACTGCTGCGGCGGGTAGGGCCCGGGCGGCGCGGACTGCTGCGTCGCCGCCGGGTCGGACCCGACGCCCTGCTGTGACGCCGGGTCGGGTCCGAGGCCCTGCTGCGGCACCGTCGGGTCGACCCCGAGGCCCTGCTGTGACGCAGCCGGGTCGGGTCCGAGGCCCTGCCCCGGCACCGTCGGGTCGACTCCGAAGTCCTGCTGTGACGTCGCCGGCTCGGGCCCGGGGCCCGGCGCGGACCCGAACGGCACGCCCTGCCCCTCCGAATCGTGCGGGAACGGGACGTGGGGCGCACCCGCCTGGGGCGGGCCCTGCCGGAGCGGGCGCTGGTCGGCCGGACCCTGCGGGGGGACGCCCTGGTCGACCGGGCCCGGCTGGGCCGGTTGCTGGTGGTGGTGGAGGGCCGGTCGGAGCGCGGCGCCCTGGTGCGTGGGCGCGGGACCGGTCGCGCCGGACCCCGGTCCGGGCTCGGCGGCCGCCGTGGTGGGTCGCTGCGGCGGCTGCGCCCACGGCGACTCAGCCGGCATCCGCGCCCCGCCGCCGTTGACCGGAGCGCCGCTCGTCGCCACGCCGCCGGCACCCCCGTTCGCGGATCCGCCGGCACCCCCGTTCGCGGATCCGCCGGCACCCCCGTTCGCGGATCCGCCGGCACCCCCGTTCGCGGGGTCGCTGGCACGGCCATTCGTCGGGCCGCCGGCGCTGGCATTCGTCAGTTCGCCGGCACTGCCACCCGACGGTTCGCCGGCACCGCCATTCGTCGCCCCGCCCGAACCGCCATCCGTCGGGCCGGTACTCCCGCTCGTCGGGCCGCCGTTCGCCGGGTCCCCGGTCTCGTCCCCGCCCGTCGTCGGCCTGCCGCCCGTCGGCACGTCGCCGGTCCGGTGCGGGCCGTCGGCCCCGGTGGATCCGCCGGGGCCGGGCGCCGTGTCGTGGGGCGACGGCCGGTCGCCCGGGGAGGCGTCGGCAGCGGCGGCCGGCGAGGCGCTGTCCTGCCGCCCGGCGGGCCCCTGGGCCGGCTCGCCCTGACCGGCGCCGGTCAGGGCGGTGGTCAAGGGGCGCGGGGAGGTCACCGGGACGGGTACGGCCGGCTGGTCGAGGCTGAAGGGCATGTCGAGGTCGACCCGGGCGGGACCGGTCTGCGGAGCCCGGGGAGCGGGTACGCCGCCTCCGGCGGCCACCGACGGACCTCCGCCCATCCCGACTGCCGCGCGGTCGCCGGCAGGGCCGGGGGCGGGCGGGCCGGCCGCGCCAAGGCCCGGGCCCGGGATAGGGCTCTGCGGGACCGTCGGGCCCGGGGGGGCGTTCGACGGGGCCGGTGGGGTCTGCGCGGCGGGTGTCGGCGGCGCCCAGGCCGAGGCGTCCGGCCCCCATCCCGACGCCGGGGCCGATGGAGAACCCGAGGCCCCGACCGCCGGATGGGCAGAGGCCCAGGTCGGCGGGTGGCCCGAGGCCGCGGCGGGCGGAGGCCCCGGGGCCACAGCCGGTTCAGGCCCCGGGACTGCGGCCGGCGGGTGGCCCGGGACTGCGGGCGGTGGGGGCGACCAGCCGGTGTTCGCGCCCTGCGCGGCGGTGGCTCCCGCGCCGGGAAGCGGCACCCCGCCGTTCAGGGACGGATAGTCGGCCGGCGAAGGCGGGTGACCCGGCCGGCCCTGGGGCGGGACGGCGGACGGGGGCGCGGCGGTAGACGCCCAGGGCGGCGTGTCGATGCCGTCGATCTGCTCCGGCGGCCAGAGTGGTTCGATGTCCCGCTCCGGAATCGGCTGCTGGCCGGGCACGTGGACCCGGTCGACGTTCTCGTCCACCACGGTTCCTCCCCATTCCTCCTGCCGAGGATAGGCCCAGTGGCCGCGCCGGGCCGGCCGTCGCGGGCCGGCCGCGTCGGTCGCGTCGGGGACGTCGAGGTCAGCTCGCCCAGACCGCCCAGGCGCCCGGTTCGGTCCACCAGGACCGCTTCCGGCTCAGCTCGCCCTCGGCCCCGTCGTCGAGGAACGGGACCTTCCCCTCGCGGGGCAGCACGGCCACGGCGCGCCCCCGGGCGCGTCGTACCTCCAGCCGCACCCGCTTCCTGCCCAACGCCGAGCGGGTCACCACGGGAACGGCGACCGCCACCTCGACCAGCCCGTCCGTCGGATCCGGGTCGCCGAGCAGGGCCACGTCGTCGAGCCGGGCGTACCCGCCCGCGTTGCCGATCGCACAGGCCAGCAGCGGATCGTCGCCGTTCGAGAGCACGGCGTCGTCCACCTCCACCCGACCGCGCCAGTGCAGCGGGCGGCCGCTGTCGTCGGCGGCGCCGAGGAGCGCGCCGTCCAGGGTCACCGAGCCGCCGTCGTTGCGCAGCAGGTCCAGCCGGCGGGGCCTGCCGTCCAGCACGGCGGCGGCCACCGCCGCCGGGTCGCGGGGCAGCCCGAGCTGCGCCGCCAGGTCACGGTGCGCCGTGCTCCGCGCCGGATCGAGCGGGAGTACGCCGATCGGCGGCAGGTCCGGCACCGTCCGGTTGCCGGGCAGGTCGTCGGGGCGGCGGCTGGGCGGCGGGGCGTACCGCCGGACGAGTCGGCGCACGACGGCGCGCAACTGGGCGTCACTGGCCGAGGCGACCACGAGCCGGGCCTTGGTGTCCGGGTCGGGCCAGGTGAGGCCGTCCGGGCGGGGCGGGCCGTCGAACCGGGCCAGCACCTCGTCGATCTCGGCGTCCGAGCGGGCGGTGACCGTCTCGACCCGGGCGCCGCGGGCGGTGAGCGCGTCCGCGCAGGCCAGCACCGGCACCCGTGGGGTGTCGCAGCGCCCGTCGGCCGTCGCACCGTCGGCGGGGGTGCAGACGTCGGCCGTCGCGCAGGCGTCGGCAGTCGCGCTGTCGGTCGCGCCGGTTCCGTCCTTCGCGCTGTCGGTCGCGCCGGCCCCGTCCTTCGCGCTGGCCCCGTCCTGAGGCGCCGCGCCGCAGCAGCCGCCGCTGCCGCAGGCCCCGCCGGGCGCGTCGCGCTCCGAGCCGAGGGTGAGCAGCACCACGTCGTACACGGAAAGGCCTCCTGCCTCCCGACGCGACCCCTGCCGGCCGCGCCGCCACTACTTGTTAGCCTGACACCCCGGGCTCGCTGACCGGTCGCCACCTGGCACCCGAGCCTTCTGGAGGCGAAGAGATGCCAGCGATCGTGCTCCTCGGTGCCCAGTGGGGCGACGAGGGCAAGGGCAAGGTTACCGACCTGCTGGGTGGGCGGGTCGACTACGTCGTGCGCTACTCCGGCGGCAACAACGCCGGCCACACGGTGATCACGCCGGACGGCCAGAAGTACGCGCTGCACCTGATGCCGTCGGGGGCGCTCTCCCCGAGCGCGATGATCGTCATCGGCAACGGCGTGGTGGTCGACCCGAAGGTGCTGCTGGCCGAGATCGACGGGCTCGCCGAGCGCGGAGTCGACGTAAGCCGCCTGCGGATCTCCGGCGACGCGCACCTGATCATGCCGCACCACCGGGCCCTCGACCGGGTCGTCGAGCGCTACCTCGGCAGCTCCCGCATCGGCACCACCGGCCGGGGCATCGGCCCCGCGTACGGGGACAAGGTCGCCCGCATGGGCATCCGGCTGCAGGACCTGCTCGACCCGGGCATCCTGCGCAAGAAGCTGGAACTGGCGCTGCGCGAGAAGAACCAGCTCCTGTTCAAGATCTACAACCGCAAGGCGATCGACGTCGACGAGACCGTCGAGGAATACCTGCGGTACGCGGAGCGGCTCAAGCCGTACATCGCCGAGACCCGGGTCATGCTCTGGGACGCGCTGGACCGCGGCGAGACGGTCCTGCTGGAGGGCGCCCAGGCCACCATGCTCGACATGGACCACGGCACGTACCCCTTCGTGACCTCGTCGAACCCGACGGCCGGCGGGGCCTGCGTGGGCGCGGGCATCCCGCCGACGGCGATCAGCAAGGTGATCGCGGTCAGCAAGGCGTACACGACGCGGGTCGGTTCCGGGCCGTTCCCGACGGAGCTGTTCGACGACAACGGGCAGCACCTGCGCAAGGTCGGCCACGAGTACGGCACCACCACCGGCCGGGAGCGCCGCTGCGGCTGGTTCGACGCCGTCGTCGCCCGGTACGCCTGCCGCCTGAACGGCGTCACCGACCTGGTGGTCACCAAGCTGGACGTGCTTACGGGCCTGCCGAAGGTGCCGATCTGCGTCGGGTACGAGATCAACGGCGAGCGCTTCGACGACATGCCGATGACCCAGACCGACTTCCACCACGCGACTCCGGTCTACGAGGAGCTCGACGGCTGGTGGGAGGACATCACCAAGGCGAGGACCGAGGACGAGCTCCCGGAGAACGCCCGCCGCTACATCGCCCGCATCGAGGAACTCTGCGGCACCCGCGTCAGCGTCGTAGGCGTGGGCCCGGGCCGCGAAGAAAACGTCCTCCGCCACCCCCTCCTCCCCTAACCCCACCCCGGGGACCCTGCGCGGTGATCAAGAGGTTTGCGTCCTGACCCGGCTCGGATCCGGATGCAAACCTCTTGATCGGACGAGCGCGGCGTCGAGGTTCCACCGGGAGATCGGGTTATCCACAGGGAGAATGGGGCTGTCCACAGGGGCGGTGCGAGGCGCGGACCGATCGTCATCTTGGTGGGGTGAGTGTCGATGTACTCCTCCGCCTCGCTGGTCGCCAGAACGGGGTGGTGACGGCCGCACAGGCCCTGTCCGCCGGCTTCAGTCGGAGCCAGATCCGGCGCCTGTGCCGCTCGGGCCGTTGGATCCGGGTGGCGAGGGGTTGCTTCGTGCCGGCCCCCGAGTTGAGCCCTGCCGCGCTGCGTAGAGCCCGCATCCGGGCTGTTGCCACCAGCCTGGGGCCGGGCGCGGTCGTCGTTCTCGACACCGCAGCCGAGCTGCATCGGATCGCCGGGCTCCGTCCGGCATCCGCCATCCACGTGTCGCTGCCGGCGAACCGGCCACGACCGCAGCGGCTCACCGACCCTGACGTCGTGGTGCACCAGCTCACCATCGATCCGGGCACCGTCGGTGTGGTCGCCGGGATGCCCGTGACCACCCCACTGCGTACGGTCGCCGATGTCATCCTCCGCGTGGACCGTTACTCGGCGGTGTGCGTACTCGACTCCGCGCTGAACCGGCGGGTGGTCACCGAGTCCGACCTGGCCCGGATCCCGGCCCTTCTCGTGGGCCGCAGGGGAGCCGTCGCGGCCCGGCGTCACCTCGCGGAGGCGGACGGGCGGGCGCAGTCCCCGCTGGAGACCCGCACCAGGCTGCGGTGTGTCGACGGTGGCGTGCCGCCCGACGTACTCCAGTTGGAGGTGCGTGACCGGGACGGTTGCCTGCTCGGCATCGGCGACCTCGGCTGGCGAGCGGCGCGGGTGATCGCCGAAGCGGACGGGCAGGCACCCCATCGCACGCCCCAGGCAGTCTTCGAGGACCGTACGCGGCAGAACCGGCTGGTCAACGCCGGCTGGCGGATCCTCCGCTTCACCTGGGCCGACACATTGCGTCCCGACTACATCCCCCACACGGTCAAGGCGGCGCTTCGCTCCAGCCCGGATGGTTGATCAAGAGGTTCTGACCCCTCCCGGGCCGAAAATGGGACGCAAACTTCTTGATCAACGGGGCTTGGGGAGGGGGTCAGTAGGATGCGGGCGTGCGGGTTCTTCTTCTTGGTGGTGGAGGGCGGGAGCATGCGCTCGCGCTCGGGTTGGCTGCGGATCCGGCCGTCGAGCAGTTGGTCGCGGCGCCCGGTAATCCCGGGATCGCCTCGGTCGCCTCGCTGCGGGCGGTGGATGCCTGCGATCCGGCGGCCGTCGCCGCGCTGGCGGTGGAGACCGGGGCCGACCTGGTGGTGATCGGGCCGGAGGCGCCGCTGGTGGCCGGGGTGGCCGACGCCGTACGCGCCAAGGGGATCCCCGCGTTCGGGCCGTCCGCCGAGGCCGCCCGGCTGGAGGGCTCGAAGACGTTCGCCAAGGACGTGATGACCGCCGCCGGCGTACCGACCGCCCGCGCGTACACCTGCACGGACGCGGAGAGCACCGGCAGGGCGCTGGACGAGTTCGGCGCGCCGTACGTGGTGAAGAACGACGGGCTCGCCGCCGGCAAGGGCGTCGTGGTGACCGACGACCGCGCCGCCGCGCTGCGGCACGCCGAGGAGTGCGGTCGGGTCGTCGTCGAGGAGTACCTGGCCGGCCCGGAGGTCTCCCTCTTCGTGGTGACCGACGGCGAGGCGGCGGTGCCGCTGCTGCCGGCGCAGGACTTCAAGCGGGTCGGCGACGGCGACACCGGCCCGAACACCGGCGGCATGGGGGCGTACGCGCCGCTGCCCTGGGCGCCGTCGGGCCTGGTCGACGAGGTCATGCGCGACGTCGTGCACCCGACCCTGGCGGAGATGGCCCGCCGGGGCACCCCGTTCGCGGGCCTGCTCTACGTCGGGCTGGCGATCACCGCCGGGGGCCCTCGGGTGATCGAGTTCAACGCCCGCTTCGGCGACCCGGAGACGCAGGTGGTGCTGGCGCTGCTGGAGACCCCGCTGGCCGGGCTGCTGCACGCCGCCGCGACCGGCACGCTGGCCGGGCACCCGCCGCTGCGCTGGCGCGCCGGTGCCGCCGTCACGGTGGTGGTCGCCGCCGACGGCTACCCGGCCGCCCCGCGCACCGGCGACGTGATCACCGGGGCCGAGGAGCCGGGGATCATCCACGCCGGCACCCGCCGGGACGCCGACGGGTCGCTGCGTTCCGCCGGTGGCCGGGTCGTCTGCGCCACCGCCGCCGGTGCCGACCTGCCCGCCGCCCGGGACGCCGCGTACGCGCTGGTGGCCGGCGTGGAGCTGGCCGGGGCGCACCACCGCACCGACATCGCCTCCGCCGCCGTCGAGGGGCGGATCAGCATTCCCGGCTGACCGGGCAACCTCCCCCCTCCCCGCCTCCGTTTGAGCGGTGAGGCGAGGAGGTGGCGGGATTGCCTGCCGACATCGAGGGCTACCGCGAGTATGTCGGGGCGCGGCTGGAGCCGCTGCGCCGCACGGCGTACCTGCTCTGTGGTGACTGGCACACGGCCGACGACCTGGTGTCGACGGCGCTGGTCAAGCTGCTGCGGCACTGGCGGCGCGTGTCCAGGATGGACAGCCCCGACGCGTACGTCCGGCGTACCCTGCTGCGGGTCTGGCTGGACGAGCGACGGCGGCCGTGGCGGCGCGAGGCCGCCTGGGCCGAGGTCCCCGACGGTGCCGTCCGTTCCGCCACCGACGGCGCCGCCGACCGGCTGACCGTCCTCGCCCTGCTGGCCGAGCTGCCGCCGCGCCGTCGCGCGGTCCTGGTGCTGCGCTACTTCTGCGACCTGTCCGTGGAGGAGACCGCCCGCGAACTCGGCTGCACCGCCGGCACCGTCAAGAGCCAGTCGGCGCGCGCGATCGAGGCGCTGCGGAGCCGCCTCGTGGGCGTGCCGGCCCGAGCCGAGGAGGCACGCACCGATGGATGAACTCGCCCGGCAGCTGCGCACCGCGGTGGCGTCGCCGCCGCCCACCCGGATCGACGTGGACCGGCTGATCGCCGACGACCGGCGGCGCCGCCGCCATCGGGTGTGGGCGACGGCGGGCACCGGGGTCGCCGCCCTGGTCGCCGCGGTCGTGCTGACACCGGCGCTGCTCGTCGGCCCGGCCGCCGGACCGGGTGGGCCCACCCTGCCGACCGGTGACGGCTCGCCGTCCGCCGACGCGGCGCTCTGCCCGGTGGCGGAACCGGAGCCCAGCGGACCGCCGGCGCCCCAGCAGTCGTACGACACGGTGCGCGACCGGCCGACCGAACGCCCCGACGACGGCGTGGCCCGGCTGACTCTCGTGCTGCGTCCCGCGCTGGCGGCCGTCGTGCCGTCGGGGCTGACGGTGCACGGCACGATCCCGGACTGCGACCCGGTGCAGTTCACCTACGAGAAGAGCCACTGGCACTACTACGCCCACGCCCGGCTGCGCGGCATCGGCCGGGCCGACAACGTGACGGTGTCGTTGGGCCCGACGGCCGTCGACGCGTCCGAAGGGTGCGCCGCCGCCCCCGACCCCCGTACCTGCACGAGCAGCCGCCTGCCGGACGGCGGCACCCTCACCACCAGCACGGTCACCCCGGGCGACGAGGGCTTCGAGCAGCGCTGGGCGCAGGTGCGCCGGACGGACGGCACGTCCGTGACGGTGACGACGGACAACCACCACGTCGAGGGCGGGGCGGACGGTGCGACGCCGACGATCCGGTTCGGGCCGCCGCCGGTGCTCACCGTGGCGCAGTTGGCGGCCATCGCCACCACGCCGGGGCTGACGCTCCATCCCTGATGCGGGCCGTCACCCCCGCACGGGCGCGTCCCGGTGCGCGGGGGGCGTCCACAGGTCGTCGACCCGGACGCGCCCCTGTACGCGGGGCGTGTTCCGGTGCGCCGTGGAGGCGTACTGCCCGTTGAGCGGGACGGGCTCCTCCACCCGGTTCGCCGAGCCGCCGGGCGGGGCGGGCGGATAGCGGGGCGGCTCGTCCAGCGCCCGCAGCGACGGCAGCGGCACGGCGGTCAGGGCCGCCACCAGCAGCGCCCCGGCCAGCACCAGGAAGGTGGTACGCAGCCCGAGCCACCCGACCAGCGGCCCGGCGAGCAGGTAGCCCGCCGGGCCGGCGGCGTACGCGAACGAGGTCATCACCCCGACCACACGCCCGCGCAGCCGTTCCGGCGTGCGGGTCTGCATGGCGTAGTTGGACAGCGGGTTGACCGGCCCGTACGCGAGCCCGATCGCGACGGCGAAGCCGATCATGGCCGGGAACGGTGGCAGGGTGGCCAGCCCGACGAGGGCCACGCCGATGACGACGAGGGCGGTCACCATCAGGGTGCGGCGACGGATCCGCCGACCCGCCGCGCCGGAGGCGAGCGCGCCGACGACTCCGCCGGCGCTCATCGCCATCAGGATCGCGCCGAGGCGGGCCGGTTCTCCCTGGCCGACGAACCACGCCGGCAGCAGCACGCCCTCGACCGGCAGGTAGAGCGCGGCCAGCACCATCGAGAGCAGCGCGATGGTCCGCAGCAGCCGGTCCCGCCAGACGAACCGCAGCCCCTCGACGGTGCCGCGCCACAACCCGGAGGGGGGACGTTCGGGGCGGCCGGCCCCGGGCAGCCGGACGGCGGAGATCATCGCGACGGCCAGCGCGAACCCGGTGGCGGTGACCCAGAGGGTCGAGCCGGGGCCGATCGCGGCGATGAGCACGCCGCCGACGCCGGGGCCGATCAGGAAGGCGAGCCCCCAGACCGCCTCGTGGACCCCGTTGGCGCGTTCGATCCGCCAGCCGGCGGCCTGCGCGGCGGCCGGCAGCAGCGTCTCCCGGGCGGTCAGGCCGGCCGGGTCGAACACCGCGCCGAGCACGGCCAGCGCCACGATCCAGCCGAGGTTCAGCCCGAGCAACGCGTCGACGACCGGGATCGCGGCGACCGAGACGGCGGAGAGCGTGTCGGAGACCAGCGCCGTCCGCCGCCGGCCGAGCAGGTCCACGATCGTGCCGGAGACGAGGCCGGACAGCAGCAGCGGCAGGGCGCTGGCCGCCGCGACCACGCCGGCGGCGGTGGGGCTGCCGGTGCGTTCCAGCACCAGCCAGGGCAGGGCCACGTTCGCCACGCCGTTGCCGGTGTTGGAGAGCAGCGTCGCCGCTTCGACCAGCAGCAGCGGTGCCCTCCGTGGTCCCGGTTGGCGGTGACGGGGATGGTGGCGGTGACGGGCACGGCGGCGCGGTCCGGAGCCGATCATGGTGCTGCCAGCCTAGGGGCGGTGGGGCACCCGGGCAGTAACGGCCGGGGAACGGTCAGCCGTAGTAGCGGCGCAGCTCGCGGGCCAGCACCTTGCCCGTGGCGTTGCGGGGCAGGTACTTCACGAAGACCACGTCCCGGGGTACGGAGAACCGGGCCAGGTAGTGCCGGACGTACTCGCGGACCGCCTCCGCGTCGAGCGTCTCGCCGGGGTGCAGGGCGAGGAACGCGGCGAGCCGCTGGCCGTACTCCGGGTCCGGTACGCCGATCACGGCGGCCTCGCGTACCTGCGGGAGCCGGGCGATCAGGTCCTCCACCTCGGCCGGGAAGACGTTCTCCCCGCCCGAGACGATCATGTCGTCGGCCCGGCCGTCGACGAAGAGCAGCCCGTCGGCGTCGAGCCGCCCCAGGTCGCCGGTGTCGAGCAGGCCGTCGTGGTGCTCCCGGGCGGCCCCGGAGGTGTAGCCCTCGAAGAGCATCTCGTTGCCGACGAAGATCCGGCCGACCTGCCCCGCCGGCACCGGCTCGCCGGCCGCGTCGAGGATCTCCAGCCGGGTCCCGTGCGGCGGGCGGCCGGCGGTGGTCGGAGCCGCGCGCAGGTCGGCGGGGCCGGCAATGGACGCCCAGGAGACCTCGGTGGAGCCGTAGAGGTTGTGCAGCACGTCGCCGTAGACGTCCATGAATCGCAGGGCGAGGCCGCCCGGCAGCGCGGAGCCGCTGACCGCGACCACCTTCAGCGGGGGGCGGGGGTCCGGCGGCGGCACCTCCAGCAGCCGTTGCAGCATCACCGGCACGGCGAAGAGCGCGTCGCAGCGCTGCGCCACCAGGGCGGCCAGCGTGGCGGCCGGGTCGAAACGGCGGTGCAGCACGATCGTGGCCCGCAGGGCGAAGCAGACCTGGAGGGCGGCGTATCCCCAGGTGTGGAAGAGCGGCGCGGCGATCATGACGGTGTCCCGGGCGTGCAGCGGGATCCGGTCGATGATGGAGACCAGCGGGCCGAAGCCGTTCGGCGTGGGGCGCCGGGCACCCTTGGGGGCGCCGGTGGTGCCGGAGGTGAGCACGATGATCCGGCCGTCGCGCTCGGGGGGACGCAGCTCGCCGGGGACCGCGCCGGTGCCGAGCGCCTCCCGGGCGCGCTCGTCGAGCCGCTGCACCTCGGCGGGGAGGTTGGCGACCCGGTCGGCGAACTCGGCGTCGTGCACCAGCACCCGCAGCCGCTGCTCCTGCGCCACGGTGGCGAGCTGCCCGGCGGAGAGCCCGGTGTTGACCAGCACCGCGTCCGCGCCGAGCAGGGTGGCGGCCACGATCGTCTCGACCAGGCCGTGGTGGTTGCGGCAGAGCACGCCGACCCGGTCCCCGGCCCGCACCCCGAGCGCCGTCCGCATCCCCCGGGCCAGCCGCTCGGCCCGGTCGAGCAGTTCGGCGTACGTCAGGCCGGTGCCCTGCTCGTCGACGACGGCCGTCCGGTCGGGGTCGCGGGCGGCGGCCTGGCGCAGCTCGCCGGCGATGTTCCAGCCCCACCTGCGCAGCGCCCGGAGCTGGGAGGCGACGCGGATCGGTCGGCCGGGGGCGAGCAGCCCGCGTCGGGTCAGGGTGGCGACGACGAACGGCAGATCCATGACGCAACCTCCTCAGGCGGTGCGCGTGGGGCCCGGGGCAGGGGCCCCACGCGGCGATCGGGAGATCAGGTGCGCGGTGGTACGGGTGCGGCGGACGCCGGCACACTTGCGGCACGGCGGCCGCGCGGCGCACCGGTGAGGTGGTGCCGTGGCTCGGTGCTGCGGCCGGTCAGCGGATCTGGACGCCGGAGATGGCCCGGGAGATGACCAGCCGCTGGATCTCGGAGGTGCCCTCGAAGATGGTGTAGATCTTGGCGTCCCGGTACCAGCGCTCGACCGGGTGGTCCCGCAGGAAGCCGGCCCCGCCGAGCAGTTGCACGGCCTTGTCGGTGACGGAGACGGCCACCTCGCCGGCCTTCAGCTTGGACATCGAGCCCTCGCCGGCCGTGAAGGGCCGGTTGTTGCGGCCCATCCAGGAGGCGCGCCAGACCAGCAGCCGGGCCGCGTCGATCTCCATCTTCATGTCGGCGAGCGCGAACGCGACCGCCTGGTTCTCGATGATCGGGCGGCCGAACTGGACCCGCTCCTTCGCGTAGTCCAGGGCGTACTCGTAGGCGGCCCGGGCCACGCCCAGCGCCTGCGCGCCGACGGTGGGCCGGGAGAGTTCGAACGTACGCATCGCGGCCTGGCCCGAGGCGCGCTTGCCGGAACGGGCCCGGTCGAGCCGTTCGAGCAGGGCGTCCCGGCCGCCGAGCAGGCAGCGCCCCGGCACGCGTACGTCGTCGAGGAAGACGTCGGCGGTGTGCGACGCGCGCAGGCCAAGCTTGCGCAGCTTGCGGGTCGCGGTCAGGCCGGCGGTGCCCGGCGGTACGACGAACGCGGCCTGCCCGCGGGAGCCGAGCGACGGGTCGACCGAGGCGGTGACCACGTGCACCCCGGCGATCCCGCCGTTGGTGGCGTACGCCTTCTGCCCGCTGAGCACCCACTCGTCGGCTGCCTCGTCGTAGACGGCCCGGGTGCGCATCGCGCCGACGTCGGAGCCGGCCTCGGGCTCGGTGGTGCAGAACGCGGCGACGGCCGGCTCGTCGACGGTGCCGAAGCACTGCGGCACCCATTCGACCATCTGGTCGGGGGTGCCGGCGCCGTAGATCGCGGCCACCGCGAGGGAGGTGCCGAAGATGCCCAGCCCGATGCCGGCGTCACCCCAGAAGAGTTCCTCGCTGGCGATCGGGAGGGAGAGGCCGGTGGGGTCGGCCCAGCAGGTGGCGAGGAACTCGAAGCCGTACAGGCCGACCTTCGCCGCCTCCTGGATGATCGGCCAGGGGGTCTCCTCCCGGGCGTCCCACTCGGCCGCGGCCGGGCGCACGACCTCGGCGGCGAAGCCGTGCACCCAGTCGCGCAGATCCCGCTGTTCCTCGTTCAGGTCGAGCGAGAACTCGGCCATGTCAGGCCTTGGGGATGTCGAACAGGTTGGCGATGTTGGCGGCCAGGCCCAGGTCGCCCTTGGCCTTCAGCTTGCCGGTCATGAACATCATGACGGGGTTCGCGCCACCGGAGACGATCTTCAGGAACTCGACCGGGCCCATCGTGAGGCTGAGCTTCGGGTCGTGCTGCGGGGTCTCGTTGACGGTGCAGGCGCCGTCGGCGATGACCACCTCGTAGGTGTCGGTGCCGCCGTCGGGACGGCCGGTGATGTTCCAGTGGATGACCGCGTTGGTCGAGCCGGCCCGGTCGGCGCGGAAGAGCTGCGGCATCCGGCCGAAGACCTCGCCGAGGATCTTGCCACGCAGGTCGCCGGACATCACCTCGGCGATCTTGTCGTCCGGGGTGGACTTGACCAGCTGGGCGAACTCCTTGGGGCCGACGTTCGCGAAGTTGGCCGGGTCGAAGTCAGTCATGGGGCTGCACCTTCCGGGTATTGGCTACTCGCGCGTAACCTTACGGGCGAGTAGGTATGCTCGCAAGGTGTCCACCCCACCCACCTTCAAGCGCCTCCCCCGCGCCGTACGCGAGCAGCAGATGCTCGACGCGGCCGTGAAAGTGTTCTCACGCAGGGGTTTCCACGCCGCCAGCATGGACGAGATCGCCGAGGACGCCGGCATCTCCAAGCCCATGGTCTACGCGTACCTCGGCACGAAGGAAGAACTCTTCGTCGCCTGCCTGCACCGGGAAGGCACCCGGATGATGCAGGCCATCGCCGGGGCGGCCGCCCCCGAACTGCCGGCCGACGAGCGGCTCTGGCGCGGGCTGCGCGCCTTCTTCGGCTTCGTCGGGGCGCACCGCGACGGATGGGCGGTGCTCTACCGGCAGGCCCGGGGCGAGCAGCCCTTCGCCGGCGAGCTGGCCGGCATGCGCGCCCGGCTGGTCGAGGTGGTCGCCGGGATGCTCGACCACGCGCTGCGCGCCGAGGGTCGCGAGGTGGGCGAGACCGACCTGGAGGTCGTCGCGTACGCCCTGGTGGGGGCGACCGAGTCGCTGGCGGACTGGCTCGCCGACCACCCGGAGGCCGACCCGGAGAAGACCGCCACCCGGATGATGAACGTCGCCTGGCTGGGCGCGGGTCAACTCCTCCACGGCGTCACCTGGCACCCACGGGCCACCCCCTCCTGACCCCGCTCGCCCGCCGGCGGCGGGCATCCGCGCGGCAGCAGTCGTCGCGCGGTCCGGCGGCGGTGTGGCGCGTCCCGTCGCGCGGTTCAGCGGCGCCTGCGGTGGCGTAGCCAGCGGAACGACTCCAGCAGGAGGGTGACCGCCAGTGAGAGGCCCACGCCGGCGAGGATGCCCTTGACGGGATCGCGTTCGAAGGCCAGCCCGCCGAAGTGGCCGAGCAGGGCGCAGTAGAGCGCCCAGCTCACCGCCGCGACGGCGTCGAAGAGCAGGAACGACCGGAGCGGGTAGCGGACCGCGCCCATGGTGAGGGTCACCGCCGTGCGGCCACCGGGGACGTACCGGGCGGTGGTCAGGATCAGCCCGCCGCGCCGGTGCACCGCCCGCCGGGCCCACTCGGAGCCGGCCCGGCGCCGGCTGTCCGCCGGGAAGCGGGCGAGCCGGTTCGCGCCGCCGCCGCGACCGATGGCGTACGAGACGTGGTCGCCGGCGAAGGCTCCCAGCGCGGCGGCGACGATCACCCACGCCAGGTCGGGGTCGCCGCCGGTGGCGAGCACGGCGGCGGTGATCACGGCCGCCTCGCCGGGCACGGCGGGGAAGAACGCGTCGACCGCGGTGAGCCCGAAGATCAGCAGGTACACCCACGGTGAGGCGACCAGCTGCCGGAGCAGGTCGAGCACGGACTCCATGCCTCCCATGCTCGCCGGGCGCGCACCGCCCGGTGGCCGAGTCGCCGGATCACCCGCGTCGCCGGATCACCCGCGTCGGCCGCCGGCGGGGCCCGGCGTCACGCCGACGCCCCGGCCGGCGTTCCGACCAGCGGGAGGGGTCGCGGGGCGAGGAGCGGGCCGTGCGGGACCTTGTCGTCGGCGGTGGGGCCGTGCGAGGTGAGCACCACCGGCGCGCCGAGTTCCCGGGCCACCGCCGAAGGCCAGTCGACGGGCGGGTCGTCGTACACGGGTCGGGAGCGCAGCAGGCGGGCGGTGAGCGCGGCCTGCCGGTCCAGGTCGCCCGGCGGGCCCGGGGTGAGCCGGTCGGTGGTGTCGTAGCGGCGGCAGAGCCGCAGCCCGGGGCCGGCGAGGTCGACGTGGGTGAGCGCCAGGCCGTCGACCCCGCCGGCGGCGGCGAGGGCGTACCGGTGGGCGACCGCGTCGAAGTGGCCGAACCGGAACCGCCCCTGCCACGGGTTGGTCGGGTTGTGCGGGTCGGCCAGCGGCAGGGCCGGGTCCTCGGTCACCAGCGGCCCGGGCCCGTGCCGGGTGGTGACCACCCGGAGCACCCCGATCCGGGTGGCGCCGCCGGGCTGGCCCGCCTCGGCGAGCAGGCTGTCGGCGTTGGCGAAGGTGGTGGTGCTCCACGTGGTGTACGGGTGGAAGCCGTGCCACTCGTCGAGCAGCACCCCCTGCGCGCCCTCGAAGACGCAGGTGCCGGCGCGCAGCGCCCCGGCCAGCCAGCTCCGGTCGACGATCGCGACCCGCCCGGCGAAGCCGGTGAACGCGGGCAGGCAGTCCTCGACCGGCGGCGCGTCCAGCGGGCCCAGCTCGGCGGTCAGCCGGTCCCGCAGGGCGGCCAGCCGGCGGCGCAGCAGCCCCGGGTCGCCGCAGTCGGCGACCCGGGGCGCCTCGTCGGGATGGGCGAGACCGTACGCGACGGCCTCGCCCACCCCGAGCCCGCAAGAACCGTGCCGGTCGGCTCCCCGGGCGATCTCGCGGGCCCGGTTCGCGGCCCGGTGGTACGGGGTGGCGAGCAGCGCCTCCCCGTCCACGGTCAGCCGGTCGAGCGCGTCGGCCACCCCGACCGAGGCGAGGTGGTCGGCCTCGGCGGCCAGCGCCAGCGGGTCCACCACCACGTGCCGCGACAGGTGCGTACGGACGCCGGGGTGGAACGTGCCGGCGCCGAACTGCGCGAACGTGTGGTGCCGCCCGTCGCGCAGCACGACGTTGTGCGCCGCCTGTGCGCCCCCGTTGAAGCGGACCACCGTGTGCACGGGCCGGGTGGCGCAGAGCCAGTCCACGACCGTGCCCTTGCCGGCGTCGCCGTAGCCGAGGTCGACCACCGCCACGTGTCTCATCGCCGGGTCACCTTTCCGTAGCCGAGGTCGACCACCGTCACGGCTCTCACAGCCGGGTCACCTCGCCGCCGGTGTCGCGGAACGCGGGCAGCGTCGACACCTCGGCGCGCCGCCCCCCGCGCAGGCGGGCCAGCGCCTTGGACACGGTGCCGGTGGCGCCCGAGCCGGCCCGGTCGAGGTCGCGCAGGCCCTCGTCCAGGTCGATGGCCTGCTCGCCGAGCCCGACGGTGAGCGCGATCGTCTCGCAGACCGCGTCGAGGTCGTCCAGCACGACGGTGTTCTGCCCGAGCAGGTCCCGCCAGAAGTCGAGCACCTTGGCGTTGCCGGAGTAGTGGCTGCCGGCGGGGAGCAGGTAGTAGGTGTCCCAGCGGCGGGTCAGCTCGTCGACGACCTGCCGCAGCGGCACGTCCTCGCGCACGTCGTCGCCGATGACGCGCTTCACCTCCCGGGCCTTGACCTTCGGGTACGCCAGCTCGTCGCCGATGATGAACAGGTAGCCGCGCCGGCCGCGCTTCTCCCAGGAGTCGGTGACGGTGTGCCGGGCCATGAAGTACATGGCCAGCTCGTACGACTCGCTCATCTGTCCGCCGCCGCCGCCCTCCAGCACGATGCGGCCGAGGTCGTCGTCCATCCGGTTGTCCGACTCGAACTGGCCGACCTGCAACGGCACCCGGTCGCAGGTGGCGTCGCCGATCGCGCCGAACATGATCTGCGGGTCGCTGGCGTAGCCCTGCCGTTGCAGCAGCCCGAGCAGCTGCGGCAGCTTGGTCTGCAGGACGCGCGGCACGTTGCGCATCGAGCCGGTGACGTCGAAGAGCACCGCGATGGGTGTCGACCGGGGGTGCTCGTCGGAGTCGCGGCTCTCGCGCATCGCGTCGCGGGGGTCGAGGGCGGGGTGCACGGTCCGCGCCCCGCTGTCGCTGTAGGAGAACGCGCTCTTGCCGGTGGTCCGGCGGTAGCGGTCGGCGGCGTCGTACACGTCGGTGGACCACATTCCACTGCCCATGACAGCTCCTTACGGGTTGAGGGTGAAGGGTCGGAAGGTGCGCGGCCCGTAGAGCCGCTCCAGCACCTCGTCCAGTTCGCGCAGCAGGCGCCAGGCGTCGTCGGGCCGGGCGTCCAGGGACCGCTGGCGGCAGCCCCGCGCGAAGTCGTGCAGCTCGCGGGGCGCGCGCGGCCCCATCAGCCAGCTCATGCAGACGCTGGCCATCGCGATGTCGGTGCCCGGGCCGCAGGGCTTCTTCCGGGGGATCTCGTCCGGGTACCAGTTCGCGTCGTAGCCGGGCACCAGCGCGGGGACCGTGCTGCCGACGGGGGCGGAGAAGCACCAGTCGACCAGCACCACGCCGTGCCCGTCCGGCTCGATCAGCACGTGCGGCGGCAGGACCGCGCCGTGCACGATGCCCGCCCCGTGGGCCAGGCCGAGCGCCACCAGCAGCCGCCGCCACATCCAGGCCACGTCGCGGGCGTCCAACCCGTCCGGGTACGCGCGCCGGACCTCTTCGAGGTCGTGCAGGTTGGGTGCGGTGGCGAGCACGTTGATCCGCCGTTCGGCGCCGGTCGCGGCGTCCCGGTGCGGGAAGTCCTCGACCAGCCGGGGCACGTACGGCAGGTAGCGCGGGTCGCCGCGCTCGGCGATGGTGCGCAGGGCGTGCGCCTCGCGGGCCATCAGGTCGTTGTCGGCGGGCCGTCGGGGCAGCTTGAGCAGCCGGTCGGCCCCGACGTCGTAAAGGTCGGCCAGGTCGCCCGAGTAGACCGGCGTGCCGAGTCGGTAGTCGCCGAGGACGGTGACCTGCCGGGCCCGCCAGCGGGTGGTGACCTGGATGAACGCGTCGGTGGCCTTGGCGCGTACCGCCGGGTCGGATGGCAGGCGGTCGGGGTGCAGGGCCGCGACTAGCTCGCGGTAGCGCCGGGCCGGCTGGTCCGTGCCGAACAGGTCGGCGTCGGTGCGGGCCGCCGCGACCAGGCGGACGGCGTCGGCGGTCCTCATCGGACCGCCTCCTCCCGGGCGGGGCGCAGCAGCGCCGGGTGCAGCAGCCGGGCGTCGCCGGCCCGGTAGAGCCGGGCGCGGGGGCCGCCCCGGGCGCCGCCGCGCTCGGTGCTGGTGCCGGTGCTCTCCACGAAGCCCGGCACGGAGAGCACCTTGCGGTGGAAGTTGCCGGCGTGCAGCGGGTGGCCCCAGACCGTCTCGTAGACGGCGCGTAGCTCGCTGATCGTGAACTCGCCGGCGAGGAAGCGCGTGGCGAGCGGGGTGTATTCCAGCTTGGACCGGGCCCGCTCCAGCGCGTCGTCGATGATCCGGCCGTGGTCGAAGGCGAGCTGCCGGCTGCTCAGCGCGGTCACCGGCAGCCAGATCGCCTCGTCGGCGTCGGTGCCGGCGGCCGGGTCGGGCAGGTCGGGGGCGAACGCGAGGTGGGCGACCGACACGACGCGCATGCGCGGGTCGCGCTCGGGGGCGCCGTAGCTGCCCAACTGCTCCAGGTGTACGCGGCGCAGCCCCTCGCCGCCGAGCCCGGTCTCCTCGGCCAGCTCCCGTCGGGCGCCGGCGGTGAGGTCCTCGTCGGGGTGGACGAAGCCGCCGGGCAGCGCCCAGTGCCCCTCGAAGGGGGGCTGGCCGCGCCGGATCAGCAGCAGGTGCAGCGCGCCGTCGCGGATGGTCAGCGCCACCACGTCGACGGTCACGGCGACCGCCGGATAGGCCCCGGGGTCGTACCCGGCCAGGAAGTCCTGCTCGTCAACCATGTCTCTCTCATTCTGAGAACATCTCGCTGTGAGAACAACCTAGCGCACGAAAACGCCCCTGCCAAGCCCGGGATCCGGATCCGGCAGGGGCGTGCCCGACTTCGGCCGGGGCGCCTCAGCGCACGAGGCCCGCCAGGTGCGGTCGACCGCGCGAGTCGTGCAGGCCGAACCCGCCCTCCGGCAGCAGGCCGAAGCTCATCGTGCTCGGCAGCGGCACCGGCAACTTGAAGGCCACCTCGACCGTGTAGGCGTCCGGCAGCCGGTTCTCCAGCGCGGCCAGGCAGCGGGCCTTGCTCCACATCCCGTGCGCGATCGGCCGGGGGAAACCGAACAGCCGGGCGCCGAGGCGGGAGGTGTGGATCGGGTTGTGGTCGCCGGAGACCCGCGCGTAGTCCGTACCGACGCGGGGCCCGACCCGCCAGCGGGCCGAACCGGCCGGCGTGGTGGGCCGCCCGGCCTGGTCGCGCCGCCCGCCGCCGCCCCGCCTGCCATCCCTGCCGAGGTACGTCGAGACGCCCCGCCAGACCTCCGTCCCGTCGACCGAGCCGACCAGCACCACGTCGACCTGCCGCCCCCGGTCGTGCGGGCGCAGGTTCTCGGCGTACGCGCGGAAGTCGAGGGTCTCGTCGGCGGCGACCGGGCGGTGCACGGTGATCCGGTTGCCCACGTGCACCACGCCCGTCAGCGGGATGGGGAACTCCGGCGCGGTCATCAGCCGCAGGGCCAACGGAAAGCCCATGACGTGCGGGAACGTGGCGGGCAGCCGGTCGGTGAGCCGGAACCCGCAGACCCGGTCGTAGTCGGCGAGGTGCGTCCGGTCGACGGTGGTCCCGCCGACGGCCAGCTCGACCGCCGGGACGCCCGCCGAGCGCCGCCCACCGCCGAGGCCGGGCAGCGCGCCGAGCAGCGCCCGCCGGTAGAGCGCCCCGGCCGCCGGCATCCGGGACAGCTCGACGCGCTCCCGGGCACCCGTCCCGGCCGTACCCCGGCCCGAGAGGTCCTGCGTCGCCTCGGCGGCGGAGGCGGAGAGGTCATGCGTCTGTTCCAGGCTCAGGTCGTGGCCGGACGCCTCCGGCCCGCGGACCGCGGCCAGGGTGTCCTCCGACAGGATCTCGGTCGGGCCGTCGATCAGCTCGTGCACCGACAGGTCGTCCGGGTCCGGAGCCGGTTGTCCTCGCCTCGCCATCACGCCCCCAGCAGGCTCTGGCCGCAGACCCGGACGACGTTGCCGCTGACCGCCCCGGAGGCCGGCCAGGCCAGCCAGCCGATGGTCTCGGCGACGTCCACCGGCAGCCCGCCCTGGGACATGCTGTTCATCCGCCGGCCCGCCTCGCGCAGCACCACCGGGATGCGCGCGGTCAGCCGGGTCTCGATGAACCCGGGGGCGACCGCGTTGACGCTGATCTGCCGTTCGCGCAGCGCCGGGGCGAGCGACTCCACCAGCCCGATCACGCCCGCCTTGCTGGTGGCGTAGTTGGTCTGGCCCCGGTTGCCGGCGATGCCGGCGATCGAGGAGACCGAGACGATCCGGCCGCCGGCCGGGATCAGCTCCCGCTCCAGCAGCACGTCGTTGATCCGCTCCTGGCTGGAGAGGTTGACGTCGAGCACCGAGTCCCACCGGTCGGCGTCCATCCGGCCGAGGGTCTTGTCGCGGGTGATGCCGGCGTTGTGCACGACCACGTCGACCCGGCCGTGCCGGTCGGCCAGGTGCGCGGCGAGCCGGGCCGGGGCGTCGGGGGCGGTCAGGTCGAGCTGGACGGCCGTGCCGCCGATCTCGTTGGCGACCGCCGCCAGTTCGTCCCCGGCCGCCGGGATGTCCAGCGCGACCACCCGGGCGCCGTCGCGGGCCAGCACCCGGGCCAGCGCCGCGCCGATGCCCCGGGCCGCCCCGGTGACCAGGACGACCTGCCCGTCCAGCGGGCGGTCCCAGTCGGCCGGCGCCTCGGCCGTGCCGGCGCCGACCCGGACCACCTGCCCCGAGACGTACGCGGACCGGCCGGAGAGCAGGAACCGCAGGGTCGCCTCCACGCCGGTCCAGGTGCCGGCGTCCGGGTCCTTCGTCACGTACACGAGCTGGGCGGTGACGCCCCGGCCGAACTCCTTGCCGATGCTGCGGGTCAGCCCCTCCAGGGCCCGCTGGGCGGTCGCCTCCCGGGGCGAGGCGCACTCGGCGGGCGGGGTGCCGAGCACGACGACCCGGCCGCTGGGCAGCACCGACCGGGCGTGCGGGTGGAAGAAGTCGTACAGCTGGCGCAGCTCGGCGGAGTCGGTGATGCCGGTGGCGTCGTACACCAGGGCGGCGAAGCGCCCGGCGGACTCCACGGTGCCGGGATCGCGCAGCTCGACCCCGGCGGCGGTCAGGAGCTTGCCGGCCTGCTCGGCGAGCCGGCCGCCGGTCGCGGCGCCCAGCAGGACGGGGCCGGGCACGATGGGGTCGCCGGGCGTGTGCCGGCGCAGTCGCGGCGGGTCGGGCAGCCCGAGGCGCTTGACCAGCGCACGACCGGCCCCCGATCGGACGAAGCTCGCGTACCTGTCGGTCATAGGCGTAGCCTACTGGCGAGTAGGTTGAGGGCAAGTCTTTCGAGGAGGCGGGATCGTGCAGAGCATCCGGCGGGTCGCGGTCATCGGCGGCAACCGCATCCCCTTCGCGCGGTCCAACTCGCGGTACGCCAGCGCGTCGAACGCCGACATGCTGGGCGCCGCGCTGGACGGGCTCGTCGCCCGGTTCGGCCTGGCCGGCCAGCGGGTCGGCGAGGTGGTGGCCGGCGCGGTGCTCAAGCACGCGAAGGACTTCAACCTGACCCGCGAGGTCGTGCTCGGCTCGAAGCTCGACCCGCACACCCCCGCGTACGACATCCAGCAGGCCTGCGGGACCGGGCTGGAGGCGGCCATCCTGGTCGCCAACAAGATCGCCCTCGGGCAGATCGACGTCGGCATCGCCGGCGGCGTGGACACCACCTCCGACGCGCCGCTCGCGGTCAACGAGGAGATGCGCCGCACGCTGCTCCGGCTCAACAGCGCCCGCACCCTCGGCGAGCGGCTGAAGATCGCCGCGAAGCTGCGCCCCACCCAGCCGTTCAGGCCGGAGATCCCGCGCAACGCGGAGCCGCGCACCGGGCTGTCGATGGGGGAGCACGCCGCCCGCACGGCGCTGCGCTGGCAGATCGACCGGCAGGCCCAGGACGAACTGGCGCTGCGTTCGCACCAGCGGCTCGCCGCCGCGTACGACCGGGGGTTCTTCGACGACCTGCTGACCCCATACCTCGGGCTCACCAGGGACCAGAACCTGCGCCCCGACACCAGCCTGGAGCGGCTCGGCGCGCTGAAGCCGGTCTTCGGCGCGAAGGGGCCCGACGCCGAGGCGGCGACCATGACGCCCGGCAACTCGTCGCCGCTGACCGACGGCGCCTCGACGGTGCTGCTGGCCAGCGAGGAGTGGGCCCGCGCGCACAGCCTGCCCGTGCTGGCGTGGTTCTCCTGGTCGGAGACCGCCGCCGTCGACTTCGTGCACGGCGACGAGGGGCTGCTGATGGCCCCCGCGTACGCGGTGCCCCGGATGCTGTCCCGGGCCGGGCTGACCCTTCAGGACTTCGACTTCTACGAGATCCACGAGGCGTTCGCCTCGCAGGTGCTGGCCACCCTCGCCGCCTGGGAGTCCCCGGAGTTCTGCAAGGACCGGCTGGGGCTGGACGCCCCGCTCGGCGCGATCGACCGGGAGAAGCTCAACGTCAACGGCTCGTCGCTGGCCGCCGGGCACCCGTTCGCGGCCACCGGCGGCCGGATCGTGGCGACCCTGGCGAAGCTGCTGGCGGAGAAGGGCGGCGGCCGGGGCCTGATCTCCATCTGCGCCGCCGGCGGCCAGGGCGTGACCGCCATCCTGGAGCGCTGACCCGCAAACGTCGAGCCGGGCAACCTGCCCGGCCCCGCGCTCCGTCCCTTGGGCATGAGGCGACGAAGGCGGAACGCGTGAAGTCCACCGACGAGGACGAGTACCGGCAGTTCGTCGAGGCCCGGCTGGAGCACCTGCGCCGCACGGCGTACCTGCTCTGCCGGGACTGGCACACCGCCGACGACCTCGTCTCCATCACGCTGGGCAAGCTCTACCGGGCCTGGCCCCGGGTCCGCGCGGCGGAGAACGTCGAGGCGTACGTCCGGCAGGTGCTCACGCGCGCCTGGCTGGACGAGCGGCGGCGGCCGTGGCGGCGCGAACGCAGCACCGACGAGGTCCCCGACGACGCCGCGCCGGACACCGAGCCCGACCTGGCCGACCGGGAGCTGCTTCTCGACCTGCTCGGCAAGCTGCCCGAGCGGCGGCGTGCCGTGCTGGTGCTGCGCTACTACTGCGACCTCTCCGTGGAGGAGACCGCCCAGATCCTCGGCATCACCACCGGCACGGTGAAGAGCCAGGCCGCCAGAGCGCTGGAATCGCTACGCCTGCTGGCCGTGGACCAGCCGGCCCTGAGCACGGGGAGGTTCGCGTGACGTACCGGGAGATCTTCGACGCGGCGATCGGCGACGCGCCGCCCTCCTCGATCGACCTGGACGGGGTGATCCTGCGGCAGCGCCGGCTGGTCCGCACCCGCCGGCTCGGGGCGTACGCCTCGGCGGCCGGCGGGGTGCTGGCGCTGGTGCTCGGCGCGGGCCTGGTGGTCGACCGTCCGGACATGCAGCCGGCGGGCCCGGTATCCGCCTCGCGCCCCCCGTACCGCAAGAGCAACCAGTTCCTGCCCTCTGACGCGGCCGAGCGCTACCAGCGCGGGATGGCGGCGGCCCTCGCCGCGCGGGCGCCCGGAGTCCGGTGGGTGCCACTGACCGCGGTAGGTCGCGGCGCCCTTCCGACGGCACCGGCCGGCGACGTGCCGGTCGGGGGCGCGTACGAGGACTACCGCAACGTCGGTTTCTCGGTGCACGCCTACCCGCTCGACCCCGCAGGTGCGTTCAGCAACGAGTTGTCGGCCCTGGCGCTGGCCGAGGCGCAGCCGGGCAGGAACCGCGACGTCATGGACTGCGGGAAACAGACCGCCGACTCGTGCGGCCTGTCGGCGGGGCCGGACGGGGCGCGTGTCCGGGAGATCGCGCGCGTCATTCGAGCCGTCGGGGGCGGGGACGTGATCCACTTCCGGGGGGTCGACGTCCTGCACCGCGACGGCACCTGGATCAAGATCTCGCTGCACAGCCGTGACGGGCGGTTCGTGCTCACCCCGGAGCAGCTCCGGGACCTCGCCCTCGACCCGGCCGCCCGCCCCGCCTGGTGACCCGGGCCGCGGAGGCTGGAGCCGGCGGCGGATGCCCGGCTGGCACGAGTTGGTCCGGGACCTACTTGATCGTGCCGGCCGGGGCGAGCCATCGCATGGCTTGACCGGTCACTTCGGAGATCTGGTCGAAGTCACGGTCGTAGTGCAGCAGGGACAGCCCCTGGTGTTCGGCCGTCGCCGCGATCAGCAGGTCGACGGCACCGGCCGAGCGATGGGTGCCCCGGGCGGTGAGCTGTTCCTGGATCTCGGCCGCCCGCTCGTAGCTCCGGTCCGGCACGCCCACCCAGTTGAACACCGTGCGAAGCCGCTCTCCCAGCCACCTGCGGTCGCTCAGCGAGCGGGCCGAATACAGGAACTCCAGCTCGACCAGCGGGCAGACCGCGAGCAGGCCGGCCGTGAGTGGCTGTTCCCACCGGGCCCGGGCGTCGGGGTCGCGTAGGAGCCGGACCAGCGCACTGGTGTCGACCAGGTAGTCCGCGAGCCTCACGACCGGTACGTGCCCTTGTCGAGCAGTTCGTCGAAGTCACCGGCCTGGGCCCGATCGCTGAGTTCGGCGAGGGCGCGGGCGCGACGCAGGCGGGCAGCCCCTTCCCGCAGCGCGACGTTCACCGTGTCCTTCTTGGTCTTGGTGCCGAAGGCCGCGGCAGCGTCCGCCAGCGCCTCGTCGTCGACGTCCACCAGGATCTTGGTCACGCGCACCCCCTATATACGTACCGGCGTTCGAGTATATCCTCGGCCGGTCGGGTGCGGTGTCCGAGCTGTCGGGCGTCTCGTCGGGCCGTCCCGTACGGCATGAAAGACTGAGGTACGTGACGATCCCGAACGTGCTCGCCAACCGGTACGCCTCACCCGAGCTGGTCGCCCTCTGGTCGCCCGAGGAGAAGATCCGGATGGAGCGGCGGCTCTGGCTCGCCGTGCTCCGGGCCCAGCGGGACCTCGGCGTCCCCGTGCCCGACGGCGTCGTCGAGGCGTACGAGGGGGTGCTCGACCAGGTCGACCTGGCCTCGATCGCCGAGCGGGAGCGGGTCACCCGGCACGACGTGAAGGCCCGGATCGAGGAGTTCAGCGCGCTCGCCGGGCACGAGCACGTGCACAAGGGGATGACCTCCCGGGACCTCACCGAGAACGTCGAGCAGCTCCAGGTGCGCCGCTCGCTGGAGCTGATCCGCGACCGGGTGGTCGCCACCCTGGCCCGGCTGGCCCGGCTCGCCGTCGAGCACTCCGACCTGGTCATGACCGGCCGCTCCCACAACGTCGCGGCGCAGGCCACCACGCTGGGCAAGCGCTTCGCGTCGGCCGCGGAGGAGCTGCTCATCGCGTACGAGCGGCTGGAAGACCTGATCAACTGGTACCCGCTGCGGGGCATCAAGGGCCCGGTGGGCACCGCCGCCGACCAGCTCGACCTCTTCGACGGCGACGCCGAGCGGGTGGCGGAGCTTGAGCGCCGCGTCGCTGGGCACCTCGGCTTCAGCCGGGTCCTCGACAGCGTCGGGCAGGTCTACCCGCGCTCGATCGACCTGGCGGTGCTCTCCACCCTGGCCCAGGTCGCCGCCGCCCCGTCGTCGCTGGCGACCACGATCCGGCTGATGGTCGGCCAGGAGCTGGCCACCGAGGGCTTCAAGCCGGGCCAGGTGGGCTCCAGCGCGATGCCGCACAAGATGAACACCCGCTCCAGCGAGCGGGTCAACGGCTTCGCGGTGATCATCCGGGGCTACCTGTCGATGGTCGGCGAGCTGGCCGGCGACCAGTGGAACGAGGGGGACGTCTCCTGCTCGGTGGTCCGCCGGGTGGCGCTGCCGGACGCGTTCTTCGCCGCCGACGGGCTGTTCCAGACCTTCCTCACCGTGCTGGACGAGTTCGGCGCGTACCCGGCCGTGATCAACCGGGAGCTGGAGCGCTTCCTGCCGTTCCTGGCCACCACGAAGATCCTGGTGGCGGCGGTCCGGCGCGGCGTCGGCCGCGAGGTCGCCCACGAGGTGATCAAGGAGCACGCGGTCGCGGTGGCCCTGGCCATGCGCGAGAAGGGCGCCGCCGAGAACGACCTCTTCGACCGCCTGGCGGCGGACGGCCGGCTGGGCCTGACCCGTGGCGAGATCGACGCCCTCGTCGCCGACCGCACCGCCTTCGTCGGCGCCGCCCCGGCCCAGGTCGAGGCCGTCGCCCGCCGCATCGCCACGGTCGCGGACGCCCACCCCGAGGCCGCCACCTACACCCCACCCCCCATCCTCTGACCGACCCACCCACTCCACCCAGCTCTCCTTCTGTCACGGCGGTTGACCAAGAGGTTTGCGTCCGGATTCGAGACCGAAGGGGGCGCAAACCTCTTGATCAACCCCGGGGGCCGGGCTCCGGGAGGCGCGTCGGAGGCCGGGTGGGGTGGTGGTGGGGTGGGTTTGGGGCGGTGGGTGTGGGTCAGGAGTCTCGGGTGGGGGTTTCCGCAGCCGAGCGGAGGTTGGGGGCGCTCGCCGGTTCGGCGATGCCGCCCGGGGACTCGGCGAAGGCCGGGTCGTGCGCGGTCTCCGCGGCGACCAGCGGCTGGTCGGGCGGCATGACGTCGGGCATCTTGGGCGCCACGACAACCGCCGTGCCGTACGCGCAGATCTCCATCCACATCTCGCCGCAGTCGCGGCTGTCGAAGCGCATCCCCACCACGGCGTTCGCGCCGATGCGGCGGGCCTCCTCGCCGAGCCGGGCCACCGAGTCCGTACGCCACCGGGTGAGGTTGTCCGGGGCCATCGGGTCGTACGCGCCACCGCGCAGGTTCTTGACCCCCTCGCGGTACGGGTTCCGCGTCCTGGCCATCGATGACACCACTTCGCCGAGGATCTGGCGGATCTCGTACCCGGGCAGTTGCTCCGTCGTCACGACCAGCACGCTTCCGATGCTGTCAGGGTGACGAGGCGCCCGATCGTGGGCCTTGTTCACCTGATCGGATGCTGCAAAACGGCGCGGCGCGGACGGCCGGCGCGCTGCCGACCATCCGCGCCTACCGTGGCGCTAACCGTCAGACACCGGCCGTCTGGGAGATCCAGGCCCGGTTGTACGCGACGCTGCCGTAGTTCTGGATGCTCTGGCCGTCGGCGGTGGAGGCGACGCCGACCTGCGCGCCGTTGTAGAACTGCGGGCCGCCCGAGTCGCCCCGCCAGGCGTTGCCGTCGATCCGGGTGCTCCGGATCGCCTGCCCGCCGTACGCGTCCGTGGCGCTGTTGCTGGTCACCCGGACCGACGCGGTCTTCAGCTGGGTCGAGGCCGAGCAGCCGCTGTAGCAGGTCATGCCCCAGCCGTAGATCGAGTTCGTCGAGTTGATCGGCGGGTTGCTGTTGGCCAGCGTCACGTACGAGGTGCTCACCGAGCTGGACAGGCGCAGCAGGGCCAGGTCGTACCGGCTGTAGCTGGCGCTGACGGTGCGGGTCTGGCCACCGGAGGTGCGGTTGACGCTGCCGACCCGGACGGACATCGTGCCGTTGACGCAGTGCCGGGCGGTGAGCACCCACTGCGGCGCGATGATCGTGCCGGAGCAGGTGAACGAGCCGTTGCTGAGCACGGCGGCGGCCCACGGGGCCGACGAGACGGTGCTGCCGCCGATGATGTACGGGCTGACCGGGGCGGCGAGGGCGCCGGAGCTGGCGCCGAGCAGGCCGGCCGCTGCGGTGGCCAGCACCGCGACCATGGATCGGATGCGCATGGGGGCTCCTTCGGGGGACGGGGCCCGGGTTCACCGGGTCGAGCTGTCGGCCGGCGGGCGGGGGTGGCCCGACGTCCAATCGACGTACGACGATGTACGGTAGGGCCCCTGAGATGTCGTTCACAAGAGATCCATCGGAAATGATGGATGAGACGGTATGGCGGGACGGGCGACGGTCGGGCGTCCCGTAGCCCGGCGGAGCGGGGCGAAACGGGCCGGTCGGCAACGGATGGGCATCGGGATCGCAACGAACCCGCATCGGTCCCCGGGCCCCGCGCCGGGAATGCCGATCACGGCCTGAACTGCGTCCGGCCGGTGCGTCCGGGGCGGTATCTGCCAGGTAGGCTGGCTGCGCTCGCCCGTTGTGGGTCGGCACCCAACTGCGTACACAGTCAGGAGTGCCCAGTGCCTCGCGTCGTCGTCGACGTCATGCTCAAGCCCGAGATCCTCGATCCCCAGGGCCAGGCCGTCGCAAACGCGCTGCCCCGGCTCGGCGTCAGCGACGTCGCCTCGGTTCGGATCGGCAGGCGGATCGAGATCGAATTCACCGGTGAACCGGACCTGGACCGGGCCCGGGAGATCGCCGACAAGCTGCTCGCCAACCCGGTCATCGAGGACTTCACGGTCCGCGTGGCCGAGGCCGACGAGACCGTGGACGCCCGCTCGTGACCGCCCGGGTCGGTGTGGTCACCTTCCCCGGCTCGCTCGACGACGGGGACGCGGCCCGGGCCGTCCGGATCGCGGGCGCCGAGCCGGTCCGCCTCTGGCACGGTGACCCGCAGCTGCACGGGGTGGACGCCGTCGTCCTGCCCGGCGGCTTCTCCTACGGCGACTACCTGCGCTGCGGCGCCATCGCCCGGTTCGCCCCGGTGATGGGCACGATCGTGGACGCGGCCCGGGGCGGCCTGCCCGTGCTCGGCATCTGCAACGGCTTCCAGATCCTCTGCGAGGCCCACCTGCTGCCCGGGGCGCTCACCCGCAACCAGCACCTGCACTTCCGCAACCGCGACCAGGTCCTGCGCATCGAGTCGGCCGGCACCGCGTGGACGAACACGTTCCAGCCCGGCCAGGAGGTGCTGATCCCGGTCAAGAACGGCGAGGGCTGCTACGTCGCCGACACCGCGACGCTCGACCAGCTCGAAGCCGAGGGTCGGGTGGTCGCCCGCTACGTCGGCGGCAATCCCAACGGGTCGCAGCGCGACATCGCCGCGATCACGAACCCAGCCGGCAACGTGGTCGGCATCATGCCGCATCCCGAGCACGCGGTGGAGGCGCTCACGGGCCCCTCCCTGGACGGTCTCGGCTTCTTCACCTCGGTGCTCAAGCACCTGGTGGGGGCGCCGGCGTGACCGTGCGCGGCATCATCGGTCGGCTCACCCGCCCGTCGGGCGGACGCGAGCGCAGCGAGGAGAGGTCATGACCACCCATCCGGACGAGGTACGGGATAACCCGGAGGCCTTCCCGGCCGCCCCGGCGCAGCCGGTGGAGCCGCGTCCGGCCGCCGTCGCGCCGCCGGCCGGGCGTCCCGGGCCGGCGACCGCCGACTGGGCCGACGGCCTGGACACCGTGCCGCGCGCCGGGGACACCCCCGGTGAGCTCCAGCCGTACGCCGAGCTCGGGCTCCGCGACGACGAGTACGAGCGGATCCGGCACATCCTCGACCGGCGGCCGACCCAGGCCGAGCTGGCGATGTACTCGATCATGTGGAGCGAGCACTGCTCCTACAAGTCGAGCAAGGTGCACCTGCGCCAGTTCGGCGAGAAGGCCCCGCCCAGCGACCGGCTGCTCGCCGGCATCGGCGAGAACGCCGGTGTGGTGCAGGTCTCCGACGAGCTGGCGGTGACCTTCAAGGTCGAGTCGCACAACCACCCGAGCTTCGTCGAGCCCTACCAGGGCGCGGCCACCGGCGTCGGCGGCATCGTCCGGGACATCCTCGCCATGGGTGCCCGCCCGGTCGCGGTGATGGACCCGCTGCGCTTCGGCGCCGCCGACCACCCCGACACCGCCCGGGTGCTGCCCGGCGTCGTCGCCGGCGTGGGCGGCTACGGCAACTGCCTGGGCCTGCCGAACATCGGCGGCGAGGTCGTCTTCGACCCCTGCTACCAGGGCAACCCGCTGGTCAACGCGCTCTGCCTCGGCGTGCTGCCGGTCGACCGGCTGCAGAACAAGGCCGCCGCCGGCCCGGGCAACGTCGTCGTGCTGATGGGTGCCAGGACCGGCCGGGACGGCATCGGCGGCGTGTCGGTGCTGGCCAGCGCCACCTTCGACGAGGGCAGCGAGCAGCGCCGCCCGTCGGTGCAGGTCGGCGACCCGTTCATGGAGAAGCTGCTCATCGAGGCCTGCCTGGAGCTCTACGACGCCCGGCTGGTCGTCGGCATCCAGGACCTCGGCGGCGCCGGCCTGACCTGTGCGCTGACCGAGACCGCCGCGGCGGCCGGCACCGGCATGCGGGTCTGGCTGGAGCGGGTGCCGCTGCGTGAGCCCTCGATGGAGCCGCACGAGATCCTCGCCAGCGAGTCCCAGGAGCGGATGCTGCTGGTCGTCGAGCCGGAGAAGCTCGAAGCGGTGCTCAAGACCGCCGAGAAGTGGGGCGTCTGGGCCACCGCGATCGGCGAGGTCACCCCGCCGGCGCCGGACGGGCAGCCCGGCCGGCTGCTGATCACCTGGCACGACCAGTTGGTGGTCGACGTGCCGCCGGGCTCGCTTGTCGACGACGGTCCGGTCTACGCCCGCCCGATGCGCGAGCCGGCCGACCTGATCCTGCTCCAGGCCGACCGCGCCGAGACACTGCCCCGGCCGGCCGACCCGGAGGCGCTGCGCGAGACCGTGCTGCGCATGATCGCCTCGCCCAACCTGGCCGACAAGACCTGGGTCACCGAGCAGTACGACCGCTACGTGCTGGGCAACACCGTGCTCGCCCAGCCGGAGGACTCCGGCGTGATCCGGATCGACGAGCGGACCGGGCTCGGCGTGGCGCTGTCGGTGGACGGCAACGGCCGGTACGCGCGGCTGGACCCGTACCACGGCACGAAGCTCGCGCTGGCGGAGGCGTACCGGAACGTGGCCGTCACCGGCGCGAAGCCGATCGCCGTCACCAACTGCCTCAACTTCGGCTCGCCGGAGGACCCGGGCGTGATGTGGCAGTTCGCCGAGGCCGTGCGTGGCCTGGCGGACGGCTGTGCCGAGCTGGGCATCCCGGTCACCGGCGGCAACGTCAGCTTCTACAACCAGACGGGCGCGGCGCCGATCCACCCGACCCCGGTGGTCGGTGTGCTCGGCGTGCTCGACGACGTGGCCGACCGGGTGCCGATGGGCTTCGTGCCCCGGCCGAGCGGCGACCACGACCAGATCTTCCTGCTCGGCGAGACGCACGTGGAACTCTCCGGCTCGGAGTGGGCCTGGGTCACCCACGAGCACCTCGGCGGCGTACCCCCGCAGGTCGACCTGGCCCGCGAGCGGCTCCTGGCCGACCTGCTGGCGGAGGCCGCGCGGGTCGGGCACCTGAGCGCCGCGCACGACCTCTCCGACGGTGGCCTCGCGCAGAGCCTGGTGGAGTCCTGCCTGCGGCGCGGCGTCGGCGCCCGGATCGCGGTGCCGGAGCGGTTCGACGGCGGCTCGATGCCGTTCGTCTACCTGTTCAGCGAGTCCGCCGGCCGGGTCCTGGTGTCGGTGCCGCGCGGCCGTGAGAAGGCGTTCACCGCCCTCTGCGCCGAGCGCGGCGTGCCGTTCGAGCTGATCGGCGTCACCGACCCGACCGGCGGGGCGCTGGAGGTGCACGGCCAGTTCCGGATCGGCCTGGACGAGCTGCGCGCCGCGCACGGCGAGACGCTGCCGCGCCTCTTCGGGGGCGCCGGGGTCGTCGAGGTGCCCGCGCCGGCCACCGGTGTGGCGGGTGCCGTCGAGGCCGTGTCGCTGCCCGTCGCCGAATCGGCCGGGGTGGAGCCGGTGGACCCGTCGGCCGTCGTGAGCGAGCCGATCGCGTCGGCCGGGCCGGTCCCGCCGACCGGTGCCGTCGAGCCGGTGGCCCCGGCCGAGGCGGCAGTCCCGGCGGAGGCCGTCGGGCCCGGCCCGGAGCAGCCGGTGGCCGAGGCCGCCGACCGGCCGGCCGAGGCCGGCGGGACGTCGGCTCCCGGGCCCGTTGACACCGAGCCCGGTCAGCGCTGAGGCGGTGGCCGCGGCCGTCCACGTCCAACCCGGTTCCGGCGCCCGCTTCGACTGGGGGCTGACGGGGGCGGCCGAGCTGGGCCGGGTGTGCGCGGTGCTGGTGGTGGTGGACGTGCTGTCGTTCACCACCGCCGTGGACGTCGCGGTCGGGCGCGGCATGCGGGTGCACCCGTTCCCGTGGGGCGAGCAGGCGGCCGACTACGCGCGGCGGGTCGGCGCGGTCGCGGCGGTGGGCCGCCGGCAGACGACCCCGGAGCATCCGTGGTCGCTTTCGTCGGCGGCGCTGACCACCGCGCCGGTCGTCGCCGACCTGGTGCTGCCGTCGCCGAACGGCTCGGCGATCAGCGCGGCGGCCAGCGCGACCGGGCTGCCGGTGGTCGCGGCCTGCCTGCGCAACGCGCGCGCCGTCGGCCGTTGGCTGGACCAGCAGGGGTACGGCTCGACGGACGCGCCGATCGGCGTGATCGCCTCGGGCGAGCGCTGGCCGGACGGCTCCCTGCGGCCCTGCGTGGAGGACCAGCTCGGGGCGGCCTGTGTGCTGGACGCCCTGTCGGGTGTGCCCGGCGGCCTCTCCGTGGAGGCGGCCATGGCCCTCGCCGCGCTGGCCAGCACCCCCGACGTGCCCGCTGCGGTCTGCGGCAGCGTGTCCGGCCGCGAACTCATCGAGGGCGGCTTCCCCGGGGACGTGGAGGTCGCCGTCCGGGTCGGCGTCTCGGACGTGGTCCCGGTGCTGCGCCAGGGCGTCTTCTCCGCCGCCTGACCTCCCCGCAAGCGCGCGTCCGACCTGTCGGGGCGGGCCGAAACGGCGGCGAGGGCCGCCCGGAGATCGGACGGCCCTCGCCGTGGTGCTGTCGTCGGGGCGTGCCCCCGAGCCGGTCAGTCGTCCAGCCAGTCCAGCCGGCGGCCACCCCGGTCCTGCTGCGGTGGGCCGTCCGGGCGACCGCGACCGGTCTGCGGGTCCTCGTAGGCGGCCGGCTGGCCGTAGCCACCCTGGCCGTAGCCGTCGCGGTCCTCGTAGCCGCCGCGCTGCTGCGGGGGCTCCTGACCGTAGCCGCCCTGGCCGTAGCCGCCCTGGTTGTCGTACGAGGTGGGCTGGTCGTAGCCGCCCGGCTGGCCGTAGCCGCCGCGTGGCGCCGGGGGCTCCTGTCCGTAGCCGCCGCGTGGTGCCGGGGGCTCCTGGCCGTAGCCACCGGGCTGGCCGTAGCCGCCCCGCTCGTAGCCGCCGCCCGGCTGGTCGTAACCGCCGGTCGGCTCGCCGCCCCGACCGTACCCCCCGCCCGGCTCGGACTGGCCGTAGCCCTGCCCCTGCTCCGGCTGGTAGACGCCGGTCGCGTACGGGTCGGCCGGGGCCGGGTACTGCGTGGCGTCGCCGGTGTAGCGGCCGGTCGGCTCGTCGTACCGCTCGCCGTAGCCCCGGCCGCCGCCCGCCGGCGGGTAGCCCGCGGCACCCGCGGCACCCACTGCGCCGGCTGCGCCCGCCGGGGCGCCGTAGTCGTTGCCGCCGTAGCCGCCGCCCGAGGCGGGCGCGTTGCCGTAGCCGCCGCCGGACGAGGGCGCGTTGCCGTATCCGCCGCCGGGCCCGCCGCTGCCGTAGCCGCCGCCGGAGGAGGGCGCGTTGCCGTATCCGGCACCGCCGTAGCCACCCGCACCGGCCGGCTCGTCGCCGTAGCCGCCGCCCCAGCCCTGCTGGTTGCCCGCCGCGCCGTAGGGCTGCGGGGGAGCGCCGTACGGGTCCGGCGGCACGTCGTCGACCACGGGGCGGTGCATCATCGTCGGGGCGTCGCTGAGCGCGGTGCCGCCGACCATCGTCGGATCCGGCGTGGCACCGACCCGGTTGACCACCCGGGTCTGGTCGTCCGCGCCCCGCAACGCCCCGCGTGCCGCCGGGACCGCGCCGGCCGCGGCGCCCGCCGGGGCGTCGTCGTCGGCCTCGTCGCCGCTGTCCTTGCGCCGCATCCAGAGCAGCACGATGGTGCCGACACCGGCGGCGACGAGCAGGCCGCCGAGCAGGATGATCAGCCAGGACCCCATGCCGCCGGAGTCCTCGTTGCTGGCGTTGGCCGCCGCGCCCGGGGTCGCCTCGGCGCTCTCCTCGGGCGTCTCCTCGACGGGCTCGTCGGAGGGGAGGGGCTCCTCGCTGGCCGACGGGGTGGCGCTCGGGGTCGTCTCGACCTTGATCGCCAGGGCGATGCGCTGCCCGGTGACGCTCTGCCCGGCGGACGCGTCGAAGCTCTTTGTGGCGTAGACCTCACCGACGCTGGCGCCGATGGCGAGCCGGCCGGGCGCGATCGGCTTCTCGCTGGTGCCGTTGAAGCGGAAGTTGCCGTCGTCGTCACTGATCGTGTCGATCTTCTTGCCGGCGCCGTCCTGGAGCATGACCACGGCGTTCGGCACGGCCTTGCCGTTCGCCTGGACGACCACCTTCCCGGAGACCGACTTGACGGTCTGCGCCTGGGTCGGCTGGGACGGCTGGGCCCTGCCCTTCACGCCGAGCTGGAAGGTGGCGGTGCCGGGGCCGGACTTGTCGCCCTCGGCCGCCACCGTCACGGTCACGTTGGCGTCGCCGGCGTTGTCGTTGGCCCGCAGCCGCAGCAGCTGGGACCTCGGCCGGTCGTTGTTGAAGTCGATCGTCCCGCAGCCGCCGGCGCAGCTCACGCCGCCCGGGAGGCCGGCGAGGCTGATCTGGACCTTCTCGTCGCCATCGCGGGGGGTCACCTGCACGGTGACGGCGGCGTCGCTGCCGGCGTTGACGGTGACCGAGCCGGGCGACACGGTGACGTCGGCGGCCAGGGCTGGTGTGGCGGGGACGGCGAGCAGAGCGCCGACAACCAGCGCCACGACCACACCGGCCCGCTGCTTCCAGGCACGTCGGTGTGTTGACACGTCCACCGCCTTCCGGACTGACTTCCCTCGGCGGCGAGGCGCCGGGCCGGGGATCATCACGGTACGAATACGCCGTCGGCAACTATGCCTTGTCTGACCGGATCGGCGCGACCCAGGGCCAGCGTCAGGCGCGGCGCGTTGACGCCGTATCGTCCCGTCGTGTCCTCTCCGCACATTAAGTCCGCCGCGGTCGCGGCGGCGTTGTCGGCGCTCGACGAGGGGCGTACGCCCGAACGGCCGGTCCTCCGGGAGGCGGTCCGTGCCCTGTTGACCGTCCTCGCGGAGCGCGCCCCCGGCCGATCGGTGGAGGTGCGTGTCCCACCTTACGGCGCAGTTCAGTGCGTTCCCGGTCCCCGACACACCCGTGGCACCCCTGCGAACGTGGTCGAGATGGAGCCCGAGACCTGGCTGGCGGTGGCCACCGGACGGCTCGACTGGGCCGACGCGATCACCCAGGGTCGCGTACGGGTGAGCGGAATCCGGGCGGACCTCTCCGCGCACCTGCCGCTCTAGCTGCGGCGATACCCATCGACCGGTGACACGTTGGAGCCGGATCGTGACTTTCTGTATCGACACGGATTCGCGTACACTGTCAGGCGACGACAGTGGTCCCGGCCGAGGAGTGCGGATCCGCCCCCCGCGTGATTCCGCAAGGCCGGTCCAGACCAGCATGAGGGAGCGCAGGTGCCCCGAGGCGACGGCCGGCTGAGCCACGACCTTGATCCCCAACGACCAGGCCCGCAGGACGCGTGTGGCGTCTTCGGCGTCTGGGCGCCCGGGGAGGAGGTCGCGAACCTGACCTACTTCGGGCTCTACGCCCTCCAGCACCGTGGCCAGGAGGCCGCGGGCATCGCGGTCAGCGACGGCTCGGGCGTGGTGGTCTACAAGGACCTCGGCCTGGTCGCCCAGGTCTTCGACGAGCCGACCCTGGCCAGCCTGCGCGGGCACGTGGCGATCGGGCACGCCCGCTACTCCACCACCGGCGGCTCGACCTGGGAGAACGCCCAGCCGACCATCCGGTCCACCACGTCGGGCACCACCATCGCGCTGGCCCACAACGGCAACCTGGTCAACACGGCGGAGCTCCAGCGCGAGGTCGCCGAGCGGGGCCTCGTCGCCGACGGCTCGACCAACGACACCTCCCTGGTGACGATGCTGCTGGCCAGCCGTCCGGACCTGTCGGTCGAGGCGGCGGCGCTGGAGGTGCTGCCGCAGCTGCGGGGCGCGTTCAGCTTCGTGTTCATGGACGAGTCGACCCTCTACGCTGCCCGCGACCCGCACGGCGTGCGCCCGCTGGTGCTGGGCCGGCTGGAGCGCGGCTGGGTGGTGGCGAGCGAGACCGCCGCGCTGGACATCGTCGGCGCGAGCGTGGTCCGCGAGGTCGAGCCCGGCGAGCTGATCGCGATCGACGAGGACGGCCTGCGCTCCAGCCGGTTCGCCGCCCCGGAGCCCAAGGGCTGCCTCTTCGAGTACGTCTACATCGCCCGCCCGGACGCCACCATCGCCGGCCGCAACGTGCACTCCGCCCGGGTTCAGATCGGTCGTCAGCTGGCCAAGGAGCACCCGGTCGAGGCCGATCTGGTCATTCCGGTGCCGGAGTCCGGCACCCCGGCCGCGATCGGCTACGCCGAGGAGTCGGGCATCACCTACGGCGCCGGCCTGATGAAGAACCCGTACGTCGGGCGCACCTTCATCCAGCCGTCGCAGACCCTGCGCCAGCTCGGCATCCGGCTCAAGCTCAACCCGCTGCGGGAGAACGTCCGGGGCAAGCGGCTGGTCGTGGTCGACGACTCGATCGTGCGCGGCAACACCCAGCGGGCGATCGTGCGGATGCTGCGCGAGGCCGGCGCGCTGGAGGTGCACGTGCGCATCTCGTCGCCGCCGGTCAACTGGCCGTGCTTCTACGGCATCGACTTCGCCACCCGCGCCGAGCTGCTGGCCAACGGGCTGGACAACGACGGCATCCGGCGCTCCATCGGGGCGGACACGCTCGGCTACGTGTCGCTCCCGGGCCTGATCGCCGCCACCGAGCAGCCGAAGACCCGGCTGTGCCGTGCGTGCTTCGACGGGGAGTACCCGATCGAGCTGCCCGCCGGCAACCTGATCGGCAAGCACGTGCTCGAAGGGGTGGGCCGGCGGGTCGCCGCGCAGGCGTCCGACACCCCGGAGCACACCGCCCCGCTCGTCGCCACTCCGGGCGGCGTGACCACACACCGCCCGTAGCACCACCCGGCGTGGCCCGGTCACCACCGGCGCGGCGCCAGAACCAAGGGGGAGAACCGTGACGCACGTGTCCGAGCGCAGCGGCGCAGGAAGCAGCCCGACCGGCGCCGGCGGCGACCGCCAGCCCTGGACGGCCGGCGCCGGCCGCCAGGCGCGCAAACGCTCGGTCTCGTACGCGGACGCCGGGGTCTCGATCGAGGCGGGCGACCGCGCGGTCGAGCTGCTGAAGTCGAAGGTGAAGCAGACCCGGCGGCCCGAGGTGATGGGCGACCTGGGCGGCTTCGCGGGCCTGTTCCGGCTGGACACGAAGAAGTACAAGAACCCCATCCTGGCCTCGTCCACCGACGGCGTGGGCACCAAGCTGGTGATCGCGCAGCAGATGGACATCCACGACACGGTCGGCATCGACCTGGTCGCGATGGTCGTCGACGACCTGGTGGCCTGCGGCGCCGAGCCGCTCTTCCTGCTCGACTACATCGCCACCGGCGAGGTCGTGCCGGACAAGGTCGCCGAGATCGGCGCCGGGATCGCCGACGGCTGCCGGTACGCCGGCTGCGCCCTGCTGGGCGGCGAGACCGCCGAGCACCCGGGCGTGCTGCGTCCGGACGAGTACGACATCTCTGCCACCGGCGTCGGTGTGGTGGAGGAGAGCGACATCCTCAGCCCGGACCGGGTCGAGGTGGGTGACGTGGTCATCGCGATGCGCTCCTCCGGCCTGCACTCCAACGGCTACTCCCTGGTGCGCCACGTGCTGCTGGGCGCCGGCCGGATGCGCCTCGACGTGGTGATCGACGACTTCGGCCGGCAGCGCACCCTCGGCGAGGAGCTGCTCACCCCGACGAAGATCTACGCGCAGGACTGCCTCAAGCTCATCGCCGAGGCCGAGGTGCGCTCCATCGCCCACGTCACCGGCGGCGGCATCCCCGGCAACCTGGTCCGGGTGCTCCCCGAGCACGTCGACGCGGTGGTGAACCGGTCCACCTGGAAGCCGCAGCCGATCTTCGACCTGATCCAGTCCAAGGGGCGGATCGAGGACCCGGAGATGGAGGCGACCTTCAACATGGGCGTCGGCATGTTCGCGATCGTCTCCGCCGAGGACGCGGACCGCGCGCTGGCCACCCTGACGGGCCGGGGCGTCGACGCGTGGCAGGCCGGCGAGATCATCGAGGGCTCCGGCAACGTGCAGATGATCGGCCAGCACACGAGGGGCTGATCGACTCCCGGTGACCGTACGGGCACCTGATCAGGGCTTCACCCGAGTGGCCGTCGCCGCCTAGCCTGAAGGGCACCCTCAGAGCTGTCGGGGCCGCCCGCCCGGGTTCCCCGACAGCCCTTCAGGCGCGGAGGAGGGCAATGGCTGCTCGGGGACTGCCGTTCAGCGGGATGCGCGGCCTGGCCGCCGTCCCCTCGTACGTGGTCATGCAGCCCACCACCCTCTGCAACCTGGACTGCGCCTACTGCTACCTGCCGTTCCGCGCGGCCGACCGGCGGATGCCGGTGCCGGTGGCCGAGGCGGTGGCCGCGTCGGTCAACCCCTGGGCGGCGGCGGGTCGCTTCTCGGTGGTGTGGCACGGCGGCGAGCCACTGGCGGCCGGCCGGGAGCACCTCGCCGCGCTGATCGCGCCCTTCGGGCCCGAGGTCGAGCACCACGTCCAGACCAACGCCACGCTGATCGACGACGCCTGGTGCGCGTTCTTCGTCGAGCACGGGGTGCGGGTGAGCGTGAGCGTGGACGGCCCGCGGGAACGCAACGGCGACCGGGTCACCCGGGGCGGCGGGCCCGCGTACGACCGGATCCTGCGCGGGGTGGCGGCGCTGCGCCGGCACGGCCTGCCGTTCTCGGCGCTGGCGGTGGTGGGTCGCCCCGGGCCGGGCCTGGCCACCGAGCTGTACGACTACTTCCTCGACCTGGGTTGTGACGTGCTGGGCGTCAACATAGAGGAGACCGAGGGGGTCAACCTCCGCGACAACTCCCACGACCCACGGCTGGTGACCGCCTTCTGGGCGGAACTGGTGGCGGCCTGGCGCCGGGAGCCCCGGATCCACCTGCGCGAGGTCGAGTGGTCGCTGCGGTACGCCGCGGCGGTCCTGGACGGCAGCGCCGACGACCTGCTCCCCCGGCGGTTGGACCCGATCCCGACCATCGGCCACGACGGCTCGGTGACCGTGCTCTCGCCGGAGCTGGCGGGTTTCACCGATGTCCGCTACGGCGACTTCAGCAGCGGCAACGTGCTGGCCACCCCGCTGGTCGAGATCCTCGCCCACGCGGACCGGACGCCGTGGGTCGGCGAGTTCCTCGCCGGCGTCGAGGCGTGCCGTTCGTCCTGCCCCTACTTCGGGTTCTGCGGCGGCGGCCACGCGGCCAACCGCTACTTCGAACAGGGGCGCTTCGACGGTACGCAGACCGCGCACTGCCGCAACAGCAAGATCCACTTACTGGAGGGAGTGTTGGAGCATGCCCGAGACCACCAGTCACCGGCATCCTGACCGGAGGACGGACACCCCGGACGAGGTAGCCGACCGGGTGCGGGAAGCCGCGCCGGGGCTCACCGCACTCCTCCACGAGGCCGAGGCCGCGCGGCGACTACGGGCCGAGGTGGCGGGCGGCGACGGCGCGAGCGCCGTGTGCGCCTGGAACCACTTCGAGAACATCCCGACGTTCTACAACTGGAACAACCGTCCCCGCTGAGACGGACCGTGATCAGGGACCTGCCGATCGTCCGGAGGGCTCTCCGGAAGGGGCAGGTCCCTGATCGTCGGTCGTGGCGCCGCTTCGATGGGCACATGCGTGAGCACGCGGGCGATCACCGCGTGCTCAGCTGCTACCGGAGGTCAGCGGGGCGGACGTACCCAGGGATCCGGGTCTTCGTCCGCGTGATCCTCATCATCGTCGTCGACATACTCTTTGTAGTCGTCGTCGAAGTTGTGCTCAGACTTACCAGCACCCGCCAACTCGCGCTGCAAGGCGGTGAGGTCGGTGTTCGGGGAGTGGTACTTCAACTCCCGGGCCACCTTCGTCTGCTTGGCCTTAGCACGGCCGCGCCCCATGGCTCGACCCCCTCGCACAGAATGCGGGGCAGCCCGAAGGCGGGCCCCGATGACGTCAGGCATCTCTCGTGGCTCTTACGGTACATGGGGATGCCATCGTTCGGCACCTCGGGTTACCGTCGACCGACACCGCGCGTCGCGGTCATCCGGCCGTCACCGATTGTACCCGGTAAGGAGCGGCGCGGAGAGCGCCCGTGACACCGGGCAAAGCCGTGCGAAACCGCCCCAACGGGACGGACTGCCCGCCGGGGTCGGGGGCGGAGCGGCCGTTCCGCCCCCGGAGCCCTCAGGGCAGGTGGATCGTGCGCAGCCGGCCGACGTCGGCCATCCGCCGCTCCGCCAGCCGGTCCGCCGCGACCGCCGGCGGCACGCCCTCGGCGTCGGCCAGCCGCAGGATCTCCCGGGTGGTGTCGTAGATCCGGGTCGCGCGCAGCTTGGCCCGGTCGAAGTTGAAGCCCTCGATCTCGTCCGCCACCTGGATCACGCCGCCGGCGTTCACGACGTAGTCCGGGGCGTAGAGAATGCCGCGGTCGGCGAGGAGCTTCTCGATGCCGGAGTGGGCGAGCTGGTTGTTGGCCGCGCCGGCGACCACCTTGGCGCGCAGCGCCGGCACCGTGTCGTCGTTGAGCGCGCCACTCAGCGCGCACGGGGCGTACACGTCGATGTCGGCGGCGACCAGCGCGGCGGCGTCGTCGAGCAGCGCGACCTGCGGGTGGGTGGCACGCGCCCACTCCAGGGCCTTCGGGTTGACGTCCGTCGCGACCACCTCGGCGCCGTCGTCGATCAGGTGGCCGACGAGGTACTTGCCGACCTTGCCCAGGCCGGCCACGCCGACCCGCCGACCGGCGAGGGTCGGGGCGCCCCAGACGTGCTCGGCCGCGGCCCGCATGCCCTGGAACACGCCCCAGGCGGTGAGGATCGAGGAGTCGCCGGCGCCGCCGTGCTCGACGCTGCGGCCCGTGACGTACGAGGTCTCGCGGGCGATCACGTCCATGTCGGCGACGTAGGTGCCGACGTCGCAGGCGGTGTAGTAGCGCCCGGCGAGGGACTCCACGAAGCGGCCGTACGCGCGCAGCAGCGCCTCGCTCTTGATCCGCTCCGGGTCGCCCCAGATGACCGCCTTGCCGCCGCCCAGGTCCAGCCCGGCGATCGCGTTCTTGTAGGCCATGCCCCGGGAGAGGTCGAGCACGTCGGCGAGGGCCTCGGACTCGCTGGCGTACGGGTAGAACCGGGTCCCACCGAGCGCGGGGCCGAGCGCGGTGGAGTAGATGCCGATGATCGCCTTGAGGCCGGTCTGCTTGTCCTGGCAGAACACGACCTGTTCGTGACCGCTGGACCCCGGGTCTTCGGTGGTGGCGAATACGCCCATGACTCGCTCCTGGTGTGGGGTGCGTCCTTGTGGGACGCGGACCGGTGGACCGCCGGCGGGATGCTGCCGGTGCCGCTGAGCCTAGTATCGGCCGACACCGTCCGGCCGCCCACGTCGTGCGTGATCGTGCCGCCGGCGACGGCCGAGTTCCAATTCGTGGGAGGATCGCGCCGTGCCGTCGCTCTTCGCTTCATACCTGCGCGTGTACGAGCCGCTGACCGCCTTCGACCGGGACCGCCAGGCGTACTGGCGGCGCTACGTCGAGCAGGGGCGGGCGGTGGCACCGGTGGAGGGGCCGGGCCGGCAACGGACGTCGGTGCTGGAGGCGCTCGGCGCCGGCTGGACCCGGCTGCCCGACCTGCCGGACGAGGCGTACGTCCTGGAGACCGACGAGGCCCTGCTGGTCTGCCCGTGGAACCTGCGCATCCGGGTGGCCGAGGCGGCGTTGAGCGCGCGCGACGGGGTGCCGCCGGTGCTGGCCGACGCCTTCGTCCCGCCGGTGCTCGCCGGTCAGGCGAAGGCCGTGGTGGAGGACTGGCGCAGCGGGGCGCGGGTGCTGGAGCACGGCGTGCCGCGCGTGCACGAGCAGATCGCCACGTGGGGCGTACCGCTGCGCTGGTTCGTGCTCTTCGACCCGGAGGAGCGGCACCACGTGACCCACCCCGGACGGCGGGCGCTGCGTTACCGGACGGAGATCTCCAAGGCGCGGCGTCGTTCGTCGCGGGCCCTGTCGGTGCTGCGCAAGTCGATCGGCGACGCGCCGATCACGGAGGCGGTCGAGGAGGCCGCCCGCTGGCTGGAGGAGTTCCACCCCCGTTCGATGGTGGAGCTGGACTACGGCGGCCTGGTCGAGCTGCTGTCGGACGAGACGCTGGCCGCCGACGACTCGCCCGAGCTGGTGGCGAGCGGGCTCGCCGGGCTGTCCCGGGGCGAGGCGGAGGAGGCCTCGGCGGCGTACGACAGGCTGGTCGCGCGCTGGCGGGCGATCCAGTTGCTGGAACGGTGCAACTGATACGAAACCGCCCAGGGAGCGCTCCCAAGCCGAGGCGCGTTCGTAGTCGACGCATCACGAACCGTGATCATGAGTCCGAATAAGGTACTTTCTGCCGTGTAAAAGTCGCATAAATCGGGCATGGTTCATCCGTCCGTCTAGGGACGTTCGGCCGTTCGGCCCATGTCGGACATCGGGGACTAGCCGGACCATGGGAGACGCGTCGGCCGGCGGGACCCCGGCCGATGTCTATACATGTGGAGGAGTGACCGATGGCATCGCGAACGCACGAACCAGAGCCGCTACTCACACCGGCCGAGGTGGCGTCGATGTTCCGTGTCGACCCGAAGACGGTGACCCGGTGGGCCAAGGCGGGCAAGCTCAGCGCCATCCGCACGCTGGGTGGGCACCGTCGGTACCGGGAGTCGGAGGTCAGGGCCCTGTTGCAGGGACAGATTCCCCAGCAGCGCCAGGGGGACTGACCGACCGGGAGTCAAACAGGCGTGAACGGAGGGCGGCGGACATGGTCCGCCGCCCTCCGTCGTGTCCGGACCCCGCCCGCGTACGCGACGGCGGGCGCGGATCAGGCGCCGGCCGTCGGCCCGTCCGCGAGGACGACCCTGATGCCGACCGTGCCGCCCTCGCCGCGACGCAGGCGGCTGCCGAGCAGGCTGAGCCGGCCGATCATCCGGTACTTCTGCTTGATCAGCTCTCGTACCCGTCGCGTGCCGGCCGCGTCGCAGAGGGTCGCGTGGGCGGCGACCGCCTCGCCGTGCGGCCGGCCCCGGACGTCGCACGGCGCCACCGTCACGTCGCCGCTGCGCCGGATCCGCTTCACCTTGCCGGCGTCCGCCGCCGACCACACCCAGAGCGCGTCGCCGTCGCGCACCGCCCAGACCGGGGTCGGCACCGCCCGACCGTCCTTGCGGAACGTCGTGAGCAGGATGTACTTCTCCGCGCCGAGGCGGTCCAAGGTGGTCACCCCGCCAGGATACGACCGGTGCGGCTGACTGACCGGCCGGATAGCGTGAAGCCCGTGACGGCACAGCCACGGATCGGTGACGTGTTCGGAGAGATGCTGCGCGACGCGTACGCCGTGGCCACCGGGGTCGGCCCCCGGCCGCTGGCCGGCGGGCGGCTGCCGCGACCGGTCATCGAGATCATCGAGCGGGACGACGGGCTCATCAACGGCGCGCCCGCCGCGCACTACCTGGACCCGCCGGCGGACTGGCAGCCGTACGACCACCGGGCCGTGGACCGGGTCCGGGGCGCGACCCTGGACGTCGGCGTCGGGGCGGGCCGGATCGCGCTGCTGCTCCAGGAGCGGGGCGTGCCCGTCACCGGGCTGGACACCTCGGCCGGGGCGCTGGCCGTCTGCCGCCGCCGGGGCGTACGCGACCTGGTGCACGGCACGGTCGACGCGCACGTCGCGGACGGCCGTCGCTACGACACGTTCCTGCTGCTCGGCAACAACGTCGGCCTGCTGGAGGGGCGGGAACGGGGGCCGGCGCTGCTGGCCGCGTTGGCCGCGCTGGCCCGGCCCGGCGCACAGGTCATCGCCCAGGGCACCGACCCGTACGGCACCCGGGACCCGGTGCACACCGGCTACCACGAGCGCAACCGGCGCCGGGGCCGGTTCGGTGGGCAGCTCCGGCTGCGGCTGCGCTACCGGGAGCTGGGCACCGAGTGGTTCGACTACCTGGTCTGCTCCCCGGACGAGCTGGCCGAGCTGGTCCGGGGCAGCGGCTGGCGACTGACCGACGTGGACGACCGGGACGCGCCGTACTACCTGGCGACCCTCCGCCTCGCCGGCTGACCGCGAGGCCCCGACCTTGACAGGGGCCGCGTAGACCTCGGCCGGCGGCCCCGGAACACCGACGCCGGATTCCCGCCGGACGCGGGAACCCGGCGCGGTTGTCAGACCTGGACGGTCGGGGGGAGCTGCTCGGGCGGCAGGCCGCCGTCGCCGTCGACCACCTCGTCGGGGGTGCCGTCCTCGTCGAGGTCGACCATCGTGATGTCCACCTTGCCGTCGTGGTCGGTGTCGAACTGGAAGAGGTCGGGCTTGCCGTCCCCGTCGGTGTCGACCACCCAGACGTCGGTGCGGCCGTCGTTGTTGGTGTCGGCGCGCAGCAGGTCGACCCGCTCGTCCCCGCGGGTCTCCACGGTCTCCGCCGCGTCCGTGGCGTGCGCGGTCTCCGGTGCCTGGCTCATCTGGCCCGTCCTTCCCTCGGTTGGGTGCCGTGGTACCCGATCCGCCGCGCCCCCACGCATGCCGGGAAGATCGCCGCTGCATAGGGTCGGCCCATGAGCGAGTGGAGCGGGCGGCGGGGCGCGGGTCGACCCCGTGCCGCCACCGGAGACAGGGAGGCGTCATGAGCGACCGCTTTGTCGTCGTCGGGGCCGGCACGATGGGCCTCGGCATCGCGTACGTGGCGGCCGGGGCCGGGCACGCCGTGGAGCTGGTCGAGGTGGACCGGGCGCGGGGCGCGGCGGCCGTCGAGCGGCTCGGGGAGCTGTGGGACAAGGCGGTGGCGCGCGGCAAGCTGGACGCCGACCGGGCCGCGACGAACCGGGAGCGGGTGACGCTGCGCTCGGGGCTCGCCGAGGTCGCCGAGGAGCCGGCCGTGGTGGTGGAGGCCGTACCGGAGCGACCGGACCTGAAGAGGGCGGTGCTGCGCGAGGCCGAGGCGCTGCGGCCGGCGCTGCTGGGCAGCAACACCTCCAGCATCCCGATCGCCGCGCTGGCCGAGGGGCTGGCCCGGCCCGAACGCTTCCTCGGGCTGCACTTCTTCAACCCGGTCTGGGCGATGGCCCTGCTGGAGGTCGTGGTCGGCCCGGCCACCGCCGAGGAGACCACCGCGGCGGCCGTCGCGCTCGCCGGCCGGCTGGGCAAGGACCCCGTCGTCGTACGCGACATGCCCGGCTTCGCCACCTCCCGGCTCGGGGTCACCCTCGGGCTGGAGGCGATCCGGATGGTCGCCGACGGGGTGGCCAGCCCCGCCGACATCGACAAGGCCATGGTGCTCGGCTACCGGCACCCGGTCGGCCCGCTGGAGCTGACCGACCTCGTCGGCCTGGACGTGCGGCTCGACATCGCGCGCACCCTCCAGGCCGCGTACGGGGACCGGTTCGCCCCGCCGCCGCTGCTGGAGGAGATGGTGGCCGCCGGCCGCCTGGGCAAGAAGTCCGGCCAGGGCTTCTACCGCTGGGAAGGCGGGGTCCGCTCGTGAGCGCGAGGAGCGAGCTTGCGAGCCCCGCCGTTGCGAACGGAGGGGGCACCGCATGAGTGGGCTGCGGATCGAGGAGCACGCGGACCGGCTGGTGGTGACGCTCGACCGGCCGGAGAAGCGCAACGCCATCGACGCCGACCTGATCGCCGAGCTGCACCAGGTCTGCGCGGACCTGGAGGCGCGTCCCCGCCTGCTGCTGCTCACCGGCGGCACCGAGGGGATCTTCGCCGGTGGGGCGGACATCGGGCAGCTGCGCGAGCGGGGTCGGCTGGACGCCCTCGCGGCGATCAACTCGGCGGCCTTCGCCCGGATCCGGGCGCTGCCGATGCCGACCGTGGCGGCAGTGGACGGGCCCGCGCTGGGCGGCGGCGCCGAGCTGGCGTACGCCTGCGACCTTCGGGTCTGCACCGCGCGGGCGGTGTTCGGCCAGCCGGAGGTCCGGCTGGGGATCCTGGCCGGCGCGGGTGCGACCCACCGGCTGCCGGCGCTGGTCGGGGAGGCCCGGGCCAAGGAGCTGCTCTTCACCGGCCGGCGGGTGGACGCCGAGGAGGCGCTGCGGATCGGGCTGGTCAACCGGGTGGTGGCCGAGCCCGGCGAGCTGCTGCCCACGGCGCACGGGCTGCTCGACGAGATGGCGAAGGGATCGGCCTTGGCGCTGCGGCTGACCAAGCTGGCGGTCGACGCGCCGGCCGCCGCGCACCCGCACCTCGACCTCGTCAGCCAGGCGGTGCTCTTCGAGGACGAGGAGAAGCACCGGCGGATGACGGAGTTCCTGGAGCGTCGACGCCCCCGCTGAGGCCCCCGACGAACGACGGCCGCACCGGTCACCGGTGCGGCCGTCCGTGTCCGACGGGTGGTGGCTCAGTGCCGGATCTCGACCCCGGCGTCCGCGAGGGCCCGGATCACCTGCGCGGACTCGGCGAATCCGATGATCAGCACGGCCTCGGCACCGAAGTCCTTGATCTCCTTCGCGCCCGCGACGAAGTCGATCGGGTTCGCCTTGGCGTCCTCCGGCGGGTCGTAGGTCAGCAGCTTGAGCCGGTCGCCGCCGATGCCGGCCCGCTCCAGTTCGGCCCGGACGGTGCCCTGGAGGCCCTCGCCATAGGAGTCCTTGCGGGCGACGATGGCGATCTTCTGCGGGCCGTCGCGGAGGATCACGTCGGCCAGCGCCCGGCCCTGGAGGCTGTCCGGCGGGGCGGTGCGGAAGTAGAGGCCCTTGTCGTCCAGTTCGGTGAGGCTGGCGTCGGTGTTCGACGGGGCGAACAACACCTTGCCGGCCCGCACCACGTCGGGCAGCACCGCGCGGGAGATGCCGGAGGCGCCGGCGCCGATGATGACGTGGACGTTCTGCGCGACGTGCCGGGCCACGGTGGCCTTGGCGACCGCCGGGTTGGTGCCGTCGTCGCCGTCGATCCAGACCACCGGCTCGCCGAGCACCCCGCCCGCCGCGTTGATCTCCCTGATCGCCAGCTTGGTGCCGGCGGAGATCGGCGGGTACGCGAGGGCCAGGTCACCGGTCTGCGGCAGCAGCCCTCCCATGACCAGCGGCGAGCCGTCGCTGCGGTCGGTGCGGCCACCACGCTGCTTCTTCGCCTTCGGCGGGGCCTTGCTGCTCGCCGCCGACTCGTCCCCGGCCCCGACGAACTCCGTCTTGCCGTCGTTGAGCCGCTGGCCGTCGAAGTGCAGCGTGCCGTAGCTCGCGGTGGACGGCTCGCCGGCGTCGGTGAAACCGGCCCGGGTCATCGAGACGCTGCGGTACTCCACGTCCTGCCCCGCGCGGGCCAGGGTCAGGCACTCCGCCACCCGTTCGCAGCGCCGCCCGTCGTTGGTGACCCCGACGATCTGCTTCGCGATGGCGGCCGGATCCGTCGTGCCCGCGAGCTGGGCGGCGATCGCGCTGATCACCACCGCGTCGTACGCCTCGGCGGAGTAGAGGAAGTCGCCCAGCTTCGGGTCGACGGACCGGAGCCGGTTCTTGAAGTCCTCGGGCAGGGGCGTGAGCGGCGTGGTGCCCTTCATGCCGTCGACCAGGCTGGCGCGATCCTTCAGCTCGGCAGGGTACGAGTTCAGCATGTTGCCGTCGGTGCCGTAGAGGCGCACCTGTTGGGTGGCCGCCTCCTCGGGCTCTTCGGTCCCGCAGGCGCTCGTGGCGAGCAGGAACGTCGCGCAGGCAGCCAGGGTGGCCGCCCGCGAGGCGCGTGACTTGAACATGGTCGTCCTTCCTCCGGCGAAGGTCCGCTGCGCACATTAGCGTGCTGGGCCGTGCGGCGGGACCACGGATGCGGCTCAATCCGCAGGTCGCCCGCCTTGACTACGCAAAGTGACCAACGTCGGATGACTTGACCCTCCCCTCTACCGTGCTGTGGGTGACGGACTCACCACAGCAGACGCTCGACGACGCGACCGCCGTGCTCCGCTCGGCGCTGGCCGGGGACGGCAACGCGGTGGCGGGAGCCTTCGACGCGGTCGTCGACCGGTCCGGTTTGGCCGGCGCGTACGGGGTGGCCTGGTGTCTTGCCGCGACGATGGTCGGCGATCCGGTGCCGCCGGGCACGTGCGCGCTGGACTTCCCCGGCATCGACGAGGCGGGCTACGACACCCGCTGGGTGGCGCGCTTCGTCAGCGCGTACGCCAACGCCGACGCCGACACCGGCGAGGCGTTGTTCGGGGCGGCGGCGGCCGACGGGCTGCTGCCGGAGTGCCTGCTCACCCTCGCCGGCTCGACCGTGGCGACGCTGCGTAGCCGGGCCGACTGACCCGTCGGGTGCCGCTTCGTCGGCTCGGGACCACCGGGGCGTCCGGTGGCCGCCGGTCGGGCGTGGTGCGACGGGGCCGGTCCGCCGTGACAGGCTGAGGGGCATGTCCGACGCCATGCTCAGCAAGGTGCGCAAGCTGCTGGCCCAGGCCGAGGACCCGGCCTGCACCCCCGCCGAGTCTGCCGCGTTCACGGCCAAGGCGACCGAGCTGATCGCCCGCTACGGCGTGGACCGGGCGCTGCTGGCCGCCCGGGATCCGGCCACGGACCCGGTGGGCGACCGGGTGGTCGAGGTCGTCGCCCCGTACGCCCGGGACAAGGCCGGCCTGCTCGCCGCTGTCGCCGATCCGCTGCGCTGCCGCTGCGTCCGCCGCCGGGAGGGCGCCGGCTTCGCCATGCACCTGTTCGGCTTCGCCAGCGACCTGGAACGGGTCGAGTTGCTCTTCACGTCGCTGCTGGTGCAGGCCGCCCACGGGCTGGCCGGCGCCGAGGTGCCAGCCGGCGCGCATGTCGCCGCCTTCCGCCGCTCCTGGCTGGCCGGTTTCGCCCAGGTGATCGGGGTGCGGCTCCGGGCGGCGGAGGCCGGGGCGGTCGCCGAGGCGGGCGCGCCCTCGGTGGCACTGGTCCTGGCCGACCGGTCGGACCGGGTCCGGCACCGCGTCGCCGAGGTGTACCCACGGCTGCGTACCGCCGCGCCGCGCCGGCTGGCCGGCGGCGGGTTCGGCTCGGGTGCCGAGGCGGGCCGTCGCGCCGACCTCGGCGGGCGGGGCGTCGCCACCGCGCCGGGCGCGCGCCCCGGCCTCGGCCGCTGACCGCCGCGGCCTCCGGCGACCGGTGCGCGCGGCGGTGGTGGGTGTCTAGGCGGCGCGTGGCCTGGCCGGCGGGCGGTGAGCCGCCGGGAGCCGGTCAGCCGGGGCTGCGGTCGGCCACCCTGGCGGCGTAGCGGGTGAGCAGTTCGTGCCAGCCGGCGGTCAGCGCCTGCCGGTAGCCCTCCGCGGCCTCGCCGTGCCGGTCGAAGTGCCGGTGCTCGACCTCCACCCGCGTCCGCTCCGGCCCGTCCCGGTGGAAGAGGACCTCCACCTCGCTCGCCTTCGCCGGGTCCGGCACCGGCGCCCGGTCCGCCCCGATCTGCCAGGTGAAGACCAGCCGCTCGGGTGGATCCCAGGTCAGCACCCGGCCCCAGTCGCAGCGGAAGCCGTGCGGACCGATCTCGTAGAGCATGCCGCCGCTGTGCGGCTCCATGCCCAGGTCGGCGAGCTGTTCCGGCCCGGACCAGGTGTATTCCACCACCCACCACTGCGCCAGGGCCCCGGTGAACACCTCGAACGCCCGCTGCGCGGGAGCGGGGACGAGGAGGGCGCTGCGCAACGCGAACCGCTCGGACTCCTGCCGGATGCCGGCCGGGTCAGCCATCTCCTGTCCCATAGGCCCGGACCATACCGGCTCATGCCCGGGTGCGCAGCTTCGCGATTGCCCTCTTCGGGGCGCCCTTCCGCACGCCGGACCACGCCGACTTCGGCGACCCGTGGCCGGGCGGCTGGCCCGGTCGTATCGCCCGTGCCGGCGGGATGTTCGGTCGGATAGCGGGTACCCGCGCCGAACGGTCCCGGCCGGCCCGGCCGGAGGATGCGGAGCGGGGAGCATGAGCGAGTACGCGCAGCAGCGGGACAACGACCGAACCGGCGGCCGATCGAACCGACGCGACGGGGAAGCGGAGCCTGCCCGCCGCGAGAGGGAGGCGGAAGCTGCCCGCCGGGGCGGGGAGCACGAGCCGGACGTCCTGCTGGACATCCCCGAGGTGTCCGTCGACTCGATCCGGCTCGCCGTGGACGGGCTGGACGCCGACGTCTCCCTGCGGGCCCGGCTGGCCAACCTTCTCCAGCTCGACGCCGGGGTGCGGGTGCACCTGGAGGGCGTCGAGCTGGACATCACCGGGGTGCACGCCGAGGCGTTGCTCAAGGTGCGGCTGGAGAAGCTGGTGCAGATCCTCGACCGGGCGTTGACCACCATCGACCGCAACCCGCAGGTCATCCAGGCGCTGTCGGGTACGGCGACGGCCGCGATGGACGACGTGAACCGGGCCACGCAGCAGCTGTCCAACCTGGGCGAGCAGCTCGTCGGCCCGGGGGAGCAGCGCCCGCTGGAGCGGGTTGGCGGCGCGACCGACGACCTCGGCCAGCAGGTGGGCGCGATCGGCGCGGTCGCCGACCAGTCACTGCGGGAGCCGGGCGGCCCCGGCCGAGGCGGCAAGCCCGGCCCCGGCCAGGGCGGGGGGCCCGGAGCCGGCCTGGCCGGGGAGCCGGGCGGCCCGGGGCGGGGCGGTGAGCCCGGCGCGGAGCAGGCCCAGCGGGGTGGTGGCCTCGCCAGCGGCTCGGGCGGCGGAGGCGAGCAGGGCCAGGCGCAGCGCGCACGCGAGCGGGCGGGCGACGAGGCGGCCCGCCGGGAGCCGGGCCGGCCCGAGGAACGGGAGCACGGCCAGGGCACCCCGGAGCAGGGCGGGCAGCGGCCGGGCGGTTCGCAACAGGGGGACGGCGGGCAGGGGCCGGGTGGTGAGCAGGGCGGCGGGCAGCGGCCGGGTGGTTCGCAACAGGGGGGTGGCGCGGAGCAGGGCGGGCAGCGGCCGGGGCGCGCGGAGCAGGGCGCTCAGCAGCCGGGCGGTGAGCGGGTCGGCGGGCCCGGGGGCGGCACGGCCGGAGAGGGCGGCGGGGATCGGGGCGCCGGCGGGCCCGGCGGCGGGCCGGAGGCCGGCCAGCGTGAGCCGTCGGGCGGCCCGGCCGAGGGCGGGCAGGGCCGGCAGCCCGAGAACCGCGGCGGTGGCGGTGCGCCGAGCGCCGCCCAGCTCGCCGAGCAGGCGGGGGAGACGCTGAGGCAGGCCGGCCGGAGCGTCTGGGAGGCGATCCAGGGCGGGGTGGCCCAGCACCGCCAGCAGCGGCGCTGACCCAGCGGGCGGCCCTGATCGCCGACGGCCTGCCGGAGGCCCGCCGGGTGACCGCCAAAGGGTCGAGGCCCGGCCGGTCGGCGGCGGCCCGCTATGGCGGCGACCCGCCGGTCGACGGATCAGGCGTCGGTCACCTCTGCCCGATACCGTGCGATCCACTGCCGGTTGAGTTCGTCGGCCTGGCGTTCATGACGCGCGACGACGGCGCAGCCGTCCGCGGGCACGTCGATCCCCAGGAAGTCGAGGACGCCGTACGTGGTGGCGACCATGTCCTCGGCCAGTTCCTCGTAGCGCACGACGTGCGGCTGGATCCCCCACGAGGCGAACCATGTCTCCCAGGCCGCGTTGTGCTCCCGGATCTCCTCGACGTAGCGCCTGATGCCGTTCGCGTCGAAGCGGGGCGCCTGCCCGTTGCCGGCGTCGCCACTGATCTCCCCGCTGCCGCCGACGAACCACCTGCCGGTCTGCTCGGCGCGCAGCCGCGACACCGCCTGTGCCAGCACGTCGTCCCGGCGAAGGAAGACGAAGCCGGTGCGGCCGAACGTCCGGCCAAGGAGCGCGAGGTCGTCGCCGTCGAGGTCGGGATGGACCGCCGCGAGCTTCGCGACCACCTCCTCGAGCGTTCCCCACATGAGCTTCGCGCCGAACACGCCGTTGTCGGTCCGGCCCGCGGCGAGCGCGGCCCGTACGAAGTCCGCGTAGGCGAAGCCGCCGTCCGCCGTACGGGGAAGCTGCCACCGGTCGGCCCACAGCGGCTCGTCCGGGGAACGGAAGTAGGCCTGTGGGCGACCGGCGACACCGGTGGATTCCAGCAACCCGAGCAGGAGCGAGCTTCCGGTACGCGGGGTGCCGCAGATGAAGTACGAGTCGACACGGTCCGTCGGCATGGTCGTACACAACCGAAGCGCGGGCGCCCGCCGCAACCGAATTCGCCGGCCGGGGCGGCCGGGATGATCAGCCGAGGGCTCGCAGTGCGACCGTGACCACGACGAAGAGTGCGATGGTGGCGGCGGAGGCGATCCGCGCTTGTCGCGACCGGGTGAAGAGGCCCACCACCAGCGCCGCCCCCAGGCCCAGCAACCAGTGCCCGACCTCGGGGTGCCGGTCGGGCCCGAAGCCGAGATGGCCGAGGGCGGCACGCCCGTAGCCGACGAGTGCGGCACCGCCGACCCAGACGAGCAGGGTCCAGCCACACCGCCGGCCGGGGCTCTCGGTCAGCCGCGATCCGTGGCGGGTGAGCGTGCCGAGCAGATAGGTCACCGTCAGCAGCGCCGCCACGCCGGCGAGCAGCACGGCGTGCACACCCACGAAGAAGGCGAGCATCAGCCACGGGCCGCCGTTGGTCCCGCGCAGCAACAGGGCGGCCGTCGCGCCGAGCACGACCATCTGCCCCACCGCCAGGCGCCCTGAGTTCACCACCCGCGGTGCGGTCGGTGCCGACCGCGCGGTCGACTGTTCGGCCACGCTCCGTCCCCCCGTCGCGCCGGCCCGCCGCAGACGGAGCCAGGGCGGGTCGGTGATCAGCCTGGCAGAGCCGGGCGGCCACCGCTGTCCCGGATCCGTCCGTCAGCCGCCGGCAGGGTGAGGTCCGCCGCCTCGCGCACCCCGAACCGGGAGTTGGGCCGGGCCATCGGGCGGATGCGACAGAAGTCGGGGCGGGCGGACGGCAGACGCGATCATGCCGAGGTCGCGGCGACGCAGAACTCGTTGCCCTCCGGATCGGCCATGACGATGTGGTGCCCGGTGAACTCCTCCAGGACGGTCCCGCCCGCCTGCACCAGCCGCTCGGACTCGGCGCTGATCCGCGCCCACCGCTCGTCGGGGGTGCCGTGGCCCGGCACCCGGACGTCGATGTGCAGTCGGTTCTTCGCCGTCTTCGGCTCGGGGACCCTGAGGATGGAGAGCGCGGGCCCGACGCCGTCGGGATCGCACAGCCACGCCACGTCGTCCACCGGATCGTCCTCCGGCAGGTGGAAACTCGCGTGCCACTCCTCACGGGTCCGGAAGGGCGCGGGCGGCGGCTCGTCCACGTAACCCAGCGCCGTCTTCCAGAACTCGCCGAGGAGCTTCGCGTCCTCGCAGTCGAGGGTCAGGCTGATTCTGGCTGCCATGGCGGGACCGTACTGCGTACCCCCGACAGGCGCGGCCGAGTCGACGGAGCGGGCCCCGCTGGTACCGCCTGCGACCTTGACGTCCCTTGCATGATGGGCCGCATGAGCCTGAGTGATCCGGACCCGGTGTGGATCGTCGTGCGCCTCGTGATCGTGCTCCTCAGCCTGGCTCTGATCGTTCTCGGCCTGCGTGTCGCCGTGTCACGACGGTTTCCCCCGGCGTGGGTGCGGATCGCCCGCCTGACGGCGAGCCAGCGGTCCCATCCCGTCCGCGTCGGCGGCGGCCAGGCGCTGCTCGGCGCGTGCCTGCTGCTCCAGCAGGCACCGTTTCTCATTCCCATGCCCTTCCTGGCCGGGCGCACGCTGCTCGTGGCGGCACTCCTTCTTGCCGTGACCGGGGCGGGATGGTTCGTCCTGCTCCGGCGCTAGACCACCGGCATCAGACGGCGACCTCGGCCGCACCGACCCCCGCCCACGTGCGAGGGGTGAACGTCTGTGGTCACCGCGCCTGCTCCGCGTCGTGTTGCCGGCTGAGCCTGCCCAGGCCGGGCAGGAAGCGGCCCACCCTGGCCGCGTACCGGCGGTAGGCGTCGCCGTGGGTGGCGATCAGGTACGGCTCCTCGACGGCGCGGACCTGTAGTTGCAGCGCGAGGACCAGTGCGAGCCAGGCGGCCAGTGCGACGGTGTTCGGCACCATCAGGGCCAGGCCGAGGGCGGTGGCCGCCATGGCGGTGAAGATGGGGTTACGGGCGAGCCCGAACGCGCCGCTGGTCACCAGTGGGGTGCGTTCGTCGGGGTCGACGCCGATCCGCCACGAGGTGCCCATGGCGAGCTGGGCGGCGAGCGTGGCCCCGATGCCGGCGACGGTGACGAGCAGGCCGACCATGTGCAGGGGACGGTTGTCGAGGCCGGGCACCGGCGACAGGCCGGCGAGGGCGGCGGCCGGACCGGCCGCACCGAGCACGAGGGCGGCGACGAACAGGAGTTTCGCCCACCACCGCAGGGTGCCGGGCGGGCCGGCGTCGAGGCGCATGCCCGTGTCGCCGGTGCGACGCCACTGGGCGAGGGTGCGCCAGCCGAAGGCGAGCAGCAGGCCCAGCAGGTAGAGCAGCAGCGCGAGCCAGGCCATCGTCACGCCTTGCCGTCCGTGCAGCAGGCGTCGGCGCAGTCGGGGCCCTCGCCGACGGCGGCCAGGGGCGCGCAGTCGTCGCAGTGCTCACCGCGCCAGGCTTCGATGCCTTCCTTCACCGCGACCCCGGCGATCACGAGCGCGGCGAGCGGATCCGCCCACGACCAGCCCCAGACGGCGTTGAGGACCAGGCCGACGAGCAGCACCGCGGACAGGTACGCGCACAACATGGTCTGCGTCGAATCGGCCATGACCGTCGCGGAGCCGAGTTCCCGCCCGGTGCGCCGCTTGGCCCGTACGAGCAGCGGCATCACGATCAGCGACGCGACGGCGAGACCGATGCCCACCGGGCTGGCGTCGGCGTCCCCGCCGGTCGACAGCGAGCGGACGGCGTCGAACGTCACCCAGGCGGCCAGGGCGAAGAACGACACGCCGATCAGCCGCAACGCCAGCCGCTCCCGGTCCTCGGGCGCCCGGGAGCGGAACTGCCAGATCAGCACGGCGGCGCTGGACACCTCGACGAACGAGTCCAGGCCGAAGCCGATCAGCGCCGTGGACGAGGCCGCCGCCCCGGCGGCGATCGCGACCAGGCCCTCCAACAGGTTGTAGCCGGCGGTGGCGTAGGCCAGCCACAGGCTGCGTCGCGACAGCACCATCCGACGTTCGGGGGTCGGCAGCGACAGGCTCACGAGGTCGCCCCCGCCGTGCCGTAGACCGGGCACAGGGCGACCGCCTCGCCCGTGGCGGCCAGGACCTGTTCCGCCGACCGCAGCAGGTCCAGCAGCTCCGGCCGCGTCAGCGCGTAGAACGACTGGCGGCCCTCCACCCGGTAGTCGACGAGGCCGCAGTCACGAAGACACGCCAGGTGCTTCGACACCGTCGACTGCGCCAGGCCCAACTCGTTTGTCAGGTCCACCACCCGTGCCTCTCCGGTCGCCATCCGGCGCAGGATGGCCAGCCGGGTGGGATCACCGAGGGACCGGAACAGCGCCACGGCGGGAGCCAGACCGGGAGTACAACCAATCGCCATGGCGCGATGATAGCCGGACCGGGCGATCGATTCCGAGGGGCGGGTCGCGGGCGGTTCTCAGGGCGCCGGCACTGTCGCCGGTCGGCGTCGTCCGGGCGCGCCGCTACCTGTCGACGGCCGTCAGCCCTCGTCCGTCTCGTCGAAGAAGTCGCGGGCGGAAGCGACGAGGTCGGGGTTCGGGTGACCGTCGTTGAGGAGGTCGATGCTGCGTACCGTCAGGTGCGCATTGCCGTCCGTGTCGGTGACGAACAGGACGGGGTGCCAGGTGGAGTTCACGCCGGCGATGCTCGCCCGGACGCGGTGGTCGCCCAGGGCGGCTTCGAGCGTCGCGCGGGCCCGGACGCACCATTCGTCGTGCGCCTCGTCGTCGTCGCCGAGAGAGAGGTGGGTGTCGAACATGTCCCGGCTGATCTGCACCATCGACTCGACACCGTGCTCGGGAGTTGTCTGGTCATCCGCGACGGCCCACTCGTCGGGCCACCAGCGGTAGCCGTCGGCATACGCATCGTCGGCCTTGACGAGCGCATCGAGGGCTTCCTCTGTGTGCGCCAGCAGGTTCACCGTGATCACGTCGCTGTCCGTGGTGAGCGCCACCGCGTACAGCTCCTCCGACGCGCGTCGCTCGAGCATCGGGCGGATCGTCGCGCAGATGCTCGCCACGATCCGCTCGTGCAGTGCGGGCATGTCGACGGTGGGCACGGCGCTCTTCCCCGAATCCTCGCGGACTCATCCCGCACGCAGAAGCGCCGACCGGCGTTTCCGCTGGTCGGCGCTTCAGTAGCCCGGCGAAAGGCTATGTGGCCAGGGGCGGGGTCGAACCGCCGACCTTCCGATTTTCAGTCGGACGCTCGTACCAACTGAGCTACCTGGCCGTGTTGCTCGGTTCATGCTACCCGTATGGCGGGTTCTCCGCCGGGAGGGTCACATGCCCCGATACGCAGAACGCCGCGCAGGGCGCGGCGTTCTCCGCTGGCGGTCCTGACGGGACTTGAACCCGCGACCTCCGCCTTGACAGGGCGGCGAGCACTCCAACTGCTCCACAGGACCTAGCTTTGTTGCCTCCGGCCGAAGCCGGACCGTGCCCCCAACGGGATTCGAACCCGTGCTACCGCCTTGAAAGGGCGGCGTCCTGGGCCGCTAGACGATGAGGGCGGCCCCGCCATCATTGCACACTCGCAACTTCAAGCGGACTTGCTCCCATCCGGCCCCGCCGGAGGCTTGGATAGCTTACGTGATGGTCGGTCCCTCGACCAAACCGGTATGGCCCTAGCCACAACGGCGGACAAAACCGCAGGTCAGAGGGGTCTATCGGAGCCGGGCGACGCCGAAGCGGCGCTTCAGGTCGGTGATCAGGCGGGGGCAGGCGGCCAACGTGGCCGCCCGATTGCCGCCCCCGTCGTGCAGCAGCACGACCGAGCCGGGCCGGGTCGCGGCGCGTACCCGCTTGACGATCGTCGCGGCGGTCGGCTTGCCCCAGTCCTGCGGGTCGACGTTCCAGTGCAGCGACCGCATGCCGAGCTGCCCGGCGACCGTCACCACCTCCCGCGTCCACCGGCCCCCCGGCTGCCGGTAGAACGGCACCTTGACGCCCGGCACCGCCGCCCGGATCGCCGCGTTGGTGCGGACGAGGTCCCGCCGGATCTCGTCGACCGGCCGCCGGCCGAGGTCCAGGTCGTGGTTCCAGCTGTGGTTGCAGAGCTGGTGACCCTCCCGCACGATCCGTCGGACCAGCTCGGGGTGACGTCGGGCCTGCGTACCCACCACGCAGAAGGTGGCGGTGACCCGGGCCGCCCGGAGGCGGTCGAGGACCTTCGGCGTCCAGGCCGGGCTGGGCCCGTCGTCGAAGGTCAACGCCACGGTCCGTACGCCGGTCGTGCGGCGCAGCCCCGCCGGCAGCTTCGCCGGCAGCGGGCGGACCAGGGGCCGGGGCGGGGCGGTGCGGGTCGGTCGCGGGGTGACCGACGGAGCCGGCTCGGCCGGCAGCGGGGCCGAGGCGACGGGACCGGGACCGGCGGCCCGCCGGTCGGTCGCGGTCCCGTCGCCGCAGCCGCCGAGGAGGAGCAGGGCCAGAACGGTGGCCAGCACGGCGCGTGCGCGCATCGTTCGCTCCCGGAGGGGTCAGGGTCGGCGGACCTCCCGACGCTAGTGGACGCGTTCCGCCCCCGGCACCCCCGGTCAGTCCGTCGTCGCCTGGTCCAGGGAGTCGCGTAGGGCGAGCGCCAGCGAGACCGCCTCGGTGAGGTCGACCGGCCGCACCACCCCGGCGGGCAGCGAGTCCGCCAGCCAGCCCGGCCCGGCGGCGAGCACCAGCAGCGGCCGGCGGGGCGCGGCGAGCAGGGCGTTGAGCTGGGCGGGATCGGCGGTGGCCCGGCTGTGCGACCAGATCACCACGGCGGCCGGCCCGGTCCGGTTGACGGCCTCGAGCAGCGCGGGCAGCGGCATCCGGGCGCCGAGCATCCGGTAGCCGACCCCGGCCTCGGCGAGCGCGGCGGCGAGTGCCTCCAACGGTAGGGTGTGCTGCTCCTCGTCGGCGCAGGTGAGCACGATGCGCGGTGGGCCGGCGGGCGCGCCGGCCCGGGCGGCCACCGCGAACGCCTCCGAGACGCAGCGCGACATCAGGTGCTCGACCTCGACCAGGCCACCGGTGGCGGCGTGCCGCTCCCCGATGCCGAAGAGCACGGGGCGCAGCAGCCCGTCCCAGGTGGCGATCACGCCGTCCGCCTGGACGGCCCGGGCGATCGTCTCGCCGATCGCGACCGCGTCCAGCCGCATGGCGGCGCGGGCCAGCCCCCGGGCCGCCGGTCCGGCCCGGCCGACGGGGATCGTCGACCCGCCGCCGTCCCGGCCGGCGACGGCGCGCACCCGTGGGCGTACGGCGGCGTCGGCGGGCACGGCGTCCGGCGCCCGGCGGGCCCAGCGGGCCGCCTCCGCCGGGGTGACCCCCTGGGCGGTGAGCCGTCGCATGATCTCCAGGCGCGCGAGGTCGGCCGGCGTGTAGCGCCGGTGGTGCCCGGGTACGTGCTCGCTGGGCCCGAGGCCGTAGCGCTGGTGCCAGGTGCGCAGGGTGGTCACGGCGACGCCCAGCCGTCGGGCGACGGCTCCCGCGCTCAGCGCCTCATCGGCCACCCGACCGCTCCGACGCGTCGTCCGCCGGCGGGCCGGGCGGGATGGCGGCCGGACCCGGCGGGCCGACGGCCGGCCCCGAGGGGGTCAGCAGCCGGTTCACCACCCCGCCCAGCCACGGTGCGTACGCGCGGGGGTCGGCGTCGAGGTCGGCCCTCAGCATGACGGGGTCCACCCAGCGCAGCTCGGCCACCTCGTCGGGATCCGGCAGCAGCGGGCTGCCCGGCCGGAACTCGCCCCGCAGGACGTGGTCGTACTCGAACTCGACCCGACCGGTGGCCGGGTCCTCGGCGTAGTAGACGTACACCCCGACCTCGGTCAGCTCGACCGGGCCGGCGCCGAGCTCCTCGCGCAGCCGGCGGTTGGCGGCCTCGACGAGGGACTCGCCCGGCGTCGGGTGGCCGCAGCACGAGTTGGCCCAGCGCAGCGGGAAGCGGGTCTTCACCGCCGCCCGCCGTTGCAGCAGCACCCGGCCGTCGGGGTCGACGAGCAGCACCGAGAAGGCGCGGTGCAGCTGCCCCGGGGGCTGGTGGGCGGCGGCCACGGTGGTCTCGCCCTGCGGCCGCCCGGCGTCGTCGACGAGCTCGACGAGATGCTTCTCGCGGGTGGTCACGGCAGGTGTCTCCAGGGTCCGAGGGGAAGGGCCATCAGGCTTGCCCGGTGATGCGGCCGGCGGCGAGCTTGCCGGAGATGAGCACCATGGGCACGCCGACGCCCGGCTGGGTGCCCGAGCCGACGAAGACGACGTTCGACAGCGTCCGGTGCAGGTTCGACGGGCGGAACGGGCCGGTCTGGAAGAGGCTGTGGGCGGCGGCGAACGGGGTGCCGGCGGCCATGCCCTGCTCCGCCCACTCGGCCGGGGTCACGGCCCGCAGCACCTCGACGCCGGCGCCGAAGCCGACGTAGCCGCGCTCCTCCAGGGTCCCGACGAGCTGGTCGGCGTAGCGCTGGGTGAGGTCGCCCCGCCAGTCGAACGGCGCCCGGTCGAGGTTGGGCACCGGGGCGAGCACGTAGTAGGTGTGCCGCCCGGCCGGCGCCACCGACGGGTCGGTCCGGCTCGGATTGGTGACCAGCAGGGACGGGTCGCTCATCAGCTCGCCCCGCCGGATGACCTCATCGAAGGTGCCCTTCCACGACCGTCCGAAGTGGATGTTGTGGTGGGCGATCTTCCCATACCCCTGCGTCGACCCGACGTGCAGGACCACGCAGGAAGGGGAGTAGGTGAGCCTGCGCGGGCGGCTCGGCGGCAGCAGGTCGCGGTAGGCGACCGGCAGGTCGGGATTGAGCACGACCACGTCGGCGGGGATCAGCTCGCCGTCGGCGGTCACCACGCCGGTGGCCCGGCCGTGGGCGGTCTCCACCCGGGTCACCGTCGTGTCGTAGCGGATCTGGACGCCGTGCTTCTCGGCGGCGCCGGCCATGCCGCGGGAGACCGCGTGGATGCCGCCGCGCGGGAAGTAGACCCCGGCCACCGAGTCGAGGTACGCGATGACCGCGTAGATGGCCAGCGCGTCGTGCGGCGCGAGGCCGGCGTACATGGCCTGGAAGGAGAAGATCCGCTGGGTGCGCGGGTCCCGGAAGAACTGGTTGATCTTCGTCTGGAGCCGCCGGAAGGCGCCGCCGGCCAGCAGCTTGACCAGGTTGCCGGTGAGCAGGTCGGTGGGCGCGTCCAGGTTGCGCTCGATGAAGTCGGCGCGTTCCCACTGCCAGAGCTTGCGCGCGTAGTCGACGAAGCGCAGGTAGCCGTCGGCCTCGCGTGGGCCGCAGACCCGGGCGATCTCGGCGGCCATCCGGGTGGTGTCCGTGATGACGTCGAGCGTCGACCCGTCCGGGTAGTACGCCCGGTAGGCCGGGTCGAGCGGGGTGAGGTCGAGCCAGTCGTCCAGCTCCTCGCCGACCGCCCCGAGCGCCTCGGCGATCAGGTCGGGCATGGTGAGCACGGTGGGCCCGGTGTCGAACTCGTAGCCGTCAACGCCGAGCCGGCCGGCCCGGCCGCCCGGTACCGGCTCGCGCTCCAGCACGGTCACCTGCCGACCGCTGCCCGCCAGGTGCAGCGCGCAGGCCAGCCCACCGAGCCCGGCGCCGACGACGACCACCCGGTCCGTACGCCCGTCGACGGTGCGCACGCGACCACCTCCTTGTGCGAAGTTGCCCATCATGCCCGCCGGTTGGTGACGGCGGTGGCGAGGCCCGTGAGCGCGGTGCGCGCGGTCTCGTCGATCGACGCGGTGCCGAGCGCGGTCAGCGCCTCGGTGACCCGGTCGGAGATCATGCGTTCGACCCGGTCGACCGCCCCGGTGTCGGCGACCAGTTCGGCGAGGCGGGCGACCTCCGCGTCCCCCACGCCGGCGCCGAGGCCGTCCAGTAGGCGCCGCTGGGTCGGCGTGGCGAGCTGCCGGGCCAGCATGAGCAGCACCGTCGGCTTGCCGGTGCGCAGGTCGTCGCCGGCCGGTTTGCCGGTGGTCGCCGGGTCGCCGTAGACGCCGAGCAGGTCGTCGCAGAGCTGGAACGCCTCGCCGACGGCGAGCCCGTAGCGGGTGTACGCGGCGGTCAGCGGGGCGTCGCCGCCGACGCCGGCCAGGCAGGCGCCGAAGAGCAGCGGCCGCTGCACCGTGTAGCTCGCGGTCTTGTAGCGGGCGACCCGCAGCGCCCGGTCCACCGACCAGTTCGCCGCGTCGCTCTCGCCGAGGACGTCGAGGTACTGCCCGGCGATCGTCTCCACGCGCATCTGGTCGTAGCAGCGCCGGACGTCGAGCAGGTGGGCCGGCGGCAGCGTCGCGCGGGCGAGGAGCCGGTCGGCCCAGACCATGCAGAGGTCGCCGATCAGCACCGCGACCGCCTCGCCGAACCGACGCGGGTCGCCCCGGTGGCCGGCGGCGGCGTGCCGGTTGGCCAGCGCCACGTGCGCGGTCGGCCGCCCACGGCGGGTGGCGGAGGCGTCCATCACGTCGTCCTGGACGAGGGCGAAGGTGTGCAGCAGCTCCAGCGCGGCGAACGCGGGCAGCACCGCCGGCAGCGGACCCGTGCCGCCCGGCGCGCCGCGCCACCCCCAGTAGGCGAACGTGGGGCGGACGCGCTTGCCGCCGGCCAGCACGCAGTCGCGCGCCGTCGCGGCGAATCCGCCCATCGCCGCGTCGATCTCGGTCAGCGCGTCGACCTCGGTGGACAGGAAGGTGGCGAGGGTGCCCTCCACCGCCGTGACCAGGTCCTTCGTGTACGCGGCCAGGACCGCCCGGACCGGGTCGTCCCCGTCGGTCGGGCCGGCGGGGGCCACGCGGAGCGAGTTACCCGCAACTGCGTCGTTGGCCATGTGACCGAGCGTACCCTAGGCTTACGAGTTGCGTCGATTCGCGCGTCGATTATCGAGGAGAGCCGGTGGACACCGATCTCACCGCGGCCTATGGCCGCTGCCGTGAGCTGCACAGACGGCACGGCCGCACCTACTATCTCGCCACCCGCCTGCTGCCCGCTTGGAAACGGCGGCATGTGCACGCCTTGTATGGATTCACGCGCTACGCGGACGAGATCGTCGACCGCACCGAGGAACTCCCCCCGGCCGAGCGCGCCGCCCGGCTCGACGACTGGGCCGGCCGCTTCGTCGCCGGACTGCACGGCGAACCGGTGGACGACCCGCTGCTCCCCGCCGTGCTGCACACGATCGCCGTCTTCGATCTCGACCGGAACGACTTCGCGTCGTTTCTCAAGAGCATGGCGATGGACCTGACGGTCACCTCGTACCGCACCTACGACCACCTGCTCGACTACATGGAGGGTTCGGCGGCGGTGATCGGCACCATGATGCTGCCGATCCTGGGCAGCTCCGACCCGGCGGCGGCCCGGGAGCCGGCCCGCCAGCTCGGCTTCGCCTTCCAGCTCACCAACTTCATCCGGGACGTGGCCGAGGACCTCGACCGGGGGCGGACCTACCTGCCCGACGACGACCTGGCCCTGTTCGGCGTCACCCGCGAGGACCTGGCCGAGGCGCGTGCCCGGGGCCGCGCCACGTCGCGGATCCGGGAGCTGATCGCGTACGAGGTGACCCGCGCCCAGGCGCACTACGCCGCGGCGGCCCCCGGGATCACCCTGCTGGCGCCCGCCTCGCAGGCCTGCATGCGCACCGCGTACGCGCTGTACGGCGGGATCCTGGACGAGGTGGCCGCGCGGGACTACGACGTCTTCGTCGACCGGGCGCTGGTGCCGCAGCGCCGCCGGCTGGCGGTGGCCGCCCGCGCCCTGCTCACCCCCGTCGGCACGCCGGTGGTGATCCCCGGCCCCGCCCGGGTTCCCGGCCTGCTGACGCTGTCCGCCCCGTGACGGACTCCCGCCGCTGACCGTCCGCCCGCCGCGGGACGGGCTTTCGCCGCTGGCCGTTCGGGCCGCCGTGCGGTCAGAGGCAGGAGTGCAGGGCGTCCGCCAGGGCCTCGACCCGGTCGTGGTCGGCCAGGTGGGACGTGGCGTAGGCGAAGGTGTAGCCGCGCCCGGGATCGGCCCAGGCGGAACTGCCGCCGATCCCGCCCATGCCCCAGCTGCCGTCCTCCTCCCACTGCATGCCCAGCGTCCAGCGGGTCCGCCGGCCGAGCAGCAGGTCGTCGCCGTCGTACTGGACCCGGGTCGCCTCGGCCACCAGTTCCCGGCTGAACAGCCGTACGCCGTCGAGGACGCCGCCGGCGAGCAGTCCCGCGTACAGGCGGGCCAGGGCGCCCGCGGTCGAGTGCAGGTTGACGGCCGGCACCTCGGCGCCGCGCCAGAGCGGGCTGTTCACCACCGCCGGGTCCCGGCCGCCGGGCGGGTTGTCCAGCGCCCGCGCCCAGAGCGAACCCGGCTCGCCCGCCACCCGGTCCGGCCACCCCGGATCGCCGTAGCGCAGGTCGGCGCAGCGCCGCTGGTCCGCCGCGCCGAGGCCGAAGCCGAGGTCCAGCCGCCACGGCCCGGCGATCTCCTCGGCCAGGAAGCGGCCCACCGACCGCCCGTCGACCCGCCGCACCAGCTCGCCCACCAGGTGCCCGTACGTCCAGGCGTGCTCGCCCGCGACGGACCCCGGCGGCCACTCCGGCTCGGCGGCGGCGAGGTCGGCGCAGAGCAGGTCCCAGTCGGCGACGGCGGCGGCCGGCCGGGGCACCGGAAAGGCCGGCAGCCCGGCGGTGTGCGTCAACACCTGGCGGACGGTGGCCGGGGCGCGGAAGCCCGGCCAGTGGTCGGCGACGGGGTCGTCCAGGTCGAGCCGGCCCTGGTCGACCAGCGCCAGCAGGCAGAGCGCGGCGACCGGCTTGGCGACGGAGTAGACGTTCACCAGCGTGTCCGGCAGCCACGGCCGTCCGGGTGACCGCTCGCCGCCGACGACGTCGACCACCGGCTCGCCGTCGTACCAGATCGCCAGGCCGGCCCCGGTCTCCCGGCCCTCGGCGAGCAGTTGGGTGAAGCAGTCGTGGACTGCGGAGAAGCGGGTGCGCATCCGGTCACGGTAGGAGGCGGAGACCTTCGCGGGCAGCGGATTCCCGGGTCGACCGGCTGGCCGGCCGTCGGGTGGTGCGCGATGCTGGCGGGATGGCGGATCCGGAACTGGTGGACGTGGTCGTGATCGGGCTCGGGGTCGGCGGCGAGGAGGTGGCCGGGCGGCTCGCCGAGGCGGGGCTGACGGTCGTCGGCGTCGAGCGTGACCTGGTCGGCGGGGAGTGCCCGTACTGGGGGTGCGTGCCGAGCAAGATGATGATCCGCGCGGCCAACGCGATCGCCGAGGCCCGCCGCGTGGACGGGCTGGCGGGCACCGCCGAGGTCCGGCCCGACTGGGCGCCGGTGGCGAAGCGGATCCGCGAGGAGGCCACCGACACCTGGGACGACACGGTCGCGGTGCGGCGGTTCACCGGCAAGGGCGGGCGGTTCGTCCGGGGCAGCGCCCGGCTCGACGGCCCCGGCAGGGTCCGGGTCGGCGAGCGGGTCTTCCAGGCCCGGCACGGGATCGTGCTGGGCACCGGCACCAGACCGTCCGTGCCGCCGGTCGACGGGCTGGCCGACACGCCGTACTGGACCAACCGGCAGGCGATCGAGGTCGAGGAGCTGCCGGAGTCGCTGCTGGTGCTGGGCGGCGGGGCGATCGGGCTGGAGCTGGCGCAGGTCTTCGCCCGGTTCGGGGTCCGGGTCACCGTGGTCGAGGCCCTGGACCGGGTGCTCGCCGTCGAGGAGTCCGAGGCGTCCGAGGTGGCCGCCGCCGCGCTGCGCGCCGACGGGGTGGAGATCCACACCGGGGTACGGGCGCAGCGGGTGGCCCACGACGGGCGCGGCTTCACCCTGTACGCCGCCGGTGGGGCGGAGTTCACCGCCGAGCGGCTGCTGGTGGTGACCGGTCGCCGGGCCCACCTGGACGAGCTGGGCCTGGACACCGTCGGGGTGGACGCCGGCCGGCGCTACCTGACCGTGGACGACCGGCTGCACGTCACCGAGGGGATCTGGGCGGTCGGCGACGTCACCGGCGAGGGGGCGTTCACGCACGTCGCGATGTACCAGGCGGGGATCGTCGTCGCCGACGTGCTCGCCCACGCCCGGCGCGCCGACGCCGGGCCCGACCCCAGCGGCACCGCGCACGCGACGGGTGGCGCGTCGGGCACCACCGGCGTGGGCGGTGCCGCCGGTGCGGTGCCGCGCGCCGACTACCGGGCGCTGCCCCGGGTGACCTTCACCGACCCCGAGGTCGGCGCGGTCGGCCTCACCGAGGCGCAGGCCCGCGAGCGGGGCGTCAACGTGCAGGTCGGCCTCGCCCGGTTGCCGTCGTCGGCCCGGGGCTGGATCCACAAGGCCGGCAACGAGGGCTTCGTCAAGCTGGTCGCGGACGCCGACCAGGGCGTGCTGATCGGCGCGACCTCGGTGGGACCGGCCGGTGGCGAGGTGCTCTCCGGGCTGGCGGTGGCGGTGCACGCGGCCGTGCCGATCGCCCGCCTCCGGCAGATGATCTACGCGTACCCGACCTTCCACCGGGCGATCGAGGACGCGTTGCGCGACATGTCCTGACGCCCGGGCCGCACGTCGGATGCCGGATGGCGGGCAGCGCGCGGCAACGCAACGCAATCGCCCGGCAGATGGCTGCCCGTTTCTTTCACCCAGGTGACGTACGATTGCGGCCGTGACGAAACGGTTGACCGAAGTTGCCAAGAAGGCGGGCGTCAGCGAGGCCACCGTCAGCCGGGTGCTCAACGGTCGGGACGGGGTCTCCGAGGCGACCCGGACGGCCGTGCTGACCGCGCTGGACGTGCTCGGCTACGAGCGGCCGACAAAGCTGCGCGGCGAGCGTGCCCGGTTGGTCGGGCTGGTGCTGCCCGAGTTGCAGAACCCGATCTTCCCGGCGCTCGCCGAGGTGGTCACCGGGTCCCTCGCCCAGCGCGGCTTCACCCCGGCGCTCTGCGCCCGCACCATCGGCGGCGTCTCCGAGATGGACTACGTGGAGATGCTCCTCGACCACCAGGTCTCCGGGGTGATCTTCGCCGGTGGTTCGTACGCGCTCGCCGACGCCCGGCACGACCACTACCGCCGGCTGACCGACCGGGGCCTGCCGGTGGTGCTGGTCAACGCGGGTGTGGACGAGTTGGGCTTCCCCCGGGTCTCCACGGACGACGCGGTGGCGGTGGAGCAGGCGTACGGGCACCTGCGCTCGCTCGGGCACGACCGGATCGGGATGGTGCTCGGCCCGGAGGGGCACGTGCCGTCCCGGCGCAAGCTGGACGCGATGGCCCAGGCGGCGGGCTGGGGTGACGACACGACGTACGTGGAGCGCTCCAGCTTCTCCATGGAAGGGGCGCGGGTCGCCGCGACCAAGTTGGTCGAGCGCGGCGTGACCGGCATCATCTGCGCCAGCGACGTGCTGGCCCTGGGCGCCATCCGGGCCGCCCGGCGGCTGGGTCGTGTGGTGCCGACCGACGTGTCGGTGGTGGGCTTCGACGACTCCGCGTTCATGACCTGCACCGACCCGCCGTTGACCACCGTGCGGCAGCCGATCGAGACGATGGGGCAGGCCGCGGTGGACCTGCTGGTCACCCAGATCGAGGGTGCCGGCGTGCTGCACGACGAGCTGCTGTTCGAGCCCGAACTGGTCGTACGCGGCTCCACCGCGCCCGCCCCCGGTCGCTGACCCGGGACCGCCCCGCCACCTGAACGACGGAACGGCCGTCGACCGCTGCCCGCGGTCGGCGGCCGTTCCGTCGTTTGCCGGCGCCCGCTGGCAGGCGCCAATCGGGTCAAAGCCGCAATTCGGTGGCCTTCCAAGATCCTGTCAAAATCTGTCGTCTCAAAGTCTCGTCTTTTCAACACAGGATCGATACCTTGCTGACACAAGTTCGCTTGGCTACAGTGACCCCACTCACACCTGGCCCCGGCGCAGCTGCCCGGGGCCGGGTCGCTCAGCAGATGCAGATCAGTGACGGCGCATCGGCGCGGTGACGACCACCGGGCACCAGCGCAGGTCATGGAGACACCCGTTCCCGAAGGGATGGACAGATGTCCGTACCGCAGTACCGGAAGACTGCGGCGTTGGCGCTCGTGGCCGGCCTGGGGCTCAGCCTTGCGGCCTGTTCGACGAAGAGCGACGACGCGACAGGCAGCGCAGGCGGCAAGGTCACCGTCACCGTCGACTGCCAGCCGGTCGGCTCCCAGAAAGAGCTGTTGAAGAACTGGAACGACGACGTCGCCGAGTTCCAGCGGCAGAACCCCGACATCGTCATCAAGAGCGTGAGCGTCGGCGAGCAGTGCAACAACCCGCCGGACTTCACCGCCCGCCTGGCCGGCGGCACCGTGACCGACCTGTTCTACGGGTACATGACCGACCTCCAGCAGGTGCTGGACTCGGGCCAGGCGATGGACATCACCGAGTACGCCAACAAGGACACGGTCCCCACCTGGGACAGCGTCGACCCGGCGCTCAAGGAGGTCTTCAGCGACGGCGGCAAGCTCTACGCCGTCCCGGCGAAGAACTACTCGATGGGCCTGGTCTACAACAAGGTCCTGTTCCAGCAGGCGGGGCTCGACGTCAACAACCCGCCCAAGACGTGGCCCGAGGTCCGGGCGGCGGCCAAGAAGATCTCCGCGCTCGGCAACGGGATCGCCGGCTACTCGGAGTACAGCGCCGGCAACACCGGCGGCTGGCACTTCACCTCCCTGCTCTACTCGCAGGGCGGCCAGGTGCTGACCGAGGACGGCAAGAAGGCCGACTTCAACAACGCGATGGGCAAGCAGGTCCTGCAGAACCTCAAGGACATGCGGTACGGCGACAACAGCATGGGCAGCCGCCAGCTGCTCCAGTGGGGCGACCTGCTGACCAACGCCGCCGCGGGCAAGGTGGGCATGTTCATCGGCGCGCCGGACGCCACCCAGGCGATCGTCAGCCAGTTCCAGGGCAAGTTCCAGGACTGGGCGATGGCACCGCTGCCCGGCCAGGACGGCCCGGCGAAGGCGACGCTCGGTGGCGGCGAGGGCTACTTCTTCAAGAAGGGCCTCTCTCCGGAGCAGGTCAAGGCCGGTCTGAAGTGGATCGCCTACCAGAAGCTGACGCCGGGCAAGGGCCAGTTCGACTACGTCCGGGCCAAGCCGCAGAACTACCCGGTCGGCCTGCCCCAGCCGCTGCTCTTCGCGGGCGGCAGCGAGGCGCAGAAGCAGGAGCTCGAGCTGCGCAAGGCGAACGCGAACGTCGACACCGCGAACTTCGCGCTCTTCGAGGCCAACCCGGTGCCGATCAAGGGCGAACCGCGTAACGCGCAGGCGATCTACGCGGTGCTCGACGCGGCGATGTCCGGGGTGCTGACCAACCCGAACGCGAACATCGACGCGCTGCTCAAGACGGCCGAAGGCAAGGTCAACCAGCTCCTCGCCGCGGAGAGCTGATCCGACGGTGGGGGCCGGCGCGCCGGCCCCCACCGAAGTCCGCACCGCACGTCCGGTCACTGACTCACCAGGAGTTGCCTTGGCGATCATCTCCGCCCCGGGGGCCACCAGGGACGCGGGTCGTCCCGCGCCGCCGTCCCCGGTACGGCCGCAGCGTACGAGCCTCGGCCGCAAGGTGCGGGACAACCTCACCGGCCACGCGTTCCTGATCGGGGCGGTGCTCTGCTTCGCGGTCTTCTCCTGGTACCCGATGATCCGCGGCATCGTGATGAGCTTCCAGCGCACCCGGCGCGGCGAGACCACCTGGGTGGGCTGGGACAACTACACCCGCATCATCGACGACCCGAGCTTCTGGACGGCCTGGAAGAACACGTTCTCCTTCACCGTCCTCGCGCTCGTCCTCGGCTACGTGGTGCCGTTCTTCGTGGCGATCCTGCTCAACGAGTTCCGCCACGCCAAGGGGTACCTGCGGATCCTGGTCTACCTGCCGGTGATGCTGCCGCCGGCCTCGGCGCTCTTCCTGTTCAAATTCTACGCGTACGACCCCAGCGACGCGGGGCTCTTCAATGCGATCCTCAAGGCGCTGCACCTGCCGACGTCGCAGTGGATGCAGTCCCCCGAGATGACGATGCCCGCGATGGTGCTCGCGTCGACCTGGATGAACATGGGCAGCGCGGTGCTGATCTACCTGGCGGCGTTGCAGAACATCCCCGGCGAACTCTACGAGGCGGCCGAGCTGGACGGCGCCGGCATCTGGCGCCGGATCCGGCACGTGACCATCCCGCAGACCCGGCTGATCCTCGCGCTCCTGGCGATGCTCCAGATCGTCGCCACCATGCAGCTCTTCATCGAGCCGCTGATCCTCGCCAACGGCGCGGGCGCGGAGGACTCGGCGACCTCGGTCGCGTACCTCATCTACCAGCACGGCTTCTTCCAGAACGACCTCAACGGCGCCGCCGCGCTCGGCGTGATCATGCTCGTGGTGCTGGCCGGCTTCTCCGCCGTCTACGTGCGGCTGACTGCGAAACAGGACTAGGACGGACGCGGAATGGCACAGGACTCCGGGACCCGGACACTCGTCTCTGCCGCCCAGCTCAGGCGGGGGCGCGGCAGGGTGATCTACTGGACGCTGCTCGCCGTCGTCGTGGCGGGATTCACGCTCGTCTTCCTCGGGCCGCTCTACTGGATGGTCACCGGCGCGCTCAAGTCGGGCCAGGAGATCGCGCAGACCCCGCCGTCGTTGTTCCCGCGGGATCCCCAGTGGCAGAACTACGTCGACGCGTGGAACAACCTGGATCTCGCCAAGCTGCTGTTCAACACGTTCTACTACGCGACCGGCGCGGTGCTGTTCCAGCTCGTCCTCGACACCGCCGCGGCGTACTCCCTGTCGAAGCTCCGCCCGGTCTTCGGCAACGTGATCCTCGGCCTGATGCTGGCGACGCTGATGATCCCGGCGATGGTCCTCATCGTCCCGCAGTACGTGACCGTGATCGACCTGCCGATCCTGCACGTCAACCTGCTCGACTCGCCGTTCGCGATCTGGCTGCCCCTGGTCGCGAACGCGTTCAACATCTTCCTCCTGAAGCGGTTCTTCGACTCGATCCCGGAGGAGCTGATGGCGGCGGCCCTCATGGACGGGGCAACCCCGCTGCGCACGCTCTGGTCGATCATCCTGCCGATGTCGCGCCCCATCCTCGGCGTGGTCTCGATCTTCGCCGTGACCGCGGTCTGGAAGGACTTCCTCTGGCCGAAGCTGGTCATGCCGTCACCCGAGACCCGGACGGTCAGCGTCGGCATCTACGCCTTCTCGGGCGGTACGCCCATGAACGTGGTGGTCGCCGCCTCGGTCATCGCCGCGATCCCGACCGTCATCGTCTTCCTGATCTTCCAGCGGAACATCATGTCCGGCCTCACCACGGGCAGCCTCAAGGGATAGCCCTCGGCGCAACCTTCCGCGGCGGACAACGACTGTTCGCCCGGGACACATCAAGGTCCGGCGAACCCGCCGACGCACTGACGCAGAAAGCAGGTGCTCGTGTCCAGAGCAGACAACGGTCCGTGGTGGCGTGGAGCGGTGATCTACCAGGTGTACCCGCGTAGCTTCGCCGACGGCGACGGCGACGGCATCGGCGACATCGCCGGCATCCGGTCGCGGCTGGACTACCTGTCCGCGCTCGGCGTCGACGCGATCTGGTTCAGCCCCTGGTACCCGTCCCCGATGGCCGACGCCGGCTACGACGTGGCGGACTACCGCGACATCGACCCGGTCTTCGGCACGCTGGCCGAGGCGGAGGCGCTGATCGCGGAGGCGCACGCCCTCGGCATCAGGACCATCGTCGACGTGGTGCCGAACCACTGCTCCGACGCGCACCCCTGGTTCCAGGCGGCGCTCGCCGGCGGACCGGACGCGCCCGAGCGGGACCTGTTCTGGTTCCGCCCCGGCCGGGGCCCGAACGGCGACCAGCGGCCCACCGACTGGGTCGGCGAGTTCGGCGGCGAGACCTGGACCCGGACCACCAACCCGGACGGCACCCCCGGCGACTGGTACCTGCACCTGTTCGCCCCGGAGCAGCCGGACTTCAACTGGGACCACCCCAGGGTGCGGGCCGAGTTCGAGGACATCCTGCGGTTCTGGTTCGACCGTGGGGTGGACGGCATCCGGATCGACTCGGCCGGGCTGCTGGTCAAGGACGGCACGCTGCCCGAGACCCTGCCGGACCGGCCGCACCCGTTCCGCGACCTCGACGGGGTGCACGAGATCTACCGCGACTGGCGGCGGATCGCCGACGAGTACCCCGGCGACCGGGCCCTGATCGGCGAGGTGTGGATGCCGGACCGGCAGCGGTTCGCCAACTACCTGCGCCCGGACGAGCTGCACGCGGCGTTCAACTTCGACTTCCTCGGCTGCGCCTGGGACGCCTCGGCGCTGCGCGAGAGCATCGACGGGACGCTGAGCGCGCACGCGCTGGTCGGCGCCCCGGCCACCTGGGTGCTCTCCAACCACGACGTCACCCGGCACGTCACCCGCTACGGCCGGGCGGACACCACGTTCAGCTTCGCCGCCAAGCGCGAGGGCACCCCCACCGACCTGGAGCTGGGCACGCGCCGGGCCCGGGCCGCCGCGCTGCTGTCGCTGTCGCTGCCCGGCGCCGCGTACGTCTACCAGGGCGAGGAGCTGGGCCTCTGGGAGGTCGAGGACATCCCGCGTGAGCTGCGGCAGGACCCCATGCACTTCCGTTCCGGCGGGGTCGATCCCGGCCGGGACGGCTGCCGCGTCCCGATCCCCTGGTCCGGCGAGACGCCGCCGTTCGGCTTCAGCCCCGACGACGCGACGGCGGCACCCTGGCTGCCCCAGCCGGCCGACTGGAAGGACCGCACGGCCAGCGCCCAGACCGGCGACGTCCACTCGATGCTGGAGCTGTACCGGGCCGCCCTCGCCGTCCGGCGGGCCGAGTCGGCACTCGGCGACGGGGAGCTGAGCTGGCTGCCCGCCCCCGAGGGGGTGCTCGCGTTCCGTCGGGAACCCGGGTTCGTCTGTCTGGTCAACCTGTCGGACACGGCGGTGCCGCTGCCGCCCCACGCCGACCGGCTGCTGGTCAGCGGGCCGCTCGACGACGACCGGTTGCCGCCGGACACCGCCGTCTGGCTGCGTACCGCCGAGGCGGCGCCAACCCCGACGCCCGAAACGGCCTGACCCGACGGTGCCGGCGGCCCGTCCCGGCCGCCGGCACCGCCACCCGCAGGCCCCGCGCCGGCCGAGGCCGACAGGGAGGTACGCGCACCGCACCGCACGACACGGGGGACCTGGCCACCTCAGGAAAGGGAGCGCCGCTCATGGCCGACCACACCACCGGGCACCACCAGCGAAGACACCGCATCCGCGCGGGGCTCGCCGCCCTCACCGGAACCGCCCTCGCGGCGGCCTCGATCTCCGTCGTCGCGCTGACCACCACCGCGACCCCGGCCCGCGCGGCGGGACTCTCGCCGTTCGACATCCCGGGGCGGGGCGCCACCGTCCCGTTCGTCGAGCAGGAGGCGGAGGAGGTCGCGCACACCGGCACGAGGATCGGCCCGGACCGGCGCTACGGCACGCTGCCGTCCGAGGCGTCCGGCCGGGAGGCCGTCACCCTCGACGCCGTCGGCGAGTACGTCGAGTTCACGCTCACCGCGCCCGCCAACGCGGTGACCTTCCGCTACAGCCTGCCGGACAACGCCGCGGGCACCGGCCGGGACGCCAGCATCGACCTGCGGGCCAACGGCACGCTGGTCAAGGCGGTGCCGGTCACCTCGCGGTACGGCTGGTACTACGGCGGCTACCCGTTCAACAACAACCCGGGCGACACCAACCCGCACCACTTCTACGACGAGACCCGGACCATGTTCGGGACCACGTACCCGGCCGGCACGAAGATCCGGCTCCAGGTCTCCTCGACCGCCCAGTCGCCGACGTTCACCATCGACCTGGCCGACTTCGAGCTGGTCGGCGCCCCGATCGCGAAGCCGACCGGCGTGCTCGACGTGGTCACCGACTTCGGCGCCGACCCGACCGGCGCGACCGACTCGACCGCCAGGTTCCAGGCGGCGGTGGACGCCGGCCGGGCCCAGGGGCGGGCCGTCTGGATCCCGACCGGCACGTTCACCCTCTTCGACCACGTCGTCGTGGACGGGGTGACCCTGCGCGGGGCGGGCCCGTGGTACTCGGTGCTCGGCGGGCGGCACCCGACCGACCGCAAGCGGGCCGCCGGCATCTACGGCAAGTACGTCCCCGGCGGCGGCTACAGCGGCGAGATCCGGCCGCACGAGGCCGGCGGTCCCAGCCGCAACGTCACGCTGCGCGACTTCGCCATCATCGGCGACATCCGGGAGCGGGTGGACGAGGACCAGGTCAACGCCATCGGCGGGGCGATGTCGAACTCGGTGGTCGACAACGTCTGGATGCAGCACACCAAGGTCGGGGCCTGGATGGACGGCCCGATGGACAACTTCACCATCCGCAACAGCCGGATCCTCGACCAGACCGCCGACGGGGTGAACTTCCACTGGGGCGTCACCAACTCCACGGTGACCAACACGTTCGTGCGCAACACGGGTGACGACGCCCTCGCCATGTGGGCGCAGAGCGTGCCGAACGTGAACAACTCCTTCACCCGCAACACGATCGGCGTGACGATCCTCGCCAACCACCTGGTGACCTACGGCGGGCGGGACATCAAGATCACCGACAACGTCACCGCCGACTCGGTCACCAACGGCGGCGGCATCCACGTGGCCAACCGCTACCCCGGGGTGACCGGCCCGACCGCCGTCTCCGGGACGATCACCGTCTCCCGCAACACCCTGATCCGCAACGGCAACTCGGACTACAACTGGCGCTTCGGCGTCGGCGCGATCTGGTTCTCCGCGCTCAACGAGCCCATCCAGGGCGCAGCGATCAACGTGACCGACACCGACATCCTGGACAGCTCGTACGCGGCGCTGCACTGGATCGAGGGGCAGTCCAGCGGGATCAGCTTCAACAACGTGCGGATCGACGGCGCGGGCACGTACGCCCTCCAGGTGCAGGCGCCCAGCCAGGTCTCCTTCACCAACGTGCGGGCCACCGGGATCGCCCAGGCCAACCCGATGCACAACTGCGTCGGCAGCGGCTTCCAGATCACCCAGGGCACCGGCAACTCCGGCTGGTACACGTCGACGCCGTACTGCGGGCCGTGGCCCGAGCCGCAGTGGGGCGGCGGGCCCACCAGCCCGCCCCCGACGACGACGCCGCCGACCACCGCGCCCCCGACCACCCCGCCGCCCACCACGCCCCCGCCGACCACCCCGCCCCCGACCGGCGGGAACCTGGCGCAGGGCCGGCCGGCGACCGCGACCAGCACCAACCAGAACTACGGCGCGGCGAACGCGGTGGACGGCAACGCGGCCAGCTACTGGGAGAGCGCCAACAACGCTTTCCCGCAGTCACTGACCGTCGATCTGGGCGCGGCGCGCACCGTCGACCGGGTGGTGCTGAAGCTGCCCGCCGGCTGGGAGCGCCGGACCCAGACGTTGTCGGTGCTCGGCTCGACCGACGGCTCCTCGTGGGCCACCCTCGCCGGGTCGGCCGGACGCACGTTCGACCCGGCCGGCGGCAACGCGGTGTCGATCAGCGTGCCGGCCGGCGAGCGCCGGTTCGTCCGGCTGACCGTCACCGGCAACACGGGCTGGCCGGCGGCGCAGCTCTCCGAGTTCGAGGTGTACGGCGGCGGTCCCACCACCCCGCCCCCGACGACCCCGCCGCCGACCACGCCGCCGCCGACCGGGAACCTGGCGCTCGGCCGACCGGCCGCGGAGACCAGCCACGCCGACGTGTACGTGGCGGCCAACACGGTCGACGGCAACCCGAACACCTACTGGGAGAGCGCCAACAACGCCTTCCCGCAGTCGGTGACGGTGGACCTGGGCGCCGACCGGACGGTGTCCCGGGTCGTGCTGAAGCTCCCGCCGTCCTCGGCGTGGCAGACCCGCACCCAGACGCTGTCGGTGCTCGGCTCCACCACCGGCACGTCGTTCGGCACCCTGAAGGCGTCCGCCGGCTACACCTTCAACCCGGCCAGCGGCAACACGGTCACCGTGACCTTCGCGGCGACCAGCCAGCGGTACCTGCGGCTGACGTTCACCGGCAACAGCAGCTGGCCCGCCGGCCAGCTCAGCGAGTTCGAGGTCTACTCCAGCTAGCCCGGTGGCCCCCGCCCGTCCCCGGCGGGGGCCACCGGCGGTTCGGGCGGCCCGGCGCAGCGCCGCCCCGACCCCCGTCCCGCACCGTCCCCCACCTGTCGCGGCACGACGGGCGTACCCCTGCGCCCGTCACCGGGCAACGCACCCGCACCCCCACCCCCGAAAGAGGTGTAGCGACCCCATGTCCAGACTCGGCACCAGACCCGGGACCGCGCCGACCGGCGCGCGCCGTCCCGTCCCCCGGTCCACCCGCCCGGCCAACCGGCGGCTGCTCGCCGGCGTGCTCGCCGGGCTGCTCCTCACCGCCGTCCCGGCCGTGACCCCGGCGGCCGCCGCGCCACCGGCGGACCCGGCCGCGACCGCCGCCCGCGCCGCCCTGCTCGCCGGGCTCTCCGCCACCATGAGCGCCAGCAGCCACAACCAGAACTACGTGGCGGGCAACGCCAACGACGGCAACGCCGACACCTACTGGGAGAGCGCCAACAACGCGTTCCCGCAGTGGATCCAGGCCGACCTCGGTGCCACCGTCAGCGTCGACCGGGTGGTGCTCAAGCTGCCGCCGTCGTCGGCCTGGCAGACCCGCACCCAGACGCTGTCGGTGCTGGGCTCCACCACCGGCTCGTCGTTCAGCACCCTGAAGGCGTCCGGCGGCTACACCTTCAACCCGGCCACCGGCAACACCGTCACCGTCAGCTTCGCCGCGACCAGCACCCGGTACGTGCGGGTCCAGGTCACGGGCAACACCGGCTGGCCGGCAGCCCAACTCTCCGAGGTCGAGGTCTACGGCGCCGCCGGCAACCCCGACACCCAGGCCCCCAGCGTCCCCGGCAACCTGGCGTACACCCAGCCCGCCAGCGGGCAGATCCGGCTCGCCTGGTCCGCGTCCACGGACAACGTCGGGGTGACCGGGTACGACGTCTACGCCAACGGCGCGCTGCGCGGCAGCGTCAACGGCTCCACGCTGACGTACACCGACAGCCAGCCGGACAGCGCCACGGTCTCGTACCACGTCCGGGCCAGGGACGCGGCCGGCAACCAGTCGGCGAACAGCAACACCGTGACCCGGACCGGCACCGGCAACCCGCCCGTCGGCACCAACCTGGCGGTCGGCAAGCCGATCACCGCCTCCGGGCACGTGCACACGTTCGTGGCGAGCAACGCCAACGACGACAACGTGGCCACCTACTGGGAGGGCAACGGCAACCCGAGCACGCTGACCGTGCAGCTCGGCGCCAACGCCAACCTCAGCCAGATCGTGCTGAAGCTGAACCCGGACTCCGCCTGGGGGGCGCGTACCCAGAACATCACCGTGCTCGGCCGGGACCAGGGCTCCTCGACCTTCACCACCCGGGTCGGTGCCGCGAACTACAGCTTCAACCCGACCAGCGGCAACACCGTGACCATCCCGGTCTCCGGCGCGGCTGCCGACGTGCGGCTCTCGATCGCCTCGAACACCGGCGCACCGGCCGGGCAGGTCGCCGAGTTCCAGGTCATCGGCACCCCGGCGCCCAATCCGGACCTGACCGTGACCGGCATGTCGTTCAGCCCGTCCGCGCCCGTGGAGACGAGCACCGTCACGCTCTCGGCCACCGTCCGCAACGCCGGCTCGGCGGCCTCCGGCGCCACCAACGTCAACTTCTACCTGGGGACCAACCGGGTGGGCACCGCGCCGGTCGGTGGGCTGGCGGCCGGCGCCTCGGCCACGGTCACCGCCAACATCGGCACCCGGGACGCGGGCAGCTACCCGCTGAGCGCGAAGGTCGACGAGTCGAACGCCGTCGTCGAGCAGGACGACACCAACAACAGCCACACCAACCCGAGCCCGCTGGTGGTCAGCCCGGTCGCCAGCTCCGACCTGGTCGCCGCCGCGGTCGCCTGGTCGCCCGGCACCCCGGCGGCCGGCAACACGGTCAGCTTCTCGGTGTCGATCCGCAACGCCGGCAGCATCGCCTCGGCGTCCGGCGCGCACGGCATCACGCTCACGGTGCTCAACGAGGCGGGCACGGTCGTCCGTACCCTGACCGGCTCGTACTCCGGCGTGATCAACGCCGGGGCCACGGTCGGCCCGGTCAACCTGGGCACCTGGACCGCCGCGAACGGCAAGTACACCGTCCGGGTGGTGCTCGCGGCCGACGGCAACGAGCTGCCGGTCAAGCAGGCCAACAACACCAGCGACCGCGCGCTCTTCGTGGGGCGCGGCGCCAACATGCCGTACGACATGTACGAGGCCGAGGACGGCGTGGTCGGTGGCGGCGCCAGCGTCGTCGGGCCGAACCGGACCGTCGGCGACCTCGCCGGTGAGGCGTCCGGCCGGCGGGCGGTGACCCTCAACTCGACCGGCAGCTACGTCGAGTGGACCACCCGGGCCAGCACCAACACCCTGGTCACCCGCTTCTCCATCCCGGACGCCCCGGGCGGCGGCGGCATCAACTCGACGCTGAACGTCTACGTCAACGGCAGCTTCCACAAGGCCATCGACCTGACGTCCCGGTACGCCTGGCTCTACGGCAACGAGGCCAGCCCGGGCAACTCGCCGAGCGCGGGCGGACCGCGGCACATCTACGACGAGGCCAACGTCATGCTCAACTCCACCGTGCCGGCCGGCAGCCGGATCCGGCTCCAGAAGGACCCGGCCAACACCACCACGTACGCCATCGACTTCATCAACACCGAGCAGGTGGCGCCGATCGCGAACCCGGACCCGGCGCGCTACACCACGCCGACCGGCTTCACGCACTCCGACGTGCAGAACGCCCTGGACCGGGTGCGGATGGACACCACCGGCAACCTCGTCGGGGTGTACCTGCCGGCGGGCAACTACTCCACCGCGTCGAAGTTCCAGGTGTACGGCAAGGCGGTCAAGGTGACCGGCGCCGGGCCCTGGTACACCCGGTTCAACGCGCCGTCCGGCCAGGACAACACCGACATCGGCTTCCGGGCCGAGAACTCGGCGGCCGGATCGTCCTTCGCGAACTTCGCCTACTTCGGCAACTACACGTCGCGGATCGACGGGCCGGGCAAGGTGTTCGACTTCTCCAACGTGTCGAACATCGTGATCGACAACATCTGGAACGAGCACATGGTGTGCCTCTACTGGGGCGCGAACACCGACCACATGACGATCAAGAACTCCCGGATCCGGAACATGTTCGCCGACGGCATCAACATGACCAACGGGAGCACCAACAACCTGGTCAGCAACAACGACGCCCGGGCCACCGGTGACGACAGCTTCGCGCTGTTCTCGGCGATCGACGCGGGTGGCGCGGACATGAAGGACAACATCTACGAGAACCTGACCTCGACCCTGACCTGGCGGGCCGCCGGCGTGGCCGTCTACGGCGGCTACGGCAACACGTTCCGCAACATCTACATCGCGGACACGCTGGTCTACTCCGGCATCACCATCAGCTCGCTCGACTTCGGCTACCCGATGAACGGCTTCGGCGCCAGCCCGCCCACGCGGTTCGAGAACATCTCGATCGTGCGGGCCGGCGGGCACTTCTGGGGCGCGCAGACCTTCCCGGCGATCTGGGTCTTCTCCGCCTCGAAGGTGTTCCAGGGCATCCGGGTCAGCGACGTCGACATCGTCGACCCGACGTACAGCGGCATCATGTTCCAGACCAACTACGTCGGTGGGCAGCCGCAGTTCCCGATCACCGACACGGTCTTCACCAACGTCTCCATCAGCGGCGCCCGCAAGAGCGGTGACGCCTACGACGCGAAGTCCGGCTTCGGCATCTGGGCCAACCAGATGCCGGAGGCGGGGCAGGGCCCGGCCGTCGGGTCGGTCACCTTCAACAACCTTCGCCTGAGCAACAACGCGGTGGACATCCAGAACACCACCTCGACGTTCACCATCAACCGCAACTGACCCACCCCGGTCGCCCGTGGTGGCGGCCGGGATTCCGGGCGGTGCGGTCACCGGACGTGCGGTGGCCGCACCGCCCGGCCCGTCGGGCCGCCCGCCCGGAGGGTCGGCCGGGGCGCGCTGGTCGGGCCGCCGCCGGTGAGTGGCCGGGCGCGGTGCCGGCCGGGCCCTGGTCCGGTCAGTGGGCCGGGGCGCCGTGCCGGCCGGCGCCGGCGGCGAACCGGGCCGCGCCGGCCGCCGCGTCGGCGGCCAGCGACTCCATCCCGTACGCCAGCTCCACCTCCAGCGCCGCCGGTTCCGGCAGGCCGGCGCCGGCGAGCAGCGCCGCCCGGTCGTTGCGCAGGCAGGTCTGCGGGTGCCGGGCGATCTCGGCGGCCAGCCGCTCGGCCGCCGCCCGGGACTCGCCCGGCGCGACCAGCCGGTTCACCAGCCCCATGGCGTACGCCTCCTCGGCCGGCACCGGCCGGCCGGTCAGGATCAGGTCCATCGCCCGGCTCTCGCCGATCAGCCGGGGCAGCCGGACCGTGCCCCCGTCGATCAGCGGCACCCCCCAGCGCCGGCAGAACACCCCGAGCACCGCGTCGGACTCGGCCACCCGCAGGTCGCACCAGAGCGCCAACTCCAACCCGCCGGCCACCGCGTGACCGGAGATCGCGGCGATCACCGGCTTGCCGAGCGTCATCCGGGTCGGACCCATCGGGCCGTCCCCCTGCGCCTCGACGCGGTTGCCGCTCGGGGTGCCGATGGCCTTCAGGTCGGCCCCGGCGCAGAACGTGCCGCCGGCCCCCCAGAGCACGGCCACGGAGGCGTCGGGGTCGGCCTCGAAGGCGCGGAACGCGTCGGCCAGCGCCCGGGCGGTCGGCCCGTCGACCGCGTTGCGGGCCGCCGGGCGGTCCAGGATCACCGTGGTCACCGCCGCGGCGCGTTCGACGCGTACCCCCATCCCGACAGCATGCCCCCGGCGGTGCCGGCGGCGCCAGGCGTCAGTGCGGGGCGGACCGGTCCGGGCGGACCAGGGTGGCGCCCAGCGCGGCACCGACCACGCAGGCCACGCCGACCACCTGCGGCCAGGCCAGCAGCTCGCCGAGCAGGACCAGCCCGACCAGCGCCCCGATCGCCGGCTCCAGGCTGAGCAGGACCGCGAAGACCCGGGCCGGCATCCGGCGCAGCGCCGCCATCTCCGCCGAGTACGGCAGCACCGACGACAGCAGCGCCACCGCCGCGCCCAGCGCGAGGGTCCACGGGTCGAGCAGCGCCGTACCGCTGCCGGTGACCCCCAGGGGCAGCACGGCCAGCGCGGCGACCGCCATCCCCAGCGCGAGGCCCCGGCTGCCTGGCACCCGGGCGCTGACCGCCTTGCCGAGCAGTACGTAGCCGGCCCAGCCGACCGCGACGGCCACGCAGCACAGCAGCCCCAGCCGGTCCACCCCCGTCCCGCCGAGCCCGCTGATCAGCAGCACGCCCCCGCCGGCCAGCGCCGCCCACGCCACGTCGGCGAGCCGGCGGCTGCCGGCGAGCGACACCAGCAGCGGCCCGGCGAAGCCGATGGTGACCGCGACGCCCAGCGGCACCCTTTCCAGGGCCGCGTAGAAGGCGAGGTTCATCACCGCCAGGGCCAGCCCGAACGCCCCGACCAGACCGGCGGTGCGCCAGCCCAGGCGCAGCCCCGGCCGGACCAGGACCAGCAGGATGAGCGCGGCGAAGCCGAGCCGCAACGTGGTCGTACCGCCGGCGCTGGTGCTGCCGAAGAGCTGCTTGGCGACGGCCGCCCCGACCTGGGTGGAGAGCATGCCCAGCAGCATCAGCAGCGGGGGCGGCACGGCCCGGGGCTGTCCCAGCGCGAGAGTCAGTCGGGTCGCCGGTCGGCCGGCCGGCAGCGGGCGGGAGGAGAGTGCGTACACCCGGACCACAGTGGTACCGGAGCGGGCGGCCCGCGACCGGATTTCCACTGCCGCGGGTGCCCCGCGCTGCCCGTCGGACCGGAACGGACCGGGCGGCGCTAGCATCCCCGATGGCACGATCATGTGAGGTGCCCCGCGCGAGCGGGGAGAATCGGGAAGCCGGTGTGAATCCGGCACGGGCCCGCCGCGGTGACCGGGGAGCCACCGTCCACGCGTACGCGCAGCCACTGGCCCGCCCGGGCCGGGAAGGCGGACGGCCAGGCGTCGATCCGGGAGTCCGAAGACCGGCCTCGCGTCCGGTGCCCGCGTCCGGTGTGGCGTGGGCCGAGCGCAGCGGGAGCCTGCCTTGGATCTGTACGACGTCATCCACCGCCGCCGGGACGTACGCGCCCAGTTCACCGGGGCGCCGGTGCCCGAGGAGACGCTGGACCGGGTGCTGGCGGCGGCGCACGCCGCGCCGAGCGTCGGCTACTCGCAGCCCTGGGACTTCGTCCTCGTGCGCGACCCGGAGCTGCGCCGCCGGTTCCACGAGCACGTCCGCACCGAGCGGGACACGTTCGCCGCGACGCTCGACGGGGAGGCGGCCGAACGGTTCGCCCGCATCAAGATCGATGGCGTCCTGGAGTCGACGCTGTCGGTGGTGGTCACCCACGACCAGGCCCGGGGCGGCCCCGCCGTGCTCGGCCGGCACGCCATCGCCGACACCGGGCTCTACTCGACCTGCCTCGCCATCCAGAACCTCTGGCTCGCCGCGACCGCCGAGGGGCTCGGGGTGGGCTGGGTGTCGTTCTACCGCGAGCCCTGGCTCGCCGAACTGCTCGGCATCCCCGACGGGATCCGGCCGGTGGCGTGGCTCTGCCTCGGGCCGGTCACCCACTTCGAGCCCGTACCCGACCTGGCCCGGCACGGCTGGCGACAGAAGCGCCCGATGGCCGACGCGATCCACCACGACCGCTGGACGGCACGGGAGAGCTGACCTCGGTGGGGCGTCCCGTTACGGCTCTGCGGGGGCCTGATCACGTACGGCAGCGGATCCGTCACCGTCGACCGGTTTGCGGCGGCTCCTGCCGGGAAGTCGGTACGGGTGCGAGCACTCTTGACGAAGATCGAGCAGGCATCCGGCCTGGACCGGGTCGGCGACCGGTTGCAGCGCGCCGTCCAGGCCACCCTCCGACCGCAGCGGGTCCGCGACCTGCTGCACGGCGTGTGGCTGGGCCATCCGCTGCACCCGGCGATGGTGCAGGTGCCGGTCGGCGCGTGGATCAGCACGGCGGTGCTGGACCTCATGCCGGGACAGCGCCGGGCCGCCACCACACTGTGCACGGTGGGCACCGTCAGCGCCCTCCCGGCCGCGGTCGCCGGCCTCAACGACTGGGCGGCACTGGCCCGCGACCAGCGCCGGGTCGGCCTGGTGCACGCCGCGTCCAACAGCGTCGGCCTGGCGTTCTACGCCGGCTCGGTGGCCGCCCGGATGGCCGGCCGGCACAACCTCGGCCGTACGCTCGGCTTCCTCGGGCTCGGCGCCGCCAGCATGGGGGCGTACCTCGGCGGGCACCTGGCGTACAAGCAGGGCGCGCAGGTCAACCAGAGCATCTCCGAGCTGCACCGGATGAGCGACGGCTGGCACTCGATCGCGGACATGTCCGCCCTGCCGGAGCGCAAGCTGATCACCCGGGAGGTCGACGACGTCTCGGTGATCCTCTACCGGCACGGCAACGAGGTCACCGTGATGCTGGAGCGCTGCCCGCACCAGAGCGGCCCGCTGGGCGAGGGCGAGGTGCAGGAGATCGACGGGCACGCCTGCGTGGTCTGCCCGTGGCACGGCAGCGCGTTCCGCCTCAACGGCGGCGAGGTCGTGCACGGCCCGTCCGGCAACGACCAGCAGGTCCTGCCGACCCGCGTCGTCAACGGCGTCCTGGAGACCCGCCTCCCCTGACGGGCGCCTGCGCCCTCCCGACCTCCGATGTCGATCAAGAGGTTTGAGTCGAGTTCGATCTCCCTGCGTGACCAAACCTCTTGATCACCCGAGCGGTATCGGTTGGGCGGGTGCGAGCGGGGTGGGTGGGTCAGGGGCGGCGGTGGCGGCCGATCGGTGTGTCGCGGGACGAACCCGGGTGGGTTCGGCCGTGGCCGGTCAGATCGTCGTCGCGGGCGCCAGCGGTCAGCCCGCCGTCGTAGGTGCCGGTGCCGGGGGCGGTCGTGTCCGCGCGAACGGTGCCGCCGGCGTACGCGTAGCCCTGACCGGTCGGGTGCGCGGAGTCGTGGGTGCCGGTGTCCGTACCGCCCCGGTCGGCTGCGGTCGCGCTGCCGCGCGGGGCGGTGCCGATGTCCCGGCGACCCGGGCCGCGCCTGGTCGTGGTGGTGCCGCGTGCGGCGGTGCCACGGCGGGCGGCGGTCGTGGTCCGAGCCGCGCCGGCCGGTACGTGGCCCGGTCGGCGGCGTAGGCCCAGGACCGCGCCGATCTGCGCGCCGACGATGCTCGCCACCGCCAGGACGGCGGAGACCGCGAGGGGCCTGTTCACCCGATCGGGTTCGCCGGCCCGGGCGGCTCCCACCGTCACCGTCGGGGTATGACCGGCGTCCGTCTCCGCCGGGGGCGGCACCGGGGCTTCGGCGGCCGGCGGGGGCGGCGTCGCCCGCTCGGGAGCGACCTTTCCCGGTGCCGGCTGCGGGGCCGGCCGGGTGGGAGCGGGCGGGGTCGGGCGCGCGACGAGGCGGCCGGTGGCGTGCCGGCGGGCCCCCCGGTCCTCGGCGTCCCCGGGCAGCTTCAACAACTGGCCGGGGTGGATCCGGTCGGGGTCGCCGAGCCGGTTCAGCTCGGCCAACTCCCGGTAGTCGGCGAACTCGTCCAGGTAGCGCTGGGCGACGGCGCCCAGGTGGTCGCCCCGGGCCACCCGGTAGACCGCCACACCGTCGTCCGAGTCGGCCGGCGCGGACAGGTCGGCCGGCGTGGACGAGGCGGCCGATGCCGGCCGTGCAACCGGGACAGTCGTCGGGGGCTGAGCAGGCAGGGCGGCCGACAGCGGCCGGGCGGCCGGAGCGGCCGGGGCGGGCCGGGCGGCCGAGGCGGACCAGGTGTGCGCGGCCGGGCCCGGCCAGGCGGCCTCCGCGACAGCCGGCTGCGCGGTCGCGACCGCTGCCGCCGGCAGGGCGTACGGGCCGGCGACCGCCGTCGCCGCGCTCGCCGCGGGGCTGGCCGCGAGGATCAGCGCGACCGAACCGACCAGCGCGGCGGCGGCCCGTTGCTGGCGACTCATGCCCGGCAGCCGGGGCGCGGGTCGGCGCAGCGCCTGCGCGCAGAGTTCGACCAGGACGGAGAAGGCGAACGTGGCCCAGCCGAACCAGCCGGCCAGCGCCAGCGCCCGCAGGAAGAGCCGCCCGTCGTCGCGGCTGGTCAGCGTCGAGCCGATCTCCGCGACGGTGGGCAGGTGATCGGGCAACGGGTTGCCGGCGAGGGCGAGCAGCGCCACCGGCGCGCCGACCAGCACCGCGCAGAGCACGACGAGCGCGCCGAACCCGGTCAGGATGCGTCCGGTCCGCCGTACGGCGGAACGCCCCGATGCGGCCATGGCTGCCTTCCCTTCCTACGGTGCCCCGGTGAGCGGTCGCGCGGTCGCCTCGCCGGAGACGGTGACGGTCTCGTCGAAGCCGAACAGGCCGAGCATGGATCTGCGGTGCGTGACGGTGACGCGTACCCGGACCCGGGTCTCCCCGTCGACGACCGGGAAGCTGACGGTGTGGCCGGCGGCGCCGGCGGCGGCGAGGTAGTCGGCGACGGCCCGGCGGGCCTGGGGACGGTTGATCCGGGTCGGCCCGCCCGCGATGGCGGTGGCCCGGTCGATGGCCTGGCCGCCGGCGCGGGCGGCCTCGGCCGCGAGGTTGTCGGCCCGCTGCAACGTGCGCAGCTGGCCCGCGCCGTCGAAGGCCAGGCCGATGACGGAGAGGACGCCGGCCATCGCCACCGCGAGGAAGATGCTCACCCGGCCCTGGTCGCGCCGGCCGGCCACAGCGGTCATCCCCGGCTCCGGTAGCGGTCCAGCGGCGACGTGAAGCTCGCCGACACGCGCTTGCCGGCGGGCATCCCCGGCAGGACGGACAGGTGCAGGTCCCCGTAGGAGACGGTGCACGCGACCCGGACGGTGACCGAGGCGTCCTGCCCGGCCGGGCTGCGGAACGCCGCGTCGAAGCTGGTGGGGGCGCCGCGTACCGCGCCGCTGAAGGTCACCTCGGGAGTGCCGGCGCAGTTCAGGCCGCGCCAGCCGAGCTGCCGGCGGGCCGCGTCCCGGGCCTCGGCGCGGGCGGTGCGGGCGTCCCGGGAGATCGAGGCGGCGCGGGCGGCGTCGTGGGCGGCGGCGTCGATCGCCTCGGCCGCCACCGCGGTACGCCCGGTGACGCCGGCCAGCACGATCAGCGCGATGAAGGCCGGGGCGAGCACCGCCACCTCGATCGAGACCGAGCCCCGCTCGGCGGTACGGCTCACGGCGTGGTCCACCGTTCCACGGTTCCGTGCGCGGTCTGGTGCACCGGGAAGCTGACCCCGGGTACGACGGACAGGGACCGCCCGCGCACCGTGCAGGTCACCTCCGTCGTGGTGGTCTGGCAGCTCGGTGCGGGATCGTCCCAGCCGACGAGCCAGCCGCCGGCGGCCCGCAGGAACCGGACGGCCCGGGCCTCACCGGCCCCGGGCGGCGCCTGGTGCAGCCGCTGCGCGTTGACCGCGCTCTGCGCGGCGTTGAGCGCGGTGGAACGGGCGACGAACCAGGCCGCGGTCTGGATCGAGGCGAAGAGCAGCAGCAGGATCACCGGCATCACCACCGCCAACTCGACGGGGCTGGCCCCCCGGTCGACCCCGCCCACCACGAGCCGCCGCCGGACGGCCGGGACGAGGCGCCGGCCGGCGCCCGGCACAGGGCCCCGGCCGGCCCCCGGCACAGGGCACTGGCCGGCCCCCGGCACAGGGCACTGGCCGGCGCCCGGCACAGGGCCCCGGACGGCGCCCGGCACAAGGCACTGGCCGGCGGCCGGACCGGGGAGCCTGGTGGCAGCCGGGACGGGACGCCGGTCGGCGGTGGCCGCCCGGCGTCCCGGGACGGGGTCTGCTCGGCGCACGGCCCGGCGCTACTTCGGGTCCGGAGCCTGGTGGGTGGGGATGTTGTCCATCCAGTCGTTGGCGGCACCGAGGGCGGCGGCGGTGACCGCCATCGCAACGGCGACCAGACCGAAGATGATCACTGCGGTCGGTACGGGGCTGTCGCCCCGCTCGCCGTCCTCGCGCAGCTCGGCCAGGCGTATCGACAGCGCGACGTGCAGGCGGGTGATGACGGACATGGCGTGCTCCTTCTCTCGGGGTCGGATCACAGGCGGGCGATGAACGGATAGACGGCGAAGCCGAGCAGGACGAAGACGAGCAGCGCCCCGGGGATGTCGAGCCGGCTGGTCACCCCCTCGGCCCGGGCCAGGTTGTCGGTGCGGATCTGGTCGCGCAGCGAGTCGGCGCGGCTGCGCAGGGTCTCGTGCACCTGCGCGCCCTCGCTGCCGGAGGAGCGCATGATCGCCCCGACGTCGCCCAGTTCCGCGATGCCGATGCGCTCGGCGAGGTCGCGAAGCTCGTCCCACGGCGAGTGCATCTGCATCTGCGCGATCCGCAGCGACTCGGAGATGCGGTCGAAGACCCAGCCGTCGCAGACCGCCGCCGCCCGCTCCAGCGACTGCACCGGCCCGTGCGCGGCGGAGAGCTGGAGGGCGACCAGGTCGAGGTAGGTGCAGACCGCCTGGCGGAACTCGTCGCGCGCCTTGTCCGCCCGGTCCAGCACCGACCGGTGCGCGATCAGGGCGCAGAGCAGCGCCAGCCCGAGGCTGCCGAGCACGGGTACGACCACCGGCAGCCGGATGCCGACGGCGAACAGGGTGACGCCCAGCAGCGTCGGCGCGGCGAGCCCGATCAGCGCGGAGAGCAGCATCGACAGGGCGTACTGCTCGGGTGTCCGGTCGATCAGGGCGAGCTGCCGGTGCGGTGGCCGCAGCCAGCGGGACAGTCCGGTGAGCCGCTCCAGCCGCCGGTCGGCGGGCGTGGCGAGCTGCCCGGCGCCGGCCGGCTGGTGCAGCCGGCGCAGCGCGGGCCCGAGCGCGGGGGTGGCCGGCACCAGCTCGCGGACCACCAGGAAGGCGCCCAGCCCGACCGCCGCCCCGCCGCAGACGGCGACGGCGAGCTGCCAGTTGAGGACGACACTCACGGGGCCGGCCTTTCGTTCGCGGCTGCGGGGCTCGCAAGCTCACTCCTCGCGCTCACGGGGCTGGCCTTTCGTTCGCGACTGCGGGGCTCGCAAGCTCACTCCTCGCGCTCACGCGAGCACCTCCTCCGGGGCCGGGGCGGGCAGGAAGCGCGCCGGCCGGCGGGGCTGGCTCATCGACCGCACCCAGGCCAGCAGGCCGACGAAGGCCGCGCCGAGCGCCGCCATCACGAGCTGCCCGAAGGGCGTGCCGTACGGGCTGATGTACTCGGTGTTGAGCAGCCCGTACGCGACGGTGGCCAGGGTCATCCCGGTGAGGAAGCGGACCGCGAAGCGGGGCTGGGTGCGCTTCGCCTCGATCTCCCGGCGGGTGGCCACCTCGGCCGCCGCCGCTCCGGCGATCGAGCCGAGCACGTCGCCGAGGCGTTCGCCCCGGTCGGTCACGTGCAGGATCAGCGCGGCCACCACCTGGTCGCAGACCGGGTCGCCGATCTCGTCGGCGAAGGCGAGCAGCGCGGAGCGGGCCAGCCAGCCGGCCTGGAGGCGGGCGGCGAGCAGCCGTACCTCCTCCTGGATCTCCTCGGGCGCGGTGGCGACCGTGCCGATGATGGTCTGCTGGAGCCCCTGGCCGGTGGCGGAGACGTCCTTGAGCCGGCGGGTCCACTCGCCGACCGCCTCGATGCGGGCGATGGCCCGCTGCTCGGCCTTGCCGACGGAGAACAGCCACGGGGTGCCCGGGACGGCCACCGCGACCAGCAGGCCGACGACCGGCAGGCCGGTGACGAGGAAGGCCAGCGCGCCCGCGACCAGGGCGGCGACCAGCAGCGCCTGGTGCGCCCGCTGCTCGCGCGGGGTGGTGCCCGGGCCCTTCCACAGCCGGCCCAGGCCCCGGCCCGCGCCGGGCCTGCCGCCGGGAGGCCGGCGGGTGCCGACCAGCGCGACGACCGCCAGCAGCAGCCCGGCCACGCAGGCGGCACCGGAGGCCACCGCGACGAGTTCGACGTTGTCCAGCACCGGGGTCACCGCCCTCCGAGCCGGGTGTGCCGGGGCCGTCGCCACGCGCCCGTGCCGGCCTCGATCCACCGGCTGAGCAGCCGGGCGTCGTAGCCGACGCGCAGGAGCTGGGCGCGGATCCGCTCGGGCAGGTGCCGGGGTACGGCCCGCCCGTCCGGCCCGGGCCCGAACACCTGGGTGGTGGTGATCCGGTTTCCGTCGCCGACGCCGATGACCTCCTCGACGTGCGAGACGAAGCGGTGCTTGCGCCCGCCGATCGCGGTCTCGTCCTCGACGGTGACGTAGACGATCAGGTCGAGCGCGTTGCCGGCCATCCGGCGGGCCTGGTCGACGGTCATCTCCCGGCCGTGCGCGAGCGCCAGTTCGATGATCCGCTCGCTCACCCCGGCGGGCGTACGCGCGTGGATGGTGCACATCGAGCCGCGGCTGGTCGTCATGGCCTGGAGCATCGGGACGATCTCCCGGGACCGGACCTCCCCGACGATGATCCGCAGCACGCCCATCCGCAGGGAGACCGGGATCAGGTCGGCGATGCTCACCTCGCCGGCCGGGCGGCCGTCCGCCCCGCGCTCGCCGTGGCCCTCCCGGGACTCGAAGCTCATCACCGCCCGGTGCTTGAGCCGGCGGCGGGCCGGCAGCAGCTCGCGGCTCTCCTCCAACAGCACGTACGGCTCGTCGGCCGGGATCTCGTCCATCAGCGCCCGGATGACGGTGGTCTTCCCGGCGCCCGCGAGGCCGGCCACCATGATGTTCAGCCCGGCGCGCATGGACGCGCGGAGGAAGTCGCGCACCAGCGGGTCGATCATCTCGTCCAGGTCGCCCCGGCCCCCGGCGAGGTCGTCGAGGCTCACGTCCAGCGTGTTGTGCTTGCGGATCACCGCGTACGGGCGGTGGCTGACCAGGAACACCGCGGCGAGCCGGCTGCCGTCGGGCAGTTGCAGGTCGAGGGTGGGCTTGGACGTCGACAGCGAGCGTTCGGTGGCCCCGGCCCGGCGGGCCGCCGCCTGGAGGATCTCCACCAGCTCGTCGTCGCTGTCGGCGATCGGCTCCACCCAGTCGACCCCGCCGCCGTGGCGGGTGACGCGCACCTGGTCGCAGCCGAGGATGTGCACCTCCTCGATGGTGTCGTCGACCAGCAGCGTCTGGAGGCGGCCGAGCCCGGCCAACTCGGCGGTCACCTGGTCGAGCAGGAGCCGCTCCTCGCCGGCCGCCATCGGGGTGCCGGCCCGGCGCACCGCGTCGGCGTACTCGGCGACCACCGTCACCGCGAGCCGGGCGCGCTCGGTGTCCTCCTCGTCGACGGTGAACTCCCGGCCGCGCTGCCACAGGGCGAGCCGCTCGCTGAGCTCCCGGCGTAGCTCGCGGACCACCTGGAAGTCGACCCGGGGCCGAGGCGGCGGCTGCTCCGGACGCGGCGCGGTGACCGGCACCGGTAGCGGGACGGGGTGGTGCCGGCCGTTGGGCGGGGTCAGCGGCGGCGCCGTGGAGGTGGCGCCGGAGGGCTGCCGGCGCGGGTCGCCGGAGACCGGTTCAAACCGCACCCGGCACCCCCTGCGACACGGGCCAGGCCAGCCGGGCGCGCCGGCGTTCCAGCAGCGCCCCGACCGGCACCTCCAGGGCCCCGGCCGCGCGCATCAGGGGCCGAGCGGCCCGCACGGTGCCGCCCAGGCCGAGCACCTCGGCCGTACGCGGATCGTGCGGCATCCGGGCGATGACCGGCAGCCGCAGCGCCTTGCTGACCTCGCCGCTGCCGTGGCCGTCGCCGACCAGCAGCAGCCGCAGGGTGCCCGGCGGCACCCGGTGCTCGGCGAAGTCCCGCTCGATCGTCCTGGCCATGGCCCGGGTGCCGGAGAGGTCGGGGAGCCGGGCGCCGCTGACCAGCAGCACCACCGAGGCGGCGCGCAGGATCGGCCACGGTGGACCGACGACGTGCAGCCGCCCGCAGTCCACCACCACGTCGTACGGCGGGTCGCCGCCCTCCAGGCTGCCGAAGAAGTCGGCGAACCGCTGCCAGAGCGGGGTGACGCTGCCGGCCTGGGCGGGGTCGACGACGCCGGGCAGCAACAGCCGTTCCCGCTTCGGCGCGTCCAGGTCGACCAGTTGCGACCAGAACGCCGACTCCAGGTTGCCGTCGCGCAACTCGCCGACCGCCAGCTCGCCGATGCCCCGGGGACCGTCCAGCGCGCCGCCCAGGTAGCCGGCGAGGATCGACCCGCCGGCCGGGTCGCACTCGGCGAGCACCAGCCGTCGGTGCCAGGTCAGGGCGCAGGCCAGGGCGGTGGTGGTGACGCCCGGGGAGCCCTTCGCCGACACCAGCGCGATGATCGCCACGGTCAGGCCGCCTCGGTCAGCACGAGGGCGATCCGCTCCTGACTGGACAACGCGACGACGGCCGGCACGTCCCGGACGGCCAGCGCCAGGTAGACCACCACCTCGTCGTCGTCGTCGGAGGTGACGGCGTCGATGACCGTCGCCTCGAACCGGGTGGCGGCGCCCGCCGGGCGGTCGTCGTCGCCGTCCGGCGTGCTGACCAGCAGGAGCTTGTCGCCGGGGTGGAGCTTGCGGGCGGGCACCTCGGCGGGGTTCAGGCCCAGCGCGAGCTGCTGCTGGCCGGGCCCGAGCAGCGGGTCGTCCGTGAGCTGGGCCATCGTCAGCAGCGTGCCGGGGGTCAGCGACACGGCGGCCCGCTTGCCGACCACCTCGTCGAGCCGGCCGGCGGGCACCGGGGACAGCCCCTGGCCGCCGGCCACCTGCACCGGGACCAGGTCGTCGGCGCTGACCTGCCGGCCGACCTCGACCGGCCGGGCCACCGCCAGGTAGCTGCCGGTGGCGCGTACCGAGGTGACCGCGAACGCCGCCCCCAGGCCGCCGAGGGCGATCAGCAGCACCGCCAGGCCGAGCAGCCCGGGCCGCATCCGGCGCTGCCGGACCACCCGGGGCGGGGCGACCGGCGCGTCCACCGGTCCGGTTCCGTTGCGGGTCGCCACACTCACCGAACCATCTCCGTTCGCGACTGCGGGGCTCGCAAGATCGGCTCACTCCTCGCGCTCACCGAACCGTCTCCGTTCGCGACTGCGGGGCTCGCAAGATCGGCTCACTCCTCGCGCTCACTGGGCCACCACCTGTAGTTCGTTGATCCGGACCGGGACCGTTCCCGTGGTCCGGTTGACCGGGATGACGCCGCTCTGGCCGCCGCCCTCCCAGGTCACCGTCCAGTAGGTCGTGGCGCGTACCCGGTAGTCGCCGGCCTTCGGGTAGCCCTTGGCGTAGCCGCAGTCGGGGGAGGGGCGGCCGGCGAGCGGGCCGTCGGCCCGGTACGGGGTGCCGGCGCCGGAGCAGGTGACCGTGCTGCCGTTGCCCATGTTCCAGACGATCCGGTCGAACGTCGCCGTGATCCGCACGGTCAGGCCCCGCTCGGTCTCCGACGCCTCCTGGGTCGGCCCGAAGTACTTCCGGTCGTCGTTGCGGCCCCACATCCAGACCGGCAGCCCGACCAGGCCGGGACCGTTGCTGCGGCGGGGGGCGACCGCGATCCGGGGCGCCGCAATGGTGATCTTGGCCAGCGCCCTGCGGGCGAGTTCCTCCGGGTCGGGCGGCGCGCCGAAGCCGGGCGGCGGGGCGTCGCGCAGGACCGTGGTCTGGGAGCCGAGGTCGCCGCCGTTGCAGGTGCGCACGTACCACTGCTGGCCCTCGGGGGCCTCGGGCTGCGGTTCGGCGAGCTTGTAGTAGCAGCCGTCGCCGTTGTTGAACCAGCCGAGCACGCTGTCGTAGCACTTGACGGTGCGGCCGTTCCACTGGCACTTGGCGCTGCCGCCCCCGCCGCCCGGGTCGCCGCCCCCGCCGTCGTCCCCGCCGCCCCCGGGATCGCCCGGGGCGCCGGGATCGTCGTCCCAGACGCTGCAGTCGCTCTGCCCCGGCGGGCACTCCGCGCCGGGGTCCGCGCGTTTCCCGGCGGTCGCGGGCACGGCCACCCCGAGCGCCAGCAGCAGGACCAGGCCGACGCCCGCGAGCGACCGGCGGGCCGTCCCGCTCCGGCCGCCACCGTCGGCGGTACGGACGACCTCCGTCCCGGCGTCCCGTCCCGCCCGCGTCAGCACGGCAGGTCCTCGTGGGCGGCGCCGGCGCTGATCAGCCAGCGGCCGTCCGGGAAGCGGGTGGCGGTGGCGGTGGCCAGGTGCCGCGTTCCGCCGGTGCCGGGCACGACCCGCTTGTCCCTGGCGTAGACGAGCCGGTAGCCGGTGGCGTCCAGGCAGTCCTGGATCTCCACCGTGGGCGGGCTCGAATCCAGGCTCACCGAGGTCACGGTGGGGTCGGAGACCAACGTGCCGGTACGCATCGCGCCGTGCTCCTTCGCCTTGCGGATGGTCAGCCGGACCCGGGTCAGCAGCGGGTCGGCGAGGAACCGGGACAGCTCCGGATGGTGGGGGTCGCCGCGCCCGCTCGCCTTGCGGGAGGCGGCGAGATATCCGGCGTACGCGGTCAGCGCCGCCTTCTTCGCCGCCTGCACGTCGGCGGCCCGGTGGGTGGGGGCGGGAGCGTCCCCGGCGGTCGCCGCCCGGGGGGTCGTCCCCGGCTCGGCGCCGCAGGCCGGGCCCGCGCCGAGCGCCGCGATGGCGAGCAGGCAGGTTGCCCATCGGCTGAACCGCCGTCCGCGCACGTCGTGCCTCCTCGGTGGCCACCCGGGGCCGGTCCGGCGGCCGCCGGGCATGCGACGGCGCGGCCGGACGGGGGCATCCGGACCTGTCGGAAAGCGCCGATGCATTTGCCGTTGCTGATCTCTACAAAAGCGATGTCCCGCGTCGTCCCGTCTTCTCGTTGTGGGTTGCACCACACCCAAGGGGCGAGCATAGGCTGACGTTCGCCGATGCAACAGAGGCAATTCATTCGAATACCGTGAGTGATGACGGGTGGTGGCGGCGGGTGGTCGAGGCTGGTGCGGGCGGGTCGGGCGGCGGGGATCGGTGGGGCGGCGGCGTGGGAAGCGCGCGCGGCGGGGGAGGCGTCGTCGCGGTGGCGGGCGGTTGTCCCGGACGTGGCGTCTGGTCCGATCCGTCCCCCGCGCCGACGCATCGACATTTCGCCAAGATGGGATTCCCGCCTATTTGCAGGCGCCATTTCCGCGCGCTGTGCCGCGCTTCGCGGGGCAGGGGCGCGGGCTGCTCCGCCCGTTACCGACCGAGAGTCGACGCACTACTCACCGTGGTCGCCGGCGCCGGCCTCCGGGGGCGGCCGTGGCGCTGACCGGGCCGCCGGCGGTGGCGGAGCCGACCGCACCGGAGGCCGCCGCGCGCGGGGCGCGGCTGCTGGCCGTGCTCGCGCTCGCCCCGGCGCTCCGGCTCGCCGTGATCCGGCACGCCGTACCGCCGGGGGTGGCGACCCGGACCGGGTGCGACGCGTGCGGCGCACCGGTCGGGCTGGCCCGGCCCTGGCCGGCGCTGGGCCCGCCGGCGCGGTGCGGGCGGTGCGGGGCGCGCGTCGGCCCGCCGCCCGGCACGGTGGAACTCGCCCTCGCGGCGGCCGTCGGGGCGCTGGTGCTGCTCGGGCCGCCCGGCGTCGTGCTGGCCGCCACGGCCTGGTGGCTGGGCTGGGCGATCCCGCTGGTCTTCGTCGACGCGGCCGTGCGCCGGCTGCCGGACCGGCTCACCTGGCCCGCCGCGGCCGGGACCTGGCTGTTGCTGGGGCTGGCCGCTCTCGCCGGGGCCGGTCCGGCGCCCTGGCTGCGCGCCACCGCCGCCGGCCTCGCGCTGGCGCTCCTCTTCGCCGCCACCACGCTGCTGCTCGGTCGGCGCGGCTTCGGCCTCGGCGACGCCAAGCTGGCGCTCGGCGTCGGCGCGCTGCTGGGCTGGTACGGCTGGGCCGCGCTGGTCGCCGGGCTGGTGTTCGCCCTGCTGCTGTCCGGGCTGGTCGGCGTCGCGCTGCTGGCCGCCCGCCGGGTCGGCTGGCGCAGCCACCTCCCCTTCGGCCCGTTCCTCGTCCTCGGCACCCTCGCCGCCCTGGCCGTCCTCCCCGCCTGACCCGGGCGGCCTTCCGTTCACGCTCCGCCCGGGCCGGTTCCGCCGTTCCCGCGAGCGGTCAGCGGCGGGACGTCGGGGTGGCCGGGTCGCGGACGGGGCGCTCGGCCTGGCGGGCGCGGCGGTGCAGCAGCCCGGCGGCGGGGCGGGCGAACAGCGGGGTGAGCAGCGCGGCGAACAGGGCGCCGAGCAGGACGCCGGCGACCACGTCGTGCGGGTAGTGCACGCCGACGAAGGTGCGGGAGAACGCGGCCAGCGCCGCCAGCGGCAGCGCCACCAGGCCGACCCGGCGGGACAGCAGCAGCGTCGCCACCGCCAGACCGCCCGCGATCGTGGAGTGGTTGCTGGGGAACGACCAGTCGCCCGTCGGCGGGCACTCGCCGGCGATGATGGCGAGCTCGGTGGCGAGCGCCCGGCACGGGCGCTCCTGGTCCACCACCGTCTTCAACAACTCGCTGCACCCGTACGCGAGCACCACCGGCGTCGGCGACACCAGGGCCAACGCGCGGTCGCGCGGCCCGCCCCCGAGCCGGGACACGGCCGCGATCAGCCACAGGGCGCCGAGCAGCAGGATCGCGCCCTCGGTGAAGTGCTCGGCGAACCACTGCACCGGTTGCGGGGTGTCGGCGGCGAAGTCGACGATGTCCTGGTACCACTCGACACTGACCTTCGGAACATCCGGCGTGTCCACATCAACCATGTTTCACCTCACCGATCGTTCATACCTCGTTTAGCTCCCAGACAACCCTGGAATACCTGGAAGCCGGGCGCAGTGTGCATTGGTCGGGGGCCGACCCCGACTTTCGTCTCAGCGACCTCTCAGCCCCATCTGCTTCGATTGGCCCGGTACGTCGGACTTCCACTGGAGGCGCTGTGCACGACACCCCCATCGCCGATCGGCCGCCGACCGGGCAGGTCACGGGGGACGACGAGGCCTGGCGGATCCGGCGTACGGAGGCGGACATGGACCGCCTCGCCGAGACCGAGTCGATCTTCGCCTTGGGCAACGGCTGGGTCGGCTGGCGCGGCAACCTGGACGAGGGCAGGCCCTACGGGATGCCCGGCACCTACCTCAACGGCTTCCACGAGCGCCGCGAGCTCGACTACCCCGAGGACGGGTACGCCTTCCCGCAGTTCAGCGACACGGTGATCAGCGCGCCGAACGCGGCCCTGATCCGCCTCTGGGTCGGCGGCGAGCCGCTGGACGTGCGTACCGGCACGCTGCGTACCCACGAGCGGGTGCTCGACCTGCGGGCCGGGGTGGTCGAGCGGCACACCGAGTGGATCTCGCCGGCCGGGCACGGCGTACGCGTCCGCAGCGTCCGGCTGGTCTCGCTGCCCCGGCGTCCGGTGGCCGCCGTCCGGTGGTCCGTCGAGCCGTTGGACGGCACGGTCGAGGTGCGGGTCTGCGCCGACCTGCTCGCCAACGAGCGGGTGCCCGAGCGCGCCGACGACCCCCGCGCCGCCTCCGTCATCACCGACCCGCTGACCGCCGAGTACCGCCACTCCGACGGGCGCGACGGCGTCCTCGTCCACCGCACCGGGCACAGCGGGCAGCGGGTCGCCGTCGCCGTCGCGCACGAGGTGCGGGCCCCGGACGGCTTCGCCCCCGGCGTCGACTGCACCCCGGACCGGCTGCGCCTCACGCTGACCGGGACGCTGCGCGCCGGCGAGCGGCTCGAGCTGACCAAGTTCGCCGCGTACGAGTGCACCCCGGTGGACGCCATGCCCCCGGAGGAACTGGCCCGCCTGGTCGTCGCGGAGGCCGACGCGGCCCGCGCGGAGGGCTTCGACGCCCTGCTGGCCGGCCAGCGCGCGGCGCTGGACGTCGCCTGGCAGACCGCCGACGTGCAGCTCGACGGCGACGCCGAACTCCAGCAGGCCATCCGGTTCTCGGTGTTCCACCTGCTCCAGGCGGGCCGGGCCGACGGTGACCGGACCATTCCCGCCAAGGGGCTGACCGGCAACGGCTACGACGGGCACGTGCTCTGGGACACGGAGGGCTACGTGCTGCCCGTGCTGACCTACCTCGACCCGCCGCTGGCCCGCTCGGCGCTGCGCTGGCGGCACGCCCACCTGCCGGAGGCCCGCGAGCGCGCGGCGGAGCTGCGGCTGACCGGGGCGACCTTCCCGTGGCGGACCCTCGGCGGGCGGGAGTGCTCCGGCTACTGGCCGGCCGGCACGGCCGGGCTGCACCTCAACGCCGACATCGCCGACGCGGTGCTGCGCTACGTCGCCGCCACGGGCGACGAGGAGTTCCTCGCCGGGCCGGGGCTGGAACTGCTGGTCGAGACGGCCCGGCTCTGGCACGGCTTCGGCCACTGGTCCGACACCGGCACCTTCCACCTGCACGGCGTGACCGGCCCCGACGAGTACAGCGCCCTGGTCGACGACAACGTCTTCACCAACCTGATGGCCCGGCGCAACCTGCGCGGGGCCGCCGACGCCGCCGAGCGGCTCCCCGGGGCGGCGGGCCGGCTCGGGGTCGACGCGGCCGAGGTGTCGGCCTGGCGCGCCGCGGCGGACGCGGTCTTCGTCCCGTACGACCGCAAGCGGGGGGTGCACCAGCAGTCGGCCGGCTTCACCGAGCAGCCGGAGTGGGACTTCGCGGACACCTCCGACGACGACTACCCGCTGCTGCTGCACTTCCCCTACCTGGAGCTGTACCGCAGGCAGGTGGTCAAGCAGGCCGACCTGGTGCTCGCCATGCAGCGCTGCCCGGGGGAGTTCACGGCCGACGAGAAGGCCCGCAACTTCGCCTACTACGAGGCGCGGACGGTCCGGGACTCGTCGCTGTCGGCCTCCCCGCAGGCCGTGCTCGCCGCCGAGGTCGGCCACCTCGACCTGGCGTACGACCTGTTCGCCGAGTCGGTGCTCCAGGACCTGGCGGACCTCGGCGACAAGACCGGCGACGGGCTGCACCTGGCGTCGCTGGGCGGGGCGTGGCTGGCCCTGGTGCAGGGCTTCGGCGGGCTGCGCGACGACCGGGGGGTGCTCTCCTTCGACCCCCGGCTGCCGGCGGCGATCGACCGGCTCGCCTTCAGCCTGCGCTGGCACGGCCACCGGCTGCGGGTCACCCTGACCTCCGACGAGGCCCGCTACGAGCTGCCGGACGCCGACCCGGACGCCGGCATCGAGGTGTGGCACCACGGCGAGCCGCTCCGGGTCACCGGGGCCGGGCCGGTCACCCGGCCGATGCCCGAGGTGCCCGACCCGGGGCCGGAGCCGCCCTCCCCGCCCGGCCGCCGCCCCACCCGCCGCTCCGCCGGCGACCGCTGAGGCGTACGGGCGCGGCTCGGTAGGGTGGCGCGGTGTCTGATCTCCAGCGGCTCGCCGCCCACCACGCCGCCGAGCTGCTGCGCTTCGAGCGGGAGAACCGGGAGTGGTTCGCGCGGTCGGTGCCGGACCGGGGCGACGCGTACTTCGCCGACTTCGCCGCGCGGCACGCGGGGCTGCTCGCCGAGCAGGAGACCGGCACCTGCCACTTCCACGTCCTGGTCGAGGCGGACGGGACGGTGCTGGGGCGGTTCAACCTGGTCGACGTCGCCGACGGCGAGGCCGAGCTGGGCTACCGGGTGGCCGAGCGGGCCGCCGGGCGCGGGGTGGCGACCGACGGCGTCCGCCGCGTCGCCGCGTTGGCCCGCCGGGCGTACGGGCTGCGCCGGCTGACCGCCGGGACCACGCCGGACAACGCGGGCTCGCTCGCGGTGCTCCGGCGCACCGGGTTCACGCCGGTGGGCGAGGTGTCACTCGACGGGCGCCCCGGGCTGCGGTTCGCCCGAGAGTTGACGGCCGACGACTGACGCGCCGGACATCCGCTGCCGGACGGTCTCCAGCGCCTCGAAGGCGTACGCCCAGTTGTGGCACTTGAAGCTGCGCAGCCCCTCGATCGCGGTGCGGCAGTCGGTGCAGCGCACCCCGGCGATCGCGTCCGGGACCTCGGTGTTGACGTACCTGCGGTCGCCGAGGATGACCGTCGCGATCATCATCCGGTCGTGTACGCCGGAGAGGGCGGAGGAGACGATGTCGTACCAGTTCACCCGTCGGCCGCACTTGGGGCAGTCCGGCTCGTCGCCGCTGACCCAGAGCGGGGCGCCGATGCTGCGCAGCGGCATGCCGAGCAGCTTCTCGATCCGCCGTACGTCGGACTCCGGGGTCGTCCACCGGTGCCTGCCGGGCAGCGAGGCGGGCGAGTCGTAGACGGCCCGGAACAGGACCGGGTCGACCTCCACGGTCTCGCGCTGACTGGTCATCGGCGTGCCTCCTCCACGGTCGGCGCCCGCACCGTCGACGCGGGTGGGGCGGCTACGACCGGATCAACGACGACCGGGGGTCAGGTGTTGTCCGCCCGGTGACGCGGGATCGGCCGCCGGGCCTACGGTTCGTGCCGCCGCAGGCCGCGCAGCGCCGTGTCCACCACCTGGTCGGCGTACTCGTGGGTCAGCGGGCCGGTGCGCTGGAGCCAGCGGTTGAGCACCGGCCCGAAGAGCAGGTCGACGGCCACGTCGAGATCGACGTCCCCGGCGAGCTGCCCCGCGCGCCGGGCGGCGCGCAGGCGCTCCTTCTTCAGCTCCCGCATGGGCCCGTCCAGCCGCTCCGCGTAGTCGGCGGCCAGGGCGGGGTCGTGGACGATCTCGGTGTGCAGGGCGCGCATGGGCAGGTCGTAGCGCGGATCGTTCAGCTCGTCGACAATGGCCCGCAGGACCAGCTTCAGGTCGGCGGCCAGGTCGCCGGTGTCGGGGAGGGCCCCGCCCTGACCGTCCTGCCCGCCGTCGGTCGTGAGTGCGAGGAAGGCGTCGAAAAGCAGGGCGCCCTTCGAGGGCCACCAGCGGTAGATCGTCTGCTTGCCGACGCCGGCGGCGGCGGCGATGCCCTCGATGCTGAGCTTCGCGTAGCCCACTTGGCCGACGAGGTCGAAGGCGGCGGCGAGGATGGCGCGGCGTGCCGTCTCGCTGCGACGGCTGGAGTCGGGGGCGACCTTCTGCGTGGGCATGGGCCCAATCTAGCAACAAGATGAGACGAGACGGTCCGTCTTGACAGTGGGGCTCGATCGGGTAGGGTCACTCGCGTCAACAAGACGAGACGGTCCGTCTCGTTAGAGAGGGGGTCCCCATGGAAGCCTCAGCCACCGCCGTACCGCGGGTCTGGTTCATCACCGGCGCCAGCCGTGGCCTCGGTCGCGCCTTCGCCGAGGCCGCGCTCGCCGCCGGCGACCGGGTCGTCGGCGCGGCCCGGGACGTCTCGACGCTCGACGACCTCGCGGCCCGGCATCCCGACCGCCTGCTGGCGTTGCGCCTCGACGTCACGGACCGCGCGGCGGTCTTCGACGTCGTCGCCCGCGCGGTGCGGCACTTCGGCCGGCTCGACGTCGTCGTGAACAACGCCGGGGCGCTCTTCATGGGCATGGTCGAGGAGTTCACCGAGGCCGAGGCCCGGGCCCAACTGGACCTCAACTTCTTCGGCGCGCTCTGGGTCAGCCAGGCCGTCCTGCCGCAGTTGCGCGCCCAGGGCGGCGGGCACGTCGTGCAGATCTCCAGCATCGGTGCCCTCGGCGGCTTTCCCAGCACAGGGCTCTACAGCGCGAGCAAGTTCGCGCTGGAGGGCATGAGCGAGGCGCTGGCCGCCGAGGCCGCAGCATTCGGCGTCAAGGTCACCATCGTCCAGCCCGGCGGCTACTGGACGGACCTCTACACCAGCAGCACGGCGGCCACCCCGCAGCCCGCCTACGGCCCGCTGCGGGAGGAGTTGGCGCGGCAGTGGGCGGAGGGGTCGATCGACAGCGAACCCCGGCTGGCCGCCGAGGCGCTGATGAAGCTCGTCGCCAGCGACGACCCGCCGCTGCGGCTGCTGCTGGGCAGCATGGTCTACGACCTCGCCTTCGACGTCTCGAAGCGACGCATGGAAGTCTGGGCCGGCTGGGAAGAGGTGAGCCGCGCCGCCGAGAAGGCGGTCCCGGCCCCGGGCACCGAGCCGACCTGACCGGCGGGGCGCGCCCGCGGCGCCGCCTCCGTCCGCTGGCCGCCGGCCGTGGCGGAGGCGCACTACGCTCCGGGCCACCCGAGGAGAAAGAAGATCAATGCGTAGGACCCTGCTGCCCGTCGCGGCACTCGCCCTGGTGGCGGCGCTGAGCGGATGCGTCACGATCACCACGCCGCCGGACGCCCCGGAGCCGGCGGCCTCCGCACGGCCGACGGCCAGCACCGCCGGCGCGGACGACGGGACAGCGGAGCCGGACCCGGCGCCGTCGGCCAGACCCGACACATCGGGAGCGCCCGCCACGCTCCGGGCCCTCACCTGCGAGCAGCTCAAGACCGCCGCGCTCGGCAACGGAACCGAGCGGTACAACGGCTACGCGGAACCGATCCCGCTGGTCGACGGCATGTGGTCCGGGGAGGACGGCACCGTCGTGCACATGCAACAGCCGTGTGCCGTCGGCGACCTGACCGGCGACGAGGCGGCCGACGCGCTGGTCCCGGTGCTGATGGACGGCGGCGGGACCGGCAAGTTCTGGCAGGTCGTGATGTACGGCAACATCGACGGTCGGCCCGTCTACGTCACCATGGTCGACATCGGCGACCGTACGCCGGTCGAATCGGTCTCGATCAGGTCGCGACGGGCGACGGTGGTCTACCTGACCCGCCCCGAGGACGCGTCCTCGGCGGAGGTCGCCGTGCGACGTACGGCCGTCTACGAACTCAGCGGCAGCCGGCTCGTCGAGGTCAGCCGCACGGACACGCCGTACACCCCCTGAGCGGTCAGCCCCGCGTGGTGGGTGCCGGACCGGTCGGATCGGCGACACTCGTCGCCGGCCCGGCCGGCCGCGCCACAGGTACTGCCCGGTTGCTGCTGTTCGTACGGCGGGTCGGGTCTCAGCGGGGTCGGCGCGACGACGTCCAGTCCTGCTGTCGCAGCCGTTCGATGCCGTCCAGCAGCAGGTCCAGCGCGAACTCGAACTCGAACTGGTCGTCGCAGCCCTGCCCCACGACCGACGCGTCGTCGTGGGACGCGGCCGTGGAGATCTCCGCGAGGTGCGGGAACCGGGCCGCGACCTCTGGCGGGAAGGACTGCGGTGGGTCTGAGCTGGCCGTGCCGGAGCGGCCGGCGCGCCGGGAGGCGTCGAACAGCTCCTGGCTGAAGCCCAGGATCCGGCTGCCCATCGCGTGCATCACGTGGTGGGCGAGGTCGGCGGAGAACCCGCCGGCCCGGAACGTCCCGACCATCGAGTCGAGGTATGCGAGGACGGCCGGCGTCGCCATGTTCCGCGACTCGATCGCGAGCGGCGCCCAGGGGTGGCGCCGCAGCACCTGCCGCGCCGAGAGGATGCGGCTGCGGACCGCGTGCTTCCAGTCCGCATCAGGCACCGGCGGGTCGATCTCGCCGACGACGACGTCGATCATGCCGTCGAGCAGTTCGTCCTTGTTGGCCACGTGCTTGTAGAGCGCCATCGGCACGACGCCCAGATCCTGGGCGAGGTTGCGCATGCTGAGGGACTCGATCCCGGCCTCGTCGGCGAGCGCGACGGCGGCGTGCAGGATCCGGTCCCTGCTCAGCGGCGTCCGGCGCAGCGTCTCAGCCTGCTCAGCCATCTCGGTCCTCGTCTTCGGCGGCGGTTGAAACCATAACCGCCTTGACGGGTGTACGCCGTACACCTACATTCGGTGTACGGCGTACACCCAGCGGGAGGTTGAGAGATGAAGGCGATAGTCCAGGACCGGTACGGCCCGCCGGAGACGCTCACGCTCGCGGACGTCGACGCGCCGGTGCCCGCCGTCGACGAGGTGCTCGTGCGGGTCGAGGCCGCCGCGCTCAACGCGTACGACTGGCACGCCATGCGTGGCGATCCGCGGATGGCGCGGTTGGCGATGGGCCGGACGCGGCCCCGCGCGCGCATCCGTGGCCGCGACTTCGCCGGCCGGGTCGAGGCCGTCGGCAGCCAGGTTCGACAAATCCGCCCGGGTGACGCCGTCTTCGGCGACCTCGGCGACGCCAACGGCGCGTTCGCCGAGTACGTGTGCGTGCCCGCGAGCCTGGTCGCGCCGAAGCCGGCGAACCTGACCCCGCAGCAGGCGGCCGCCCTGCCGCTGGCCGGTGTCACCGCGCTCATGGGGCTGCGCGACGTCGGGCGGGTCGAGCCCGGCCATCGCGTCCTCATCAACGGCGCCTCCGGCGGCGTCGGCACCCTGGCCGTCCAACTGGCCAAGGCGCTCGGCGCGACCGTGACCGGAGTGTGCAGAACCCACAACGTCGACCTGGTCCGCTCCCTCGGCGCCGACCACGTCGTCGACTACACCCGCGACGACTTCACCCGCGGCGACCGCCGCCACGACGTCGTGTTCGACCTGGTCGGCAACCGCTCACTCACCGCGCTCCGGCGGGCGCTGACCCCCACCGGGACGCTGGTGCTCTCCGGCGGCGGCGTGTACGGCGGCGGCAGCCTCGTCGGGCCGGTCTGGCTTCTCGCGCGCGGACGGCTGCTGGCGCCCCTCGTCCGCCAGCGCATCGTCACCCTCACCGCGGCGCCCGGCCGGCAGCACCTCGACACGCTCCGCGCCCACGCCGAGGCCGGCCGCCTCACCCCGGTCATCGACCGGACCTATCCGCTGCACGAGGTGCCCCGGGCCATCCGGTACCTGGAAGGTGAACACGCGCGGGCGAAGGTGGTCATCACCCTGTGACCTGCGGTGCCGTTGCCGGCGTCGATCTTCCGGGCGCGGCAGACCCCCTCTTCCTGTGGCAGAGAGGTAACGGATAGCGATCTCGCGGCGCTCAGCAGACGGACAACAGGAACGAACCTGTCGTCCCGCCGGGCTGTCGGCCCGGAGTCATCCCTCCGACGGAAGGACCCAATGTCTGCAATTCCTGGACGCCGCCTCGTCCGGCTCAGTGTGCTCGCGGGGAGTTCACTGGCAATGACCTTGGTGGGTCTGCTCGCCACGGCCCCCGCCAGCGCGGCACCTGCCCGGGCCGACCTGGTCGTCACCGCTAGCGTCGACCCGACCGAGGTCCCTGACACCGGCGGCTGGTCGACCCTGACGGTCGGCCTCCACAACGCGGGCACCAACGCCAGCGAGAACGTCACCCTGGTCGTGTCCCTCGCCGCCGGCAGCTGGTTCGGCGACGGGGTCTCGGTCCCACCCAGCTGGCAGTGCGCCCTCGTGACTCCCGCAGCCACCTGCACCCACGCACCGCTTGCGGCTGGTGCGACGGCGGAACCACTGCGCATCCCGTTCGGCGTGGGCGCCGGCACGGTTGGCGACCAGGTCGTGGTGAGCGCGACAGCCACCGGCGGTCGCGAGTCGTCCACCGCCAACAACACCGGTCAGGCCAGCCTGCGCTACATCCCCGGCACCGTGGACGTCAGGTTCACGAGCGAGCCGCGCGACCATGAGTTGATCGAGGGTGAGGTGTTCGGCCTGCATTCGGTCGTGTCGAACGACGGCACCTCTCCCTCCGGCGACCTGACCGTCACCGTGCCGCTGCCCGCCGGCACGGTCCGGCACGGCGAGAGCCACGAGGGCTGGGCCTGTGGCTACGGCGACGACCTCGCCGGAGGCCAGCCGGGCTGGCGCTGCACCCACGCGCCGCTGCGCCCGGGAGAGAACAGCTACCTGCTCGGCATCACGGCCACCATCTCGGGCGCAGACCCCGGCGACGTCCTCGACCTGACCGCCACCCTGTCGACCACCTCGACCGAGACGACCCTGGACAACAACACCCTGCGCACCCGGGCCACCGTCCTGCAGCCGGCGACCGTCCGGGGCATCGTCTGGGTCGACAGCGACCGGGACAACGTCCGCGACGCCGGCGAGCCCGGTGCACCCCCCGGCTACCAGGGCATCTACCAGATCGTGGTGGGTGGCCAGGGATTCGCCGCGGTGGCCACCGTGAACCCGGACGGCACGTACACCGCCCAGGTGCGGCCGGGCACCTACCGCAGCGAGTTCTACGTACGCGACCCGTACAGCTTCATCACCTCGCCCGATTCCGACCTGGTCTACTACCTGAACGAGACCGGCGGCCACAACAGGTACGGCTACAGCGGCTCGGTCACTCTCGCCGGCGGCGAAGAGGCGGTCATCGACGCCGGCGTGGTGTCCAAGTACCTGTCGTAGTCGACTGACGGTGGCAGCGAGGGCCCGGTGCCGGCGGCGGTCACGCCGTCGCCCCGGGCCCTCCGGCCGAGCACTGGTCGCCGGAAACGAACCAGAGCGAACTCTCGTCCACCACCGGTCGCCGCGGCGGTACCGGCAGGCGACGACCTCGCCCGGCAGGTGCGGGCGGTCGACACGCTGATCACATGCGTTCGGGAGTCCTGATGCCGAGCAGGTACAGCCCCTGTCGGAGCACCCGGGCGGTGAGGTCGCAGAGCGCCAGGCGGCTCTCCCGGACCGGCTCGTCGGCGCGAAGCACGGGGCAGCGCTCGTAGAACGCGCTGAACGCGACGGCCAGCCGGTACAGGTATCCGGTCAGGTGGTGGAACTCCAGGCTGTCCGCCACCTCGCCGACCACCGTCCCGAAGCCGACCAGTTCGAAGGCGAGCGCCCGTTCGGCCGGATCGGCCAGCGAGATCGCCGCGTCCGGCCGGGCCGCCACCCCGGCCCGCCGGAAGATCGACCGGATCCGCGAGTACGCGTACTGGAGATAGGGCGCGGTGTTGCCGTCCAGCGACAGCATCCGCTCCCAGTCGAGCACGTAGTCCTTGTGCCGGTCGCTGGACAGGTCCGCGTACTTGATCGCGCCGATGCCGACCGCCCGGCCCACCTCGTCCGCCTCCGCCTCGCCCAGGCTCGGGTTCCGCTCCCGGGCCAGCGCGGTGGCTCGGACGATCGCCTCCTCCAGCAGTCCGACCAGTTTCACCGAGCCGCCGGCCCTGCTGCGCAGCATCCGCCCGTCCGGCCCGAGGATCGAGCCGAACCCGACGTGCTCGGCCCGGGCCGGCGGGGCCAGCCAGCCGGCCTGCGCGGCGGCGGCGTAGACCATGTCGAAGTGCCGCCGCTGCGGTAGCCCGACCACGTAGAGCAGCCGGGTGGCGCCCAGCGTGCCCGTCCGGTACCGGATCGCCGCCAGGTCGGTCGCCGGGTAGCCGTACCCGCCGTCGGACTTGCGGACGATCAGCGGCAGCGGCTCGCCGTCACGGCCCACCGAGCCGGGCGGGAAAACGCAGGCCGCGCCCTCGCTCTCCCGCAGCAGCCCCAGGCGGTCCAGCTCCTCGACCACCGGGCCGAGCAGGTCGTTGTAGCTGCTCTCACCGTGGAAGTCCCGCTCGGTGAGGGTCACGTCGAGCAGGTCGTAGACGGTCATGAAGTACCGCTCGGACTGCCCCACCAGCAACCGCCACAGCCGAAGCGTCCCCGGATCGTCGCTCTGCAGGGCCACCACCCGCCGCCGGGACCGTTCCCGGAACGCCTCATCCGCGTCGAACGTGGCCCGGGCCGCCTTGTAGAACGAGTCCAGGTCACCCATGGACAGCTCGCGCGCCGCCTCGGCCCCGCCCAGGTCGATTAGGTGCTCGATCAGCATGCCGAACGGCGTGCCCCAGTCACCCAGGTGGTTGGCCCGCAGCACCCGGTGCCCCAGCCACTCCAGCAGCCGGGCTGCCGCGTCGCCGATCACCGTCGACCGCAGGTGCCCGACGTGCATCTCCTTCGCCACGTTCGGCGCCGAGTAGTCGACCACCACCGTCTCCGGCTCGGTGACCAGCGGCACCCCGAGCCGCGGGTCGGTGGCCAGCGCGGAGACCAGTCCGCCGAGGGCCCGATCGGCGATGGTCAGGTTGAGGAAGCCCGGCCCGGAGACCTCCGCCGCGCTGCACAGGTCGGCCAGTTCCACGCGGTCCAGCACCTCGGCGGCGATGGCGCGCGGCGGCCGGCCGAGCCGCCGGGCCAGCGCCAGCGCCGCGTCGGACTGGAAGTCCGCGCGCTGGGAGCGCCGCACGACCGGGTCCACCGGCCCGCCGGCCACCGTCGCGAACGCCGGCGCCAGCCGGTCGGTCAGCAGTTTCTCCAGGTCCATGGGGTACGCCGATCTCGCTCGGATCCGCCGCGCGGATCACCGGATGGGGATGCGGGCGGACCGAGGACGATCGACGATGACCGGCGGCTCGATCCGCCGGTCGCAGGAGAAGAAGACTCAGCGCAGGCGGTCGCGGAACCGCCGGCGTCGCCGCGCGCCGATCTGGACGTCGGGGGACGTCATCGGGTACGCGGGCGAGCTGGTCATGGCAGCAGCCTAACCGGCCGGCGCAGGGGTTGCGCAACGCCGTTCCCTGAGCGGGCACACCTGGACGCAGTACGCCCAGGTCACGACTGTGTCAGTCGAACTTCGGGCGCAGCGCTTCGCGCATCTCCCTGTAGTTCGCCGGCCTCACCGCCCAGCGTTCCTCGTCCGTGTCCTCGAACGTCACCTGGTACCTGCCGGTCGTCCGGTCGAACTGCACGAGGATCTTCACGGGCAGCAGATCACCGGGCTTGTAGTGGCTCCCCAAGTACGCATGGACCGCCGATTCGATGCTCGACCAGCCGCAGGACACGGCCGTGATGACGCCGTCGGGCGAGTACGCGTACCCGTGCGCGCTGCGATAGCCCTCGCCGAACTCCAGGATCATCGCCAGCGACTCCCAGCCCTCCACGGGCCCGCGCATCTCCCTGGCCAACGACGGTCCGTTCATGGCCTCGATCACCGACCGGATGAGATCGACGGTGACGTCCTTCGACATGGTTCTCCTCGGCTTCAGGTTCAGACGGTGAGCAAGACCCTGCCACGAGTTCAGGCGGTTCTGACGCTCCGGTCGGCCAGGTGCGTCAACGCCTCGCCCGCGTCGCGGAGCCGTCCTGCCAGTGGATCGGCTTTGCAAGGTTCCGAGCACCGCCGGCCCGTCGAGCCGCGCAACTTGACGGCTCTGGGACCGGCGCTGCGGCGCGGCCGGGGCATGGCGGATCATTGTCCGGGATCCGTTACCGGTCGCCGTAGTGGTACCGGCAGGCAATGATCTCGACGTTCATGCGCTTGACCAACTTGCGGTTTCTCTCGACCGAGCCCGTCCGTGACCGCAGACGGCGACCCCATCGGGACGGGGCGATGCGACGGTGGTCGGGATTGGCGCGTGACGTACAGTCGCGGTGAGGGCGAAGCGCCAGGCCGAGATTCCGGCACCGGTGTGAGGGGAGGGGGCAGGATGTTCGGGTGGAAAAAGACGCTAAACGATCTGATGGCGCAGCTCAGGCCCGACCTGAGTCGGGAATCGCTCGGCGTCGGGCCCGACTTCCCGGGCGTCGCCCCGAACCCGCTCCTGAGCAGTGATGCACGGAAGCGCAATGCGGAACTGCGTACGGGGGCGCTTGCGCTCGGCGTTCTCGTCGACTGGCGGGAGGTCAGCAGCGACGGCAGTCCACGCGTGGTCCTGATGTTCGACGTGGAGACCGCCGACGGCATCTCGTTCCGCGGTATCGCAGACGAAGACCTCACGATCACCGAGCTCTCCCGACTCGCCCCAGGACAGACGTTGCCCGTGCGCTACCGGCCGGCCGTCATGGACCACTACGTCGCCCTTGCCCGGGACGCAGACCCCGCCCATGTGCAGCAGCTCTCTGACGAGATCGCGAGCCGCAAGCGGACCTGACCCGAAGCCATTGGCCGGATCCCCAGGGCGTGTCTGGCAAAGGTTGAGCGTTCTGGCTGGAGCTCCGCTCCCGTGTCGGTCTGATGGGCCCCGAGAGTCGGAGCCGACGCTTCACCGTGATGTCCGGTCTCGGGATCTGCGTGACAGATCGGCATCAGGACCTGCGTGACGTCCTAAAGGGTGACGGCGGGACACGTGGCCCTACGATCACGGCGTGATTCAAGCCGAGCCGCCTTGCAGCTGCATCCTCTGCCACGACTACGGCGACCCAGCCGATCTGCACCCGTTGGAGTTGTCCACGATCGGGCACATCCAGCAGCACGGCTGGAGCGTCAAGATGATCCCCGAGGACAACAAGGGACCTGGTTGGGCTTACACAGTCGGACTCTGGCACACCCTCCGCATGCCAGAACTCGCCACGTTCGGCTTGGACGTCGAAGTGTCGAAGGCGTGCCTCAACAACCTGGGCACCAACGCGGCTAACGGTGCCGCCCTGGAAGCCGAGCAGGTGCGCGACGACGTCATCAAGCGGTACCCTGCCCACCTCAAGTCGATCGACTACCGCTGGTACAAGGCGTTCTTTGGCCGGGCCATCGCCTTCTACCGCAAGCCACCGCTGCCCTTCCTGCAAGTCATCTGGCCCGATCGTCAGGGCCGGTTTCACTGGGACCACGAGAGCGACGAGCAGCTCCGCCACCATCAGCCTCAGCTCTGGAAGCGGCCCGAGGATCATCCAGTGGGCGTCTGGACTGAGGATCTTTAGGTCGTTTAGCCAGACCTGTCACTCACGTCCCGAGACTGATCTGTCACGCAGGTCCTGAGACCCGACATGCGCTTCACCGTAAGGTGCGTGAACTGCAGCACCAAGGCCGATGTGCCGGGAAGTCTCTGGATTGTCTCCGACTCCCTTGTGTCCGTCCGCATTAGAGGTGAGATTATGGAGATCCAGCAGAGTTCGCGGTGGCGCGCGGCCACCCTCGGGCTTCGGATCGGCCTCACGAGTATGCCGATCATGCTTGTTTTGATGCTTCTGGGGCGCTTTGCGAATGCCAAAGAGATTGTCGTCCCAATCATCCTCACGATCCTTCCTGTAGCCATAGTCTCGATTCTTGTAGGGTGGGTGGGCGCCGTGCTTCTGATTCGTGACACGAGTCGCTACACGGGCGCAGCTAGTGGATATGTCAATCCCAGTCGAGCCTGGGAACTCATGCAGGCGGCAATTTCTGACGTCTGCAATTTCCGGAAGTGGTAGGCGGCTGTCAGCACAGTAGTCACGCTGACGTGTGGCGGGCGTTGCGTTATGAGCGATTGACCAATCGCTTGAAGGCATTAGCCGCTTCACTGACTGACACAGCCTCGGTGTCGATTCGCATGTCTGCCACCGGGAGGCGAAGTGTCTGCTCGACAGCCACGAAGCGTTGGTCTTCGTCCCCGATGCCCCGCGACTGGATGCGCTTTGCGAGTACGGCCGGCCGGGCGTACAGCTCGACTATGGTCCAGTTCGCTTCGAAGACCTACGTCCACTGGATGCCGAAGAAGGACCGGCCGCGCGGCCTGGTCGGCGGCCTCCTGCGGGACGCAGACAGCACCCGGCGGGAACCTCGCGCGGACCAAGATCGGAGTTGAGTTGCGCCCGATGATCTCTGCTCGGCGTTCTCGCAGCTCAGGGGCGGTTTGTAGTGGGCCGCCAGGGACTCGAACCCTGAACCCGGCGAGCCGGCCTTCTGCGGTGTGGTCCGAGGTCATCCGGGCTGCTGGCGCGCTTCTCGACCGGGTTCGGCTGGCACGGTTGCTGTACTTCGCTGCTGTACTGCTGGCGTCAGATGAGGCGCTGGATGCGGACCTTGGGTTGCTCGTTCCTCAGGTGTCCTTCCTTGTGTTGGCGGACCTGCTCGTCCCAGACCTCTTGGTCGAAGTCGGGGTCGGGTGGGATCCACTTGTGGGAGCCGTCGCTGTAGTGGAACTTCTCGTCGCCGGCCCGCAGGATGCTCATCGGATCCAGCCGAGGAATCGACGGTGCAGGCGGTCGGCGGAAACGTGGGCCAGGTCCTGGGCGGCGTCAACGAGCTGGGCGGCCAGGTAGAGGGCCAGCGACACCGGGGCGCTGTCGTACTCCGCTCGCAGTTCGCGCCGTCGGGGCTGGCAGGGCCAGTCGGCACCGCAGCCGCCGCACGTCCAAGCCGGTGTGACCGGGAGGTGCGTCGTCATTGCGGCGTCTTTCGCGCTGGCCGCCACTCCGATGCCGGGGCGCCTTGCCGGTCGTGGTCTGACGGCCAGTGCCCTCTGTTGATCGGGATTCGATGCCTGGTATGGCAGGGCAGCTCGCCTCCACATCGGCAGACCTTCCGCCATCGCCGCCATGACCAGACCGGCCGGTGCCGCCTGGCCAGAGTGAGCGCGACGGCTACCAAGTACTCCTCGTATGAGACGCGAGGCACCAGGTCTCTCCTCGGGTGTCGGTCAACATCGCGGACAGCACGTCGGGGCGGGCCCTCGGTGCAATGCCGCAGCTCACGTCACCGTAATGACGTAGGACTGTAGATACAATAAGATGTAGGGCTGTTGGACGCATAGCGTCAAGTTCGTGATCGACCCCAGTGCGGATCGTGCCGTGTTCCGGCAGCTCGCGGACCTCCTGCGAGACCGGATCACGTCTGGCGACCTGGCGCCCGGGGCTTCACTGCCGAGCGAGCTGCGGTTGGCTCAGGAGTACGGGCTGAGCCGAACAAGCGTCCGACAAGCGGTAGCACTGCTCCGGTCGGAAGGGCTCGTGATCGTGGAACCGCCGCGCGGCACGTTCGTCCGCGCCGTCGAACCGACCGAGACGGTGACCCTTCTCAAGGGCGACACCGTCACCGCTCGGATGCCCACACCCGTCGAGCGACGCGAGCTGGAGATGGGCGAGGGCATCCCGGTCATCGTGATCTTTCGCGCTGACGGCTCACGCGAGTTGTACGCCGCTGACCGCATCCGCGTAGGCCGCTGACCTCTCCGTGGCCGTTCAGCGAACCTCACCGGGGGAGCATGGTCGTGCGGTCCGCGGCTGGCCCCGTTAGTCGCCGGCTTGGCAGCCGCCAGGACACACGGTTTAGGAATTCTCGAAGCTACGGTTTCGGCGCCCCTGCCACCTGCCGTTGCTGCTGGGCAGGCATCTTAGCCACCGTGAGACCTTGACCGTCGTTGTCCGTCTGCGACCGCAGCATCGGGCACGCAACGGGCACGGGTCAGCCTCCGCCGTGACACCTCGCTTACAAGCTCTTTGCATGGCGTCCACACGTGCGGTAACGGCTGAGCGCTCGGAGCTTCGTCCGTGCCGGTGCTCGTCAGCGTGCTGCCGTCCAGCGCGGTTGCTGTCAGCGTTGCTGTCGACAGCCACTCTGCCGGTGTACTGGCAGCATCGTCCAGCCCTAAGACATCAACACGACTTGCAGCGCGGCGGCCATGGAGCTACTTCGCTACCCTGACCTACGACGTGCGGTCGAGGGCGGGCATGATCGAGGAGGAGTTGACTTGCGGATCTCCCTGCCAGGGCGAGCTTATCTAGCCGACTTGGAGCGATTTCTTCGGCTTCTGGAAGATGACGACAAAGAGGAGTTCACGCTTGTCCTACGTGAGGGCCTCTTCTCGCTACATCCGGTGGTATTGGCCATGATTGCGGCAACTGGCGCGGCAGCCGACTCTGCCGGCCAGTCAACTCAGGTCAAAAATCTGACCGTCAACTCCAGCACACGCTACCTCCGTCGAATGAACGTTTTCTCCCACATCAATACCGAGGTGGACATTTCGGTTAGAGAGCATGAGGCGGCAGGCCGCTTCATCCCGGTAAGAAACATCCTAACCAATGAGGAGTTGAACGACTTCATCAAGGATTTCGTGCCGCTTCTCCATATGGAGCCACGCGATGCGGATGCCGTAAAGTACGTTCTCTTCGAATTGATCCGAAATGTTCTCGAACACTCAGGCAGCAGCACGGGCGCTTTTGTAGCGGCTCAGGTTTCACAGATGAATCGAAGACTTCTCCTTGGCGTAGCAGACGCGGGAATCGGGATTAACAGAAGCATCAGCCGGAGCCATCGCGCCAACTCAGACCGGGAAGCTATATCACTCGCCTTACGGCCTGGCATAACTGGCGCGTCGCCGCGCTTCGGAGGCAATGAGACGAACGGAGGGGCCGGCCTATTCTTCCTGAAGTCCATGGCTACGCTGTCCCGGCACCACATGGTCGTCGTATCTGGCGATTGCATGATGAAGCTGCTAACTCAGAGGAATCCACAAATCAACGCGGACATTGCTAACGACCGGGTTACGTGGTTTGGCATTCCGAATGCGAGCTACCGGGGTACCGCCGTCGGCATCGACCTTCAAATAGACAGCCCCGTCGGCTTCGTCGAATTGCTCCGACAAATTGGCCAAGTCTACCATATCGACGTAAAGAAGCAAAAGGCGGCCCGATTCAAGCCGAGGTTCTCGTGAAGAAGATTACAATCTCTAGGTACGCTGGATCCTTTGGTGGGGACAAGGATGCGGCGGCTAGGATCCGGGACAGGGTTCTTAAGCGAGCCTTGGCAGACGGCGGCAGCGTTGCGCTCGACTTTGCTGGCGTCGAGCTGGCAACACAGTCATTTATTCATGCCTTGCTGTCGAATGTTATTCGCTCAGACGCCACCATCCTTGAACGGATTTCCTTCCGAAACTGCAATGCCAGCATTCAAGAGATTATTGAGATCGTAGCTGAGTACTCGCAGGAAGAGCTTTGAGCAATCCGCGCCATCCCAATGCTCCTACGGATGTCAACTCCCTCTGCCGCTATCTCGCCGATAGAGCTTGACTCCTTCGTCCCGAAAGAACGATCACTGCGGGGTGACCTGCCCGCGCAGCCGGGCTGGCCTGCCGGTACGGTCCGCTATCGTCCATGGGCGTCCATCCTTGCTCGCATCCGTCGTCACCCAGTTGGTCACTCAATCGCGAGCGTCAGACGTTGAAGCGGAACGCAGTCCGCTACGTCGTAACCAGCGGGAATGACGATCGATGCCTGCCCATAAGGCGTCTCAAGCGGCCACCGGTAGCCGCTGCTTGACGACGTTCACAGTGTCTTGTGCCCCTTGTGTGCCCCACGCCGACAGGAGGGCGAGCAGCAGTCGGTCACACCCTCCCGTGCTGCTCAAGCGGTCTGCCACAACCCGACACATCTCTGGTGAGCCTACGGCTCGCGACCAGACGTCCTGATGTGCCAGAGTGCGAGCGTGCGGGACGCTGGCCAGTTGAGATTTTGGATTCGAGGCAACCATGAGCGGCAGTCGGTCCTCAAGAAATCGCAAAAGTCGGGGCAAAGGATCCGGTCTTGCGACTGCGGCTGCCTCTCATGGAGAAATGCGGGGCAACGGTGGCAATGCCGACTCAAGGGATCCCGCAGATCGGGCAGGAGCAATTTTGGGTACCGTTGCGGCCGTCATCCCCGTAGTTTTTGCCGTTGAACGCTTATTCGTATTATCGCGCGGAGATCTGACTGTTTTTTTCGAGGCCATGAATGCGGTCACATTTCTGCCACTCGTGATTTCTGGCACCCTTCTCATGATTGGGAGCGGCATTCCCCTGTTCTTGTTGGCGATATATCCTGTCCTCAAGGGTTCTGATGTTGAGGAGGCCAAGCAGGCGTCACGGGGTCTAATTTTCTGGGCAATTTTCTCCGGATTTCTCGGTATAGGCGTGCTTACAAGCTATGCCCTTCACTTGGTGGCAGCGATGCTGGCATCATCCCTCTTGTTAATTTTTGCCCCTCCTCATCCTTCTCGACTACTGCGCATCCTTGGAGCTGTGTGGCTATTGCTTCCGATAGTCGCTTTCGCGCTGGTACCGTTACCTCCGCCTGATCTCGTCGCAACGGTTCGCGATCCTACTCCACAATGGCGGTATGTCTTGAGGGTGGATGAAACGCATACCACCCTTCTGCATCCAAAAGGCGGAATGGACCGCGTGGCCAACAACGAAATCCGAGTACGCACTTTTTGCCCGGAACGGTTCCATTATGACTTTTCCTCACGAACCTTAAATCGGCCTATGATATCGAGGTTGCTTCGCGCCAGCCATGGATATGCTGACCCCTTGTGTAGAGATGCACCCCCATCCCCTATCAGATAACAGCTCACTCTCTCCTTGTTGATTCTCCCCCGCCAATCCGTGCGCCATCGATCCACTCTCATGGGGAGCGGGTCGCCTCCCGGCCCGCCAGTAAAGCGGGTTTGACGCACGTACGGACGCTGCCGGAACAGATTGAGTTGGCTTTCGTGTCGCGGACCGCGCCCTCGGCGGATACCGCCACAGTGGCGCAGTTGACCTAACCTTGCCCGGCACGGACCCGGCTCCCGGGTTCGGAGCTGGCCACCGGCGGCCACCCCTCCCCTCCCAGGTAAGCGGTTGACCTGACCCTGAGCGGCTGCGGAGCCGGCTCCTGGGCGACCGGCATGCCACTGCGCGGACACCGCCCCCATGCTTGGGGCTTGCCGCGCGGACCCGGCACGCGCCCTCCCTGCGCCGCGCTGCTCGGGCGCGGCGCAGGGGCCGGCTGCCGGCGACGGACCTCCACCACTCTCAACTACCCCGTCTGCGGCGGCCCCTCCGGGCTTTCGGCTCCTCGCGCCAGCCGCCGGGCGTGTTGCGTGGCCGGAGTCGGAGCGCCAGCGAAGCGACGGACGCGCGCCCAGGCGGCGGCGCGTGCGGCCCGTTCAGGGCCGCCTTGATAGACGTACAGAAAGTCCTCCCACACCGGCCGGCAGCCGGTCGGTCCGCCCTTGCTCCGGGGTCACGGCGGGTTGACGTGTCGGCACCCGGTGCTACTCTGGCGCTCGTCGAGCACGACAGCGCGGCCTACCTGCCGGATCGCTGGATTCGACGTCGGAGATGCCGAGCGGCCTTCCTGCCGCTGATGCGGGCCACGTCCCGCAGGCTCTCGATCGCACCGGCCGCTGTGGCCGGTTCCCCGAATCCGCTGAGCGGCCCAGCACGGCCTTTCCTGCCGTCCACGATGGCCCGGATTCGCGCACCTCCACGGGTGGGGCAGCCTGCGGCGACCCACCGGATGCCGACCATCCAGGCTCCCGCCCGTGCCAGCCCTCATCACCGAGTCCACGGGCGCAAAGGACATGACCTATCGGCGGGAACTGGCGTTACCAGCCAGCCGCCCTCCGGCGTGAGCCGCCCTTCCGGCGGTGCCAGGAGACACGACGAACACCACCAGCGGACAAACGTCCACGGCTGGTGGTGCTTCGTTCTCCGTCCCTGCCACCCCGTGAGGAGAGCCGTGTCCACACCCCTCGACCTGTACCGTCCCGGCATCGCCAGCGGCCGTGACGCCCAAGCCCTGCACCGTGCCGCCATGCCTGAGTTCTCCGGCTGGCTGGAGCACACCCGCACCGCCGGCGGCTGCGCCCGCCCGGTCCGCCTTACCGGCACGATCGCCGCTGTCGAGCGAGACACCGGCCGGGTCCTGGGCGAGCAGCACACCGACGAGCTGCCCGACGGCGCGCTCTACACGGCGTGCGGCAACCGCCGCGAATCGCACTGCCCCGACTGCGCCTGGGTCTACGCCGGTGACGCCTACCAGGTCGTGCGCTGCGGCCTGACTGGCGGCAAGGGCGTCCCCGCCTCGGTCGATCGGCATCCGGTCGTCTTCGCCACCTTCACTGCGCCGTCCTTCGGTGCGGTCCACCACCGGCACGTCCCTCGCCACAACTGCACCACTCGCCAGCGCTGCGACTGCCGTCCGGCTCCCTGCCGTGCCCGAAGCAGCGCCGGCACCTGCCCGCACGGGCAGCCGGCGGCGTGCTTCGCCCGTCACGACGCCGACGACTCGCGGCTCGGACAGCCGCTGTGCCTGGACTGCTACGACCACGGCCACCAGGTCGTCTGGAACTACTTCTCAGGCGAGCTATGGCGGCGCACCAAGCAGGCCATCGAACGACACCTCGCTGCGCTGTGCCGCCGACGTGGCATCCCATTCGTCCAGGTCGTCACCGACTCCGGCAAGATGCGCCGGCTGCCGCCGGTGCGGGTGTCGCACGGCAAGGTCGCCGAGATGCAGCGCCGAGCCGCCGTCCACTTCCACGTCCTGCTGCGCCTCGACGGCGTCGACTCCGACGACCTGGACACGCTCGTGCCGCCGCCGGTGGGGACCACCGTCGACGATCTGGAGGCAGCCGTCCACGCCGCCGCACGCCAGATCACCGTCACCACGCCCCCGCACCCCGACCAGCAACGCGGCTGGGTGGTCGCCTGGGGCGAGCAGGTCGATGTCCGGCGTATCAACAGTGCCGGCGGCGAGCTGACCGACGGCAAGGTGGCCGCCTACCTCGCCAAGTACGCCACCAAGGCAACCGAAGCCACCGGCCACCAATCGACCCGGCTCACCCCTGCCACGATCGACGACTACGCCGATCCGGAAGGCGACCACCTCGCCCGCCTCATCGACGCCTGCTGGCACCTCGGACGGCCCACCGGCATCGACACCGCCAGCGGCGCCGTAATGGCCGACGACCGTCAAGACAGCCTTGACACCAGACCGAACGCCTACGCCGGGCTGCGCCGCTGGGCGCACATGCTCGGCTTCGGCGGTCACTTCCTCACCAAGGCCCGCCGCTATTCCGTCACCTTCGGCCTGCTCCGGGACATCCGCGCGACCTACCGCCGCGCCGAGGACGACGACCCCACCGACAGCGTGGCGGTTGGCGCTCTTACCTACGCCGGCTCCGGGTGGCTCACCGAAGGCGATGCGCTCCTGGCCAACACTGCCGCCGCCAAGCGCCGGCAGGCCAGACGTATCGGCCGGGAAGAACTCGCCCACGAAGCCTGGCTCATCGGAGCCGCCGCATGAGCAGAAACCTCACCCCGCGCTGGTACTCGCCAGCTGAGGTCGCCGTCCTGCTCGGTTTCGGCATCTCCAAGGTCAAGATGAAGATCGCCACTGGCGAGCTGCGCTCAATCAAGGACGGCAAGTACCGCCGCATCCTTTCCGAATGGGTCGACGACTACATCCGTGACCAGGTCGAGCGGCAGGAGGCGGCCTGATGCCGGGACGCAGTCGAGCCAACGGCGAAGGCTCGATCTTCCCGTACCGGAACGGCTTCGCCGCGTACGTCTGGGTCGAGAAGCCCGACGGCAAGCGGGGTCGGAAGTGGGTCTACGGACAGACCCGCGAGGCCGTCCACGATAAGTGGATCAAGCTGCACGGGCAGGCCAAAGCCGGCCCGGTGGCGACGCGCTCTCCGACGGTGGGGGAGTACGCCGGCTACTGGCTGCGGGAGATCGTCAAGCCGAACCTCGCTCCGGGCAGCTACGTCACCTACGAGGTGGTGGTCCGGCTCTACCTCGTGCCAGGGCTGGGCCGGAAGCGGCTCGACAAGCTTCGAGTGAGCGACGTCCAGACGTGGATCAACGAGGTCGGGCGGACCTGCCAGTGCTGTGCCCAGGGCAAGGACGAGCGGCGCAAGCCCGCCCAGCGTCGCTGCTGTGCCCTCGGCCGCTGCTGCCGGGATCTGCCCTCGGCAACGAGCGTCACCCACCTGCGGACCGTGCTCCGGACGCTGCTGTCCCACGCGATCACCGAAGGGCTGATCACCCGTAACGTCGCGTCCCTGGTGAAGCTGCCACCGGTACGCAAGCGCAAGCGGAAAGCGTGGACGAGCGACGAGGCCCGCCGCTTCCTGGAGTCGGCCCGCGCCGACGACGATCTGCTCTACGCCGCGTACGTCCTGGTCCTGGTGCTCGGTCTGCGCAAGGGTGAGATGTTGGGGCTCACCTGGGCTGACGTCGACCTCGACGCGGGGGAGTTGACCATCGACCGGCAGCTCCAGCGAGTTGGTGCCGAACTGCTGCACCGGGAGACAAAGACGGCCGCCTCGGACGCCACTCTGCCGCTGCCGGACATCTGCACCGTGGCGCTCGACCGCCGCCGCACCGCCCAGACCGCCGCCCGGGTCGCCGCCGGCCCCGCCTGGCAGCCGTCCGGCCTGATCTTCACCACCCGCTACGGCCGGCCGGTCGAGCCGCGCAACTTCAACCGCTTCTGGGATCGGCGCTGCGACGCCGCCGACGTCCGGCGGATCACCGTCAGGGACGCCCGGCGGACCTGCGCCTCGCTCCTGGCCGACCTGGACGTGCACCCTCGGGTGGCGATGCAGATCCTCCGGCACGCGCAGTTCGCCATCACCATGGAGATCTACACGGTGGTGTCATCGGCGGCCACCCGCGACGCGCTCAAGCGACTCGGCAAGGCGCTGGATCGCTAGTAACGGTAGGTCTGCCCGTCGTCTGCTAGCCCGGTTCAGATCAGACCAGGTCCATAGCCGGTAGCTCGAACAGGTACGCCAACCTCAGGAGGACGAGGCCCTAGAGAACCTGTCTCGTCTGAGTCTCCCTCTCAGAGGTGCCTACACTCACCGACCCCTGCCGGACAATCGGGACGCTTTCAGGGCCTAGAGTATTCAACATCCTGAGTCTTTGTCGTAGTTGGTCCTCGCCAAATGGTTCAAGCACGAAGTCGAGGGTTTTGAGTGCCGCTTGTGGGCCCTCTGCTCCACTAGTCAACCAGCTGACAAGGTCAGTTATGACCTGCTGGCGCTCATCGATCACGAGACTCTCGGCGTGCTGCTGCTCCGCCTCCTTGATCATTTGCCTAATGAGCTCACCGGGAGCCGCGGTAGACAGCTCCGGGAACCGGAGCAGTAGCCATGCAAGAGTTGTGCGAAGATCGCCGAAAACCTCGTCGCGGAGCGCGGCCGCGCGAACCTTCTCGACCTCGGTCCGCAGCTGGTGATCGCGGTGCTTGTAGAGACGGTCTTCTTGGAGTTTTCTACTGCTGGGGTCGACGGTCACTCTGACCATGCTCGTGGCCTCGACGCTGCCGAGGTGGTCATGGCACAGACAGAGTGTTCCCACGGCGAGTTGGATCTCGTCTGCGGCCGCGGAATACTGGTCGACTGAGTAATGAGAAGCTATTGCCGCAGCCCTAAGGCGGAGTTCGCGCCGTAGGAATGGCTCGACACTCCTACGCGTAACGTCGTCTCCAGCTCGCCATGCGGTGGTGAATTTCGCTGTGAGCACGGCGCCAGGCAGGTTAGAGCCCAGGCGTGCGATGAACCGATGGGTCCGCCAACGCCCAGCCCTCCGCCGCCATAGCCGGATGAATGTCACCGAACGTCCGTGTTCGCCGGGATGGGGGTCGGTGCGGTGCCCATGACGAGCGACACGATGAGGTTCTTGCGGGTTTCGGAGGTGCTGCCTTGGGTTACAAATTCCTTGAAACTGTCACTGGTCAGATTGTTTCGAATGATTGGAGCTAGGATAGTAATTGCGACTGCAGGGTTCAGCCTCCCGGTGTCGGCGCTGGCAAACCAGTTCTCCACGACGTTCATCGCAGCAGGCCGGGTCGTCTCGACGGCGATCAAAGCCGACCAGGCTTGGCGCAAGGCTTCTGCGCGTGTGGGGTCTGCGGCGATAGCGTGGATCAGGTCCGTTGTGGGCGGATCCAGTGCCGGGTCGATTAGGGCAAGTAGGCCGAGAGCGCCGGCTTGGTGGTCTTGGCGATCGAACCAGTCGAATACCACCGCCACCACCTCATCTCCCAGCTCGTCGTCGACGGCGAGCTGTCTAAGTGCCTGAGCAGCAGCGGGCCGGGCAGCCGTAACCTCATGGCTGAGTAGCAGACGCAGTCGAGATAAGGCGGCTTTGACGCTGTGGTGAGCGAGTTGGCCTGCGCAAACTTCTGCCACTCCCGTAAGGACCTCAACGCTGCTCTTTCGGCTTGCCCACTCGTAGAGGCGCCTGCGGACGACGGACCCGACTTCCTTGCTAACTGCCAAGCGTTCGAGGATGGTAATAGCCAGAGTTCGGTGCCGGGACTTCTGGGCCAGCCACTTCTGCACGATGTCGAGAGTTTCCAAGGACCCTAGATCAGCTGCCATTCGGACGAGCACGTCCGCAACGCGATCAAGGTGGTCATTTGCAACCGCACCAGCTGAAGTGATCTGCTCCAGCCAGCTGCGAATTGGGGTACGCAATTGCGGACGTTGTTGCCAGACGCGTTCGAGTACCGCCTTATCCAGCCCAGGATACTTTCGCGTGACGGTGATCGTGTCGCCGACAAGTTCAGCATCGATCACATCGATGAGGTCCTGCAGTTCTGGGCCGATGAGGATGTCCCGTGCGGAGGGGTGTGCCTTAAGCTTCCTCAGAAGTTCATCGCAGGCATCAAGCACCACTTCGGATGGAGCGCCATCCAAGACCGCGACAGCGATCAGCAGCGCTCTGGCGCGAGCAGCCCCCGACTGCTGGGCCTGAACGGCGCCGGCGTCAAGGTTCTTCGCGTCTCTATATTCCGCGAACTGTCGATCTAGATAGCGTTTCCAGTGACGAAACGCTTCCCGAATCTGATCTACGGCCGACTCTTCGAACGGAGTGTGACGTTTGACGATTTCCGCCAGCTCGGCCACCCGCCGCGGCCCTGATGTGCTGGCTTCAAGCTCCTCGACGAGCATCCGCAGGCCATCGCTGTCATCAAGCCATGAGAGGTGGTCATCCAATTCGTGCAGGTGGACGCCAAGTACCGAACGCACGGCTGGTGCGTGCAGTTCGACCGTAATGCTCGCCGTCTCGCCTGCACATTCCTGCCATAGCTTTTCCGTCACCAAGACGATCATTCGAGCGTCTAGGGCCGCTAGCTCACGCCCGTAAGCAGGAAGACTCCGGCCGAACTGCTCGGGAATCGCGGTCGCTTCATTTGTGAGGTCTAGCAGATATCGGCCCTCGAACTCCTTGGGCAACACGTCAGTGCGCGGTGTCGGCGTCCAGTCAGTCAGGCACTCACGAACGCCGTGTGCGCCCCTGTCCGCCAAGAGATTCAAGGCGCTGCTGCGCCTGCCCGTGCCGGGTCGGCCAGATAGCACGAGTACGCCGCACTCCGGACGGGAAAGAAGTCTTTCCGCTTCATCATAGCGACGGGGCGGGTAGAAGGCTGCCGTGCAGCGTTCTACCTCCTCGTTAATCGGTACCAAGGGCAGCCAGCGCAACTTCTGTTCTGTTAGGTTTACGTCCCTGCCAGCTTGGATGATCCGAGATTGGGTGGCAAATATTTCAGCGGTCTGACGGACCGATCCGGCCTCACTAGGCGTGAACTCTGCGGTAACAGTAGCGGATCCGCTGGCCGCAACCTCAGTTTGCTCCCTATGGGGCGGAGTTAGTGGGTACTCGGCCGGAAACGCCGGAGTATCGATGAAAGTCGGTGCCGGCTGCGCGGTCCAGGGTCCGTTGGGCTGTTCGTGCAATGATCCATCCCCCTTGATGCGGGATCCCGGTGCGTTCGAACTGGAGACTGCGGGGTGACTTGAACCGCGGCCCTACTTTGTCTTGATCCCGTTGACATCTCTGCCCGCCTGTATCACCGTTCCTCCGCGGGTGGCCACGCCGTGCTGCCGAACGGTCGACTGGGTGGGCTGTGGCACCTGCCGCTGGATCTCTTCGACCAAGACCGAGAACTCGGCTGCGAAGGTAGGATCGTTGCGTAGGCGTTCTCGCAATTGGCCACGCAACTCGGCTTCTACCCCTGCGGCGGTACCCTCCTCCTCGCCGGAGTTGACGAGGCGCTCCCGGGACTGGCTCAGTTCAGAGGCCACCTCCTCTTGGCGGCCGTTGTTGCCGCCGCCGAGCAGCCCGGCCAACCGCAGTCTTACATGCTCCCACGCGTCGGTCGTCATGGCGGCTACAACGCTGGTAGCTCCAACCTGGGCCAACTCAGTCAGATCCATGCATTTCCTCTGCTTGCGGGATGGATCGAGTCGAACATAGGCCAGAATAAGATCGCGCCCTCTCTGCTGCCGCGTGCCGTCACTGATCCGACAGAAGGCTGGTCAATAGGTCCGCTATCGGCACCCGCCCGGGGCTGGACCCCGGAAAGAGACTGCCCAGTGCTGCTGGGCCATACGGCCCAAGTGTCGATCCGAGATCGTCCAGCTGCACCGAGTGGTGTTCGGCGACAAGTCCGACGGCTGTACTTCACTGCTGTACCGGCCCCGATCACGGCATCAGCGGCCCAGGCCGGGGCCGCTGAGCTGCGGGCGAGTGGGCCGCCAGGGACTCGAACCCTGAACCTATGGATTAAAAGTCCACAGCTCTGCCATTGAGCTAGCGGCCCGCGCGCTCAGGTTACCGGAAGGCGGCCGGTTGCGACTCTCGGCTTTCGTGCCGTCGGTGACAACGGCAGCTCAGGGGGGTGTGCGAGGCTCTCCGCCGGAGACGCCCGCCCGTCCAGGAGCGGGCACCTCCGGGCGTACGGGAGGGTCAGGCTCGCCCGGCGGTGCGGGCGACGAACGCGCGCCACGCTGTGGGGGCGAAGGTCAGGGCGGGGCCGGTCGGGTCCTTCGAGTCGCGGACGGCGACCACGCCGGGCAGGTTGTCGGCCACCTCGACGCAGTTCCCGCCGCTCGAACCACTACGGCTGGGCTTGCGCCACTGAGCGCTACTGAGGTCCATGATGACTCCGCACTTCCTTCATCAGGTCGATGGACTGCCGACGCGGGAGCGCTTCGTTCCGCACGCCTTCCCACTTCGCCAGAAGACTAGCCACATCATCCTTGCTGTCGGCCACAACTCCGCCCAGCTGGTTTTCCAGGTGCCCGACCCACCCGCCATCGGCGGACCGAGCCAGCGCGAAGGGACCGGACAACCCGATGTGCAGCCCGGTCGCCGCTGGAATCACGTGCACGTGAACGTGTGGCAGCTCTGCCATCGCGACGAGGTGCGCCACCTGCTCGGCCATGATGCCGCTGAATCCGTCGCCGGTCCGCCGCAGCGCGGACTCGTCCAGGACCGCGACCAGTTGCGGCGGGTTGTCGCCGGTCAGGATGCTCTGCCGGTCCATCCGGGCGCTGACCTGCTGGTCAACCTCTGTCGCTGACATGAGGTCGTTGAGGCGCATGACCACGCGGGCGTAGTTCTCGGTTTGCAGCAGTCCGGGAACCAACAGAGGCTCGAACAGCCGTAGCTGCCGTGCGGCGCGCTCGGCGTCGAGCCAGGGGAGGAACCAGGACGGGGCGCCGACGCTGGCGACGAGCCGTTCGAAGAGCCCGCCGGTCCTGAGGGCCCGGTCGGCTCCCTTGATGAAGTCCATCGTCAGCGCCCGGGTGCCGCCCTCGACGGCGCTGACGTGTGACGCGCTGAAGCCCGCGCCCCGGCCGAAGGTCTCCTGCGTCATGCCGGCACCGCCCCGGGCGCGGCGGATCTCGCCCACGATGAACGCGGCGAGCGGGCTCGGCACGTCGGCCATTCAGGGCCTCCCAGTTTGAAGATCGACTACCCCCTGCGCCACCCGTCGGGCGTGGGCTCGGCCAGCCCGGCCCGGACGCGCGCGGAGCCTTCCGAGCGTAGTCGCCTCCACAGCAGAGTGTCACCAGCGATGGCCGCTCGTGGAGCGTTGGCTGGGGGCGGTCCTCGCGGGGGCCGCCCCGGGCGGGCGTCCGTGGGCGGCCCCCTTCCAGGTGACGGGCCGGCCGGCCGGCGGGCGGGAGGAAGACGTGACGGTCGACAGGCCGCGCGGGGAGCGCACGATCGCGCCGGGCGCGGTGATCCGCGTGCCGGAGGACTCCTACCGGTTCGGCGTCGGGGTCCTCACGATGTACGTCACCGAGGTGCTCGACCGGGGCCCGTTCCAGGGCGCGGAGTGGGTCGAGCTGCGCGGCCGGGAGCTGAACCCGGACGGCACGCTTCGACCGCGCGAGCGGTACGCCTCCGTCCGGCTGGACCGGGCGACCGTCGTCAGGGTGCCGTCGCGGTGACCCGGCGACGCGACCACGTACCGTCCCGCCCGACCTGGCGCTGCGCGGCCTGCGGGATCGCCTGGCCCTGCTCGGCGGCGAAGCTGCGCCTGCTCGGCGAGTACCGGACCGACCGGACCGCCCTGCTGGTCCACCTCGCCACCCTCCAGGTCGAGGCCGCCGCCCAGCTCGCCGAGCTGGACGGCGGCGGTCGCCGCGTCGACCTGGCCGACCGCTTCACCGCCTGGGCCCGTCGCCGCACCCCCTGACCACCGCCTGCGCGCTTTTCCGCAGTTCGGGCGGCCGTCGCGGTCACTGGTTGACGAGGGCCATCTGCCGGGCGTTGACGTCGACGTCCACCCGGTACGAGTTCAGGTTCGGTTCCGGCAGCGGTCGAACGCCCCGCTACGGGTGACAGCCCGGTGGACGGGCGCTTATGGGGATGAGCGGCTCGGCCATGGGCCGGAGGGGCAGCGCCCGGTTGACTGGTGGGACGACGACGGGGGAGGAGCACCGATGACCGAGACGATCCGTACCGCCGCCCTGGCCGGGGCGACCCTGACCACCGGGCTGGTGGCGGGGCTGTTCTTCGCGTTCACCTGCGCGGTCATGCCGGGCCTGGCCGCCACCGACGGCCGGACGCTGGTCGGCACCATGCAGTCGATCAACCGGAGGATCCTCAACGGCTGGTTCCTGGGCGCCTTCCTCGGCGCGCCGCTGCTGCTCGCCGTGGCCGCCGCCGCGCACCTGGACCGGGGCGGTGCCGTCCTCGTCTGGACCGTCGCCGCGCTGGCCTGCTACCTGGTCACCGTCGGGGTGACCGCGCGCCTCAACGTGCCGCTGAACGACCGGCTGGAGGCCGCCGGCCCGGTGGACCAGATCGCCGACCTGGCCGAGGTGCGGGCCTGGTTCGAGGCGGCCTGGGTACGCGGGAATCTCGTCCGCACGCTTTCCTCGGTGGCGGCGTTCGCCTGCCTGGTCGCCGCCCTGCTGGCCCGGCGCGGCTGAGCAGCGCCCGGCCCGGCCGGCCGGGCCGTCGCCCGCACCGACGCGGCAGGCATGGGCGGGGCGGCGTGGGGGAACCGTGCCCGTATGAGGATGAGCAGCACCCCGGCCGTGGCGGCCTCCAGCGAGGAGACGGGCCCGGACGGCGTACGGGAACCGGCCGGCGAGGCGCACGCCTGGCTGCCCGGGCAGAACCAGACCGTCTGCGGGCTCCCGCTCAGCCGGACCCGGCTGCGCCGCTTCCCGCACGTGCGGTTCGAGTACACGTCGACGGACGTGCTCACCGAGGCGGACCCGGTCGGCCGGATCTGCCCGCGCTGCCTGGCCGCCTCGCAGGGCCGCCGCCGGGGCGGGCAGAAGAACTGGGTCCGTCACTCGCCCCGCCCCTGACGGCGGCGAGCGGCGGCACGGATCCGCAGGCGACGCTCGGGACCGCTGCCGCACGCCGCGATTGACTCGCGCCTGACCGGGTACGGACGGGCATGCGGATCGTGGTGGTGGGGGCGACCGGCAACGCGGGCACCGCCCTGTTGCGCCGGCTGCGGCGGGAACGCGGAGTGGATCTCGCCGGGGTGGCCCGCCGGCTGCCCGGGCCGGACTGCGGCGAGCCGTACGACCAGGTGGAGTGGCACTCCTGCGACGTCGGCCTGCCCGGCGCGGCCGACCAGCTCGCCGAGGTCTTCGCCGGGGCCGACGCGGTGGTGCACCTGGCCTGGCAGATCCAGCCCAGCCACGACCAGCGGGTGCTGCACCGCACCAACGTCGGCGGCAGCGCGGCCGTGATCGACGCCGTGGTCCGCGCTGGCGTGCCGGCCCTGGTGTACGCGTCGTCGGTCGGCGTCTACGCGTCCGGCCCGAAGGACCACCCGGTCTCCGAGCGCTGGCCGGCGACCGGGGTGCCGGGCTCGTCGTACAGCCGGGACAAGGCCGAGGTGGAGGCGCTGCTCGACCGCGCCGAGCGGGAGCACCCGGGGCTGCGGGTGGTGCGGCTGCGACCCGGCCTGAACTTCCAGCGGGCGGCGGCCACCGAGATCACCCGCTACTTCCTCGGCCCGTTCGCGCCCGTCCGGCTGCTGCGCTTCGGCCGGATCCCGCTGGTGCCGACGAACCGGCGGCTGCGGATGCAGGCGGTGCACACCGACGACGTCGCCGACGCGTACGCCCGGGCGGTCCTGGGCGATGCGCGCGGCGCGTTCAACGTCGCCGCGGACCCGGTGCTGACCCCGGAGCTGGTGGCCCGGCACTTCCACGGCTGGACGGTGCCCGTGGCCGCCCCGGTGCTGCGCGTCGCCGCCGCCCTGACCTGGCGGGCGCGGCTGCAACCGATCGACGCCGGCTGGGTGGAGCTGGCGCTGCACGCGCCGCTGATGTCGAGCGAGCGCGCCGAGACGGAGCTGGGCTGGCACCCGCGCCACGACGCGCTCAGCGCGCTGAAGGAACTCTTCGCCGGCATGGCCGACGGCGCGCACACCGCCAGCCCGCCGATGTCGGCGGCCCGCCACCTGCCGGGCCGCCCCGTCGCCCTGCTACGCGGTCGCCCCGCCGGCCACGGCAACCCCTACTGACCCGCGCCGCCCACCGCCTCCCGGCGACGCTCGCGTCGATGGTCGCGGCGATCAAGAAGTTCGCGCCCTGGATCGGCGCCCCGGAGGACGCAAACCTCTTGATCGACGAGGCGGGGCGGGGCGGGGTGGGGCGGGGTGGGGGGTCAGAAGTCGGCGAAGACGTACGGGTGCTGGCGGGGGAAGAGGCGGCGCAGTTCCGCCGCCGCGTCCGTCGACACGTCGCCCAGCCCCCGCAGGCCCACCTCGACCGGGTCCAGGACCCCGTACGCCAGGGCGGAGAGGCCGGCGGCGGTCAGCGTGGCGGTCGGCGGCGAGCCGACGGTGGCGGCGGCCCCGGTGACCAGCTCCAGCACGCCCGTCGTGCCGTCCAGCAGGTACGACCCGGCCAGCCACCGGTCGCCGGTCAGCTCCACCCGCACCCGCCCCGCCCCGACGGGCAGCCCGGCCAGCGCGTCGATCGACAGCAGCCGGGCCATCGGCGCGGAGTAGCTCGGTCGGGCCACCCGCGCCTCGACGTGCACGGCCAGGTCGGTCAGCCACAGCTCCGGCACCTCGTCGACGGGCACCTGGACGGTCACCCGCTCCACCTGGTCGACGTGCCGGCCGAAGAACTGCAACATGAGCGCCCGGGCGAGCGGGTCGGCGACGAGCAGGTCGCCGGCGGCGAGCGTGCCGCCGTGGTCGTCGATGCGGTAGAGCACCGCGCCGGTGACCGTGCCGCCCGTGCGGGCCGTCAGCAGCCAGTGCTCGTCGCGGTCGCGCAACCCCACGTCCCGGTAGCCGGGGAAGATCGCGAAGCCGTGCCGCTCGTTCAGGCACCGCTCGGTGAACGCGCGCCAGTCCCGGTAGCCCTCGCCGATCCGCTCCCAGCCCACCTCGCCGGGAAGGTCGGCGTTGAGCAGCTCGCCCAGGTCGGCCGGCGAGAACGTGACCGTACGCGGCTTCGGCAGCCCCACGTAGCCGAACCGGGCGTAGAACGACGGCCGGAACGGGTAGAGCGCGCTGAGCTGGTGCCCCTCGTCGCGCATCTCGTCGAGGAGCCGGTGCAGCAGGGTGCGCACGTGCCCGCGCCGGCGGGCCAGCGGGTGGGTGGCGACCCCGGCGACGCCGGCCATCGGCAGCACCTCGCCGCGCAGGTTCTGCCGCATCGGGATCGCCGAGGCGGCGGCCAGCGTGGTGCGCCCCTCCTCGACGACCAGCGTCCGGTTGCCCTCGTTGTAGGGCAGGTAGCCGCGGAACTCCTCCGCACGCGCCGCGCTGCGCGGCGACGCCTCGAAGGCGTACGCGCCGAGCGCGAAGCTGGTGGACAGTCTTTCTTCGGCGTTCACCCGGCGGACGGTCATTCGCCCATCCCATCCCGGCCCGGCGGTCGCCGCAACCGCAATCGCCGGTGAGCGACCGGCGGGCGGTCAGCCGATCGGCAGGTGCCGCAGGTGCCGGCGGCGGCGCAGCCGGACGCTGAACACGGCCGCCACGGTGGCGATCAGCAGCGCGGTGACGACCAGCCCGTGCAGCGACCCCCGCGTCAGGTAGCCGGAGTCGGTGTGGTCCACCGCCCAGGTGGCGATCTCCCGGCTGGACCAGAACGGGGTCAGTCTGGCGCCGGTGCCGGCCGGGTCGATCAGCATCTGCACCGCCACCACGGTGAGCAGCAGCAGCGTCCCCTCCAGTTCGCGGGGGAGCAGCGCGCCGATCAGCATCCCGAACGGCGCGGCCACCCCCACGCAGCAGAGCATCGCCACCGCCACTCCGCCGTGCCGCAGCTCGGGCGCGTCGACGACGGTGAGCACGAAGAACGGCACGGACAGGATGAGCCCGGCCGCCCACAGGCCGAGCATCCGGCCGAGGTAGAGATCGTGCGGGCGGTAGCCGGCCAGCCGCAGCCGGGGCTCCAGCTCGCGGGCCGCGCCGGTGGCGAAGAGGGCGGCGGTGCTGACGGCCCAGCTGATGCCGAGCAGCAGCGAACGCACCGACTGCCCGACGTGGGAGTCCCGCCGGATCAGCCAGAACGCCAGCGGCATCAACAGCAGCAGCAGGAGCACGCCCCGACGGCGCAGCAACTCCCGCAAAGTCATCTCGGCGACGGTGACGAGGCGGTTCACGCACGCCCTCCCTGGGTGGCCGGGGTCAGGTCGAGCACCAGGTCGACCCGGTCGAGCTGGTTGAGCAGGTGGGTCACCACGACGATCGCCCGTCCCTCGTCGCGCAGCCGGGCGAGCTGGTCCCAGAAGTTGACGTACGTGCCCCGGTCGAAGCCCTGGTAGGGCTCGTCGAGCAGCAGCACGTCCGGCTCGCTGAGGGTGGACATCGTCAGGTTCAGCTTCTGCCGGGTGCCGCCGGAGAGGTCGCGGGCGAGGACGTCGCCCTCGGTCTCCCAGCCGAGTTGGCGGGCCGCCGCCCGGCCGGCGCGGCGGGCCGGCCCCCGGGCCACGCCCCGACCGGCGCCGATCAGCACGAAGTGCTCGTCGGGCAGCAGGAAGTCGGCGGTGCCGCCCTGCTGGGGGCAGTAGCCGACCCGGCCGGAGACGGTCACCTCCCCGGCGTCGGGGGAGACCAGCCCGGCGCAGACGCGCAGGAAGGTGCTCTTGCCGCAGCCGTTCGCCCCGATCACGGCGGCGATCTGTCCGGCCCGGACGGTCAGCGACGCGTCGCGCAGGACGGTGCGTCGCCCGTACCGCTTGGTGATGCCCCTGGCGTGCAACCGGACCGGTCCGGGACGCGGACCGGGCGAGGTGCCGATGGTCTCGACGATCGCGGCGGCGTAGTCGTGCGGCCGGCCGAAGACGACCCACGGGTCGCCCCCGCTGTCACGCAGGTGCGTGGCGGCCTCGGCGACCACGTGCCGGGCGGCGTCCGCCCGGACCCGGCGCCGGTCCAACTCGGCCGCGAACGCCCGCAGCCACTCGTCGGCGTTCATCCGTCGACCTCCTTCGTGACGAGGCCGGTCACCGGGGCGACGAACGCGAGCCAGGCGCTGCCGCCCTCGTGCAGGGTCGCCCGTCCGCTGTCGGTGAGCCGGTAGTACTTGCGGGCGGGCCCGGACGCGCCCTCCCGCCACTCGGCGGTGACCAGACCGGTGCGTTGCAGGCGCAGCAGCACCGGGTAGAGCGTGCCGCCCTGGATCGGCCCGATGCCGGCGGCCTCCAGCGCCTGGGCGAGCTGGTAGCCGTAGGACTCGCCCTCGCGCAGCAGGGCCAGGACGCAGAGGTCGAGCACCCCGCGCAGCCACTGACCGCGTCGGTCGGAATCCACCCGACGAACATAGCGGCACTACCTAGGTGGCACAACTACCTAGATCACGGCGGCTGCCCGCCGCAGGAGCCGGGACCAGCTCAGACGGCGACGACGTCCGAGACCACGACGGTCACGTTGTCCGGCGCGCCGGCCTGGTGGGCGAGCTTGACGAGCTGCTCGCCGCACTGGTGGCGGTCGCCGTACGTGTGCAGCGCGGCGGCGATCGTGCCGTCCTCGACGTAGTCGGAGAGCCCGTCGCTGCACAGCAGCAGCCGGTCGCCGGCCACCACCGTGAGCACCCCGATCGCCGGGGGGGTGTCCGAGCCCTGCACCGCCCGGGTCACCAGGGACCGCTGCGGGTGGTGCCGCGCCTGCTCGGGCGAGAGCGCCCCCTGGTCCACCAGCGCCTGGACGAAGGTGTCGTCGCGGGTGAGCTGGGTCAGCTCCCCGTCGCGCAGCAGGTAGCAGCGGGAGTCGCCCACCTGGGCCAGCACCAGCGCGTCCCCGGCGAGCAGGGCGGCGGTCAGCGTCGTACCCATGCCGTCGCGCGCCGGGTCGACGGTGATGGCGGCGTGGATGCGGCGGTTCGCGGTGCTCACCACGGCGCGCAGCGCCCCGGCCGCCTCGTCGGGGGTGGTCGGCGGGGTCAGCTCGTCCAGGATGCGGATGACGATCTCGCTCGCCACCTCGCCCGCGGGCAGGCCGCCCATGCCGTCCGCGACCGCGACGAGGCGGTCACCGGCGAGGGCGGAGTCCTCGTTGTTGGTGCGGACCAGGCCGATGTCGTTGAGGATGGCCGAGCGGAGGATCAGCGTCATGGGGTCAAGCTTGCCAAGAACACCCTGCCGCCGTCTCTACGCACTACTGCGTAGGGTTGGGGAATGATGCCGGTGTCCATGGTCGGGCGCGCCGGTGAGCTGGCCGAGCTCGACCGCGCGTGGTCCACCGTGGTCACCTCCCGGCGGTCCGCGCCGGCCGTCGCGGTGCTCACCGGTGCCGCCGGGGTGGGCAAGTCCCTGCTGGTCGCGGCCGCCCTGGACGCGTTCGCGCCCCGGCCGGCGGTGGTGCTCTCCGGCGCCGCCCGGGTGCACAGCCCCGCCCCGTACGACTGGCTGGCCGCCGTTCTCACGGGCCGGGACACGAGCCGGCTCGACCTGCCGCCGGACGCGCTGGCCTGGCTCGCCCAGCAGCCGACCGCGCCGCGCGAGCGCTACGCGCCGGGCACCCTGCTCCGGCTCGCGGTGCGGGTCGTCCGGCTGCTGGTCGGCGCCGGCCCGGCCGTACTGGTGGTGGAGGACCTGCACGCCCTCGACCCGGCCAGCCTGAACCTGGTCGGCGAGCTGGCGACCGCCGCCGACCTGCCGGCGCTGCTGGTGGTGGCGAGCCGGCCCGCCGAGGACGCCGTCGCGCCGGACCTCGCGGTCCGCGCGCTGGCCCGGCTCTGCGGCGTCCGGGGCGCCGTCCGCCAACACCTCGGACCGTTGCTCCCGGCCGAGGTCGCCGAGGTGCTGACCCAGGTGTACGCGGACCCGCGCCCGTCCGGTCGGCTGGTGCGCGCCGTCTGGCAGCGCACCGGCGGCAACCCGTACGCGCTCACCGAGCTGCTCGCCGCCCACGCCGGCCGGGGGCCCGAGGCGCTGCTCCGGCCGCCGCCCGCCCCGCGCCCGCCGAGGGTGACGCCGCGGCGGCCGGCGGATCCGGTGGACGCCGAGCTGACCGGGCGGGAGATCGAGGTGCTGGGCTGCCTGGTCGCCGGGATGTCCAACAAGCAGGCGGCGCGGGCCCTCGGCATCTCGGTGCGGACGGTCACCGTGCACGTGTCCAACCTGCTGCGCAAGACCGGTTCGGCGTCGCGTACCGAGGCGGCGATCTGGGCGGTGCAGCGGCGGCTGCCGGTGCCGACGCCGGTGGACGGCTGAGCCGACGCCTGACCGGCGCCTTGCGTCGCCGGCGGGTGCTCAGCGGCGGGGGTAGCGGAGCAGGAGGCTGGCGGAGACCTCCTCGTCGCCGACGGCGGCGTACACGTGCGGCACGTCCGACGTCCAGCGCAGGTGCCCGCCGGCGGCGGCGGTCAGCGGCGCGTCGACCGGGCCGGCGCGCAGCACGCCCGAGAAGACGGTGACGTGCTCGGTGACCCCCCGCTGGTGCGCGGGGGAGAGCTGCTCCGGACCGGGCGCGACCAGCATCCGGTACAGCTCGTAGGTGGCGTCGCTGTCCTCGAAGACCTCCAGCAGGATGGCGCTGACCGCGGCGCCGCGGACGGTCGGCCCGGCGGCCGGGCCGGAGAGCACGGCCGTCAGCGGTACGCCGAGCTGCGCGGTGATCGCGTAGAGCGTCTCCAGGGTCGGGTTGCGGGTGCCGTTCTCCAGGCCGGAGAGGGTCGCCTTTCCCACCCCGGCGAGCCGGGCGAGGGTGGACAGCGACATCCCCCGCTCCTCGCGCAGGGCGCGTATCCGGCGACCGACGGCCCCGGCGCCCGGATCGGGGGCCGAACGGTGGACTGGTGACGTCTGCGGCACCCCGCTATGGTGCTACAGGTTCCTGTTCCGTAAACGGAACGGTCGGGGGAGGGTGGGATGGCGGGACTGTCGCAACCGGTGCTGGCGGGCGTGGTGACCGCGCTGGTCGGCTTCGCCAGTTCGTTCACGGTGGTGCTGGCCGGCCTGCGGGCCGTCGGCGCCTCGGACGCGCAGGCCGCCTCCGGGCTGCTGGCGGTGTGCGTGGCCTCCGGGATCTCCGCCGTATGGCTGGGCCTGCGGCACCGGATCCCGATGAGCGTCGCCTGGTCCACCCCGGGCGCGGCGCTGCTGGTCGCCACCGGTGCGGCGCCCGGCGGTTGGCCCGTCGCCGTCGGGGCGTTCCTCGTCTCGGGTGCGCTGATCGTGGCCGCCGGGCTGTTCCCCGCGCTCGGGCGGGCCGTCGCGGCGATCCCCCGGCCGGTCGCGGGCGCGATGCTCGCGGGCGTCCTGCTGCCGCTCTGCACCGCCCCCGTCCGCGCGCTCGTCGAGGTGCCCCGGCTGGCCGTCCCCGTGGTGCTGGCCTGGCTGCTGCTGCACCGGTTCGCCCGCCGGTGGGCGGTGCCGGGCGCGCTGGTCGTCGCGGTGGCGGCGATCGCGCTGACCACGCCGGTCTCCGGGCTCGGCGGCGCGCGGCTGCTGCCCGCTGTCGAGCTGACCGCGCCGGCCTGGAGCCTCTCCGCTATGGTCGGCCTGGCGTTGCCGCTCTTCCTGGTCACCATGGCCGCGCAGAACGTACCGGGGATGGCGGTGCTGGTCGGCTACGGTTACCGGCCGCCCTTCGGCGCCGCGCTGCGCGCCACGGGCCTGACCACCGTGGTCGCCGCGCCCGCCGGCGGGCACGCGGTCAACCTCGCCGCGATCACCGCCGCGCTGGCCGCCGGCCCGGACGCCCACCCGGACCCGGACCGTCGCTGGATCGCCTCGGTCACCGCCGGGATCGGGCTGGCCCTGCTGGGGCTCGGCGCCGGGGCGGCCACCGCGCTGGTCGCGCTCGCCCCGCCGGTGCTGATCGAGGCGGTCGCCGGGCTGGCGCTGCTCGGCGCGCTGGCCACCGCGCTCACCTCGGCGCTGGCGGTGCCGGCGGCCCGGGAGGCCGCGGTGGTCACCTTCGTGGTCACCGCCTCCGGGGTGACCCTGCTGGGCGTGGGCGGCGCGTTCTGGGGGCTGGTCGCGGGCGGGGTGATGCTCCTGCTCTTCCGCCACCGCTCCGGCGGACCGGCCGCGCCGGAGCCGCCGCCCGCACCCGCGACCGCGTCGCCGGGGCCGGCGTCGCCCGGATCGGGTGCGGCCGGACAGGGCGTGGCGGGGCCGGCTTCGGGCGGACCGGCCTCGTCCGGGCCGGCTTCCGTCGCGGTCGCCTCGGCGCCGAGTGGCGGCGGGGCCCCGCCTACTCCTCGGGCGGCAGGTCGCGGGCCGGGACGTCGAGGCGTACCTGGTCGTCGGTGACGGCGGCGATCTGCTCGGCGAGCACGTAGACCGCGCCGGTGCGGACCAGGTCGGTGGAGACCTTCAGGTAGCCGCTGTGCAGCAGCCGGGCCGCCAGGTCGGCCGGTACGTCCGGCTCCTCGACGGCCGTCGACTCGATCAGCTCGTCCAGGCTGCTGCCCGGGTCGGCGGTCGGCGCCTGCACGGTCACCGCGTTCGGGTCGCCCCGCTGGACCAGGTCGACGGTGCCGACCTCGGTGCCGTCGACGTCGACCACCCGCATGCCCGTGGTGATCCGGGAAACTGTCGCCTGTCGCTCGGTGCCCTGCTGCTCCATCCTGGCGCGGTTCCCGGCCCCCGCTCCGGCTAAACCATCGTCGAGATCTTGGACAGTTGCCGCTCGGCCCGAACGCCAACTGTCCAAGATCTCGACGGGGCCCTCACACCTCCCTCGACCAGGCAGATGGGGGGCGGGGGGAGAGTTCGCGCCACGTGTCGGTGCCCTGGAGCAGCGCCCGGACCGTCTCCTCGGCGTCCTCGGCGGTGTCGTACTCGTAGAACCGGGAGACGCCCTCGGAGCCGCCGGCGCGCTGCTCGACGTGCCACCGGTCGGCGTCCACCCGGAGGAAGACGTCGCGCCGGGCCAGCCGGCCCCATTTCCCGTTCCACCAGTGCTTTCGCTGCTCCATGGCGGGGACTCTATCGAACATGCGTACGAAAATGTGCGGCCCCTGCGGGATTCCCGCAGGGGCCGATGTGCGTGCGCCGGGTTCAGCGCGGAGTGGGCGGTTCCTCCCGGCGGCCCAGCACCTCGTCGAGCGCGCCGCGCCGCTGTCCGGGGGTGGTGTGGCCGGCGGCGACCAGGGCGTCGCGGATCTCGGTGAGCAGCCGGACCTCCTCGCTCGGCGCCTTCGGCGGCGGCTCCTCGCCGCGCTTGCGCCGCTCGGCCAGCTTGTTCATCGGGAACACCACGAGGAAGTAGAGCGCCGCCGCGGTGAGCAGGAAGGTGATCAGCGCGTTGACGAAGGCCACCCAGTCGAACGGGATCTCGCGGAACGTCGGTGTGGACCCGGTGAGGCCGTTCTTGCTGCCGGTGAGCAGCGCGATGAGCACCCGGACCAGCGGTTCCAGGAACGACTTGGTGAGCTGGGTGACCACGCCCGTGAAAGCGGCACCGATGACGACACCGACCGCCAGGTCGACGACGTTTCCGCGCATGATGAAGTCTTTGAAGCCCTTGAGCATCCGTACTCCCGAGGTGTCCGGTCTTCCGTCCGGCACAACCTATGCCCCGGGCGTGGGCTCCAGAAAAGCGCCGGCCTCGATCGCCGCGCGGTCCGGGTCGCCGGCCCGGATCGCCTCGACCAGCCGGGAGTGGTCGACGTAACGCTCCGGCTCCAGCGCGTCGCCCATCGACTGGGCGACCGTGCTGCGCAGCGCGGTGCCGACCGAGGCGTACAGCTCGGCGAGCATGCCGTTGTGCGCCGCCGCGACCACGGCGGTGTGCAGCGCCGCGTCGGCCTCCACGAACTCGTCGACCCGGCCGCCGCGCCAAGCCGCCTCGCGGGTGGCGAGCGCGCCGTCCAGGGCCGCCAGGTCCTCGGTCGTACGCCGCAGCGCGGCGAGCCGGGCGGCCTCCACCTCGAAGGCGCGGCGCACCTCGACCACCTCGGCCATCCGGTCGGCGGTGAGCCGGCGGGCCACCACCGGGGCCAGCTCGTCGGTCGACACCACGTACGTCCCGGAGCCCTGCCGGCACTCCAGCACCCCGGCGTGCACCAGCGCCCGCACCGCCTCGCGGACCGTGTTGCGGCCCACGCCGAGCGCCGCGACGAGCTGCGGCTCGGTGGGGATCCGCCCGCCGACCGGCCACTCGCCGCCGAGGATCCGCTCCCTGAGCTGGGCGATGGTCTGCCGCACCCGGTGCCCCCGGGGCGGCGCGGCGGCGGAATCAACCGACGGTGGCACTGGTTACAACACCTGCCCGAAATTCATCCCATGATTGTAGGTTCGGACGCATGACCCCGCCAACCGCCGCCCTGCCGGCCGCTCGCCCCGACGCCGGCACACCGCCGGACGCGGTGGGCCGGTCGTCGCCCACCCCCGCCGCGCCGGCCGGTCCGGTCGCCGGTGGCCTGCTCGTGCTCGTCGGCATGCTGCTCGTGGCGCTCAACCTGCGGGCCGCGATCACCAGCCTCGGCGCCCTGCTCGACGAGGTACGCGGCGGCCTGGCCCTCTCCGGGGCGCTGGCCGGGGTCGTGACCACCCTGCCCGCGGTGGCCTTCGCCGTCTTCGGGTCACTCACTCCCCGGCTGGTCCGCAAGAACTCCCCGGCCCGGGTGCTGGTGGTGGCGATGCTGATCCTCGCCGCCGGGCAGCTCGTCCGGGTCGGTACGGACTCCGCGCTGGTCTTCATCGCCGGCAGCGCCCTCGCGCTGGCCGGGATCGCGGTGGCGAACGTCCTGCTCCCGCTGCTGGTCAAGCAGTACTTCCCGCACCGCATCGGGCTGGTCACCGGGGCGTACTCGATGACGTTGACGGTGGGCGCGACGGTGGCCGCCGCGGCGGCGGTGCCGGTCGCGCACCTCTTCGGCACCTGGCGGGCCGGGCTCGCCGTGTGGGCCGGGCTGGCCCTGGTGGCCGTACTCCCGTGGGTGCCGCTGGCGCTGCGGGCGCGCGCGGCCCGACGGGCGGCGACCCCGGCGGCGGTGGCGCCCCGCCCCCACCGCATCCGGCCCGGACGGACCCGGCTCGGCTGGGCGATGGCGGTCTACTTCGGGACGCAGTCGCTGGGCGCCTACGCGATCATGGGCTGGCTGGCCCAGCTCTTCCGCGACGCCGGCTACCGGCCGCAGGACGCCGGCCTGCTGCTCGCCGGGGTGACGGCGCTGGGCGTGCCGATCGCCCTGCTGATGCCGACCCTGGCCGGGCGGCTGCGCACCCTGCACCCGCTGGTGCTGACGCTCTCCGCCGCGATGGCCCTCGCCTACGTCGGGATGGCCGTCGCGCCGCACGACGGTGCGCTGCTCTGGGTGGTGCTGCTCGCCATCGGGCAGAGCGCCTTCCCGATGATCCTGGCCACCATCGGGCTGCGCGCGCGGACCACCGAGGGAACGGTGGCGCTCTCCGCCTTCAGCCAGAGCGTCGGCTACCTCATCGCCGCGCTGGGGCCGCTGCTGGTGGGCATCCTCTACGGGACGACCGGCGGCTGGACCGTCCCGATCGGGTTCCTGCTGGCGGCACTCGCCGTGCAGACCGGCGCGGGCATGGTGATCGCCCGTCCCCGGCACATCGAGGACGAGGCGTGAGGAGGGGCCGTCAGGAGGTGGCCGGCGTGGGGTCGCCGGCCACGGCCTGGTCGACCGTCGGGTAGGTGTGCAGCACCTCGACGAGACCGCTCACCTCGAGGATGCGGAGCACGCCGCGCTGCGGGGCGGCCAGTCGTACCACGCCACCGGCCTCGTCGCAGCTGTTCTTGGCCCGGACGAACACCGACAGCCCCGTGGAGTCGCAGAACGAGACGTTCGCCAGGTCGAAGACGAGCCGGCTGCGGCCCTTGTCGAGCAGGTCGGTGATCTGGTCCTGAAGCTGCGGTGCGGTCGCCATGTCCAGCTCGCCCGCGACCGATACGACGACCACGTCGCCGCGCTGTTCCGTGTGCACCGTCAAGGACATTCGCCAGACCTCCTGTTATCGGGGAAACGGTATCCCACGATCGGGGTGGTACGCAGAACGGGAGGCGGTATCCGGTGGCCGTCCTCATTCGTTTGCCCTGCGACAAGTAGCGCTCCGGCCTCCGGTGATAGAGTCCGCCGTCGAGGTCGAAGGGGGTCCACCATGGCGTTGAGCGCCGAGGAAAGCGGCCGGCTGGCCGGTCTGCTGACCGGTCACGCCGAGCGGATCATACAGCGCTGGACGGAGATCGCCGCCGCGTCACTGCGCGGGCGACTCAGCCAGGGCGAACTGCGCCGGCAGATGCAGGAGCTGCATTCTAGCATGATCACTGCCAGTGAGCAGGGTGCCGTCGACCTCGACTCCGAGCAGGCCACCGAGCTGCGCGCCGTGCTCTCCGAGCTGTCCCGGGGGCGCGCCCGGCAGGGCTTCTCCGCCTCCGAGACCGCGGTCAGCGTGTTCTCGCTCAAGGAGGTGCTGCTGGAGCTGATGGAGGCCGAGGGCGGCGCCGACACGCTCCGCGACTACGTCGCCTTCTCCGGCCTGATCGACCAGATGGGCCTGTTCACCTTCGAGAGCTTCGTACGCACCCGCGAGAGCCTCATCGCCGACCAGGCGGAGCAGCTGCTGGAGCTGTCCACCCCGGTGGTGAAGCTCTGGGAGGGCGTGGTCGCCGTGCCGCTGGTCGGCACCCTCGACTCGGCCCGGGCCCAGGTGGTGATGGAGCGGCTGCTCCAGACCCTGGTCGACACCGGCTCGCCCTACGCGATCATCGACATCACCGGCGTGCCGGCGGTGGACACCCAGGTCGCCCAGCACATCCTCAAGACCGTGGTGGCCGCCCGGCTGATGGGCGCCGACTGCATCATCTCCGGCATCCGGCCGCAGATCGCGCAGACCATCGTGGCCCTGGGCATCGAGTTCGGCGACATCGCCACGAAGGCCAGCCTCGCCGACGCGCTGCGGCACGTGCTCCGGCTCAGTGGGGTCGAGACCGGCCGCCGCCAGCGCCGGGAGGCCTGATGGAACGGGTGCCGATCCTCAAGATCGGCGACATCCTGCTGGTCTCCATCCAGGTCGACATGTCCGACCAGACGGCCGTCCAGCTCCAGGAGGACCTCGCGGAGCGGATCGTCGCCACCGGCTGCCACGGCGTGATCATCGACATCACCGCCCTGGACATCGTCGACTCCTTCGTCGGGCGGATGCTGTCGACCATCGCGTCGATCTCCAAGGTGCTCGACGCGGAGACGGTCGTGGTCGGGATGCGTCCCGCCGTCGCCATCACCCTGGTCGAGCTGGGCCTGTCGCTCAACGGCATCCGGACGGCGCTCAACGTCGAGCGGGGCATGGAGCTGATCGCGGCGGCCCACGCCGACGAGCACGAACTCGCGTTCGACGACGAACCGGACGCCGAGACGACGGCGTTGTCATGACCGCCGGAGTCGACCTGGGCCAGCCGCAGGCGCAGGCGATCCGCAGCGACGAGGACGTGGTACGCGTCCGGCAGTTGGTGCGTACGGTGTCGGTGGCGGTCAAGCTCTCGCTGGTCGACCAGACCAAGATCGTCACCGCGGCGAGCGAACTGGCCCGCAACACCCTGGTGTACGGCGGCGGCGGCACGGTCGAGGTGGCCACGGTGGACAACGGCCGGCGACGGGGCGTGCGGATCGTCTTCGACGACTCCGGCCCGGGCATCGCCGACCTCGACCTGGCGCTGACCGACGGCTACACCACCGGCGGCGGGCTCGGCCTCGGGCTCAGCGGCGCCCGCCGGCTGGTCGACGAGTTCGACATCCAGACCGCTCCGGGTGAGGGAACCCGGATCACGGTCACCAAATGGTCCCGATGAACGACGACGCGGTCCCCGACCGCGGAGTCTGGTACCGGGTCGAGAACGGCAGCGCCGCCAGCACGGTGCGGCGGGCCGCCGAACGGCTCGGCGCCCAGCTCGACCTGGGTGCCGCCCGCACCGCCGACCTGGCCATCGTCGCCGCCGAGCTGACCAGCAACCTGGTCAAGCACGCCGACGACGGTGTCCTGCTGCTGCGGCCGGTGCGGCGCGGCGTGGAGGCCGGCGTGGAGCTGGTCGCCCTCGACACCGGGCCGGGGATGGCCGACCTCACCGCCTCCTCCCAGGACGGGCACTCCACCGTCGGGACCCTCGGCATCGGCCTCGGCGCGATCGTCCGACAGGCCAGCTGGTTCGACGGCTACTCCCGGCCGGAGCGCGGCACGGTCCTCGCCGTACAGGTCTGGCCGAAGCCCGACGGCGGGCACGAGCGGCCCTGGGTCGGCGCGCTCAGCCGGCCGCTGGCCGGGGAGTCGGTCAGCGGCGACGGGTACGCGTGGCGGATCGTCGAGGGCCGGCGCCAGGTGCTGGTCTGCGACGGCCTGGGACACGGGCCGCTCGCCTCCGCCGCCACCGACGCCGCGCTCGACGCGTTCCGCAAGGCGCCGGTGGGGGCGCCGTCGGCGGTCGTCGCGCACCTGCACCGCTCGATGTCGCACACCCGGGGCGCGGCGCTGGCCGTGGCCGAGCCGGACCCGTCGGCCGGGGTGCTGCACTACTCGGGGCTGGGCAACATCTCCGCCGCCGTGATCGGCGCCGACGGCAAGCGGCGGGGCCTGGTCTCGCTGCCCGGCATCGCCGGGCACCAGCGCCCCTCGGTCCGGCAGTACGACTACCCCTTCGAGGCCGACGCCCTGCTGGTCATGCACAGTGACGGGGTGGTCGACCGCTGGCAGTTCGCCGACTATCCCGGTCTCGTCGACCGGTCGCCCCTGGTGGTGGCCGCGACGGTGCTGCGGGACGCCGGCACGCGTCGCGACGACGCCTGCGTCCTGGCCGTCCGGGCATGGTCGTGACCGGACCCACCGGGGCGCCGCTGCTGACGATGGCGCTGCGGGTCGAACACGACATCTTCGTCGTCCGCCAGCGGGGCCGTGAGGTGGCCGCCGCGGTGGGCCTGGAGCACCAGGACCAGGTACGCATCGCCACGGCGCTCAGCGAGGTCGCCCGGGACCTGCTGCACTCGGTCGGCGGGGCGGAGGTGGCATTCGCCCTCGTCGACGACGCCACCGACGGCAGGCGCCACCTGCGGGTGGACCTCGTACCGGTGCGCCCGCTGCCCGACGGGCGGTACGAGCCGCAGTCCGGCGCGGTGGCGCGGTTGGTGGACAAGTTGGGCGTGCTGACCAGGGCGGGGGTTACGGTCGTGAGGATGTCCCGACGTGTCCCGGTCACCGCAGAGGTGCTGACCCCCGAGCGTCTCGCCGAGCTGCGCTCCGAGCTCGACCGGAACGCCCCGGGCAGCGCCCTGGACGAGCTGACCGCCCAGAACGCCCAACTGATCGCCGCCCTCGACGAGGTGCGCAGCCAGCGCGACGAGCTGGCCGTCCTGAACGAGGAGCTGGAGGAGACCAACCGCGGGGTGATGGCGCTCTACAACCAGCTCACCGAGGAGCTGGAGGAGACCAACCGCGGCGTGGTGGCCCTCTACGCCGAGCTGGACGAGAAGTCCGCCCAGCTGCGCGCGGCCAGCGAGTCGAAGAGCCGCTTCCTGGCGAACGTCAGCCACGAGCTGCGGGCACCGGTCACCGCGATCATGGGCCTGGGCCGGCTGCTCAGCGACTCCGCCTCCGACCCGCTCACCGCCGAGCAGGCCCGCCAGGTCGGGCTGATCCGCTCCTCGGCGGGTGACCTCCTCACGCTCGTCAACGAGTTGCTCGACCTGGCCAAGGCCGAGTCGGGCCGGATCGAGCCCGACTGGGCCGAGGTGGACCTGCGGCCGGTCTTCGGCCAGTTGCGCGGCACGCTACGGGCCCTGGCCACCCGGCCCGACGTGGAGCTGGTGGTGGAGGAGCCGCCCGTTCCGGCGACGCTGCGTACGGACGAGGTGCTGCTCGCCCAGGTCCTGCGCAACCTGCTGCACAACGGGCTCAAGTTCACCGAGCGCGGGGAGGTCCGGCTGCGGGCGGAGCGGCGGGACGAGCGCTGGTCGCTCGTCGTCTCCGACACCGGCGCGGGCATCCCCTCGGAGCTGCACGAGCGGATCTTCGAGGAGTTCTACCAGGTGCCCGGCGCGACCCGGGTCGGCGGCACGGGCCTCGGCCTGCCGTACGCACGGCGGTTGGTGAACCTGCTCGGTGGCAGCCTGACGGTGGCCAGCGAGCCGGGCCGGGGCAGCACGTTCACGGTCACGCTGCCCGTGGGAGGAGCGTGACGTGGAGGGTGGCCCGGCGACGGTGCTGGTGGTCGACGACAGCCCCACCAAGCGCTACCTCCTGGTCAGCTGGCTCTCCCGGGCGGGCTTCACGGTGCTGGAGGCCGAGAACGGCGCCGAGGCGCTGACGCGGGTCGGGGTGGACCCGATCGACCTCGTGGTGCTCGACGTGCGGCTGCCCGACATCAACGGTTTCGAGGTCTGCGAGCGGATCAAGGCGGCGCACCCGGCAATGCCGGTGATCCACGTGTCCGCGCACGCGGTGGACGTGGTGGACCGGGCGCAGGGGCTGACCCGGGGCGCGGACGCGTACCTGGCCGAGCCGATCGAGCCGGAGGAACTGGTCGCCACCTGCCACGCGGTGCTGCGCTACTACCGGGCCCGGCAACGCGCGGAGCTGCTCGCCGAGCGGCTGCTCGCGCTGGCCGACACCACCGTGGCGGTGCACTCCGCCCCGAACTTCGCGCGGCTGCTGGAGGCGGCGGCGGCCGGCGCCGCGCAGATCTTCAAGAGCCCGGCCGCCGTGGTCGCCGAGACGTTCGAGGGCGACTGCCTCGCCGGGACGGCGGACGGCCCCGGCGGCACGCCCACGATCGTCCCGTGGATCGTCGACGACACCGGGGTGCCCACCGGGACGACGGTCCGGGTGGACGAGCCGGCCGCCTGGGGCCTGGTCGAGTGGCCGGCGGACGACACGGTCACGGTGGCCGCCGCCCGGCTACGCGAGGACCGCGCGCCGCTCTACGTCGTGGTGCCCACCGCCACGCAGACCGCCCGCACCCCGGTGCTGCGGCAGCTCGCGCAGGCCGTGGCGGCGGCCGTGGAGGCGCAGCGCTCCTTCGACGAGGAGCACCGCATCGCGGTCACCCTCCAGCGCAGCCTGCTGCCCCGCCGGATACCGCAGGTCAACGGGCTCGACATGGCCGTCCGGTACGAGCCGGCGAGCGCGCAGACCGAGGTGGGGGGTGACTTCTACGAGCTGGTGATGCTCGACGGGCACCTGCTGCTGGCGATCGGCGACGTGGCCGGGCACTCGCTGCACGCCGCGACGGTGATGGCCGAGCTGCGGCACGCGGTGCGGGCGTACGCGGTGGAGGGGCACCAGCCGGGCGAGATCCTCCACCGGGTCAACGAGCTCATGCGTACCCTGCTCCCCAACGAGCTGGCCACGATCTGCGTGCTGCTGCTGCACCCGCCCAGCGGCCGGGTGCGGCTGGCCAGCGCCGGTCACCTGCCGCCGGCGCTCAGCCTGGACGGCAAGGTGGAGTTCGTGCAGCACTCGGCCCCGCTGCTCGGGGTCCGCGCGCAACGGCCGCCCGACCTGGAGTTCGTGCTGCCGGCCGGGGCGACGCTGGTGTTCTACACCGACGGGCTGATCGAGCGGCGGGACACCACGATCGACGACGGGCTGGCCGCCCTGGCCGTGGCCGCCGGCCGGATCGAGGACGACCTGGACCAGTTCTGCGAACGGCTCCTGGTCGAGCTGGCCCCGCCGGAGATCCACGACGACGTCGCCGTGGTGGCCCTCCGCCGCCGCTGACCGTCGGGCGTTCCAGCGGGACCCGGCGGCCCCCGGGGCGCGCCGGCGTCGCCGCGCCCGAAGCGCGAATGCGCCGGTCAGCCGAGCGACCGGGCGTACGCGGCCGGGGAGACGCCGGTGACGGAGGTGAACTCCCGGACCAGGTGGGCCTGGTCGCTGTAGCCCAGGTCGGAGGCGAGCGCCGCCCAGTCCTGCGGCCCGCCGGCGGCCTGTTCGATCGCCTCCTGGAGCCGGTAGCGCCGGATCACCCACTTGGGGCCGACGCCGACGTACTCCAGGAAGAGCCGCTGCAACCGGCGGACGGAGCTGTCGTGTCGCCGGGCGAAGTCGCTCACCCGCAGGATGTTCCGGTCGGCGCGGATCTTCTCGACCAGCGCGATGACCTCGTCGGCGACCGGGTCCGGCTCGGGCGCCCAGGCGGTCAGGAAGGCGTCCAGCGCGGCGCAGCGCTCGTCGTCCGTACCCTCGCAGACCGCACCGCCCACGGCGGCCCGCGGGGGTGCGCCGGCACCGGTCGGGTCGGTAATGCCGGGGCCGGTGGTGAGGGGCTGGCGCCGCCCGGTCAGCTCTGCGACCGACCGCCGCCAGTAGGGCCGGAAGCCACCCGGACGGAACTGGACGCCGCAGACCTGGCCGCTGCCGGCCAACGTGATCGAGAGCAGTCGCAGCCCGACGCCGGCGATCTCGGCGGTCTCGGGGGCGTCGTCGTGACGGGCGAAGACCACGTTCACCGCGGGATGGGGCACGACCCGCTGCACGAACGGCTCGGTCAGCCGCCAGTCGACGAGCCAGTAGTGCTCCACATAGGGCAGTAGCGCGGCGGCCGGCAGGCAGCGGCGGAGCCGGACCCGCCGCAGCAGCCGCTGGGGGTCCAGAATTCCCCGGCTGTCGCGGCGCGGCTGGTGTCGCATTTCTTCAAGACGATCCTCATACGCTGACCCTATGTCCACAAAGACTAGCGATCTGTTGGCAGCCGCGGCGCCCCGTACCGTCGCGGTGATCAGGGGAATCTCCGACGACCAGTTGGACCTGCCGACCCCCTGTAGCGACTACGCGGTACGCGACCTGCTCAACCACTTCTACCAGGCGGTGGTCAACCTCCGGGTCCTCGCGGCGAAGCAGCAGCCGGAGTGGGTGGAGAATCCCGACCACCTGACCGAGGGCTGGCGCGACCGCTTCGAGGGCGAGATCGCGAAACTGATCGAGGCATGGTCGGATCCGGCCGCCCTGGAGGGTGACTCGCCCGGGATGGGCATGCCGCAGGAGACGGTCGGCAGCATCGCGCTGCTCGAACTCACGGTGCACGGGTGGGACCTGGCCATCGCCACCGGTCAGCCGTTCCAGCCGGCGCCGGAGGCGCTGCCCCCGGTCTACGCGTTCATGGAGCAGCGGGGCCCGATGGCCCGCGAGCGCGGTCTCTTCGCGGAGCCGGTGGGCACGTCCTCGTCGGACGCCTCGGAGATCGATCGTCTCCTCGCCCTGACCGGGCGGCACCCCGCCTGGTCGGCCGGCGCCTGATCGCCACAACCCTCTCCCTCTCGCAGGCCCGCGCGGCATCCCGCCGCGCGGGCCTCCTTGACGGCCGCTATTCGCTCGGTGAATAGTGGCACGGGTGTCCACCCCGCACCTGCTGCTCGGCCTCCTCGCCGCCGGCAACCGGCACGGCTACGAGCTGAAGCGCGCCCACGACGAGCGCCTGCCCCGCGCCCGGCCACTGGCCTTCGGGCAGGTCTACTCGACTCTCGGCCGGTTGCAGCGGGACGGCCTGGTGGCACCCGCCGGGCAGGAACGCGAGGGCGGTCCCGACCGCACCGCGTACTCGCTGACCGCCGACGGCCGGGCCGCGCTGGAGCGGTGGCTCGCCGAGGTCGAGCCGCCGATGCCGTACGTCGCCAGCACGCTCTTCGCCAAGGTGGTCGTGGCGCTGCTGGTGGCCGACGCGGACCGGGCCCGGGCCTACCTCGTCGCCCAGCGGCAGGCCCACACCGAGCGGCTGCGCGAGCTGACCGCGGTGAAGACGGCACCCTCGGCCAGCCTCGACGACATCGTCGCGGCCGACTTCGCCATCGCCCATCTCGACGCCGACCTGCGGTGGTTGCAGACCACCCTGGGCCGGGTCGCCGACTGGCACCGGGAGGTGCACTCGTGACGCAACTTCAGGCTCGCGGCGTGGTCAAGGCCTACGGGCGGACACCCGCGCTGCGCGGCGTCACGCTCGACGTCGCCGAGGGGGAGATCGTCGCCGTCACCGGCCCGAGCGGCTGCGGCAAGTCCACCCTGCTGCACTGCCTCGCCGGCATCCTGCGCCCGGACGCCGGCGAGGTGAGCTGGAACGGGCAGCGGATCGACACCTGGTCCGAGGCGGCACGGTCCAGGCTGCGGCGCACCGAGTTCGGGGTGCTCTTCCAGTTCGGCCAGCTCGTCGCCGAGCTGACCGCCGCCGAGAACGTCGCCCTTCCGCTGCTCCTCGCCGGCACCCGGCGGCGGGAGGCACGGACGGCGGCGCTGTCCTGGATGGACCGGCTCGGCGTGGCCGACCTGGCCGACGTCCGGCCGGGCGAGATGTCCGGCGGCCAGCAGCAGCGCTGCGCGACGGCGCGGGCCCTGGTGACCGAGCCCCGGGTGCTCTTCGCCGACGAGCCGACCGGCGCGCTGGACACGCTCACCGGCGAGCAGGTGCTCGTCCAGCTGGTCCGGCTCGCCCGCGACCAGCGGACCACGGTCGTCCTGGTCACCCACGAGCCGCAGATCGCCGCGTACGCCGACCGCGAGGTCATCCTCCGCGACGGCATGGTCGACCACACCGGGCTCGGCCTCGACATTCCGCTGCCGGGCAGCCGCCGGTGAGTCCGTCGACGCTGGTACGCCTCGCCCTGGCCGGCACCCGCACCGACACCGTCCGGGTGGCGCTGACCGCGCTCAGCGCCGCCCTGGCCACCCTCGCCGCCCTGGCCGCGCTCACCGTGCTGGCCATCCCCACCCCGCCCGCCACCGACGGCAACGGCAACCGCTGGTCCCAGCAGTACGCCAACCAGCTGCTCGTCGAGCCGGGGCTGCGCGGCGGCACGGCCTTCGCCCTGCTGCTGCTCATGATTCCCGTGCTGGCGTTGGCCGGGCAGTGCGCCCGGCTCGGCGCGCCGGCGCGGGACCGCCGGCTGGCCGCGTTCCGGCTGGCCGGCGCCACCCCGGGCCAGGTGACCCGGATCGCCGTGCTGGAGACCGGCCTGGCGAGCCTGCTCGGCACGCTGGCCGGCGCGTCGGTCTACTTCGCCGGCCGCGAGCTGTTCGACCGGCCAGACGCCCGGGGCCGGCTCGTCCTCCCCACCGACGTGCTGCCCCCGGCGGGCGTGTTGGCGGCGGTGCTGGCGGGGCTGCCGGTCGTGGCGGCGCTGGCCACCGCGCTGATGCTGCGCCGGGTGAGCACGACCCCGTTCGGCGTGCTGCGTACGCACCGCCGGGAACGCGGCCCCCGGCCCTGGGCGGGCGTCCTCATCGGCGCGGGGCTGGTCGCCTTCCTCGCCGTCGGACCGGTCACCCGCTGGTACGTCCGGCGCGGCGCCGACGGACCGTCGTGGCTGGTGCCGGCGCTGCTCGTCGGCGGCGGGCTGGCCGCGATGATCGGGGTGGTCGTCGGCACCGGCTGGATCTCCTGGATGGCCGGGCGGACGATGCACCGCTACGCCCGGGGGCCGGCCGCGCTGCTCGCCGCCCGCCGGCTGATGGCCGACCCGTGGGCGGGCAGCCGCACCTTCGCCGCCCTGCTGGCGGCGGTGCTCCTCGGCGCGGGCGCGGCCGGGCTGCGGGAGTACTTCGTGGCATCGGCAGAGCTGAGCCGGCGGGCCGGGTCCGGACTGGTGGGCGGCGACTTCTACCTGCGGACCATGGACCTGGTGGACCTGGCGGTGGCGGTGGCCATGCTGGTCGCCGCCGGTGGGCTGGTCGTCGCGGTGGTGGAGGGGATCACCGCCCGGCGGCGCGCGTACGCGGCCCTGGTGGCGACCGGGGTGCCCCGGTCCACGCTCGGCCGGTCCATCGCCTGGCAGTCGCTGGCCCCGGCCGTGCCGGCGGTGGCGGTCGCGCTCGCCGTGGGCCTGCTGCTGGCCCGGGGGCTCTTCCGCGCGCCGACCGCAATTCACTACGACGAGGTCTGCGACGCCACCGCGCAACTCTGCGCCGACCCCGCCACCCGGGCGCGCTACACCCGGGTCGTGGAGATGCCGGAGGTGACCGTGCCGCCCGACGTACCGCTGGAACAGCTTGCCCTGCTCGGGGCCGGCGCCCTGGCCGGGGTGCTGGTGACGGTCGGCGTGGGCCTGCTCTTCCTGCGCGCGGGCACGGCCGTGGAGGAGCTGCGCGCGACCTGAGCCGCGACACGGCCCCGGTGCCGGGTCAGGCGGCGAACAGGCCGGTGGCGAGCGCGAGCAGCGTCCCGGCGGCGGCGGAACAGCAGCACACCAGCAGGAACGCGACCACCGCGAGGATCGCCCAGACGCGCCGGTCGCGCGCCGCCGCCCGCCACCCCGCCGCCGGTACGTCCCCGGCCGGCTCGTCGTCCACCCCGTCGCCCCCGGTCACTCCGGCAGTCTAGGTGCCCGTCCGCGCCGTCCCCGCCGTCCCGACCGGAACGACACGGGACTGTCGGCGTCCCCCGGCTCGGGCAGGATGGGGCGATGGAGCTGGTCTCGATCACCGACGTCCGGAACGCCGCCGCCGACATCGCGGGCACCGTGCTGCGTACCCCGCTGCTGCGGACCGGCTGGGACGCGGAGCTGTGGCTCAAACCGGAGAGCCTGCAACCGGTGGGGTCCTTCAAGCTGCGCGGCGCGACCCACGCAATCGCCAGGCTGACGCCCGAGGAGCGGGCGCGCGGCGTGGTCACCCACTCCTCGGGCAACCACGGCCTGGCGCTGGCGTACGCGGCCCGCGCGGCCGGCGTGCCGTGCCGGATCGTGGTGCCCGAGGGCGCCCCGGCGGCGAAGGTGGACCGGATCCGGGCGCTGGGCGTCGAGGTGCTGCTGGTGCCGCCCCCGCAGCGGGGCCCGGAGGCGGAGCGCATCGCCGCGACCACGGGCGCGGTGCTGGTGCCGCCGTTCGACGACCGGCGGATCGTCGCCGGGCAGGGCACGGTCGGGCTGGAGATCGTCGAGGACCTGCCCGACGTCGACGTGGTGCTGGTGCCCGTGGGCGGCGGCGGGCTCTCCTCCGGCGTCGCGACCGCGGTCACCGCCCTGCGGCCGGCGGCGACGGTGATCGGCGTCGAGCCGGAACTCGCCGCCGACGCCCGGGAGTCGCTGGCGGCCGGCTCGGTGGTGGTCTGGGGCGAGGAGCGCACCTACCGGACGATGGCCGACGGGCTGCGCCTGCCGCCGTCCGAGCTGACCCTCGCCCACCTGCGGGCCCGGCTCGACCGCATCGTCACGGTGACCGAGGAGGAGATCCGCGCCGCGATGGGCCGGCTGGTGCGCGACGCCCGCCTGGTGGTGGAGCCGAGCGGCGCCGTGGCCGTGGCCGCCCGGCTGTTCCGCGCCGCCGAGCTGCCGCCCGGTCGTACGGTCGCCGTCGTCACCGGCGGCAACGTCGACCCGGCGGTGCTGGCGGGCGTGCTGGGGTGAGCGGGCGTCGGGAAGGGCCCTCGTCGGCGAGGGCCCTTCCCGACCCGGCTCAGGCGCGGCCGAGGCGGTCGAGGATCCAGGCGTTGACGAACGCCTCCTCGCGCCAGGAGTCGTAACGGCCGCTGGGGCCGCCGTGGCCGGCGCCCATCTCGGTCTTCAACAGGTAGTCGCCCTGCGGCGCGACCGCCCGCAGCCGGGCGACCCACTTCGCCGGCTCGTGGTAGAGCACCCGGGTGTCGTTGAGGCTGGTCACCGCGAGGATCGCCGGATAGTCCACCGCCCGCACGTTCTCGTACGGCGTGTAGGACTTCATGTACGCGTAGACCTCCGGGTCGGCGAGCGGGTTGCCCCACTCCTCCCACTCGGTGACGGTCAGCGGCAGCGACGGGTCGAGGATCGAGGTGAGCGCGTCCACGAAGGGCACCTGCGCGACGATCCCCGCGAACGCGTCCGGGGCGATGTTGGCGACCGCGCCCATCAGCAGCCCGCCGGCCGAGGCGCCCCGGGCCACGAGCCGGTCGCTGGTCGTCCAGCCCGCCTTGACCAGGTGCCGGGCGCAGGCGACGAAGTCGGTGAAGGTGTTCTTCTTGGCCAGCAGCTTGCCCTGGTCGTACCAGCGGCGGCCCAGCTCGCCGCCGCCGCGGATGTGCGCCACGGCGTAGATGACGCCCCGGTCCAGCAGGGAGAGCCGGGCGACGGAGAACCACGGGTCCATGCTCGCCTCGTACGAGCCGTAGCCGTAGATCACGCAGGGGGCGGAACCGTCCTTCGGCGTGCCGGCCCGGCAGACCAGCGAGATCGGCACCCGGGTCCCGTCGTCGGCGAGCGCCCAGTCGCGGTGCTGCTCGTAGTCGGCCGGGTCGTACGCCCGCCCGTCCGGCCCGGGCTTCACCGGCTTCTGCCGGCGCAGCACCATCTGCCGGGTGACCAGGTCGTAGTCGTAGACCGAGTCGGGCGTGACCAGCGAGGTGTAGCCCAGCCGGATCTGCCCGGTGCGGTACTCCGGGTTGCCCTGCAGGCCGACGCTGTAGAGCGGCTCCGGGAAGTCGATGTCGTACGCGTCCCCGCCGCCGACGGGCAGCACCCGCAGCCCGGTCAGCCCGTTGGTGCGCAGCGAGACGACCAGGTGGTCGGCGAAGGCGTCCACCGCCTCCAGCCGGGTGCCGGGCGAGTGCTCGATGAGCGGCACCCAGTCGCCGGGCGCGTCCGCCGAGGTGTACGCGAGCGCGAAGTCCTCCGCGCCGTCGTTGTGCAGGATCAGGAAGCGGTGCCCGTGGTGCTCGACTGTGTACTCCACGCCCTGCCGCCGGGGCGCCACGGACGCCGGCGCGCCGGTCGGGTTGCCGGCCGGGATCACCAGCACCTCGCTGGTGATCTTGCTGTGCACGTCGATGAGGATGAACCGCTCCGAACGGGTCAGCTCCACGCCGACCCAGAACCGCTCGTCGTCCTCCTGGTAGACCACCACGTCCTCGGTGGACGCCGTGCCCAGGGTGTGCCGCCAGACCCGGTTCGGGCGCCACGTCTCGTCCACCGTCACGTAGAACAGCACGGAGGCGTCGGCGGACCAGGCGGTGCCGTAGAACGTGTCGGGCACCTCGTCGGGCAGCAGCTCGCCGGTGGAGAGGTCCTTGACCCGCAGCGTGAACCGCTCGTCGCCGGAGAAGTCCGTGGAGTAGGCCAGCCACCGCCCGTCCGGGCTGACGTCGAACGCGCCGAGCGCGAAGAAGTCGTGCCCCTCGGCGAGCAGGTTGCCGTCGAGCAGCACCTCCTCACCGTCGAGCGGCGCGCCGTCCGCGCTGACCGGCGGCTCGGTCTCGCCGTCCCGGACCGCCCGGCGGCACTGCACGCCGTACTGCTGGCCCTCGACCGTCCTGGTGTAGTACCAGTAGCCGCCCTTGCGGCTGGGCACCGACAGGTCGGTCTCCTGCGTGCGCCGGCGGATCTCCTCGAACAGGTCGGCGCGCAGCCCTTCGAGATGCGCCGTCCTGGCCTCGGTGTACGCGTTCTCGGCGGTCAGGTAGGCGATCGTCTCCGGGTCGTCCTTGGCGGTGAGCCAGGCGTACTCGTCGACGACGGTGTCGCCGTGGTGGGTGCGCTCGCTGGGCACCCGCTTGGCCGTGGGCGCGGGGGTCTCGGTGGTCACGGCGCCACGTTACCGGCCGCGCGCCGCCCGCCGCGCGGCCTCGACGGCGACCCGCCGTCACACCTTTCGAACATGTGTACGATGGCCGGCATGGCGGCTGCAGCGAGTTCCACCGACCGGCCCGGAGCCCTCGACATCACCCGGCGGTTGACCGAGATCTGCGGCCCGCCGTTCGCCCGCTTCGCCGGCCCCGCCGACGAGGTGGCCGGCCGCCCGGCCCGCTGGGTGGCCGTCCCGGGCGGTGCGCACGCCGCGGCCGAGGTGCTGCGGCTCGCCGCCCGGCACGACCTGACGGTGGTGCCGCGCGGCGCCGGCACGAAGATCGACTGGGGTGCCGCCCCCGACCGGGTCGACATCATGCTCGACACCGGCCGGCTCGCCGGGATCGGGCACGAGCCGGTCGGCGCGCCCACCACCGAGGTCGGGGCGGGCACCCCGCTGCGCGCGGTGCAGGCCACTCTGGACCGCACCGGGCAGCGCCTGGCGCTCGACGCCCCCTCGCCCGGCGCCACCCTCGGCGGCGTGCTCGCCGCCGGCGAGGCGGGACCGCTGCGGCACCGCCACGGCAGCCCCTGCGACCAGCTCGTCCGGGTGCGCTACCTCGACGCCGACGGCGAACTCGTCGACGCCGGGGGCGGCGCCGCCGGCCTGGAGCTGGCCCGGCTGCTCTGCGGCTCGCAGGGGGCGCTCGGCGTGCTGGTCTCCGCGACCCTGCGGGTGCACGCCGTCCCGGCCGGCCGGATCTGGGTCAGCCGACCGGTGTGGACCCCGCTGGAGGTGCACGACCTGATCCGCACCGTGCTCGCCGCGCGCCTCGACCCGGCGGCGGTCGAGCTGGACCTGCCGGCCGGCGCGGGACCCCGGCCGCGCCAGGGCACCCGGGCCGCCGCGATGGCCGCGCACCCGTCCATGGCGGGGCGCGTCCGCGGCGGCCCGGCCGGTGCCGGGCGGCTGGTGGTGCTGCTGGAGGGCGGCCCGGCGGACGTCGCCGAGCGCGCCGACCGGCTCGTCGCGCTCCTCGGCCCGGGCACGGCCGCCAGCCACGCCGCGCCCGAGTGGTGGCGGCGCTACCCGTTCGGCCCCGGCGACACGGCGCTGCGGATCGAGGTGCCGATCGCCGACCTGCACGCCGCCGTCTACGCGCTGCGGGACGCCGCCGGCGGCCCTGTCCCGGTGCGCGGCTCCGCCGGCCTCGGCGTGGTGCACGCGGCCCTGCCCGGCGCCATGTCACCCGACCGGGTGGCGTCGATCCTGGCCGCCGTCCGCGGCGTGCTCCTCGCCCGGCAGGGCCGGTGCGTGGTGGTCTCCGCGCCGCCGGCCGTCCGGCGGGCCGTCGACCTGTGGGGCGAGCTGGCCGGGCTGGCCCGGCTGCGCGCGGCCAAGGAGCACCTCGACCCGCACCACCGCCTCGCCCCGGGCCGCCTGCCCGGCGGCCTGTGACCGCCCCGGCAGCTCGCGGCGCGAGCGGACGAGAGGGCGGCGGGGAGTGGCCGGGGTCGCGCGTGGCTCAGTCCATCCACCATCGGTGAAGGTCGGCGCCGATCGGCGTGAAGCGGCTCGCGGCCACGATCACCGCGCCCACGGTCAGGGCCAGCAGCACCCGCCACGTGCGGCGGGACATCGCCGAGCGGTCCCGGGCCAGCAGCACCACGGCGTGGACCGCCAGCAGCGGCCCGGCGACCAGGCCGGCGAGGTAGAGCAGCGACACCGCGACCCGTGCCGGCGCTGACACCGGCGCTCAGGTGACGTCGTTGCGGAGCACCAGGATGGCGATGTCGTCGCGGGGCGCCTCGATCGAGAAGCCGATCGCGGTCGAGCGGAGCCGGGCCGCGATCACGTCGGCCGGGTAGCCGGCCAGCGGGGCGGCGGCGTCGCGCAGTCGGTCGGTGCCGAACAGCTCCCGGCCGCGCCGCCGCTCGGTGACCCCGTCGGTGTAGAAGACCAGCGAGTCGCCCGGGTCGAGCGGCACCTCCGCCGTCGGGGAGGCGATCGAGTCGAGCAGGCCGAGGGCGGTGCCCCCGGTGCCGACGAAGCGCGCCCCGCCGCCGGCGGGCAGCAGCACCGGCCGGTCGTGGCCGGCGAGGTGCAGGGAGACGTCGAGCTGGTCGCCGTCGCCGGGGCCGACCGCCGCCAGGGCCAGCGTGCAGTAGCGCCCGCCGCCCCGCTCGATCAGCGTCTCGTTGACCCGGGCCAGCGCCTCCGGCAGCGGCTTGCCGTCGCCCACCAGCACCCGGATGACGTCGCGGACCAGGCCGGTGACCGTCGCCGCCTGCACCCCCTTGCCCGAGACGTCGCCGATCACCACCAGCCAGCGGCCGTCCGGCAGGGGCACCACGTCGTAGAAGTCGCCGCCGACGTCGGCGTCGCCGCCGGTCGGGACGTACTCGGCGGCGAAGCCGATGCCCTCGACCACGGGCAGCACCGGCGGCAGCAGCGACTGCTGGAGGGTGTGCGCGACGCGCCGGCGCTCGGCGTGGATCCGGGCGTTCTCGATCGCCAGCGCCGCCCGCCGGGCGACGTCCTCCAGCACGGCGACCTCGTCCGGGTCGTGCCGGTGGCGCTGGTGCCGGCCGACGGCCAGCGTGCCCAGTCGCTGCCCCCGCGCGATCAGCGGGACGGCGAAGCCCTCCATCGGCGCGCCGAGCGGCATCTGGGTGCCGTTGCGGGACGCCTCGCGCAGCCGGGCCTGGACCGAGTCCGGGCCGGTCTCCTCGAGCACCTGGTGCAGCTGGGGCAGCACCGACTCGTCGGCGTGGCTGGCTGCCGCGAGACGGAGCCGGCCCCACTCGTCGGTCGTGTGCACCGCGCACCACTGCCCGAGCCGGGGCACCACGAGCTGGGGGACGAGCGCCATGGTCAACTCGACGTCCAGCGACTGCGCGAGCAGCTCGCTCGCCTCGGCGAGGAAGGTCAGCCAGGCCTGCCGGCGGACGTCCGCCCGGCGCAGCCGGTCGTTCTCCAGATGCAGCGAGAGCCGCTCGGCCATCAGCACGGCCAACGGTCGCGCGTACGCCGACGGCGCCGCGTCCAGCTCCAGTTCGCCGGCGTACGGCCGGTGCACGGCCAGCGCCACCCGGAGCAGCTCGTTGCCGGGCCGGGGCTGGCGACCGTACCGGGCCAGCACCTGGGTGCCCTGCCCGTCGCCCCGGTCCAGCCGCACGACCCCGCCCGCCGCGCCGACCATCTCCGCCACCCGGGTGAGCAGGCTGGTCGCGAAGTCGGGCAGCGGGTCCTCGGCGTACGGGTCGGGGGTGGTCTGCATCAGCTCGCTCATCGCCCCGGCGCTCGGCGCGGAACTCTCCGGGGTCACCGGCGCCCCGCCCCCGGCGGTCGCCGCGGCGGGCACCCCGGGGTGCCGGGCGGCCGTGGCCCGGCCGGGCAGGTCCAGCCGGAACCACACCCCCTTGCCGGTGGGCAGGTAGGTGGTGCCCCAGCGGCTGGCGAAGTGGTCGACCAGCAGCAGCCCCCGGCCGCGCTCGGAGACCTCGTCGATGTCGGTGGCGTCGTTGCGTACCCCGACGGTCAGCTCCTCCACCGGGCCGGCAGCGAAGTCGGACACGGTGACGGTGATCCCGACCGGGTCGGCGACCACCTCGACGTCCAGCTCGGTGCGGGCGTGCTCCACCGCGTTGGTGGAGAGTTCGGTGGTGAGCAGCATGGCCTCGTTGGCCAGTTCGTCCAGGTGGGCCTCGGTGAGGACGGACCGCACGAGGGCCCGCGCCGCGGCTGGCGTACGCCGGTCTGCGGGGAGCCGGACGCGCCGGACGTGCTCGTCTCGGCCCCCGGTCGCCGCGGGCCCCGCCTCCGCTGACACCCCCGTATCCTCCACCGCCACCCGCGCGGGTGCCAAGCCGATCCCCGTACGGGCGCCCCCGCCCTCCGCTCTCCCGCCTCGTCGATCATGCGGTTGGGGTGGGCGATCGGTGATGTTCGGCCCGTTTCGTCGGGCACCACGACTGCATGATCGGCCCTCGGGCCGCGGCCTGGCGGGGCGCGGTGGGGGCAGTTCGGGGAGGGGTGGTCGGGCGCGTGGAGGTGGTGCGGACGAGGCCACGGGCACAATGGTGGGATGGCCGGTGTCGGCAGGAGCCGGTGGCCCCGAGCTGAGCGAGGAATGATGACCACGAAACAGTCGGCGACCGTGGACCAGTCCGCGCCCGACCACGAGGCGCTCCTCGGCGAGCTGACCGAGGCGCTGCGGCGGGTGCGTCGGGGCGACCTGAAGGTCCGGCTCCCCCGCCGGGCGGGCCGGGCCGGTGAGGTCGCGGACGCCTTCAACGAGGTCGTGTCGCTCCAGGAACGGCAGTACCTCGACCTGCGGCGGATCAGCCGGATCGTCGGCCGGGACGGCCGGCTCACCGAGCGCCTGGACGACGAGGGCCTGGACGGCTCCTGGGCCGAGGGGCAACGGGCGGTCAACTCGCTGATCGACGACCTGGGCCGGCCGACCACCGAGATCGCCCGGGTCATCGTCGCGGTGGCCGACGGCGACCTCTCTCAGCACATGGCCCTGGAGATCGACGGCCGGCCGCTGCGCGGTGAGTACCTGCGGATCGGCCGCACGGTCAACACGATGGTCGACCAGCTCTCGTCCTTCTCGAACGAGGTCACCCGGGTCGCCCGGGAGGTGGGCACCGAGGGCAAGCTCGGCGGCCAGGCCGACGTGCGCGGCGTCGCCGGCACCTGGAAGGACCTCACCGACTCGGTGAACACCATGGCCTCGAACCTGACCGGTCAGGTGCGGTCGATCTCCCAGGTGGCGACGGCGGTGGCCAAGGGCGACCTGTCGCAGAAGATCACGGTCAGCGCGCGCGGCGAGGTCGCCGAGCTGGCCGACACGATGAACTACCTCACCGACACCCTGCGGCTCTTCGCCGAGCAGGTCACCCGGGTGGCCCGCGAGGTGGGCACCGAGGGCAAGCTCGGCGGGCAGGCCGACGTGCCGAACGTGGCCGGCACCTGGAAGGACCTGACCGACAGCGTCAACTCGATGGCGTCGAACCTGACCGCCCAGGTCCGCAACATCGCCCAGGTCTCCACGGCGGTGGCCCGGGGCGACCTCTCGCAGAAGATCACCGTGGCGGCGCAGGGCGAGATCCTGGAGCTGAAGGACACCGTCAACACGATGGTGGACCAGCTGTCGTCGTTCGCCGACGAGGTGACCCGGGTGGCCCGCGAGGTCGGCATCGAGGGGAAGCTCGGCGGCCAGGCCCAGGTGCGCGGCGTCTCCGGCACCTGGCGCGACCTGACCGAGAACGTCAACCAGCTCGCCGGCAACCTGACCAGCCAGGTCCGCAACATCTCCCAGGTCTCCACGGCGGTGGCGAAGGGCGACCTGTCGCAGAAGATCACGGTCGACGCCCAGGGCGAGATCCTGGAGCTGAAGAACACCGTCAACACGATGGTGGACCAGCTGTCGTCGTTCGCCGACGAGGTGACGCGCGTCGCGCGCGAGGTGGGCACGGAGGGCAAGCTGGGCGGGCAGGCCCAGGTGAAGGGCGTCTCGGGTACGTGGCGGGACCTGACCGACAACGTGAACTCGATGGCGTCGAACCTGACGTCGCAGGTGCGCAACATCGCCTCGGTCACCACGGCGGTCGCGAAGGGCGACCTGTCGCAGAAGATCACCGTCGACGCCCGGGGTGAGATCCTGGAGTTGAAGTCGACGGTGAACACGATGGTGGACCAGCTGTCGTCGTTCGCCGACGAGGTGACGCGGGTGGCCCGCGAGGTGGGCACGGAGGGCAAGCTCGGCGGCCAGGCCCAGGTGCGCGGCGTCGCCGGCACGTGGCGGGACCTGACGGACAACGTGAACTCGATGGCGTCCAACCTGACCGCCCAGGTGCGCAACATCGCCCAGGTCTCCACCGCCGTGGCGAAGGGTGACCTGTCGCAGAAGATCACGGTGGACGCCCGGGGTGAGATCCTGGAGTTGAAGTCGACGGTGAACACGATGGTGGACCAGCTGTCGTCGTTCGCCGACGAGGTGACGCGCGTCGCGCGCGAGGTGGGCACGGAGGGCAAGCTGGGCGGGCAGGCCCAGGTGAAGGGCGTCTCGGGTACGTGGCGGGACCTGACCGACAACGTGAACTCGATGGCGTCGAACCTGACGTCGCAGGTGCGCAACATCGCCTCGGTCACCACGGCGGTCGCGAAGGGCGACCTGTCGCAGAAGATCACCGTTGACGCCCAGGGTGAGATCCTGGAGTTGAAGTCGACGGTGAACACGATGGTGGACCAGCTGTCGTCGTTCGCCGACGAGGTGACCCGCGTCGCGCGCGAGGTGGGCTCGGAGGGCAAGCTGGGCGGGCAGGCCCAGGTCAAGGGCGTCTCCGGCACGTGGCGGGACCTCACCGAGAACGTCAACCAGCTCGCCTCGACCCTCACCACCCAGCTGCGCGCCATCGCGCAGGTCTCCACCTCGGTGACCCGGGGCGACCTGACCCAGCGGATCGCGGTCAAGGCGCAGGGCGAGGTCGCCGAGCTGAAGGACAACATCAACCAGATGATCGTCACCCTCCGGGAGACGACCAAGAAGAACGCCGAGCAGGGCTGGCTCGACTCGAACCTGGCCCGGATCGGCGGCCTGCTCCAGGGGCAGCGCGACCTGGGCGAGGTCTGCCGCATGATCATGATGGAGGTGACCCCGCTGGTCGACGCGCAGCTCGGCGCGTTCTTCCTGGCGGACACGTCCGAGGGCGTGATGCGGCTGCGGTTGACCGCCTCCTACGGCTACGTCGCCCGGGGGCACGAGGTCACCTTCGGCCCCGGCGAGGGGCTGGTCGGCCAGGCCGCCCTGTCCCGCCGCACGATCCGGATGGGCGGGGCGCCGGACGGCAAGCTGATGCTCCGCTCCGGGCTCGCCGAGACTCCGCCGGCCGACCTGGTCGTACTGCCCGTGCTCTTCGAGGGCGAGCTGCTCGGGGTCATCGAGTTCGCCAGCGTGGCGGCCTTCTCCGAGCTGCACCTGTCGTTCCTGGAGCGGCTCGTGCTCACCACCGGCATCGCCGTCAACACCATCCAGGCCAACCGGCGTACGGAGGAACTGCTCGCGCAGTCCCAGCGGCTCGCCCACGAGTTGCAGGAGCAGTCGGCGGAACTCCAGCGCACCAACGCCGAACTGGAGGACAAGGCGCAGCTGCTCTCGGAGCAGAAGGGCAACATCGAGACGAAGAACCGGGAGATCGAGCTGGCCCGGCTCGGCCTGGAGGAGAAGGCCCAGCAGCTCACGAGGGCGTCGGCGTACAAGTCGGAGTTCCTGGCCAACATGAGCCACGAGCTGCGTACGCCGCTGAACTCGCTGCTGCTGCTGGCCCGGCTGCTGGCCGAGAACTCGGAGCAGAACCTCACGCCGAAGCAGATCGAGTTCGCCCGGACGATCCACGGCGCCGGCTCCGACCTGCTGTCGCTGATCGACGACATCCTGGACCTGTCCAAGATCGAGGCGGGGCGGATGGACGTCGAGCCCACCGCCGTCCGGTTCGACGAGATCCGCGGGTACGTGGAGCAGGCGTTCGCGCCGCAGGCCGAGGAGAAGGGCCTGGACTTCCAGGTGCGGATCAGCAAGGACCTGCCGGAGGCGCTGGTCACCGACGCCCAGCGACTCCAGCAGATCCTGCGCAACCTGCTCTCCAACGCGGTCAAGTTCACCGACAACGGGGCGGTGACGCTGCGGATCGCGCCGGCGCCCGACAGCGCCGTCTTCGACGTGCCGGCCCTGACCAACGCGCGGCAGGTCATCGCGTTCACCGTGGTCGACACCGGCATCGGCATCTCCGACGACAAGCTGTCGCTGATCTTCGAGGCGTTCCAGCAGGCCGACGGCACCACCAGCCGTCGCTACGGCGGCACGGGGCTGGGGCTGTCGATCAGCCGGGACCTGGCCCGGCTGCTGGGCGGCAGCATCGTGGTGGCGTCGGCGCCCGGCCAGGGCTCGACGTTCACCCTCTTCGTGCCGGACGTGCTCGCCCCGGACGCGGTGGTCGCGCCGCTGCCGCCGTCACCGGCGCGGGCCGGACTGCCGTCGTCGCTGCTCATGCCGCCGCCGGAGCTGCCCGAGCCGGCCTCCACGCCGGCCACCCGGCGGCTGGAGGGCGCCACCGTGCTGATCGTCGACGACGACGTCCGGAACGTCTTCGCGTTGACCAGCGCGTTGGAACTGCACGGCCTGACCGTGTTGTACTCGGACAACGGGGCGGACGGCGTCCGCCTGCTGGCCGAGCATCCGGAGGTGGACATCGTCCTGATGGATGCGATGATGCCCGATCAGGACGGGTACGAGACGACCAGACAGATCAGGCGCAACCACCGGTTCGCCGACCTGCCGATCGTCTTCCTGACCGCCAAGGCCATGCCCGGCGACCGCGAGTCGGCGCTGGCGGCCGGGGGAAGTGACTACATCACCAAGCCCGTCGACCTGGACGAGTTGATCGAACTCATGTCGTCCTGGATCAGCGGCAGCCGAACCGAGGAGAGTTCGTGACCCAGATGGCAAAGGCGCTGCTGGTGGACGACCGCCGGGAGAACCTGATGGCACTGGAGGCGATTCTCCAGGGCCTGCCGGTCCAGTCCGTCGCCGTCGAGAGCGGCGAGGCGGCCCTGAAGCAGCTGCTGGTCGACGACTTCGCGGTGATCCTGCTGGACGCCCAGATGCCGGACATGGACGGCTTCGAGACCGCCAGCCACATCAAGCGGCGCGAGCGTACGCGGCACGTGCCGATCATCTTCCTCACCGCCGCCGACCGGGACGCCCAGCTCGCGCTACGCGGTTACGCGGTCGGCGCGGTCGACTACCTGACCAAGCCGTTCGACCCGTGGGTGCTGCGCGCCAAGGTGTCGGTCTTCGTCGAGCTGTGGGTGAAGACCCGGCAGCTCGCGGCCCAGTCGGATCTGGTGCGGGACCGGGACGCGCAGTTGCGGGTGCTGACCGACGCGGTCGACGAGGCCACCGCGATGCTGCGCCTGGACGATCAGGATTCCCGCGACCGAGCGGTGCGGGTCCTGGAACAGGCCCGCTGGGGCAACACCCCCTGACCACCCACCGACCCGCCCTGGATGAAGGTGACCACGGCACGCGGGTCAGCGCCCAAACCGACAGGCCCTGACCCACGGCGGGCCCTCCGGCCTAACCCGGGACCGGACCCGGTCTCCGGCCTCGCCCGTTGATCATGAGGTTGGCGGAATGGCCGGATTGTCCGGGCTAACGTCATGATCGACGCTGGGTGGGCGGAGCGTGTGGACGCGCCGGGCGGGGGTGGCGGCGTGGGCGGCGAGATCTTGGTAGCTGGCGGCCCTCGGAGGGGCCGTTTCGTGCCAAGATCGCCTCAACCCGTCGTCTGGACGGGAAGGCCGCTGTCGTCTGGGCGGGGAGTCGACGCGTGGGGTGGTGGGGAGTCAGCCCGTGGTCTGGTCGTTGCGGATCATCAGGGCGCTGCGCAGGCCGGTGATGTCCAGGACGCGGAGCAGGAAGTCGCCGACGTTGGTCAGGATCAACAGGCTCTGCGCGTGACTGGCCTTACGACTGAGCACGACGAGGGTGCCCAGGCCCTGGGAGTCGCAGAAGGTGACCCCGCCGAGGTCGAGCACGATGCGCGGTGGCGGATCGGCGAGGACCTCGTTGACGACGGTCGACAGCTGGGCGGCCGTGAGCATGTCGATCTCACCGGCCAGGCGAAGCACAGCTTCGTCGCCCGTCCGGTGTAGCGTGATGGACAGTTCGGCACGATCCACCGGGTCAGCCTAGCGCGATCCGGACCACCCGGCCCGTCGAGCGGTGGCGACCGAGCCGACCGGGCGCGACGACCACGCTCCCGAGCACGGAAGCGCCCCCCCCCCGCGCCAGGGCGACAGCAGCCCGCCCCGCCCCGCAGGGCCGAACCGGACCCGCCCGCGCTGCCGTGGAAGACCACATGCCGTGCGGCCAGGGACGGACGGGCACACGCCGCACGGCCCGAGACAGGCAACAGTCCGCGCGGCCCGAGACAGGCACACGCCGCGCGGCCGGAGACAGGCATACGCCGCACGGCCGGGGACGGGCACACGCCGCGCGGCCGGGAGTGGGCATGCTCCGCACGGCCGGGAGTGGACGCGCCTCCGCGCCGAAGGGGAGCGGGCGCACACCCCGCACGGCAGGCAACGGGTACGCCCCGCAAGGCCGGGACCGGACATGCTCGGGGAGGGGCGGGAACGGGTACGCCCGCACGGCGGAGCGACGCTACCGGGACGGCGGTGAGGGCCGGCCCGGGTGAGCCTGGTAACCCCGGTGCGGGGTGCCTGCCGATTCGCCGCCCGACGCTGACACAATGGCGGCATCGTGACCGATATGTTTCCCGCCGGATCCGGCCGCTACCCGGCCGACGCACCGGCCTCCGAGGCCCTGTTCGACCGCGCCAAGGCCATCGTGCCCGGCGGGGTGAACTCCCCCGTGCGCGCGTTCCGTGCCGTCGGTGGCACGCCGCGCTTCATGGTCCGGGGGGAGGGGCCCTGGCTCTACGACGCCGACGACCGGCGCTACGTCGACCTGGTTTCCTCCTGGGGCCCGCTGATCCTCGGTCACGCGCACCCGGAGGTCGTGGACGCGATCAGGTCGGCCGCGACCCGGGGCACGAGCTTCGGCACCCCCACTCCGGGCGAGGTCGAGCTGGCCGCCGAGATCGTGGACCGCACCCCGGTCGAGCAGGTCCGGCTGGTCAACTCCGGCACCGAGGCCACCATGTCGGCGATCCGGCTGGCGCGCGGCTTCACCGGCCGACCCCGGATCGTGAAGTTCTCCGGCTGCTACCACGGGCACTCCGACGGCCTGCTGGCCGCCGCCGGCTCGGGGGTGGCGACCCTCGGCCTGCCCGATTCGCCGGGGGTGACCGGCGCGGCGGCGGGCGACACGATCGTGCTGCCGTACAACGACGTCGCCGCCGTGGAGCAGGCGTTCGCCGCCGAGGGCCAGCACATCGCCGCGATCATCACCGAGGCCGCCGCCGGCAACATGGGCGTGGTCGCCCCGCGCGACGGCTTCAACTCCCAGCTCGCCCGGATCGCGCACGCGCACGGCGCGCTGCTCATCGTCGACGAGGTGATGACCGGGTTCCGGGTCTCCCGCGCCGGTTGGCACGGCCTCGACCCCTCCGACGCCGACCTGTGGACGTACGGCAAGGTCATGGGGGGTGGCCTGCCGGCCGCGGCGTTTGGCGGGCGTGCGGAGATCATGGAGCGACTGGCCCCCGCAGGCCCGGTCTACCAGGCCGGCACCCTCTCCGGTAACCCGCTGGCCTGCGCCGCCGGCCTGGCCACCCTGCGGCTGGCCGACGACGCGCTCTACCGCAAGCTGGACGACACGGCCGCCGTCGTGGGCAGGCTCGCCGCCGACGCGCTCGCCGCCGCCGGGGTCCCGCACCGGCTGTCGTACGCGGGAAACATGTTCTCGATCTTCTTCACCGACGCCGACGTGGTCGACTACGACAGCGCCCGCACCCAGCAGGTGCCGGCGTTCAAGGCGTTCTTCCACGCGATGCTCGCCGGCGGCGTCTACCTGCCGCCGAGCGCCTTCGAGGCGTGGTTCGTGTCTGCGGCGCTGGACGACGCCGCTCTGGAGCAGATCGCCGCCGCACTGCCGGTGGCGGCCAACGCGGCGGCAGCGGCGGGTCACGGGGGGTAGCGGTGAGCAAGACGGTGGTCCACGTGCTGCGGCACGGCGAGGTGCACAACCCGGACGGCATCCTCTACGGCCGGCTGCCGGGCTTCCGGCTCTCCGAGCTCGGCGTGCAGATGGCCAAGGCCGCCGCGCAGGGGCTGGCCGAGCGGGAGGTCGTGCACGTGGTGGCCAGCCCGCTGGAGCGCGCCCAGCAGACGGCCGAGCCGATCGCCGCGCAGTTCGGGCTGCCGGTCGGAGTGGACGAGCGGCTCATCGAGAGTGCCAACTGGTTCGAAGGCAAGAAGGTCTCGCCCGGCGACGGCTCGTTCCGCGACCCGCGCAACTGGTGGGTGCTGCGGGACCCGGTCACCCCGTCCTGGGGCGAGGCGTACCGCGCCATCGCGGAGCGGATGTTCGGCGCCCTGCACGCCGCCCGGGTGGCCGCCGAGGGGCGCGAGGCCGTGCTGGTCTCCCACCAGCTGCCGATCTGGACGTTGCGCCGCTACGTGGAGCGCAAGCGGCTCTGGCACGACCCGCGCAAGCGCCAGTGCGGGCTGGCCAGCCTCACCTCCTTCCACTTCGACGGCGCCAAGGTCGTCGGCATCGGCTACTCCGAGCCGGCCGCCCACCTGATCGCGATGTCGCCGACCGCCAGGACGGCCAAGGGGGCCTGATGAACGCCCGGAGGTGGACCGCGGGTCTGCTCGCCGCCGTCGTGACGGTGGCGCTGGCCGGCTGCTCGTCGCGCGACGGCGAGAAGGCGTGCGACAACTCCGGCGGCATCATCGAGTGCGCCCCCGACCAGCGTTCGGCCGCCCCGAAGCTCGCCGGTGAGCTGCTCACCGGCGGCAGCCACGACGTGGCGAAGGACCGCGGCCAGGTCGTGGTGGTCAACTTCTGGGGCTCCTGGTGCGCGCCGTGCCGGGCGGAGGCGGACGACCTGGAGAACACGTACCAGGCCACGAAGGGCTCCGGGGTGACCTTCCTGGGCATCAACATCCAGGACCAGCGGGACAAGGCGCGGGCCTTCGAGGAGAGCTTCAAGGTCAGCTACCCGAGTCTCTTCGACCCGCCGAGCCGGCTGGCGCTCGCCCTGGACATCCCGCCGAACACCATCCCGGCCACCGTGGTGCTGGACCGGGACGGCCGGATCGCCGTCGTGATCCGGGCGGCGGTGAAGCAGGAGGGCCTCCAGCCCATCGTCGAGCGGATCGCCGCCGAGCAGCCGGCCTCCAACGGTTCACGCTGATGGGCGAGACGTTCTCCGAACTCGCCCAGTCGGGCCCGCTGCTGCTCGCCATCGGCGCGGCGGCGCTCGCCGGGCTGGTCAGCTTCCTCTCCCCGTGCGTGCTCCCGCTCGTGCCGGGCTACCTGTCGTACGTCACCGGCCTCGCCGGCGCGGACCTCGAAACCCGGCGCCCGCGGGTGCGGGAGGGCCAGCCGGCGACGGACGGCCCTCTGCCCGGCGCCGACAGCGCCGCGAGCGGGGAGAACGGCGGCGGGGTGGCGGTGCGCGAGCGCACCGGGGCGCCGAAGGTCGCGGTCAAGGGCCGGGTGCTCGCCGGCACGCTGCTGTTCATCGCCGGCTTCACCGCCGTCTTCACCGCCACCGCGATTCTCTTCGCCGGCGTCGGCCGGGTCTTCTTCGAGTACGAGCGGACGCTGGAGATCGTCATCGGCGCGCTGATCGTCGTGCTCGGGCTGAGCTACGTGGGGCTGGTCCCCGGGTTGCAGCGGGAGTTCCGTTTCCAGCGGCTGCCCGCCGCCGGGCTGCTCGGGGCGCCGGTCTTCGGGGCGGTCTTCGCGCTCAGCTGGGTGCCCTGCGTCGGCCCGACCCTCGGCGCGGTGATCGGCATGGCCGCCGTCGGCGGGCAGACCGACCGGGCCGCGGTACTCGCCGTGGCGTACTGCCTCGGGTTGGGGATTCCGTTCGTCGTCTTCGGGCTGGGCTTCGAGCGGCTGCTGGGCGTGTTCCGGGCGGTCCGGCGCAACAGCCGCTGGGTCACCCGGGTGGGCGGGGCGCTGCTGATCCTGATCGGCCTCGCGCTGGTCACCGGCGGCTGGACGAACTTCGTGATCTGGTTGCAGACCACCGTCGGGGTGGGCGAGGTGAGCATCTGATGACCGCCGTCGACGAGCGGCCGGCACCGCCGGCCGAGGCGCCCCGGCGCCGGCCCAACCGCCTGCTGGCCCTGCTGCGCAACTCGTGGCGGCAGCTCACCAGCATGCGTACGGCCCTGGTGCTGCTCTTCCTGCTCGCGGTGGCCGCCATCCCCGGCTCCGTGCTGCCGCAGCGCGGGGTCAACCCGGAGGACGTGCGGGACTACTTCACCGCGCACCCCGACCTGGCTCCGGTGCTGGACCGGATCGGGGCCTTCGAGGCGTTCGGCTCGGTCTGGTTCTCCGCGATCTACCTGCTGCTCTTCACCTCGCTGATCGGCTGCATCACGCCCCGGCTGCGCGACCACGTACGGGCGCTGCGGTCGAAGCCGCCGGCCGCGCCGAAGCGGCTGGACCGGCTGCCGCAGCACGCCGTCCTGCCCGCGCCCGAGGGGGGTGTCGCGGCGATCGCGGCGGCGCTGCGCCGGCGGCGCTGGCGGGTGGTGGTGCGTGGCGACGAGGTCTCCGCCGAGAAGGGCTACCTCAAGGAGACCGGCAACCTGCTCTTCCACAGCTCGTTGGTGCTCGTGCTGGTCGGCGTCGCGCTCGGCTCCTGGTACGGCTGGAGCGGCAACAAGCTGCTGGTGGCCGGCGCGGACAACGCGTTCTGCAACACCCGCCAGCAGTACGCCGAGAGCAAGCTCGGCCCCCGCGTCGACAGCGCCGACCTGCCGGGCTTCTGCATCCAACTCGACGACTTCCACGCCCGGTTCCTGGAGTCCGGCCAGCCGGAGTTCTTCGACGCCGAGGTGACCGTCGACGAGGCCGACGGCGAGCGGCGGCGGGCCAACTTCTCGGTCAACGCCCCGCTGCGCCTCGACGGCGCGAACGTCTACCTGCTGGGCCACGGCTACGCCCCGGTGATCCGCTACACGGACCGGTTCGGCAAGAGCCAGACCAGCAACTTCCCGTTCCTGACCACGGGCGACATCGGCCTGACCAGCGAAGGGCTGGCGGCCTTCCCGGACATCAACGTCGACCCCGCGACGGGTGAGCGGGGCGAGAACCTCCAGATGGCCTTCTCCGGCCTCTACCTGCCGACCGCACCGGCTGCTGCGCCGTTCGCCCGCTCCGAGTACCCCACCGAGCGGAACCCCGCGCTGAACCTCGTCGCGTACCGGGGCAACCTGGGCATGGACGCCGGCATCCCCGGCTCGGTCTACGAGTTGGACCAGCGGCAGGTGCGGGCCGGCAAGGTCAAGGAGGTCGGCACGAAGCTGCTCCGCAAGGGCGAGACCTGGACGCTGGACGACGGCACCACCGTCGAGTTCCTGGGCACCGTGCCGTACATCACCCTGTCGGTCCGGTACGACCCAGGCTCGACGCTGCTGCTGGTCAGCTCCGCCGTCCTGCTGGTCGGGCTGATGGGCTCGCTGTTCGGGCGGCGCCGCCGGGTCTTCTTCCGGGTGCTGCCGGCCGGTGCCGCCGACCCCACGAGTGGATCTCCGACGAGCGGTAGTAGTTTGGTCGAGGCCGGTGGCCTGCCGCGCACCGACCATCCCGGGTTCGCCGACGAGTTCGCGCAGCTCGTGGCCGCCATCGGCGGCGACGGGCGGTCGGACGAGGAGGCCGGTGTCGACCGCGACGGCGGCGACCGGGCCGGAGCGCGAGAAGGAGCCGAGTGATGTCCGCACTCTCCGACCAGTTGGTGTCGTTCGCGATCCTGGCGTACCTGATCGCGATGATCAGCCACGCCGTCGAGTACGCGCTCGGCAACGCCCGCGCCCGGGTGGCCGCGGCGCCCGCCCGCGAGCTGGTCGGTGCCGGCGTCGGCGCGGCCGGGGGCGGCACCCCTGACGCACCCGTCGCGAGCGGGGCGTCGGCGGCCGAGCGCACCGCCCGGCGCGCCCGAATGGCGGGCCTGGTCGCCGTCGCGGCCACCGCGCTCGGGGCGCTGCTGCACCTGGGGGCGCTGGTCACGCGCGGTCTCGCCGCCGACCGGATGCCCTGGGGCAACATGTACGAGTTCGTGCTCACGGGCACCTGGATCGGTGTCGCCGGCTGGCTGATGGTGCTCTGGAAGCGGCCGCAGCTGCGCCGCCTCGGGCTGTTCCTGTCGCTGGTGATGGTGCTGCTGGTGGCGACCGCCGAGCTGGTGCTCTACACCCCGATCGTGCCGCTGGTGCCGGCGCTCAACTCGTACTGGTTCGTCATCCACGTCTCGACGATCGTCTTCGCCTCCGGCATCTTCCTGCTGGGCGCGGTGCCGGCGGTGGCGTTCCTGATGCGCGCCGGCTACGAGCAGGGCCGGCGGAGCTTCCCGTACACGCTGGCGAAGCGGCTGCCGGCGGCGGCGGCACTGGAGCGGCTGACCTTCGTGCTGCACGCCTTCGCGTTCCCGGTCTTCACCTTCGCGGTGATCGCCGGGGCGATCTGGGCCGAGGCGGCCTGGGGACGGCCGTGGGGCTGGGACCCGAAGGAGACCTGGTCGTTCATCTCCTGGGTGATCTACGCCGGCTACCTGCACGCCCGGGCCACCCCGAGCGTGAAACGGAACGTGGCGACCTGGCTCGCCGTCGTCGGCTTCCTCACCATGCTGATGAACCTGTTCGGTGTGAACATCTTCTTCGAGGGACTGCACTCCTACGGCGGCCTGGACTGATCACCTGCGGGTGACCCGGACCGCACGTACGCCGCTGTCCCGCTGATCCGGAGACGGCCCACGACGGACGGGTGACGGCCGCGTCGACGCGTGCGGTGGGCGGCCTCGCCGGGCCACCCACCGCAGCTCACCGGGGCACCGGTCAGGCCGCGTCGTCCAACTGCCGCCGGACGAGCCGTTCGGTGGCGGTGGCCCCCGTCGGCTGCAACCCGGCGCCGGCGTTCTGCGCCTGCACGTCGATGGTCACCGCGATCCGGTCCGTACCGGCGATGATCATTTCGAAGACCTTGGCGAACCGTACCTCCATCTCCTTGCCGTGGTCATCGGTGATGACCAGTCGGCCGCCCTGCGGCGCCTCGTGCAACTGCCGCATCCGCAGGCCGGTGATGTCCTTGTAACGAAAGTCGAAGGCGTCGGCGTTCGACACGATGCACTTGACGAAGTCCCACTCGCAGGAGAAGACCGAAATGCGGGTCTGTCCGAGGAGCAGGATGACGAACTTGTACCGCGAGAACCGTCGGATTCCGTCCTTTCCCACGGCCTGTTCGGTGGGCGAGGCGGGGCCGATGACGAGTTGCGGCTCGCAGATCAGGTCGTCCAGTTCCCGGTCGAGGTGCCGCAGGGCGTGGTCGAGAACCCCGAACTTGTCGAAGTGCAGCCACATGTCCATCTGGGGGTCTTGACGGCGGGCGGCCGTGCTGCTGTCGGCCCCCCCGCGGGCGCCCGTCCACCGCCGCTGCCGGGGTCCCGCTGCCACGTGAGCGCGGGCGACGGTGCGGTGGTCAGCCGCCGAACCAGCCGGGCACGTCGAGGCGGAACGGGTTGGCCGGGGTGACCGCGCGCAGGTCGTCCTCCAGGGCGGCGACCCGGTCGGCGCCGAGGGTGGCGGCCCACCGCTGCCGGAGCTGGTCGAAGACGGCCGCCGAGCGGCGCAGGCCGTCCAGGCCGTGCGGGGTCGCCCGGACCAGCTTGCGCCGCGCGTCGCGCGGGTCGTCGGCGCGCTCCAGGTAGCCGAGGGCGACCAGGCGGTCGACCGTCTTGCCGGCCGCCTGCTTGGAGACGCCGAGCCGCTGGCCCAGCTCGGTGGCGGTGGTGCCCTCGGCACCGACGGCCTGGAGGACGAAGCCGTGCAGCGGTCGCAGCTCCGGGTGCCCCTGCCGGGCCAGCTCCGCGTGCAGGTCGTCGATGAGCGTACGGAAGCCGGCCAGCAGCAGCAGGGGCAGCAGGAAGCCGGGCCGGTCGGGTTCAGCCGTTGCCACGTTCGACAACCTCGTTTACTATTTCGACAACCACGTTGACGATCCTACGTCCACCTACGGCGGGCCGCCCGTCGGGCCGCGCCGGCCGTCCCCGAACCCGAGAGCAGGTTTGCCGTGTCCCCGTTCACCGCGCACACCGCCGACACCGCACCCGCCGCCGCACGGCCGGTCATCGAGGGCGTACGCCGCCGGCTCGGGCACCTGCCCGCCGCGGTCGGCCTGATGGCCGAGTCCCCGGAACTGCTCACCGGATTCCTCACCGTCAACGGCATCTTCGAGAAGTGCGCCCTCGACCCCGTCGAGCGGGAGGTCGTCGTCATGACGGTCGCCACCCGCAACGAGTGCCACCTCTGCGTCGCCATGCACACGGCCGCCCTCACCCGGCACGGCGCGACGCCCGGGCTGATCGGCGCGCTGCGCGCCGGCACGCCCGTGCCCGACGACCGGCTGGAGGCCCTGCGCCGCTTCACCCTCGCCGTGCTCGACCACCGGGGCGCGGTGCCCGAGGACGGGATCACCGCCTTCCTGGCGGCCGGCTACCAGCCCCGGCACGCCCTGGACGTCGTGCTCGGCGTCGGCACGTACACCATCTCCACCCTGGCCAACCGGCTCACCGGCGCGCCGCTCGACGCGCCCGTGGCCGCGTACGCCTGGGAGCCGGCCGCCCGCTGACGAACGTGCCCGGGACCGATCTCGGACCCGCCCCCGGGCGGCCGGGGGCGCGAAGGCCGGCCACGGTACGCCCGTGGCCGGCCCTCCTCGTCGGCCCCGCCTCGGCCCAGGGCGGGCACGGGGTCCCGGTCAGCCGAGGGTGACCGGGGCGGCGTCGTTGGTCGGATCGTCGTCCGGACGCGGGTAGTCGTAGTACACGCGGACCTCGCCCGGAGCGCCCGTGGGGCCGTCGATCCGCAGCTCGAACGGCACCGTGAAGCTCTGCCCGGCGGGGAACACGGTCCCCTGCCAACAGACCCAGGCCGTCGGAGCGCTGCCCTCGTCGTCCTGGGTCGGCCCGCAGCCGGGCGGGGTGGCCAGCACGGTCACTCCGGCCGGTGGGGTGAAGATCATCGCGCTGGTGCTGCCGCCGGAGACGGTGTTGTCCGGCACGCCCGGACCGTCGTTGCGGATCCCCACGTTCACCCGGACGGTGTCACCGACGGCACCGGTGACGGTGGCGCCCACGGCGACGACGTCGAAGGCGCCGTGGACGCCGGGCAGGTAGGTGCTGCCGTAGGCGTCGCCGGCGGCGATCGGATCCATCGGCTCGCCGACCGGCCGCAGCCGGAGCGCGCGGTCGGCCTCCCGACGGGTCAGCCGCACGTTGCCGGGCAGGGGCCCCGCGGTGGCCAGCGGCTCCACGAACTGGGTGATGCGCTTGTCGCCGAGGGTGGCCGGACCGACCGTGGTGGTGAAACCGTGCCGCAGCTCGTGCCGGACCCCGGGCACGAACGTGCCCCGCACGGTGCAGACCACCACCGTGGCGAGCACCGGGTCGACGCCGTACCGGCAGTTCCGGTAGCTGGCAGGTTGCAGGCCGACTGGAAAGCGGAGCGTCAGCCGGAGGTCCCCGGCCGGCTGGTCACCGGCGTTGACCACGGCCACGGGCACGTCGCGGACGTCGCCGACGTCGACGCCCGGGACGCGCTCGTCGACCAGGTCGAGCAGGTCGGGACCGGACCGCACGTCGACGGTCGCCTGATGGGTGTACGGCCCCAGTCCGTCGGCCCCCACGGTGTAGTTCAGCGTGCCGGTCGCGCCGTGGACGGCGCCGGGCGCGGCGCGGAAGACCAGCGGCACCGTGCCGTTGACGGTGCCGTACTCGTCCGGAATCGCCCCCGGCGGCATCGGGCAGGTCACCGAGGTGCCCTCGGTGACGCACCAGTCGGGGAAGCTGACCGTGGCGACGCCCGCCAGGCCGGACAGGTCGACGGTGACCCGGGGGGCGGTCGCGCCGGTGCTGCTCAGCTCCAGCGGCGCCACCCGGCCTGGCGCGCCGGCCGCGCCGACGGTGAGGTCGTTGAACCAGCCGCTGACCTGGCCGGGGTCGGTCTCCGCGGCGGCCGGACCGGCCACCACGCCGGTGCCCGCCGTGACCACGGCCAGCACGGTCAGGGCGCGCAGGGTCCTGCTGCGCGGGACACGCACAGATCTCATCGATCTCCTTCGTGGGTGAGGCCGGTCCGGAAGGCCGCGGCGGGGCATCACGACCGGTCCGATCGGCGGACCCGATCCTAGTGATCACCGGCCGTCCGGTCCGGCCCGTCGGAGCGTCGGTGATCGATGACCCGGACCTCCGCCGGCCGGAGCGACCGGGCCGTTCCCGCGCCTGCCGACCCGGTGACCGCCGGTGTCACACCACCCCGGCGTGGTCGCCGCCCAGGTCGGTGCGGGAGACTGGCAGGCATGGCGGCTCGTGGCTTCCCGTACACCGATCTCAAGGACTTCCTCGCGGCGCTGGAGCGCGCGGGCGAGTTGCGGCGGGTGAGCGCCCCGGTCGATCCCACCCTGGAGATCAGCGAGATCGTCACCCGGACGGTCCGCGCGGGCGGCCCGGCGCTGCTCTTCGAGCGGCCCACCCGGGGCGAGATGCCGGTGGCGATCAACCTCTTCGGCACCGAGAAGCGGATGGCGATGGCGCTCGGCGTCGAGTCGCTGGACGAGATCGGCGAGCGGCTCGGCAACATGCTCAAGCCGGAGCTGCCGGTGGGCCTCTCCGGGATGATGGACGGCCTCGGCAAGGTCAGGCAGCTCACGTCGATGCCGCCGAAGAAGGTCAGGACCGCTCCCTGCCAGCAGGTGGTCTACCGGGGCGACGACGTCGACCTGGGCCGGCTGCCGGGGTTGCAGGTCTGGCCGGGCGACGGCGGGATCTTCCACAACTTCGGGCTGACCCACACGAAGCACCCGGAGACGGGCAAGCGCAACCTGGGGCTGTACCGGTTGCAGCAGCACTCGCGGAACAGCATCGGCATGCACTGGCAGATCCACAAGAACTCCACGGCGCACCACGCGGTCGCCGAGCGGCTCGGGCAGCGGCTGCCGGTGGCGATCGCCATCGGTACCGACCCGGCGGTCGCCTACTCGGCCAGCGCGCCACTTCCCGCCGACATCGACGAATACCTGTTCGCCGGGTACCTGCGCGGGGAGCGGGTCGAGATGGTGGACTGCCTGACGGTCCCGCTCCAGGTGCCGGCGCACGCGCAGATCGTCCTGGAGGGCTACATCGAGCCGGGTGAGCGGCTCCCGGAGGGCCCGTTCGGCGACCACACCGGCTTCTACACGCCGGTGGAGCCCTTCCCGGTGATGCACATCGAGTGCATGACCACGCAGCGCGACCCGGTCTACCACTCGATCGTCACGTCGCAGCCCCCGCAGGAGGACCACGGCCTCGGCAAGGCCACCGAGCGGATCTTCGCGCCGCTGCTGCGCTTCCTGATCCCGGACATCGTCGACTACGACCTGCCCGCGGCCGGGGTCTTCCACAACTGCGCGATCGTGTCGATCCGCAAGCGCTACCCGAAGCACGCCCAGAAGGTGATGAACGCGATCTGGGGCGCGCACATGATGTCGCTGACCAAGCTGATCGTGATCGTCGACGAGGACTGCGACGTGCACGACTACAACGAGGTCGCCTTCCGCGCCTTCGGCAACGTCGACTACGCCCGCGACCTGCTGCTCACCGAGGGGCCGGTGGACCACCTGGACCACGCCTCCTACCAGCAGTTCTGGGGCGGGAAGGCGGGCGTCGACGCCACCCGCAAGCTGCCCGAGGAGGGCTACACCCGGGGTTGGCCGGAGGAGATGCGGATGGCACCCGAGGTCGTCTCCCTGGTCGACAAGCGCTGGAAGGAGTACGGCATCTGATGGCGACCGCCGTCGAACCGGCGCAGCGGCCGGGCCGGGTGAAGTCCTTCCTCAAGCTGGTGGCGATCGAGCACTCCGTGTTCGCCCTGCCGTTCGCGTACCTGTCGGCGCTCACCGCCATGCAGGTCGACGGGGGGCGGGTCCGGTGGCTGGACCTGCTGCTGATCACCGTGGCGATGGTCGGCGCGCGGACGTTCGCGATGGCCGCGAACCGGATCCTGGACCGCCGGATCGACGCGCGGAACCCGCGTACCGCCGGCCGGGAACTGGTCACCGGGGCGGTCAGCGTGCGGACGGCCTGGACCGGCGCGGCCGTCGCGCTCGTGGTCTTCCTCGCCGCCGCCGCCCTGCTCAACCCGCTCTGCCTGGTGCTCGCGCCGCTCGCCGTGGTGCCGCTGGTCGTCTACCCGTACGGCAAGCGGTTCACCAACTGGCCGCACGCGATCCTGGCCGTCGCCCAGGCCGTCGGCCCGGTCGGCGCCTGGCTGGGCGTCACCGGCACCCTCGACGGCTCCTGGCCGGCGTGGCTGCTCGGCGTGGCCGTCGGCCTCTGGATCGGCGGCTTCGACCTCATCTACGCCTGCCAGGACGCCGAGGTGGACCGGCAGATCGGCGTGCACAGCGTGCCGGCCCGCTACGGGCTGCGCTTCGCGCTGCACGCCTCCACCGTGGCGCACGTGGTGACGTTCGCGCTGTTCCTCTGGTTCGGGGCGCTGGTCGGCTTCGGCTGGCTCTGGTGGATCGGGCTGGGGCTGACCGCCCTCGCCTTCGGCTACCAGCACCTGGTGGTCACCCCGACCGACCTGAGCAAGGTCAACCGGGCCTTCTTCACCGCCAACGGCTTCGTCGGCATCGCGCTGTTCGTCTTCGCCCTGCTCGACCTGGTCGTCCGCCTCGGCCTACGCGCCTGACCGTCGCCGCCGGCCCCGCTGTGCCGGGCGCACCGGTGCCACCCCGCTGCGCGAGTCCCACGGGCGCCGGCCGTCGGTGGGCGCTCCGCCGTCGCGGCCGGGCCCGCAGTCCGGCCCGGCCGTCAGGAAGGGGCCCCTCCGCCGGCGGAGGCGTCGACGAGGCGCCCTCCCCCGCCGCCGTAGCGGGTGCTCTCCAGGGTCCAGTCGACGGTGGCCCGGACGGCGTTCGCCACCCCGTCGAGGTGGTCGGCGACCGCCCGGTCCAGCGCCGGGCCGAACGACGGCACCGCGGCGCGCAGCTCGACGAAGCGCCGCATCGACGCCCGCCAGCGCTCGGCCGTCAGGTCGACCGCGGTCTCCACCGGCACCCGCCGCTCGGCCGCCGTCGCGAGCACCAGGTTGTGCCCGCCGGAGGTGGCCTCGTCGCGTTCCAGCGAGGCGAGGTCGTTGTACCAGGAGAGCAGGTCGTTGCCGGTGTCGGCGATCTCCCGCAGCAGCGGGTGGTGGTGGACCGGGTCGGGCAGCGGGCGACCGGTGACGAACTCCACCAGCGGATACGACACGTACGCGGCGGAGGTGGCGCGCCGCAGCGCGACGTACTCGGCGACGCCGGGGCGGCGGCCGGCCGCCTTGTTCGCCGCCTCCCGCCACGTGCCGTCGAGGTGGTCGGCGACGGCCCCGGCGAAGCGCAGCCGCCAGCGGGCCGGCATCCGCCGGCGCGGCTCCCGCCACCCGTGCACCAGCAGCCGCCGCAGCGGCCCGGTCAGGCCGACGTGCCGGAGCCGGGGACCGGCGTGCAGCAGCGTCAGCGCGCCGGCGCGCAGCGCCCGGATCTGGTCGGGGCCGAGCCGGCCCGGCCGGTCACACGCGTCGTCGACCAGGAAGAACCAGGTGAACAGCGCCGTCAGCGCCCGCAGGTCGGCCTCGGCCGCGCCGGGGTAGAGCCGGCCGGCGTACCGGGCGACGCCGGCGTGCGCCAGCCGTTGCGGCGCCGCGTCGTCAGCCGCCAGGCCGAGGCCCGGCAGCAGGTCGCCGACCAGCCACTCCTGCACCCCGTCGGCGTACGGCGAGAGCCGGGGCGGGATGGGGCACTCGGACCGTAGCGACCGCAGAACCTCGTCGGTCATCACCGATTCCTCCCGGGCGCGATCCCGCTACGCGTGGGAATCGCCACCGGCAGCATGTCAGGCCGCCGGGATGGGCGCGCTCCCGACCCGACATCGCGCCCGCCGGGGCACAACCGGCACCCGAGCGGGACATCACGGACGCTCCGGGCGGGGGTGCCCGGCGCCGGGACGGGGCGACCAGGCAGGCTGGAGGGCATGCGCGAACCATGGGTGGTCGGAGTCTCCGGGGCGTCCGGCACGCCGTACGCGGCGGCCGTCGTGCGGGCGCTGCTCGACGCCGGCGAGCCGGTGGACCTGATCGTCTCCCGGGCCGCCCGGCTGACCGTCCTCGACGAGACCGGGCGCCCGTTCCGGGACGCACACTGGGCCGAGGACCTCGCCGCCTGGCTGGGCCGCGACCTCGCGGGAGCCGACGTGCGGCACTGGCCCGCCGGCGACCTGGCCGCCGGCCCGAGCAGCGGCTCCTACCGGGTACGCGGGATGGCGGTGGTCCCGGCGAGCACGGCGGCCTGCGCCGGCATCGCGATCGGGCTCTCCAAGGACCTGTTGCAGCGGGCCGCCGAGGTCAACCTCAAGGAGCGCCGGCCGGTGGTGGTGGTGCCCCGGGAGACGCCGGTGACCCGCAGCCACCTGGAGCACCTGATCGCGCTGCACGACGCCGGAGCGGTCGTGCTGCCGGCCAGCCCCGGCTTCTACGGCGCGGGGGCGGCGGCCTCCGCCCCGCAGCTCGTCGACTTCGTGGCCGGCAAGGTGCTGGACGCCCTCGGCGTACCGCACACGCTGTTCCGTCGTTGGTCTGGTGAGCTGGGCGTGGCCCGGGAGTGACCCGGGCCCGGCTCACCGGGACGCGGACCGGAGCTTGCGTCCGGCCCGCGTGACGATCCGCACCATTCAGTACATGCCGGCGTTGGCCGGGCCCGGCCCGGTCGAGGCGGCCGGCCCCGCGTTACGCGGTTTACCGACGTCTTCCGCCTCGTCCAACATGCCCTCCCCCTCAAGCAGGGCCCGCACCTCGGATTCCCGAAACCGGCGATGCCCGCCTGGAGTCCGGATGCTGCCTATCCGGCCCGCCGCTGCCCATCGCGTCACAGTCTTCGGGTCAACCCGAAACAGCGCGGCAACTTCACCCGGTGTCAGCAGGCGATCTCCAGTGTCCACAGCCCCCTCCTCGCGTCGACGAAGCCCCCGGCTGAACACACTGCCCCCGGCCGGTGCGAGCCCAGAGCCGTCATGAGGGACGTATGGCAATTACAGCACCAGCGACCTGGCCTGTCCGCCAAACGCGAAAAACGCACTGAGTGGGAAGTTAGGAAATATTACCTGCGTGCGGCCCCTTTGACTGCGAGTTTTCGAACGACTACACCCTGTCATGTCCAACGCGCGCCGGATGCCCGACGTTACGCCCGGACCGCTAGGGTCACAGTCCGTGGACGCCATCGACCTGAGCCTCGTGGAGCTGCTACGCGGCAACGCCCGCCTGTCCTACGCCGAGCTGGCCCGGCAGGTCGGCCTCTCCGCGCCCGCCGTGCACGAGCGGGTCGGCAAGCTGGAGTCCAGCGGCGTGATCCGGGCCTACCGCGCCGAGGTCGAGCCCGAGGCGATCGGCTTCGCCGTCACCGCGCTCATCGGGATCGTCGAGGACTCCGGCGGCGACACCGACGACGTGCTGGAGGCGTTCCGGCAGATGCCCGAGATCGAATCCTGCTACTTCATGGCCGGCGTCGAGTCTTTCCTGCTCAAGGCCCGGGTCGGCACCATCGCCGAGCTGGAACGGCTCATCGTGCGGCTGAACCGGACCCCGGGGGTCGCCTCCACCCGCACCGGCATCGCCCTCTCCACGAAGTGGGAGAACCGGCCGCAGGCCCCGGTGCCGCCCGCCGCCTGACCCGCCGCCCGCCGGCCCTCGGCAGCCGCGTCCCGTCACCTCCGGTCCCCGGCCGCCGGACAGCCGCGTCCCGTCGGCTCTGGTGCGCGGTCGCCGGACAGCCTGCGTCCGGCCGGCTCTGGCGCACCGTCGCCGGGCGGCGATAGCGTGCGCCGATGACGAAGCCAGCCCCCGGGACGGCGGTGGTGACCGGTGCGGCCGGCGGCCTCGGCCGCGCCATCGCCGCCGCGCTGCACGCCGACGGCTGGCCGGTGCTCCTCACCGACCACGACGACCAGGCGGTGGCCCGTGCCGCCGCCCCGCTGGGCGGCTGGTCGCGCCGGCTGGACGTACGCGACGAGGACGCCTGCGCCGCCGTCGCCGCCGAGGCCGCCGGCCGGGGCGGGCTCGGCCTCTGGGTGAACAACGCCGGGATCCTCGTCACCGGCCCCTCGTGGGAGCACGACGCGGCGACCCGCCGACGGGTGATGGAGGTCAACGCCCTCGGCGCGATGAACGGCACCCTCGCCGCGCTGGCCGTCATGCGGGAACAGGGGCACGGGCACGTGGTCAACGTCGTGTCGCTGGCCGGCCTGGTGGCCGCGCCCGGCGAGACCGTCTACGCGGCCAGCAAGCACGCCCTCGTCGCGTTCAGCATCGGCACCCTCGCCGACCTGCGGCTGGCCGGGCACCGGGGCGTACACGTGTCGTGCCTGTGCTCGGACGGGATCTGGACGCCGATGCTGCACGACCGGCTCGACGACCCGGGCGCCGCGGCCTCCTTCACCGGGACGCTGCTGACCCCCGAGCGGGTGGCCCGGCGGGCCGCGCGGCTGGCCCGGCGGCCCCGCCCGGTGGTCAGCGTCCCCCGCTGGCGCGGCGCGCAGGTCCGGCTCCTCGACGCGCTGCCCGGCGCCGCCGTGCGGCTCGCCCCGCTGATCCTCGCGGCCGGCAGGGCCGGTCAGCGCCGCCAGCGCCGTCGGACCGGAGCCGATCCACGGTGAGCCGGCTTGCTAGGTTTCGAGAGTGACTCACATCGACCGGTGCGACGAGGCCAGCCGGCGCTGGGTGACCGAGGCGATCGCCGCCGTCGAGGCGGACGCCAACCGCTCCGCCGACACCCACCTGCTGCCGTTCCCGCTGCCCCGATCGTGGGGAATCGACCTCTACCTCAAGGACGAGTCGGTGCACCCGACCGGCTCGCTGAAGCACCGGCTGGCCCGCTCGCTCTTCCTCTACGGGCTCTGCAACGGCTGGATCGGCCCGGAGACCACGATCGTGGAGGCGTCCTCCGGCTCGACGGCCGTCTCCGAGGCCTACTTCGCGCGGATGCTGGGGCTGCCGTTCATCGCGGTGATGCCCGCCTCCACCTCGCCGGAGAAGATCGCCCAGATCGAGTTCCAGGGCGGCCGCTGCCACCTCGTCGACGACCCGGCCAAGGTGGTCGTGGAGGCCCGCTGGCTGGCGGAGGACACCGGCGGGCACTTCATGGACCAGTTCACCTACGCCGAGCGGGCCACCGACTGGCGGGGCAACAACAACATCGCCGAGTCGATCTACGCGCAGCTCGCCCTGGAGCGGCACCCGGTGCCGGCGTGGGTCGTGGTGGGCGCCGGCACGGGCGGCACCAGCGCCACCATCGGCCGGTACGCCCGCTACCAGCGGCTGCCCACCAAGTTGTGCGTGGTCGACCCGGAGAATTCCGCGTTCTATCCCGCCTGGCAGGCCGCCGACTGGTCGGTGCGCACGGGGCGGGGCTCCCGCATCGAGGGGATCGGCCGGCCGACCGTGGAGGCGTCGTTCGTGCCGTCGGTGGTGGACCGGATGGTCCAGGTGCCCGACGCCGCATCGCTGGCCGCCATGCGCGCCGGCTCGGCGGTGCTCGGCCGCCGGGTGGGCGGCTCGACGGGCACCAACCTGTGGGGCGCCTTCGGGCTGATCGCGGAGCTGCTCGCCGAGGGTCGCACCGGCTCGGTGGTCACCCTGATCTGCGACGCCGGCGACCGCTACGCCGACACCTACTACTCCGACGACTGGCTGGCCGCCCAGGGACTGGACCCGACCCCGCACCTGGCGACCGTCGAGCGCTTCCTCACCACCGGCGCCTGGCCGGCCTGAGCTGTCGGCTCGGCTGAGCCGCCTGGCCGGCCCTGAGCTGTCGGCTTGGCTGAGCCGCCTGGCCGGCCCTGAGCCGTCGGCCTGGCTGGGCCGCGTGGCCGGCCTGAGCCGCGTGGCCGGCATGGGGCGCCGGTTCGGGGGGCCTGGGCGGCGCGGGCCGTCGGGGGAGGCGTCCGTAGCCCGGTCAGCGCGGGTCGACGCGCTCGGCCAGCCCGGGGTAGCGCACCACGTAGCCGTCGCCGTCGAGGTCGATGTCGGCGGTGAAGGTGTCGCTGGTGAAGCGGACCCGGCCGGGGCCGAGCGGGGTGTAGACCTGCTCGGCGGGCACCACCAGCAGGCTGGGCACCAGCACCCAGGCGACGTCGATCCGGTGCGGGACGTCGGCCGCGGCGCGGGTCAGCCCGAGCCGGCGCACCGGTAGCGCGTTGAACAGCGCCGCTCCGCCGAGGTCGACGTCCACCGCCCCGGCCAGCCGGCCCGGGTCGTCGGCGCCGGGCAGCCCGACCGGCGGGTGGCCGCCCGCCCGCAGCGCCGCGTCCAGGTCACCCTGCTCGGCGGTGGTCACCCGCCACCCGTCGGTCACCCGCTCCAGGCGTACGCTCCGCATCCAGCCGGTGCCCTCCGCCTCTGCCTCGACGCGGACGCTGGCCCACTCCGGGTCGGTGGCGAGCTGGTAGCGGCAGGTGTAGGGGATCGGGTCGACGGCCGTCAGCGTGCCCCGCGCCGTCAGCCCACGGCCGTCGTCGAACAGCGCGTGCTCCGCGCCGGCGGTGTCCGTCCGGGTCCAGAAGAGCGACTTCGGCATGGTCGGCATGAGCCGGACGTTACGCGAACCGGCCGGCACCGGCAGCGGATGCGCGAACGCCGCCGCGGAGCATGGGCCCCGCGACGGCGTTCGTGGCTGACGCTGGTGATCAGTGGGTACGCGCGGGCGGACGCCCGCCGAAGCCCCGCCGGTCGTCGCGCGGCCGCTCGTCGCGCCCCCGGCCCTCGGGCCGGAAGCCGCCCCGGTCGCCGAAACGGCGTTCGCCCTGGGGGCGGTCGCCGTAGCTGCGGCTGTCGGTGGGGCGGTCGCTGTAGCGGCGTTCGCCCTGAGGGCGGTCGCCGTAGCTGCGGCTGTCGGTGGGGCGGTCGCTGTAGCGGCGTTCGCCCTGGGGGCGGTCGCCGTAGCTGCGGCTGTCGGTGGGGCGGTCGCTGTAGCGGCGTTCGCCCTGGGGGCGGTCGCCGTAGCCACGGCTGTCGGTGGGGCGGTCGCTGTAGCGCCGCTCGCCCTGGGGCCGGTCGCCGTAGCCACGGCCGTCGGTGGGACGGTCGCCGTAGCGGCGCTCGCCCTGGGGGCGGTCGCCGTAGCGGCGCTCGCCCCGGGTGTCGCGGTCGCCGTAGCGGCGCGGGCCGCCCGGCCGGTCGCCGTGCCGGCGCGGCTCCTCGGCCTCGACGCGCACCGGAATGCCGCTCGGCTCGCGGGCGCCGGTCAGCTCGGCGAGCGCCGGATCGCCGGCCCGCACCCGGGTCTCGGCCGGTGCCACGCCGGCCTTCTCCAGCATGGCGAGCGTGGTCCGCCGCTGCTTCGGCAGCACCAGCGTGGCCACCGCGCCGGACTCGCCGGCCCGGGCGGTACGCCCCGCGCGGTGCAGGTAGTCCTTCGGGTCCTTCGGCGGGTCGACGTGCAGCACCAGCGAGACCCCGTCGACGTGGATGCCCCGGGCCGCCACGTCCGTGGCGACCAGGACGTTCACCCGGCCCTCACGGAACTCGGCCAGCGTGCGGGTACGCATCCGCTGGGTCTTGCCGCCGTGCAGCCCGCCCGCCCGTACGCCGACGGCGGCCAGCTGCTCGACCAGCCGGTCGACGCCGAGCTGGGTGCGGGCGAAGACCATCGTCCGCCCCTCCCGGGCCGCGATGGACGCGGTGACCGGGAACTTGTCGTGCGGCGGGATCAGCAGCATGTGGTGGTCCATGGTGGACACCGAGGCGGTGGACGGCGCGGTGGAGTGCGTCACCGGGTCGGTCATGAACCGCTTGACCAGCGCGTCGACGTCGCCGTCCAGGGTGGCCGAGAAGAGCAGCCGCTGGGTGCCGGCCGGCGTCTTCGCCAGCAGCTCGGTGACCTCGGGCAGGAAGCCCATGTCGGCCATCTGGTCGGCCTCGTCGAGGACGGTGACCTCGACGTCGTCCAGGTGGCAGACGCCCCGGGCGATCAGGTCGCCCAGCCGGCCGGGGGTGGCCACGATGATCTCCACCCCGCGCCGCAGGGCGTCGATCTGCCGGTCGTACGGCACGCCGCCGACGGCGGTCTTCAGGAACACGCCGACGGCCTTGCCGAGCGGCATCAGCGCGTCGTTGACCTGCATCGCGAGTTCCCGGGTCGGCACCAGGACCAGGGCCCTGGGGCGCAGCGGCCGGGCCCGGTTGCGGTCGGCCACCAGGGCCAGCAGGGGCAGGCCGAAGGCCAGGGTCTTGCCGGAGCCGGTCTGGCCCCGACCGAGGACGTCCCGGCCGGCGAGCGCGTCCGGCATGGTGGCGCGCTGGATCTCGAACGGGGTGGTGATGCCCTGTCGGGCGAGCGCCTGGACCAGCGGCTGGGGCAGCCCCAGCGCGGCGAAGTCGGTGGCCTCGGGCGTCACCGGAGCGGCCGGGTCCTGGGCGGTGCCGTCCCGCTCGACGGCGGTCTGCGCGTCGGCGGTGTCGAGGGCGGGCAGAAACGTGCTGGGTTCAGCAAAGGTCGTCAAGAAATGCCTTTCGAGCGGGGCGCATCTTCGCGATGGCCTGCCGCAGCTGAACGCCGCCGAATCGCCCGCAAGATCGCCCATGGGCGCGCAGGGCGCGCCGGGTCAGTGATCCTCACCAGTGTACGGGGACGGGACGAACCCGCCACCCGACCACGGACGGGTAGTGGGCGGGCTCACCATCGTCGTCGTACGCGGCTCACTTGCTCAGGACGCCGCCCACCAGCCCGCCCACCGTGTCGTTGGCGAGCAGCACGACCAGCACGCTGATCGCCACCAGCAGGCCCAGCGAGGCGGCCAGGACGACCACCACCTTGGTCGTGCTGGACCGCTGCTCGGTGGGGGTCTCCGTCCAGCCCTGGGCCAGGATGTGCCCGGTCAACGAGCCGGAGTTCTCCACCGGGTTGTTCGGGAACGCGACGGTGCTGAAGCCCGGGCCCTCGGTGCCGGCTCCGGTACCCGCACCGTAGATGGTGCCCAGGTCGGGCCCGCCGTCGTAGCGGCCCGCGGAGGCGCCCTCGGCCTGCCCGACGCGCGTGGACGGGCCGTCGACGCGACCGCTCAGCCGGCGCGCCTCCCGGGGCGCGGTGGCCGGCTCGGCGCCGCCGGGCCGGCGGTCACCCGGGTTGGTGGGCGGCGGCCAGCCCGGCAGGGCGGGAGCGGGCACGGCCGGCGGCCCGGAAGCCGGCGGCGCGGAGAACGGCGGCCCGGATGCCGGGGGTGCGGAGAACGCCGGCGCGCCTGCTGGCGGTGCGGACGCCGGGGGCGCGGAGAACGGCGGCGCGGAGAACGACGGCGCGGAGAACGACGACCCCGATGCCGGGGGCGCGGAGAACGGCGGTGCGGATGCCGGGGGCGCGGAGAACGGCGGCGCGCTCGCCGAGGGCGCGGAGAACGGCGGCGCGCTCGCGACGGGGCCCGGTACCGGTCCGGCGGCCGTGAGGGGTGGCGGCGGGAACGGTGGCGCCGGCGTCGGGCCGGGCGGGGGCGGCGGAGCGGGCACCGGCGGTCCGGGCGGCGGCGTGGGCGGACCCGGCAGGGGCGGTACCGGCGCCGGCGGCCTGGGCCCCGGCCCCGGGGGCACCGGGCCGGGCGGGTAGGGACCGGGGACGGGCGGCGTCGGGGTCGGGACCGGAGGGGCCGGCGACGGCGGGTTCGGGCCCGGCACCGGCGGCGTGGGCGCCGGCTCGGGCTCCGGGACGGGTGGGGTCGGCGGCTGCGCAGGCTCCGGCGGCTGGGCGGGCTCCGGGGGCTCCGGGTTGACCGGCGCCGCCCGGTAGATCCGGGCCTCGCCCGTCCGGGACCGGACGGCCCCGGCCTCGTCGGCCGACATCCGTCGCATTCCCGGTACGGCCGCGCTGGCCCGCGCCCCCGCCGTGGCCCGCTGTCCGGGGACCGGGGCGGCGGCCGGGGCGCCCGTTCCGGCGGCCCGGTAGGTGGTGCCGGCGCTCGGGCCGGCCGGCGGTGCCGCGTCATCCTGACCGGGCGCGGTCGCGGTGGCCACGGACACCCGGCCCCGGGCCGGCGCGGCGGGCTGTCGGCGTACGTCGTCGGCGGGCGGCTCGGGCGGCGACCCGGACGGCCCGGACGGCCCGGCCGCGGCCGGCGACGGTGCGCCGACGGACGTCAGGGGATGCGGTGCCCCGGCACGGCTCCGGTCGGGCGTGGACCCGTGGTCGACCGGCTCCGCCGGAACCTCTTGCTCGGCCATGCTCGCCCTCCGCGCACGCTCGCGCCCGGATCCGCGACATCGGACCGGGCGTGCCTGTCTGTCACCGTGCCACATTCCGGCCCGGCGGCACAGCCGGAGCGCGTTCCGGGGCGGTCTCGGGGCCGATCCCGTCGGCCGGCCCGGGGGACGTGGTCAGCTACCGGTGCTCGCCGACGCGCTGGCCGACGCGCTGCCCGCCGGAGCGGAGCTGCTCTGCGCCGTGGTCGGGGCCACACTGCCGGTCGAGGCGCTCGGCGAGGAGGCGGCCGACCTGCTCGGGGACGGCGACGGCGAGGTCGACCTGCTCGGGGACGGCGACGGCGAGGTCGACGTGCTGGGCGTGGGGTTGGGCGAAGGGGTGCCGGTGGGCGTCGCCGACGGCGAGGTCGACGGGCTCGGCGACGGCGAGGTGGGCGACGGGGTCGGCTTCGGGCTGGTCGGCGGCTTCGTCGCGGGCGGCTTGCTCGGCGTCGGCGTCGGCGAGGGGGTGCTGACCGGCGCGGGCACCGCCCCGATGACGCGGGTGGCGGCATAGAGGCGCGACCAGCGCACGGTGGAGATCTTCACCACGTCGCCGGTGGTCGGCGCGTGGATCATCTTGCCGCCGCCGACGTACATGCCCATGTGGTGGATCGTCGTCCAACTGGTGCCGGAGGCGAAGAAGAGCAGGTCACCGGGGAGCAGCGCGGTGCGGGACACGGTGCGGGACCGGGTGGCGTAGTACTGGTCCCGGGAGACCCGGGGCAGCCCGTAGTAGCCCGCCGACCGGTAGGCGGCGTAGATGAGGCCGGAGCAGTCGAACCGGTCCGGCCCCTCGGCCGCCCACAGGTAGGGGTCGCCGAGCTGCGCCTTGGCGTACGCGAGGGCCTTCAGCGCCGTCGGGTGGGCGGCCAGGCCGTTGGCGGTCTCGTTGCCGAGGTAGCCGGCGCCGAGGCGCTGCTCGGCGGCCTCCTGCTGGCGCTCGATCTCGACGAGCTGGGCGGCGTTGTCCCGCTTCAGCTTGTCCAGCTTCTTCTCGGCCTCGCGCAGGGCCTTCTCGCCGGCGGCGTACTCCGTCCTGGCGCCCGTGAGGCGGGACTCGGCCGAGACCATCGCCTGGTTGGCGGCCTGCTCGCCGGCGCGGGCCCGGGACACCTCGCCCTCGGCGGCGGTGGTGCCGCCCTCGGCCTTCTCGCCCCGGATGATCCGGGAGAGCCGGCTCAGTTCGTGCAGGTCGTTGGCGAACTCGCCGGGCGGGAGGGCGGCGGCGGCCTTGAAGGCGCCTGCGGCGGCGGCGTCGGCACCCTCCTGGGCGCGCGCCACCGCGTCCCGGGCGAGGGCGAGGTCGCGCTCGGCGGTGGCGCGCTGCGCCTCGGCCTCGGTGCGCTTCTGCTGGAGCAGGAGCAGCTGGTCACGGAGCTGCCCGACCTGGGCCTCGGCGGCGTAGATCTGGGCGGCGAGCGGGCCGTTGCCGACGTTGCCGGCCGGCACGCCGGGGACCGTGCCCGGCAGCCCGGGAGCGCCCGGCAGGCCCGGGACCGTCCCCGGCAGCCCGGGGACCGGCGTGCCGCCGGGGAGCTGGAGCGGGCCGGTGTAGGACGGGCGGGACCCGGTGTCGGGGACGCTGGTGGGCAGCGACGGGTCGGCCTGGACCGGGTTGGCGAGGACCGCCGCGGCGACGGCGCCGAGCAGGGCGGACCAGAGCGCCGGGCGCAGCACCGGCGAGATCACCGGGCTCCGCCGTCGCTGCCGTCGCCCGTGCCTGCTGTCGACCATTCCGCTCCCCGTCCGGCCTGCGACGCCGCGCCGGGTGGGCGCGACGGTGGGGACGCTACCAGCGTGTGGCGAACGTCCCACCCTGTCTTACCGCACGCAGGCAGCGATGTCGATGCGTGGACAGGTAACGGGTGCCTGAGAGTTCGGTGAACCGGCCCACGGGGGCCGACCATGCTGCGGCGGCGTCGGCGGGCCGACGTACGCTCGATTCCTACCGCAGGTGGAAGGGACGTGGCTTTCGATGGACGCCGGACTCAAGCGTGAGCTCGAAGCGAAGGTGTACGCCGGCGAGCGGCTGACCCGCGAGGACGGGATCGCCCTCTACGACAGCGACGACCTCGCGTGGCTCGGCCGGCTGGCGCACCACCGGCGCACCGAGCTCAACGGCGACCGGGTGATGTTCAACGTCAACCGGCACCTTAACCTGACCAACGTCTGCTCCGCCTCGTGCGCGTACTGCTCGTTCCAGCGCAAGCCGGGGGAGAAGGACGCCTACACGATGCGCATCGACGAGGCGGTCCGCAAGGCCAAGGAGATGGAGGACGAGCAGCTCACCGAGCTGCACATCGTCAACGGCCTGCACCCGACCCTGCCCTGGCGCTACTACCCGAAGGTGCTGCGCGAGCTGAAGGCGGCGCTGCCGAACGTCAAGCTCAAGTGCTTCACCGCCACCGAGGTGCAGTGGTTCGAGAAGATCAGCGGCCTGAGCGCCGACGAGATCCTCGACGAGCTGATGGACGCCGGCCTGGAGTCGCTGACCGGCGGCGGCGCGGAGATCTTCGACTGGGAGGTCCGCCAGCACATCGTCGACCACGCCTGCCACTGGGAGGACTGGTCGCGGATCCACGCCCTGGCGCACAGCAAGGGCATGAAGACCCCGGCGACGATGCTCTACGGCCACATCGAGGAGCCCCGGCACCGGGTCGACCACGTGCTGCGGCTGCGCGAGCTCCAGGACGAGACCGGCGGCTTCGCGGTCTTCATCCCGCTGCGCTACCAGCACGACTTCGTCGACTCGGCGGACGGCAAGATCCGCAACCGGATCCAGGCCCGTACGACGATGGCGTCGCCGGCCGAGTCGCTGAAGACCTTCGCGGTGTCCCGGCTGCTCTTCGACAACGTCCCGCACGTGAAGTGCTTCTGGGTCATGCACGGGCTGTCGGTCGCCCAGCTCTCGCTCAACTTCGGCGTCGACGACCTGGACGGCTCGGTCGTCGAATACAAGATCACCCACGACGCCGACTCGTACGGCACCCCGAACACGATGCACCGGGACGACCTGCTGCACCTGATCTGGGACGCCGGCTTCCGTCCCGTCGAGCGGAACACCCGCTACGAGGTGGTCCGCGAGTACGACGCCCCGCCGTCCCTGGCCGAGCGCCGCGCCGAGCCGCAGCAGGTCTGGGCCTGAGTCGGCACGTACCCTTCCAGACCATGACCGAGCAGCGGAGCGGGTTCCCCCGGCGCGACGCCGAGGGGCGCATCCTCACCCTGGGCGACCTGCTCGGGGTGAGCCTGGCCGGCCTGGTCATCGGCGTGCTGGCGGTGGTGCTGTTCGACTGGGCGTTCGCGCTCATCGGCAGCGGCGAGTTCGGGCGGTCGAACGGCTGGCTGGCGATCATCCTGCCGGCCTGGCTGTTCTGGGACGACTTCCGCGCCTGGGAGTTCGGCGCGGCCCGGGTGGTGTCGGTGCTGGCGGCCGCCGCGGTGGGCGTGGTCGCCGGGCTCGTGGTGGCCGGCCTCGCCGCCGGTCTCCCGCCGCTGCTCTCCGGTGGGCTGGGGGCGGCGACCTTCACCCTCGGGTACGCGGTGGTCTGGTTCCACGGCGTCCACTGGCTGGCCCGCCGGACGGGCTGAACCTGCCGCCGGGAGCCCCGGCGGCGGAGAACGGAGTGCGGAAACGTGAGCGCGGCGGTCAAGTACACGCTGGGCCGGATCGGGCTGTTCGTCGCCGTGCTGGCGGCCCTCTGGCTGGTCGACCTGGACATCTTCATCAAGCTGATGGTGGCGTTGGCCTTCTCGGCCGCCCTGTCGTTCTTCCTGCTGAAGGGCTGGCGGGACGAGATGGCCGAGGAGATGGCCACCGCCGCCGAGCGCCGTCGCGCCGAGAAGGAGCGGCTCCGCTCCGCCCTCGCCGGCGAGGACGAGCCCGACGGCGACGAGCAGCAGGGTGGCGCCCGGTCAGCGGAACGCTGACGCCCGAGCGACCCGACACGCCGCGACGGCTGCTGCTGAACAGTCGACGATCGCGCCGTCGTCCTGGCTGGTCGGTGGGGGGCGCAGGCCACGACGGAAGGGCCCGGCGCGGTCGTCGTCGACCGTGCCGGGCCCTTCGTCAACCGGTCACCAGTTGGTGGAGCCGGCCACCTTCGGCCACGGCTTCAGGGTGGGCTTGATCAGGTAGACGACGCCGCCGGAGCCGCCGGACACCCCGCCGCTGGCGTTGGTCCGCTTGGTGCGCAGCCAGATCTGCTCGAACTGCTCACGCTTGTAGACGTTGCGCACCGCCTCGTTGCTCGACGAGGCCGGGTCGTTGACGATGACGTCGCCGTCGGCGGTGAAGCCGACCACCACGAACAGGTGGCCGGAGGTGCCGTAGTTCGCCCCGTCCAGCTCGCTGGCGAGGAAGGACTGGCTGGTCACGACCGGGATCCCGGCGGCGATGAAGCGCTCCACCTCGTCCAGCGAGTGCAGCCGGGTGACCCGCGCCTCCAGGCCGGGGAAGCTGGCCGCGTACGCGGTGTTGAAGGGCCAGTTGCCGGCGCCGTCGTACTGGTAGTCGTAGACCATCCGGGCGGCGTGGTTGACCGTCGGGTCCGGGTAGGTCGGGTCGACCCAGGAGGTGTCCTCCTCGGACGCCTTGCGGCCCCAGTACTCGATCACCATCGTGGTGGAGGTGGGGGAGCACCAGGCCTGGCCGCCGCCGTCGTACTCGGGGTAGTGGCCGGCGTGGACGTTCTGCGAGTAGCGGGGCACGGCGAGTTCCTTGCCCCAGGCGATGCCACCGGCGCTCGGCTCGACGGTGAACCGGTCGGGCACGTTCGAGCTCATCGCGCCCACCGTGTGCACGACCGGCGCGGCGCGCTGGCCGGGGGCCTTGTAGAGGGTGAGCCGCAGCTGGTACTCCCGCAGCAGCACGCCGACGGAGGCGTCGTCGATGCTGAAGGTGTCGGTCCAGATGGTCGACCAGGGGTCGCCCTGCCGGTTGACGCTGGTGCGCTTGATGTCGGCGTCGCCGGAGGCCCACCGCCCCATCACGTACCACTTGGTCTGCACGCCGGTGTTGTACGTGCCCTGCATCTCCACCTGGATCCAGGTGCCGGCCGGGGTGCTCGCGTTCCACGAGGCGATCAGCTCGGTGGCGTCGAAGCCGATCCGGGTGACCGGGGAGGTCCAGGTCGCGTACTCCCAGCTCCTGGTCACGCCGGTGTGCGGATCGGTGTAGTCGGTGGTGCCGAGCGGCCGGGCCAGCGTCACACCCGGCCGGAGGCCGGGGACGGCCCGGGTGCCGGCGTGGGTGCCGCCACGCCAGTCGGGGTAGCGGGACCAGTCCTGGAAGGTGATCTGTTCGTCGTGGACCACCGGTCGACTGGTCGACGGGGCCGCGACGGGTGCGGCGGCCACGGCGGGTGCCGCGGTGCCGAGAAGGGTGAGTGCGGTGGCGGCCGCGAGGGCGGCCGTACGCAGGCGTGTTCTGGCCATGGGTCCTCCGCAGGGACGGACGGATCGTTGCGGGTCAGTGTCCCGCCCGGAAGGAATTTTCGCCAGGGGTCGACAGTTGGAAAATCCTTGCCGATGTGAGGATCAGGATGGCATGTAAGTGGGCAACGATGGATGTTGATATGACCATGTGAGCGGTGGTGAAGTGTCCTCCACCGAGCGGGATCTCCTCCCGCCCCCCGAGGAGGTTGTCCATGGCCTTCCGCAACACCACCCTCCGCCGTCGCCTGGCGGTCGCCGTCGCAGCCGGGTTCGCCCTGCTCACGGTCGCCGCCGCGCCGGCCACAGCCCGGCCGGCCCCGGACCGGGCCGACTCCGCGACGGCGTCGTACCGGGTGCTCGGCCCGCGTACGGTCGACGACCGCACCGCCGTCGCCGGCACCGGCGCCGCCATCGACTTCGTCGAGCACGGCGTGCTGAACGTCTCGGCCACCCCGGCCGAGGCGGCGGCCATCACCCGGCTCGGCTTCCGGCTGGAGGCGGTCGCCGCCCCGTCGGCGGACGACCACGGACACAGTCACGCCGAGGGGGACGTCGGCACGGCCGCCTTCCCGCCCGCCGACTCCAACTACCACGACTACGCGGAGCTGACCGCCGTGGTGAACAAGGTGGTCGCGGACCACCCCTCGATCGCCCGGAAGATCAGCATCGGCTCCTCGTACGAGGGTCGGGACCTGATGGCGGTGAAGATCTCCGACAACGTCGCCAGCGACGAGAACGAGCCGGAGATCCTGTTCAACTCCCAGCAGCACGCCCGCGAGCACCTGACCGTCGAGATGGCGGTCTACCTGCTCAACCTCTTCACCGACAGCTACGGCAGCGACTCCCGGATCACCAGCATCGTGAACAGCCGGGAGATCTGGATCGTGCCGACGGTCAACCCGGACGGCAGCGAGTACGACATCGCCACCGGCTCGTACCGGTCCTGGCGCAAGAACCGGCAGCCGAACAGCGGCTCGTCGTACGTCGGCACCGACCTGAACCGCAACTGGTCCTACCAGTGGGGCTGCTGCGGCGGCTCGTCCGGCTCGGCCTCGTCGGACACCTACCGGGGCCCGTCAGCGTTCTCCGCCCCGGAGACCCAGGCGCTGCGGAACTTCGTCAACAGCCGGGTCGTCGGCGGCACCCAGCAGATCAAGGCGAACATCGACTTCCACACCTACTCGGAGCTGGTGCTCTGGCCGTTCGGCTACACGTACAACAACACCGCGCCGGGGATGACGGCGGACCAGTACAACACCTTCGCCACGCTGGGCCAGCAGATGGCGAACACCAACGGCTACACCCCGCAGCAGTCGAGCGACCTCTACATCACCGACGGGGACAGCATCGACTGGATGTGGGGCCAGCACGGCATCTGGGCGTACACCTTCGAGATGTACCCCGGCTCGGCCGGCGGTGGCGGCTTCTACCCGCCCGACGAGGTGATCCCCGCCCAGACCTCGCGGAACCGGGAGGCGGTCCTGCTGCTCAGCGAGTACGCCGACTGCCCGTACCGGGCGATCGGCAAGCAGGCGCAGTACTGCGGCGGTGGCGGCGGCACCACGGTCTGGTCGGACACCTTCGAGACGGCCACCGGCTGGACCGTCAACCCGAACGGCACCGACACCGCGACCCTCGGGGTGTGGGAGCGGGGCGCCGCCCAGGCGACCAACTCCAGCGGGGCGAAGCAGCTCGCCCCGTACGCCGGCGCCAACGACCTCGTCACCGGCCCGCTGGCCGGCACGGCGGCCGGTGACCACGACCTCGACGGCGGCGTGACCAGCGCCCGGTCGCCGGCGGTGACCCTGCCGTCGAGCGGCACGCTGACCCTCTCCCTCGCCTGGTACCTCGCCCACGGCTCGAACGCCTCGTCGGCCGACTACCTGCGGGTGAGCGTGGTGCACAACGGCGGCACCACGGCCCTGTTCACCCAGTCCGGGGCGGCCACCAACCGCAACGGCGCCTGGGCGGTGGCGAACGCCAACCTGACCCCGTACGCCGGTCAGTCGGTGCGGATCCTCGTGGAGGCGGCGGACGCCTCGGGCGCGAGCCTGGTCGAGGCGGCTGTGGACAACGTCACCATCACCAGTTCCTGACCCGGTGGTGGGGCCCCGCCCCGCCCCCGGCGGGGCCCCACCACCGGCCAGCAGACGTCGATCCAGGGCATATCGCCGCCGTTGAAGATCAACGGATGCCGATGCGCCCTGGATCGACGAGGCACGTCCGGGGCGTGCGCTACCGTTCTACCGACCACGCGCAGCGAAGCCGGTGCGAGCCCGGCGCTGTCCCGCAACTGTGATGTCCCGCCACCCGGCCGCGCGCCGGGGCGTGGCGGGGACGAGCCAGGTCGCCTGCGTCCGTGGTCGCGACTCGCGCTCTCGAGGAAGGGCGCCTCGCGGACGGGCGCCACCGCTCCCTGTCGGCGAAGCTCCACGCTCCTCGACCGACAGGAGGACCCGTGCTCAGACGTACCCCCCGGCTCTTCGCCGCGACCCTCGCGGTGGCCGCGCTCGCCCTCGGCGCCTGCGCCGAGAAGAGCTCCGACGACACCCCCGCCGCCGGCGCCAGTTCGGCCGGCGCCGCCTTCCCGGCCACCGTCGGCTCGGTGACCCTGGAGAAGCGGCCCGAGAAGATCGTCTCGCTCAGCCCGACGGCCACCGAGATGCTCTTCGCCATCGGCGCCGGCAAGCAGGTGACCGCCGTCGACGACCAGTCGAACTTCCCGGCCGACGCGCCGAAGAGCGACCTCTCCGGCTACCAGCCGAACGCCGAGGCGATCGCCGGCAAGAGCCCCGACCTGGTGGTGCTCGCCAACGACACCAACAAGATCGTCGAGCAGCTCACCGCGCTGAAGATCCCCGTCCTGCTGAACCCGGCGGCGACCACGCTGGAGGACACCTACCGGCAGATCACGGACCTGGGCACCCTCACCGGTCACCCGGCCGAGGCCGCCGACGTGACCAAGCGGATGAAGGACGACATCGCCAAGCTGGTCGCCGACCTGCCGAAGCGCGCCGAGAAGCTCACCTACTTCCACGAGCTGGGCCCGGAGCTCTACACGGCCACCAGCAAGACCTTCATCGGCTCGCTCTACACGATGGTGGGCCTGGAGAACATCGCCGACGCGTCCGACGCCGACGGCAAGCAGGGCGGCTACCCGCAGCTCTCGCAGGAGGTCATCGTCAAGGCCGACCCGGACTTCGTCTTCCTCGCCGACACCAAGTGCTGCAAGCAGAGCGCGGAGACGGTCAAGGCGCGCGGCGGCTGGGCCGGCGTCACCGCCGTGAAGAACAACCAGATCGTCGCCCTCGACGACGACGTCGCCTCCCGCTGGGGACCCCGCGTGGTGGAGCTGCTCCGCGTGATCGTCGACGCGACCGCCAAGGTCCCCGCGTGACCCGCGCCCGTCGATGACCGGTCCGCCCGTGCAGGCACCGCCCGCCCGGCGGGCCGGGACGCTCCCCGCGTCCCGGCCCGCCGGGCTGCGGCCCCGCTGGCTCGTCGCCGGCGTCGCCGCCGTGCTCGTCGCGCTGGTCGCCGGGGTGTCCCTCGGCCCGGTCAGCCTGCCGCCGGGCAGCGTCGCGGCCGAGCTGCTCAACCTCGTTCCCGGGGTACGCCTCGACAGCGGGCTGACCGAGCGGGAGATCGCCATCGTCACCGAGCTGCGGCTGCCCCGGGTGGTGCTCGGGCTGCTGGTCGGCGGACTGCTGGCCCTGGCCGGCGGCTGCTACCAGGGCGTGTTCCGCAACCCGCTGGCCGACCCCTACCTGCTCGGGGTGGCGGCCGGGGCCGGGCTCGCGGTCACGGCCGTGATCACCCTCGGCGCCGGGGCGGGCGGCGCGCTGACCGGGCTGCCGCTCACCATCCCGCTGGCCGCGTTCGTCGGCTCGATCGGCGCGGTGGCGATGACCTACCTGCTGGGCGTCTCCGGCGGACGCGGCCGCTCCACGGCCACGCTGATCCTCGCCGGGGTGGCCGTCTCCGCGTTCCTCTCGGCCGGGCAGACCTACCTGCTGCAACGCAACTCCGACAGCATCCAGCAGGTCTACTCCTGGCTGCTCGGGCGGCTCGCCACCGCCGGCTGGCACGACGTGCGGCTGGTGCTCCCGTACTTCCTGGTCACCGCCCTGGTGGTGCTGCTGCACCGCCGGGAGCTCGACGTGCTCTCCGTCGGCGACGACGAGGCCGCGAGCCTCGGGCTGCACCCGCAGCGCTCCCGCTACCTGCTCATCGCCGCCGCCTCGCTCGGCACCGCCGCCGCCGTCTCCGCGTCCGGCCTCATCGGCTTCGTCGGGATCATCGTGCCGCACACCGTCCGGCTGCTCGCCGGGTCGAGCTACCGGGTGATCCTGCCGCTCTCGCTGCTCTTCGGCGGCGCCTTCCTGGCCCTGACCGACGTGGTGGCCCGTACCGCCGCCGCCCCGTCGGAGATCCCGATCGGCGTGGTCACCGCGCTGCTCGGCGGCCCGTTCTTCGTCCTGGTGCTGCGTACCTCCCGCCGGGTGCTCGGGTGAGCGCGCGACGCGTGCCGGCCGCGCGGCCGGCGGACGGTGGGGCCGTGCGGGCCCCCGACGCGGCCACCGTGCCCGCCGTCGAGGTGCGCGACCTGCACGTGCGCCTGGACGGCACGCCGATCCTGGCCGGCGTCGACCTGACCGTGGCCCCCGGCGAGTGGGTCACCGTGATCGGCCCGAACGGCGCCGGGAAGTCGACCCTGCTGCGCGCCGTCGGCGGCCTGCTGCCCGCGCCGGGCGCCGTCTCCCTCTTCGGTACGCCGAGCGAGGCGCTGCGCCGCCGCGACCGCGCCCGGGTGGTCGCCACCGTGGCCCAGTCCCCGGTCGTGCCGGCCGGCATGTCGGTGTTCGACTACGTGCTGCTGGGCCGCACCCCCTACATCGCGCCGCTGGGCCGGGAGTCCGCCGCCGACCTGGCCGCCGCCCACGAGGTGCTCGACGGGCTGGACCTGGCCGGGTTCCACGACCGGGAGCTGGCCACCCTCTCCGGCGGCGAGCGGCAGCGGGTCTTCCTGGCCCGCGCGCTGGCCCAGGGCGCGACCCTGCTGCTGCTGGACGAGCCCATCAGCGCCCTGGACATCGGCCACCAGCAGGAGGTGCTGGAGCTGGTCGACCGGCTGCGCCGCGAGCACGGCCTGACCGTGCTCGCCACCATGCACGACCTCTCCATCGCCGGCGAGTACGCCGACCGCATGGTGCTGCTGGCCGAGGGCCGGGTGGTGGCCGCCGGCACCCCCCGCGAGGTGCTCACCGAGCAACTCCTCGCCACCTGGTACCGCGCCACCGTCCGCGTCGTCGACGGCGACCACGGCCCCCTGGTGGTCCCGGTCCGCCCCCACCACTGACCCGCCCCGCGCCCCTCCCTCCCATGTCGATCATGCAGTTGTGGTGCCCCGCGAATGGGGCGAGCATGCGTGAACGCCCACCCGGACTGCATGATCGACGGGGGTGGAGGGGCTCAGGGGCGGGTGAGGATGTTGAAGAGGGCGCCGTGGGGGTCGCGGAGGGCGGCGTAGCGGCCCGCCGGGGTGGTCTGGGGCGGGACCAGGATGGTGCCGCCGAGTTCGGCGGCGCGGGCGGCGGCCGCGTCGGCGTCGGCCACGGCAAAGTACACCGACCAGTACGCGGGCGTGTCCGCGGGGAACCCGTCGCCGAGCGGTGGCACCATGCCGGCCACGATCCGGGTGCCCAGCCGCCAGCCGGTGTACGTGACCTGGCCCGCCCGCTGGTCGTCCGGGTGCCAGCCGAAGACCAGCTCGTAGAAGACCTTCGCGCCCTCCGGGTCGGGGGTGACCAGCTCGGTCCAGGTCAGCGCCCCCGGGACGTCGAAGACCTCGGCCCCGGGCATCGACATCGGCTGCCAGACGCTGAACGTCGCCCCGGCGGGGTCGGCGAAGACCGCCATCCGCCCCTGGTCGAAGACCTCGAACGGGGGCACCACGACCTGCCCGCCGGCCCGCTCGACCCGGCCGGCGACCAGGTCCGCGTCGTCGGTCGCCAGGTACGTCGACCAGATCGGCACCTGGTCGGGGACGGCCGGCGGGCCCGCGCCCGCCACCGCCCGCCCGCCGAGCAGGAAGAACGTGTAGCCGCCTGCCTCGGGCTGCGGGTCGATCCGACCGGTCCAACCGAACAGCTCGGGGTAGAACCGTCGCGCCTCGACGAGGCCCGGGGTGGCGAGGTCGGCCCAGCAGGGTGTGCCCGGCGGGACGGTGCTCACGTGGACCCCTCTCGGCGGGGGACGGCCACGTCGGCACGCCCCTGCCGGAATCGTGGCACCGACCCGCCGCGCCCCGCGGCGGATCCGAGGAAACGTCAGCTGAACCGTCGACCCTCGTCGCGCCGGTACGCCCACCCCGCCAGCAGCGCCAGCAGCACCACCCAGACCCCGAGCATGACCATCGACAGCGGGTTGACCGGGTAGTCGCCGACCGCCGCCCACATCAGCTCCACCGCGCCCCGGGTCGGCAGGAACGGCGCGACGGCCTCGACGAACCCGGGCGCCTGGTCCGGTGCGGAGAGCAGCCCGCCCCCGAAGGCGAGCGGGAAGAAGACGACCTGCGCCACCACGATCGCCGCCTTGCTCGGCATCGAGTAGCCGATGGCGAGACCCAGCAACGTGAACGGCACCGAGATCACCGTGACGATCGCCAGGGCCAGCAGGAACGCCGGTGCGCTGATCCGCGCCTCGGTGAGCGCCGCCCCGATCGCCACCACCGGAACTAGGGAGAGGTAGGTGAGTGCCAGCCCGGCCAGCACCCGCCCGGCGAAGCGCGGTGCCGGGCCGGCCGGCAGGGTCCGCGTGTACGGGTTCCAGGGCTGGTCGCGGTCCTCGGCCACCCCGACGCCGTACTGGAAGATGTTCGCGCTCATCACCGAGAAGGTGACCATCGCGGCGGTGGCGTAGGTGGCACCGACCGGGTCCTTCCCGGCGAACGGCACCACGAAGAAGAGCATCGCGACGGCCGGGAAGAAGGCGCTGCCGACGACGGCGACCGGGATGCGGACCGTCTCCAGGAGCTGGTAGCGGGCGTGGACCAGGGCGAGGCGCATCAGATCCGTCCCCTCAGGCGGTGGCCGGCGGGCCGGCCACGGTGGTCGTCGGACGGTCGGCTTCCGAGCCCGGTGCGGCGGTGATGGCGAGGAACGCCTCCTCCAGCGAGGTGGGGCGGACCTCCAGGTCGGCGAACGCGACCCCGGCGGTGACCAGGGCCCGCACCAGCTCGTCGGCGTCGGTGGTGAGCAGGTGGGTGCGGCCGTCGACCCGCTCGGTGCGGACCACTCCGGGCAGCGCGGGCAGGCCGTCGGCGACCAGGCTGACCCGGCGTACGCCGACGATCCCCCGGACCGCGTCCACCGTGTCGTCGGCCAGCACCCGGCCGTGCCCGATGACCACCACCCGCCGGGCCAGCGCCTCGACCTCCTCCAGGTAGTGGCTGCTCAGCAGCACGGTGCCGCCGTCGTCGTGGAACGCCCGGATCGCCTCCCACAGGGTGTGCCGCGCCGCGACGTCCAGGCCGGTGGTCGGCTCGTCGAGCAGCACCAGCCGGGGTCGGCCGACGAAGGCGAGCGCCACCGCGAGCCGGCGGCGCTGCCCGCCGGAGAGGCCGCCGGTCTGCCGCCGGGCCAGCTCGCCCAGGCCGAAGCGGTCGAGCAGCTCGCCCCGGGGGACCGGGTCGGGGTGGTGGGCGGCGACGAAGTCCACCACCTCGCCCACCCGCAGCGTGCCGGGCAGGCCCGTCTCCTGCGGGGTGACCCCGATCTGCCGCCGGCTCGCCGGGTCGCGCGGGTCGCCGCCGAACAGCTCAACCCGGCCGGCGGTGGGCCGGCGCAGCCCCACGAGCAGGTTCAGCAGTGTGCTCTTGCCGGCCCCGTTCGGGCCGAGCAGGCCGACCAGTTCGCCGGCGGGGACCTCCAGGTCGACCCGGTCGAGGGCGAGCACGTCGCCGTAGCGGCGGCTGACCGCCTGGGCGCGGGCCAGGATCACGGGGCGCTCGTCGTGGCTGTCACGGACACCTGTCTACCTTCCCGGCGCAAGCCGCCGGGGTCACCCGAGCGGCGCGGGCAGCGGTCGGGCGTGCAGCACGGCGAGGCGGGAGACCGCCCGGGTGAGCACCACGTAGAGCCGGTGCAGGCCGCGCGGCTCGGCGGCCACGATCGCCGCCGGCTCGACGACGATGACGTGGTCGTACTCCAGGCCCTTGACCAGGGTCGCGGGCACCACCGTGACGCGCGCCACGGCGGCCGGCTCGTCGACGGTAGCGGTGTCGAGGCCGGCGGCGTCCAGCGCCGCCCGCAGCCCGCCGACCGCGTCGTCGGCGGCGATCACCGCCACCGAGCCGTCGAACGTCAGCGCCGCGCGCACCTCGGCCACCGTCGCGGCGACCAGGTCGTCGACGGTACGCACGTCCAGCGCGCCGTCGCGGCGCAGCGACTCGGCCGGGGGTACGTCGACGGCGAGCGCCGGCAGCAGCCGGTTGGCGAACGCGACCACGGCGGCGGGCACCCGGAAGCCGACCGTCAGCGGGACCACGACGGCGTCCGGCTTGCCGAGGTGGCGCAGGGACTCCCGCCAGTCGGCGGCGGCCCACGGGGCGGTGCCCTGGGCCAGGTCGCCGAGGAGGGTGATCGACCCGTGTTCGCTGCGCCGGGCAATCACCCGGCACTGCATCGGGGAGAGGTCCTGGGCCTCGTCGACGACGACGTGCCCGAAGCCGCCCGGCCGCTCGATCAGCCCGGCCGCCTCGTCGATCAGCACGGCGTCGGCCGCCGTCCACTTCGTGGCCTTCGGCGTGCGCCCGAGCTTCGTGCCGGCCGGGGCGGAGCGTCGCGCCGGGGCGGGCGTCGTGCCGGCCGTCGCCGTCGGGTCGGACCCGGGGTCCGCGACGACGAGCCCGCGCAGCCGCGCCTGCTCCTCGGCGTCGAGCAGCCCGTCCGCCGCCGCCGCGAGCCGCTGCGGGTCGGTGAGCAGGGCGTGCACCAGCCCCTCCGGGGTGAGCGCCGGCCAGACCGCGTCGAGGAAGGCGGTGACCGGCGTGGCCTTGCCCATCCGGCGCAGCCAGGCGTCGCTCGGGGACTCGGCGCGCCGCGCCTCGGCCTGCCGTTGCAGCAGCGCCACCACCCGGGCCCGGACGCGCTCGCGCCCCGTGGCGTACGGCAGGCGCTCCCGGCGGGTCTCCTGGACCACCCGGTGCAGCGGGTCCAGCCCGATCCGCCAACGGAACGACCCGTCCGACACCATGATCGGCTCGGTCGGCTCGCCGATGTGCGCGTCGACCGCCCGGCGCAGCACCTCGGCCATCCGGGCGTCGTGCTTGACCGCGGCCACCGCCGGGTCCTCGACGGCCCGCACCGGCACCCGGCCGACCAGGTCCTCCACGGTGGCCTGCTCGACCTCCACCTCGCCGAGCGCCGGCAGCACCGCCGCGATGTACGACAGGAAGGCCCGGTTCGGCCCCACGATCAGCACGCCGGAGCGGCGCAGCCGTTCCCGGTGTAGGTAGAGCAGGTACGCGGCCCGGTGCAGGCCGACGGCCGTCTTACCGGTGCCCGGGGCGCCCTGCACGCAGATCGAGTCGGCGAGGTCGGCCCGGACCAGTTCGTCCTGCTCGGGCTGGATGGTGGCGACGATGTCGCGCATCGGCCCGACGCGCGGCCGTTCGATCTCGGCGGTGAGGATCCGGCTGGTCGTGCCGAGTTCCTCGCCCCGGTCGAGGCGCTCGTCCTCGAAGCTGGTCAGCGCCCCGTTGCTGAACCCGAAGCGGCGCCGTACGGCCACGCCCTGCGGGTCGCGGGCGCTGGCCCGGTAGAACGACCGGGAGACCGGGGCCCGCCAGTCCAGCACCAGCGGTTCGCCCCGGTCGTCGGTGACGTGTCGCCGGCCGACGTGGTAGCGCCGCCCGGCGTGGTCCGCGTGCCACCCGTCCGGCCCGTCGCCGGGGTCGCCGGGCGGGTCGCCGGCGGGCGGGGCCCCGGTCGCCGGGCCGAAGTCGAGGCGACCGAAGAAGAGCGGCGTGGTGGGGTCGTCGGCGAGTTCGGCGACCCGGCGGGCCAGGGTGCGCCCGAGCGTCTCGGCCGCGTACGCGTCGCCGGCCACCTGGTCGCCGGTGGAGAAGAGGGCCTGGGCGCGTTCCCGCATCTGGGCCAGGGCGGCCCGGGAGGTGGCGAGGTGCTCGCGTTCGGCGGCGAGGTCGGCGTCGAGGTCGAGATCGAGGTCGGTCACGCTGAATCCCGTCGGGGTCATCTGCCGGTCGCTCGCGTGTCCGGCGGGCGGATGGGCCGGCCCCCGGCGCGGGACGCCCGATGCGGTGGTCACCTCACCCTGGCCGTCAAGCGACCTGACAGCCTACGCGCCGGGCGCGCCACGCTCCACCGGATTTCGACCGTGGCGCCGCCGCCTCCGGTGCCGGTCGACCGGCGACCCACGGCGGGCGGGCGACCAGGAATCATGGACGCATGACGGAGGCGCGTCCCGAACAGCGCCGGATCACGATCAGCGACCCGCAGGTGATGCGGGCGCTGGCCCATCCGGCCCGAATCGCGATCATGGAACACCTGGGCGTGGTGGAGGGCGGCGCGACCGCCACCGAGTGCGCGGAGGTCGCCGGGCTGTCGCCGAGCGCGACGAGCTACCACCTCCGGGCGCTGGCGAAGTCGGGCCTGGTGGAGCAGGCGCCGAGCCGGGGGGACGCGCGCGAGCGGCTGTGGCGCACGGTCGGCCGGAGCCTGATGGTCGACGCGGGGCGGTCCGCCGGCCCGGAGGCGCGCGCGGCCGAGCAGGCGCTGGTGGAGGCGCACGCGGCCCGGGACATGGAGCGGACCCGGGACTGGCTGCGCCGTGCCGGCGGCGAGTCCGCCGAGTGGTACGACGTCGCGCTGTTCAGCGACACGCTGCTGCTGCTCACCGCCGACGAGTTGGCCGGGCTGAACGAGGCGGTGAGCGCGCTGTTCGAGCCGTACCGGCAACGGAACCGGCAGGCGGATCCGCCGGCCGGGGCGCGCACGGTGGCGGTGCAGTACCGGGCGGTGCCGCTGGCGTAGGGGCTTGCCCCGATCAGTTGTGAAGGATTATTTTCGAAGTATGTCCTTCACAACTGACGGGTCGCGCTGGTCCGACGTCTGGCTCGCGGCCACCGCACGCGGCACCTCGATGTGCGGTGACTTCCTCGCCGCCACCGCCCTGGCGCTCGCCCTCCAGTCCGCCGGCGCCAGCGGCCTCGCCGTGTCCGGACTGCTGTTGGCGGCCACTCTGCCGCTGGTGGTGCTCGCGCCGCTCACCGGGCGGCTCGCCGATCGGGTGGACAGCCGGACGTTGCTGGTCACCGCCGGCCTGGGGCAGGCCGCCGTCTGCGCCCTGCTCGCCTTCGCCGACCATCCGACCCTGATCATCGGGCTCGTGGCGCTGCTCGCCTGCGGGCTGGCCGTCACCCAGCCCTGCCTGGCGGCGCTGCTGCCGGCGATGGTGCGCCCCGGCGACCTGCCCCGGGCGAGCGCGATCAGTCAGACGGCCAGCAGCCTGGGCGCGCTCGGCGGCCCGGTGCTCGCCGGGCTGCTGGTCGGGCAGTTCGGCGCGCGCGTACCCCTGCTCATCGACGCCGTGAGCTATCTCGCGCTGGTGGCCGCGGGTCTGCTGCTGCGCACCCGCAGGGGCGGCCGGCGGGTCACGGCCGCACCCGCGTCCGGGACGGAACGGGCCCCGGCGTGGCGGCTGCGCAGCGACCCCCTGCTGCTGGCCGTCGTCCTCAGCACGGCCGCGGTCATCACGGCCGTCGGCGGCATCAACGTGGTCGAGGTCTTCTTCATCCGGGAGACCCTGGACGGCTCGCCCACGGTGTACGGACTGGTCGGCGCCGCCTGGATGGCGGGGATGCTGCCCGGCAGCTGGCTCTGCGCCCGGCTGGCCCACCGGCTCACCGACGACGGCGCCCTGGTGTACGGGGTGCTGGTGACGCTCGGCGGAATCTGCCTGACGGTGGTCGTCGCCGCCGCCGTGCCCACGGCCGCGCTGCTGGTCCCGCTCTGGCTGGTCGCGGGCGCGGCGAACGGCGGGGAGAACGTCTTCGCCAACCTGCTCACCGCCCGGCGGGTGCCGGAGGCGTCGCGCGGCCGGGCGTACGCCCTCTACGGCGCAGCGGTGCAGGGCGGCTCGATGGGCGGCTACCTCATCGGTGGCGCCCTGCTGGCGCTGCTGGCGCCACGACCGCTGATCGCGGGGGCCGGCGCGGTCGGCCTGCTGGTCGTCGTGGCCTTCGTGCCCGCCGTCGCCCGGTCCGTCCGACGGGTCAGAGCGGCCGGCGCCCCCGGCGCCGCTGCTGAGCCGCCCGGCCAGGCAGAACGACAGGGAGCGGTGGGTCCCGCCGGGCCTCCCGACCCACCCGTAGTCTCCGACGCCATTCGGCGACACGCCGACAACACGATCGGCTCATTCGACGCTCACTGAACGTCACGGCCCGTCGTATTCTCACCCGGTGCTGCTCACCTACGTGGACGAGTCGTTCACCGCCCGCACCTACTGGATCGGTGCGCTGCTGGTGCCCGACGCGACCGCGATGCCGCTGAGCGAAGCCCTCGACCAGGTCGTGACCGGCGCGGCGAAGTCCTACGGCCTGCCGGTCGACGCCGAATTGCACGGCTACGACATCTTCCACGGTCGCAGGGGATGGAAGGGCATCCCGCCCCGAGCGCGGATCGCGGTCTATCGGGCAGCGATGGCGGCTGTCGGCGCCCACGACGTGGCGATCATCCTGCGCGGGGTGAGGCGTGCCCAACTGGCGAAGCGGTACGCCGACTCCGCTCGGCCCGCGCACGAGGTGGTGCTGTCGCACGTGCTCGAGCGGGTCGACGGGTACGCGGCCTCCCGGGGGGAGTACGCGCTGGTCATCGCGGACGAGGTGCACGACCAGGCCACTCACCGGGCAGACCTGAGCCGGTACCGGGTGTCGGGCACCGGGGGGTACCGGTCACGGAAGCTCACCCGGATCGTCGACACGCTGCACTTCGCCCCGTCGCACGCCAGCAGGCTGGTGCAGGCTGTGGACCTGGTGACGTTCCTGTTTCAGCGGCTCGACCTGCCCGGTACCGATCCGCGGGCGGCGGCCGTGAACGAGCAGTTGTGGGGGTTGGTCGCGCCCCGCTGCTACCACTGCTGGTGCTGGGACCCGATGGCCACGCAGTCCTGACCCCTGGATGCACGAGAGGCCCGCGTGAGCGGGCCTCAAGGCGGGCGCGGGAGCCTCGGAGGGCATCCTGCGAGCCCAGGCTAGCAGCAGTTCGTGCGGCACGCACAGAGAACGCGCAGGCGGCGTGACCTGGCAGGTGGCCGCGCCGTACGGGTTGGGGGAAGCCGGCGGGGCGACTCGACGTCGACGCGGTGGCGCCGTCGTGCGTACTGGCGGCGGATGCGGGGTTGGCCACTCCCGACCCGGCCCACTGAGCCACGGGACGGTGGCGGGGATACGGTCGGGGCATGGCTGAGCACGTCGCACGCCCCCGGGTCGGGCACATCCAGTTCCTGAACTGCCTGCCGATCTACTGGGGGCTGATGCGCTCCGGTGCCCTGATCGACGTCGACCTGCACAAGGACTCCCCGGACCGGCTCAGCGCCGCCCTGGTCGCCGGTGACCTGGACATCGGCCCGATCTCCCAGGTGGAGTACCTGCGCCACGCCGACGAGCTGCTGCTCCTGCCCGACCTGGCGGTCGGCAGCGACGGCCCGGTGCTCTCCGTCAACGTCGTCTCCACCCGCCCGCTGGCCGAGCTCGGCCACGGCAAGGTGGCGCTGGGCTCGACCTCGCGGACCGGCGTGCTGCTGGCCCAGTTGCTGCTCGGCGAGCGGTACGGGGTGAACCCCGAGTACTTCCGCTGCCCGCCCGACCTGACCCAGATGCTGCTGGAGGCCGACGCCGGGGTGCTGATCGGCGACGTGGCGCTGCGCGCCCTCTACGAGGCGCCGAAGCGTGGGCTGGAGGTCACCGACCTCGGGCAGGCGTGGCGGGAGTGGACGGGCCTGCCGATGGTCTTCGCCGTCTGGGCGGTACGCCGCGACTTCGCCGCCGCCCACCCGGGCCTGGTCAAGGAGGTGCACGAGGCGTTCCTGCGCTCCCGGGACCTCTGCCTGGCCGAACTGGACCAGGTGGCCGAGGCGGCCGCCCGCTGGGAGCCGTTCGACGCGGCGACCCTGGCGACGTACTTCCGGGCGCTGGACTTCTCCCTCGGCGAGCGCCAGGTGGCCGGCCTGCGCGAGTTCGCGCGTCGCGCCGCCGCCGTCGACGCCGCCCCGCCCCTGCCCGACTCCGGCCCGGCCTTCTTCATGGGCTGAACCCCTGGCCGACCCGGAGGCGGCGGGTCTAGGTGGTGGGGCGGAGGAGGGCTTCGGTGATCTTCTGGCAGTTCTTCATGCCGTACTCGTAGCCCTTGCCGATGGGGTAGCGGACCATCACGCCCATCGTCCAGGTGTCGCCGATGGCGAGGCAGTTGATGTGCATCTCCTGCTCGCGCGTACGGTCGATCCAGCCGTTCTTGATGGCGATGGTCTTGCGCTCCGCGGCCGGGAACGCCTTGCGGATGCCGAAGTCACCGGCGCCCCGGACCAGCCGCATCTCGTCGATCAGCCACTTGGTCCACTCGGGTCCGGCGGCGCGGCCGTCGGCGATGCAGGCGCCCATCCGGGCGGTGTCCCGGGGCGAGAGGGCGGTACGGCTCCAGCCGCCGTCGGCGGCCACCTTGCTGTCGGTCAGGTCGCACAGGGAGATCAGCCGCTTGATCGAGGCGGACCGGCCGACGGTGTTGTAGAACTGCTCGGCCCGGGTGTTGTCGCTGTCCCGGATGATCTTCGTGGCGTCGGCGAGCTTGGCGTCGCTCGGGGTCTGGCCGGCGTCGTCCGCCCGGCGCAGGTAGTCGGCGACGATCCAGGCCTTGATCAGCGACGCGGTGGTGCTGGTCTCGTCCATGTTGTCCGAGCCGACGATCTCGCCGCTGCGGCGGTCGAGGACGCTCCAGGAGTACCAGCCCTCGATGTCCAGGTCGAGGTCCTTCGCCTGGAACGGCAGTGGCTCCGGCGTGGGGCTCGGCGTCGGCGACGGCCGCGAGCTGCGGTCGCTCGGGGCCCCCGTGGCGCGCTCGGCGGGGCCGGCGGGGGCGCCCCACTCCGCAGCGGCGCGGGACTCGAACGGCGAGCCCGGCAGCAGCCGCAGCGAGACGAGCACCAGGGCGATGAGGACCACCGCGATGGCGATGAGCTTGCCGGGGGAGGCGTCGGCGGGCTCGTCGGCCCGGCGCTGGCGCGCCATCAGAGCTTCCCGGCGGGCTGCTGGGGCACCTTGAGGGCGGCGCCCGGCTGCGGGGTCACGAGCTGGCTGGCGACCGAGGCGCAGACCTGCGCGCCGTAGGCGAGGCCGCTCTCCCGGGGGTATCGCAGCATCACCGCGAGGCTCCACCTGTCGGTGACGGCGAGGCAGTTGACGTGCCAGTTGCCGTCGTAGTTGAGTGAGGTCCAGCCGTTCTTCATGCCGACGGGGCCCTGGCTGACGATCGACTGGGGGAGGCCGTCGATGATGCCCCACCGGCCGCCGCCGGAGCGGGCCTTCTGGTCCTTGGCGGCCGTGCTGCCCCTGACCTTGCTCATCTCGTCCAGCAGGAGCTTCGTCCACTTGGGGCCGGCGGCCGTGCCGTCGGCGATGCAGTCGCCGAGCCGGACGGCGTCACGCGGGGACATCCGCGTGAAGCTCCACCAGCCCACGTAACCGGCCACGTTGCCCGGCTTGGTGTCGGTGAGCTCGCAGGTGCTGACCATCCGCCTGATCGTGGCGGCCCGGCCCACCGCGCCGTAGAGGGCGTTGGCGGCGTCGTCGTTGCTGTCCCGGATGGCGGTGGTGATCTGCTTCTTCCGCTCGGCCGGCAGCGGCTTGTCGCCGAGTTGGTTGAGGTAGTCCGCCGCGAACCAGGCCTTGATCATCGACTCGGTGGAGCTGGTCGAGGCCAGGTTCTTCGACCCGGAGATCTCGCCGGTCTCCCGGTCCATCAGCGCCCACGAGAAGAACTCGCCCTTGAAGTTCACCGTGACCGGGCCGGCGGCCAGGGTCGGCGGCGGGGGCGGGGTGGGCGCGGGGGCCGCGACGCTCCCGCCGCCGCTTCCGCCGCTCGCGGCGTCGTCGCCGGCGAGTCGGGCGTACGCGGCCGGAACGAGCAGGCCGCCACCGAGGAGGACCGCCAAGACGGCGAGCACCAGGGTCACGCGGGATCGCATGAGTGGATGAGCTCCAGATGTCAGGGCCGGGGGGACCGGCTGGTTGTCGGACGGATCGGCGGCTCGCCGAGGCGGGGGATGCGCCCTCCGTGTTTCTCGGGCGATCGTCGGCAGCCGATCGGTGTGACGGGGGAAGTCTACGTGCGGATCGGCGGGGCGCCAGAACCCGACACCTGGCAACTTGCCATGTAGGCGGGATATCGAGCCGCTTTGCGGCTGTTGAGAGGATTCACCTTCCCATAGTGAGCCAAGTCATAGTTTGGTCGGCTGCCGGTGGTCGTCGTCGCGCCCGAAAGTGTCTCCGGAAACCTGTTACACCCTCTGGTGTCTCGAGAGGCGAGCTGTAACACTTGACCCCATGTATGGCAACGACTTCTCCGCCGAGGACGCACCCGGCGGCGGCCTGCTCGGCGAGGTCGAGGCGGCGGAGGCGGCCCTGCGGGAGGCCGCCGCACGTGGCCGCCGGGGCGGCGCCCCCGGCCCGGACGATGACCTCGAGGCGTACTTCGCCGAGGTCATCGACGCCGACCAGAAGATCGAGCCGCGCGACTGGATGCCCGAGGCGTACCGCAAGACGCTGATCCGGCAGATCGCGCAGCACGCCCACTCCGAGATCATCGGCATGCAGCCGGAGGGCAACTGGATCAGCCGCGCCCCCTCGCTCAAGCGCAAGGCGATCCTGCTGGCCAAGGTCCAGGACGAGGCCGGCCACGGCCTCTACCTCTACGCCGCCGCCGAGACCCTCGGGATCAGCCGCGACGAGCTGGTCGAGCTGCTGCTGAACGGCCGGCAGAAGTACAGCTCGATCTTCAACTACCCCACCCTGACCTGGGCCGACGTGGGCGCGATCGGCTGGCTGGTGGACGGGGCCGCCATCGTCAACCAGGTCCCGCTCTGCCGCTGCTCCTACGGGCCGTACGCGCGGGCGATGATCCGGGTCTGCAAGGAGGAGTCGTTCCACCAGCGGCAGGGCTACGAGATCCTGCACACCCTCGCGCACGGCACGCCCGAGCAGAAGGCGATGGCGCAGGACGCCCTCGACCGCTGGTGGTACCCGTCGCTGGCGATGTTCGGCCCGCCGGACACCGACTCCACCCACTCGGCGCAGTCCATGGCCTGGAAGATCAAGCGCTTCTCCAACGACGAGCTGCGCCAGCGTTTCGTGGACATGTGCGTGCAGCAGGCCGAGATCCTCGGCCTGACCATCCCGGACCCGGGCCTGCGCTGGAACGAGTCCCGGCAGTCGTACGACTTCACCCAGCCCGACTACGACGAGCTGATGCGGGTGATCAAGGGCAACGGCCCGTGCAACCGGCAGCGGATGGAGCACCGCCGCCGCGCCCACGACGACGGCGCCTGGGTGCGTGAGGCCGCGGCGGCGTACGCCGCCAAGCGGGTGCAGAAGAAGGAGAAGGTAGCGGCGTGAGCGAGCGTAGCGAGCGAACGGACCAGCGGGGCGTGAGCGGTCCTTCGCCCTTGTGGGAGGTCTTCGTGCGGGCGCGGCGCGGGCTGTCGCACACCCACGTCGGCAGCCTGCACGCCCCCGACGCCGAGCTGGCGCTGCGCAACGCGCGGGACCTCTACACCCGCCGCCAGGAGGGCGTCTCCATCTGGGTGGTGCCGGCGGGCGCGATCACCGCGTCCAGCCCCGACGAGAAGGACGCCTTCTTCGACCCGGCGGCCGACAAGGTCTACCGCCATCCCACCTTCTACGACGTGCCGGACGGGGTGGCCCACCTGTGAACGGCCCCTTCGACTTCGCCCTCGCCCTCGGCGACGACGCGCTCGTCGCGGCGCAGCGGCTGGCCGAGTGGACCACCCGCGCGCCGGAGATGGAGGAGGACATCGCGCTGGCCAACATCGCCCTCGACCAGCTCGGCGCGGCCCGGCTCCTGCTGTCGTACGCGGGCGAGCTGGAGGGCGCCGGCCGGGACGAGGACGCGCTGGCGTTCCTCCGCGACGACCGCGAGTTCCGCAACTGCCTGCTGGTGGAGCTGCCCAACGGCGACTTCGCGGTCACCATGGCGAAGCTGCTCTTCCTCGCGGCCTACCAGCTCCCGCTCTACACCGCGCTGGCCGGGTGCGCCGACGAGCGGCTGGCGGCGATCGGGGCCAAGGCCCGCAAGGAGTCGGCCTACCACCTCGACCACGCCTCGCTGTGGGTGCGGCGGCTCGGCGACGGCACCGAGGAGTCGCACCGGCGCATGCAGGCGGCGGTCGACGAGGTCTGGCCGTACGTGCACGAGCTGTTCGCCCCCGACCCGGCGGCGCCGGTCGACCCGGCCACCCTGCGGGCCGACTTCGACGCCACCGTCGCCGCCGTCCTCGACGAGGCCACGCTGTCCCGGCCGGAGTCCGGCTGGGCGCCGGCCGGCGGACGGGACGGCGTGCACACGGAGCACCTGTCCTACCTGCTCGCCGAGATGCAGGTGCTGCACCGCGCCCACCCCGGAGCCAACTGGTGAGCGCGAGGAGCGCGGCGCAGCGGAGCCCCGCGGTCGTGAACGGAAGGCCGCAGCGGTGACTCCGCGGGAGGCCGTGGCGGCGGTGGTGGACCCGGAGATCCGGGTGGTCACCATCGACGACCTCGGCATCCTGCGGGCGGTCGACGAGGACCCGGCCACCGGCCGGGTGGTCGTGACCATCACCCCCACCTACACCGGCTGCCCGGCGATGGACGTGATCCGCGCCGACATCCGGCGGGCGCTGGCCGCCGCCGGTCGTCCCGACGCCGACGTGCGGACCGTCTACAGCCCGGCGTGGAGCACCGACTGGATCTCCGCCGCCGGCCGGGCCAAGCTCGCCGCCGCCGGCATCGCCCCGCCGGCGCCCGTGCGCGCCGACAACGTGGTGCCGCTGACCCTCGCCGTCCGCTGCCCGCGCTGCGGTTCGCCCGAGACCGAGCAGGTCAGCCGCTTCGGCTCGACCGCGTGCAAGGCGCTCTGGCGCTGCCGTTCCTGCCGTGAACCCTTCGACCACCTGAAGGCGCTGTGACTGTCACCATCACCCGCCCGGTCCGTCGCCGGCCGGTCTTCCACCCGCTGTCCGTCGCCGCCGTCGACCGGCTCACCGACGACGCCGTGGCGGTCACCTTCGCCGTGCCGGAGGAGCTGCGGGAGACGTTCGCGTTCTCCGCCGGCCAGCACCTCACCGTCCGCCGCCCCGGCGCCGCCGGTGCGGACGTGCGGCGGTCGTACTCCATCTGCTCCACGCCGGACGACCTGGCCCGGCACGGCCGGCTGCGGATCGGCGTGCGGGAGATCCCCGGCGGCGCGTTCTCCGCCTTCGCCTGCGGCGCGCTGCGCGGCGGCGACACGATCGAGGTGCTGCCGCCGCTCGGGCACTTCACCACGGCCCTCGCGCCGGAGCGGGCCCGCCACTACGGCGCGGTGGTCGCCGGCTCGGGCATCACCCCGGTGCTCGCGCTGGTCGCGACGGCGCTCGCCGTCGAGCCGGCCAGCACGTTCACGCTGGTGTACGGCAACCGCACGGCGAACACGGTGATGTTCGCCGAGGAGTTGGCCGACCTGAAGGACCGGTGGCCGACCCGGCTGCACCTGGTGCACGTGCTCTCCCGGGAGCAGGGCGAGTCGCCGCTGCTCTCCGGCCGGATCGACGCCGACCGGCTGGGCCGGCTGCTGGACACCGTCGTCCCCGGCGACACGGTCGACGAGTGGTTCCTCTGTGGCCCGTACGACATGGTGGTGGACGCCCGGGAGGTGCTCGCCGCGCGCGGCGTGCCGGAGTCGGCGGTGCACACGGAGCTGTTCCACGTCGCGGAGGCCCCGGCCCCGCCGCGACGCCCGGCCGACGAGCCGGGGGGCGGCGCCGAGGTGACCATCCTGCTGGACGGCCGGTCGTCGCGCTTCACGATGCGGCGCGACGAGCGGGTGCTGGACGCGGCGCTGAAGGTGCGCGGCGAGCTGCCCTACGCCTGCAAGGGCGGGGTCTGCTCGACCTGCAAGGCCAAGGTGGTCGACGGCGCGGTCACGATGGCCCGCAACTACGCGCTGGAGCCGGACGAGGTGGCCGCCGGCTACGTGCTCACCTGCCAGTCCAGCCCGACGACCGACCGGCTCACGGTGGACTACGACGCCTGACCGGTCCGCCCGCCGCTCGGCGGGCGCAGCCGGGTCGGCGGGTCGGCGCAGGCACCGCGTCGCACCCGCCGACCCCCTTGCGTGCGGGTCAGCTCGGGGCCTTGACCTGGCCGTCGTAGGCGATGCTGCGCCACAGGTCGAACTGACGGTCGTTGCCGACCAGCGGATTGCCGGCCAGCGCGACGGCGGCGTGCACCTCCTCGTCGTTGCGGAGCTGGCGGAAGTAGCCGGGTCCGACGAGGGCGATGCCGCGGCCGGGTGACTGGATGAGCTTCATGTCGTTCTCCGTGAGGTCGAGGGGTGGGTTGCCGGCGAGCTGGCGGGCCACGTCGGCGCGCATCGGGTCCAGGTCGACGAACGACGGGTCGATCTTGCCGCTGGTGCTGGTCTCCCGGTGGCCCCGGGCGTGGGCTGGCGTCCCGGCCGAGCCGTCGCAGCACGGCGGCGGTGGCGAGCACCGAGGCGCTGTACTGGGCGCCGGTCATCGCCTGGTCGACCCCGTTGTAGTCGATCTCCCAACCGATCATCAGGGTGTTGCCGTCGCCGGCCGGGATGGGGCCGCTGCCGCGACTCACGCCGGCGTGGTTGGCCCGCCCGCCGGAGATGACGTGGAAGACGCCGTGGTAGTCGACCAGCGCCTGGCAGAGCGGGCCGGGCAGGTCGGACCGGCCGTTGACGCAGATGTTCAGGGCGGGGTGCGGGTTGCCGGCGCTGGAGGTGGCGGCGGTGTGGTGCCAGAGCACGCCGATCGGGTTGAACGAGCTGCCGGCCACCCGGCCGAGCCAGTTGCCGTGCTCGACCACCGTGACGCCGGCCGCGCGGAGCACGTCGGCGAGCCAGGGGATGGTGGCCATCAGGTCGCCGTCAGGTCGGCGAGGCACTCCGGGGCCCGGGCCGTGGTGGCCGCGCGCGCCGGTCGGCCCGCCGTCGCGACGGCGAGCGCGGCGGCCCCGAGCGGTACGAGGCCCAGCAGCGCCCGGCGAGGCAGGGGAGGACGGGCGGGTGGAGGCGCCTTCACGATCATCCACGCATGTTAATGGCTCGATCGAGCTGCCGGGAGGGTCTGATCGCGGCGGTCGAGCGGGGCGGTGCGGCGACCGCCCAACATCTATATTCCAGTCCGTCACTGGCAGGTGACGCGGTCGACCGGTGCGCTCCGGACGGACCGGCGGGGTCGAGCTGGCCGTGCCGGAACGCGCGAGCGGCCGGCCGCCGTGCCCCGAGGAATGGAGTGTCGATGGATCAGCAGGTACGACGACGGCGAAGAGCCCTCGTCATCGGTGTCGCCGCCGCGTTGACGGCGGGCGCCGTCGCGGCCGTGCCGGCCCGGGCGGTCAGCGGGGGCAGCCCGGTCACCGACAGCGCGTACGCCTTCGCGGCGAAGGTCGTCTTCGGCGAGGTGCGTGCGTGCTCCGGCGCGCTGGTCGCGCCGCAGTGGGTGTTGACGGCCCGCTCCTGCCTGGCCGACGCGGGGCAGCCCCCGGTCGCGGGCGCCCCCGCGCAGCCCACCACCGTCACGGTGGGCCGGCTGGACCTCACCACCGACGACGGCCGCGTGCAGCGCGCCAACCGGGTGGTGCCGCATCCGGACCGGAACCTCGCGCTGCTCCGGCTCACGGTGCCGGTGACCGGCGTGTCCCCGGTCGCGATCGCCACCGGGGCACCCGTGCCGGGCGAGACGTTGCAGGCGCTCGGCTTCGGCCGTACCGCCACCGAGTGGGTGCCCGACAAGCTGCACGGCGCGTCGGTCACGGTCGGCACCGTCTCGGTTACCTCCGTGGCGATCAGCAACGAGCAGGGCGGGACGACCACCTGCAAGGGCGACGCCGGAGGGCCGGCGGTGCGCGTGGTGGACGGGCGTCCCGAGCTGGCCGCCGTGCACGACGCCTCCTGGCAGGGCGGCTGCCTCGCCGAGACGGAGACCCGGCGCGACGCCACCGAGACCCGCATCGACGACCTGGCCGGCTGGATCCGTCAGAACACGCCGACCAACTGCAACGCCGGTGGGGCGAGTCACGGTGCGGCCGACCAGGCGGGTGTGGTGATCCTGGGCGACTGGACCGGCGACTGCCGCACCGACGCGCTCGCCCAGCTCGCCGACGGCCGGCTGCGGGCGTACCGGTCGAGCGGCGACCTCTCGGGCACCGCCCCGCTCTTCCCGTCGCCCTACCGTTACGTGGGGACGAACTGGGGCGGGGCGAACCGGCCACGGGCGCTGACCGGGGACTTCACCGGCGACGGCCGGACGGACATCATCGCGCAGAGTGGCGACGGCACCCTGACCGCCTGGGAGTCGACCGGCGACCTCTCCGCCGACTACCGGCTCTTCGCCGGAGCGTCCGCGATCGTCGGCACCGCCTTCACCAGCGGCTCGATCCCCCGCCTCATCCCGGGCGACTTCAACGGCGACGGCCGCACCGACCTCCTCGGTCAACTGCTCGACGGCACGCTGCGGGTCTGGACGTCCACGGGCGACCTCTCGGCCGACGCCCGGATGTTCGCCGGGGCGACGAGGAACGTCGGCACCGGGTTCACCACCACGGCCGTGCCGCGGATCCTGACCGGCGACTTCAACGGCGACGGGATGACCGACCTGATCGCGCAGTACGCCGACGGCACCATGAAGGGCTACCCGTCCAGCGGAGATCTCTCCGCCGACCTGATGCTCTTCCCGGCGACCGCCGGGGCGAAGGTCGTCGGCACCGGCTGGCGGAGTTCGTCGATCCCCCGGGCGCTGCCCGCCGACATCGACGGCGACGGCACCACCGACCTGGTCGCCCAGCTCGCGGACGGGCGGCTGCGGGCGTTCCGGTCGTCGGGGGCGATGACCGGCGAGGGGCTGCTGTTCCCCGGGCCGTATCCGTACGTGGGCACGAACTGGGGCACGACGAACCGGCCCCGCATCCTCGTCGGGGACCTCACCGGCGACGGCCGCACCGATCTGATGGGCCAGGACGCCGCCGGCGTCATGCTCGGTTTCCAGTCGACCGGGGACCTGACCGGCGACTACAAGCTCTACGCCACCAGCGCCAGCGCGGTGGGCAGCGGCTGGACGGCCAGCAGCATTCCGCGCGTCTTCTGATCGCAGGGTGCGGCGTCGCCCGTCCCACGACGGGCGGCGCCGCCCCGCTGGCGGGGTGAACGCCGTCACACCCGACGGGCCGCCGGGCGGGCGGTACGGCGGCCACCGGTCGCCCGCCCGGGCGGCGACGTAGGCTCGGGGGGTGAGTGTGAGCCGGGAGATCGACGACATCCTGCAGCGTGGCGCGGACGGCGGGCGGATCACGCCCGAGGAGGCCCTGCTGCTCTACACCGAGGCGCCGTTGCACGCCCTGGGCGAGGCCGCCGACGCGGTGCGCCGACGGCGCTACCCGGACAACGTCGTCACGTACCTGATCGACCGCAACATCAACTACACGAACGTCTGCGTGACGGCGTGCAAGTTCTGCGCGTTCTACCGGGCCCCGAAGCACCGGGAGGGCTGGACCCACCCGACCGAGGAGATCCTGCGCCGCTGCGGCGAGGCGGTCGAGCTGGGCGCCACCCAGGTCATGCTCCAGGGCGGGCACCACCCGGACTACGGCGTGGAGTACTACGAGGAGCTGTTCTCCTCGGTCAAGAAGGCCTACCCGCAGCTGGCGATCCACTCGATCGGCCCAAGCGAGATCCTGCACATGGCCAAGGTCTCCGGCGTCAGCCTCGACGAGGCCATCGCCCGGATCAAGGCGGCCGGGCTGGACTCGATCGCCGGCGCCGGCGCGGAGATGCTGCCCGCCCGCCCCCGGAAGGCGATCGCGCCGCTGAAGGAGTCGGGCGAGCGCTGGCTGGAGGTCATGGAGCTGGCGCACCGGCAGGGTGTCGAGTCGACCGCCACCATGATGATGGGCACCGGCGAGACCGCCGCCGAGCGGATCGAGCACCTGCGGATGATCCGCGACGTGCAGGACCGCACGAAGGGCTTCCGGGCGTTCATCCCGTGGACGTACCAGCCGGAGAACAACCACCTCAAGGGCCGGACCCAGGCCACCACCCTGGAGTACCTGCGACTGGTCGCGGTCGCCCGGCTCTTCTTCGAGACGGTGCCGCACCTCCAGGCGTCCTGGCTGACCACCGGCAAGGACGTCGGGCAGCTCGCCCTGCACATGGGCGTGGACGACCTCGGGTCGATCATGCTGGAGGAGAACGTCATCTCCTCCGCCGGCGCGCGGCACCGCTCCAACCTGCACGAGCTGATCGGCATGATCCGCTCGGCGGACCGGATCCCCGCCCAGCGCGACACCCTCTACAACCGACTGGCCGTGCACCACACCCCGGCCGACGACCCCACCGACGAGCGGGTCGTCTCGCACTTCTCCTCGATCGCCATGCCGGGCGGCGGCGCCGGGAAGCACCTGCCGCTGGTCGACGCCCGCTGAGCGGGGCGTCCGCAGCCATCCGCACGACCCAGACACCCCACCGTCGTCCGGCGGTGGGGTGTCGTCGTACGTGGGCCGCTGTGTGGACCGTCGGCGTACGGAGCGTGACTGTGAATGGCGTCGCCGGCCGACCGATCGGGTGAATTCCCGTGGGCCGTTGATCTCAATTAGGTTGCCGTTCGGAGCCGGCTGCGACGTGGCCGGGGCAGCAAGCCATATCAATCCGGGCATTCCTTAAGTGATTCTTAGCCGCACTGTTCAACACGCCCGACCTGGGGGGTGGCGAGCGTGATCGCTTACCGCTAACGTCCGCGGCCGTACCTTTCCTTCACCCCAACGGGGGGAACTTTTCCATGATCTTCCGTAACCGCTCGCTGGCGCGTATCGGTGCCGGCGCGCTGCTCGCCTCCGGCGCGTTGACCGCTCTCGGTAGCCCGGCCCACGCCTCGGGCACGGAGACGGACCTCGCGATCGACGTGGCCGGCACGCGGGTCGCCGCCAACGCGCAGGGCAAGCTGGCCTACGCCAAGGTGACCAACCTCGGCAAGAACACCCCGAGCGAGCTGGCCGTGCGGGTGGACGTGTCCAAGGTCGACTTCGACAAGGTCGTCGCCGTGCCGGCCGTCGAGGACGGCTGCGACATGGAGGGCACCGGGGAGAAGCCGACCGCCTTCGTCTGCTACGCGACGGAGAAGGGCCTGCCGGGCCCGGGCGAGACCACCGACCTGCCGATCGTCCTCTTCAAGTTCGAGGCCGAGGGCACCTACCAGGCGCCCCTCTCCTTCAAGCTCGTCTCGAAGGACGACACCAACGCGGCGAACAACACCAAGACCGCCACGCTGGACCTCTCGGACGCCAGCGGGCCGGACCTCTCGGTCGTCGCCGAGGACGTCAAGCAGGCCGTGAAGGTCGTCGACGGCAACCCGGTCTACTCCGGCGACCTGCACGCGGGCGGCCGGTCGGCGCTGACCTACTTCATCAGCAACCAGGGTGACGTGGCCGCCGCCGGTCTCAAGATCAGCATCAAGCTGCCGAAGGGCGTCACCCCGACCGAGGTGGAGCCGAGCTGCGAGTACGCGGCCGACAAGTCCACCTTCACCTGCACCTACGCCAACTTCGGCCTGATCCCGCAGGACGAGGACACCAACGACGACGACAAGCTCTACTCGGCCTACGGCTTCTACCACCTGTTCGACGTGGCGGCGGACGTGAAGCCGGGCGCCCTCAAGGGTGGCCTGGTCAGCGTCGAGCCGGTCGGCACCGCGCCCAGCCGGATGCGGGCGACCGCGGCCCTGCCGGAGAACGTCACCGGCCTGCAGGCCACCGATGTGGACGCCACCGACAACTCCGACGGCTACGCGGTGATCGTCGCGGCCAAGGGCGGCGCGGGCGGCGGCGGTGACGACGACGGCGGCCTGCCGGTCACCGGTGCGCAGACCACCCTGATCGGCGGCATCGGCGCCGTGGTCCTGGTCGCGGGCGCGGCCATGTTCATGGTGGCGCGGCGTCGCCGGGTCGTCCTGGTGACCCCGCGCGACGAGAAGCCGACGGCCTGACGGTCGTCCTCCACCGACCCGCGAGGGTCGTTCACATAACGCACGGCAGCGGGGGCGGGATGGGTGACCATCCCGCCCCCGCTGTGCGTCGGGCCGTCCGTCCGACCCGGTCGGCCGGACGGATGAAACACGATCTCCCTGCTGGCGCGCCGCATCGGCCTTCGATAGCGTCCGGCCGGGTTCCGCAACCATCCGTTCTTTCCCTAACCCCCCGGGGGACCGATGACCCTGTTCCATCGCTCGGCCCTGGCCCGCGCCGGTGCCGTGGCACTCCTCGCGGCGGGTGGCCTGACCGCCGTCGCCGTACCCGCCCGGGCCGCCGACGGGCCGGACCTCGCCGTGATCCCGATCAGCACCCAGCTCGCGAAGGGTGTCGACGCGGCCCGGAGCAAGCCGTTCAAGTTCACCGTCACCAACGCCGGCACGGCCACGGCGGAGGACGTCTCGTACCGGGTGAACACCCGGGAACTCAAGAAGAAGCGCGTCGGCTTCCTGGTGCCCGAGGGCTGCCGGGCCATCGAGAGCTACCTCTACCAGTGCTCCCTCGGCGACCTGCCCGCCGGCACCAGCAAGGACTTCGGCGTGCCGCTGTTCAGCACCGGCGGCCGGGGCGACGGCGGCACGCTGATCGTCGGCGTCGCCACCACGACGCCCGAGAGCGACCTCGGTGACGAGGTCGTCGAGGTGCCGGTCACCGTGACGAAGCCCGGCTACGACCTCACCGCCTGGGTGCAGGACGTCCAGGCTGGCGTCGTGGTCAACGGCGCGGTGGCCGACGAGCCGGACCTCAGGCCGGTGCGCCGGGGCGAGAGCGTCCCGCTGGACTGGGCGGTCTACAACGACGGCAGCCGGCCCGCCACCGGCATCTTCTACGGCATCACCCTCCCGCCCGGTGTGAGCTTCGTGACGGTGCCGCAGGGCTGCGTCACGCAGGTGTTCCTCGGCAAGGAGCAGGCGTTCTGCGAGGACGCCGGCGCGGTCGTCCGCCGGGGGCAGTACTACACCGCCGACGTGACGGTGAAGGTGGGCGACGACGTGACCGAGCCGGTGCTGCGCGAGGGCGACCTCTTCGCGTACGGGCTGGACGCCGCCGAGGGCGAGTCGGAGGAGGAGCCGCAGTTCGCCGGCCAGGCGCAGCGGAAGGCCTTCTCCGAGGTCGACACGGCGGACAACCACACGGTCTTCGAGGCCTTCGTCGACCTCTCGGCGCAGCCGAGCCCGACGCCGACGCCGACCGTGGCGCCGACGGCCACCCCGACCGGCGGTCCCACGGCGGTCCCGACCACGACCCCGGGCGGCGGTGGCGGTGGCGGCGACGGCGGGCTGCCGGTGACCGGCGTGCAGGTCGGCCTCATCGGCGGCATCGGCGCGGCCGTGCTGCTGGCCGGCGGCGCGCTGCTGCTGCTCTCGCGGCGGCGCAGGGTCGTCCTGGTGGCGCCCGGCGACGAGAAGTCGACCGACTGACGTACGACCACAGGGGGCGGGATGGGCGACCATCCCGCCCCCTGGCCTGTCCGGCCCGGTTCTCCCCGCCGCCGCTTCACGTGTGGCGTCCATGACCGGCGGTCGACCCACCCACCGCCCGGGTGGGCCGGGCTGGCAGAGTGGAGGGGTGAGCCGTACCCCGCAGGGCCAGCGCGCCAACCTGGACAAGCAGCCGCACGAGGTCGCCGCGATGTTCGACGGCGTGGCGGCTCGCTACGACCTGACCAACACCGTCCTCTCCTTCGGGCAGGACCGGTTCTGGCGCCGGGCCACCCGGACCGCGCTCGACCTGCGGCCGGGTGAGCGGGTGCTCGACGTGGGTGCCGGCACCGGCGTCTCCACCGAGGAGTTGGCCCAGTCGGGCGCGTACGCGGTGGGCGCCGACCTGTCCCTCGGCATGCTGCGCGTCGGCAAGCGCACCCGTCCCCAGGTGCCGCTGCTGGCCGGGGACGCGTTGAAGCTGCCCTTCGCCGACGCCAGCTTCGACGCGGTGACCATCTCCTTCGCGCTGCGCAACGTGAACGACACCGACGCCGCCCTGCGGGAGCTGGCCCGGGTCACCAGGCCGGGCGGCCGGCTGGTGGTGTGCGAGTTCAGCACCCCGGTGAACCCGGCGTTCCGCACCGTCTACCTGTCGTACCTGATGCGTTCGCTGCCGAGCGTGGCCCGCGCCGTCTCCAGCAACCCCGACGCGTACGTCTACCTGGCGGAGTCGATCCGGGCGTGGCCCGACCAGCCGGCCCTGGCCGCGCGGATCGGCGCGGCGGGCTGGGGCCGGGTGGCCTGGCGCAACCTGACCGGCGGGATCGCGGCGCTGCACCGCGCGGTCCGCGCCTAGGCCGATCCGGCGTCTTTTTCGTAAGTATCCGTTTTTGCTCCACTTTGTTCCGTAAGCTCGCCCCCATGACGGGACGACACCAGGCGGTCGGCGCGGAGGCCACCGACGACGACGCGACCGAACTCATCGCCCAGCTCAAGGAGCTGGCCGGCGCGGATCCCGCCGACGTCCGTCAGGTCGTGGCCGAGGTGCTGGCCGCCCTGGACCGCGCCGCCGGCGGCGCGCTGCGCGAGCACCTGCCGGAGACGATCCGCCACGACGCCGGCCTGGACCCGGCCGCCTCCGCCCGGCACTGAGCCCCGCCCCGGCACCCCGCCTCCGACCTCGGCCGACGTGTCCCCGGCAAGTTAGGTACCCCTGATCCGGCGTGGTCATGACGTCGGTCATAGACTCCCACCGTCTGGCTTGTGAAGCATTTCACGAGCATGCGGGAGGAGGCGCGGGATGACCGCGGTGGAACATGACGCCGACGTGATCGTCGTGGGCGCCGGTCCCGGTGGGTCGGCTACCGCGTACCACCTGGCTCGGCACGGCGTACGGGTGCTGCTGCTGGAGAAGACCGAGTTCCCCCGGGAGAAGGTCTGCGGCGACGGGCTGACCCCGCGCGCGGTGCGGCAGCTGATCCGGATGGGCGTGGACACCTCGCCCGAGGCGGGCTGGCTGCACAACCGGGGCCTGCGGGTCATCGGTGGCGGCGTCCGGCTGGAGCTGGACTGGCCCGACCTGGCGAGCTTCCCCAACTACGGCCTGGTGCGTACCCGGCTCGACTTCGACGACCTGCTCGCCCGGCGCGCCGTCGACGCCGGCGCGGAGCTGCGCACCGGCGTGAACGTCACCGGCCCGGTGCTGGGCCCGGACGGCCGGGTCACCGGCGTCGAGGCGGAGGTCGGCCCGGGCAAGGAGCCCGCCACCTTCCACGCGCCGCTGGTCGTCGCGGCCGACGGGGTCTCCGGCCGCTTCCCGCTCGCCCTCGGGCTGGCCAAGCGCGAGGACCGGCCGATCGGCGTCGCCGTCCGGCGCTACTACCGCTCGCCCGCCAAGCACGACGACAACTACCTGGAGTCCTGGCTCGAGCTGCGCAGCAAGGACAGCGGCGACAACCTGCTGCCCGGGTACGGCTGGATCTTCGGGCTGGGCGACGGCCGGGTCAACGTCGGCCTCGGCGTGCTCAACTCCTCGTCCGCGTTCGGCAAGACCAACTACCGCCGGCTGCTCACCGACTGGCTGGCCAACACGCCCGCCGACTGGGGCATGACCGACGAGGCGAACGCGGAGGGCCCGATCCTCGGCGCCGCCCTCCCCATGGGCTTCAACCGGGTGCCGCACTACACCCGCGGCGTGATGCTGGTCGGCGACTCCGGCGGCATGGTCAACCCGTTCAACGGCGAGGGCATCGCGTACGCGATGGAGTCCGGCGAGCTGGCTGCGGAGGTCGCCGTGCAGGCGCTCGCGCGCCCGGCCGGCGCGGACCGGGAGCGTGCGCTGACGGCGTACTCGACGGAGCTGAAGGCCCGCTTCGGCGGCTACTACCGGCTCGGCGGCATCTTCGTGAAGCTCATCGGCCGCCCCGAGATCATGCGGATGGCCACGAAGCACGGCATGCCGCACCCGATGCTGATGCGCTTCGTGCTCAAGCTGCTGGCCAACCTGACCGACCCCCGCGACGGGGACGCGATGGACCGCGTCATCAACACGATGACGAGAGTGGCGCCGGCCGTGTAGCGCGAGGAGTGAGCCTGCGAGCCCTTCCGGTCGCGAACGAAGGCAGCCCCGTGTGACGTCCCCGCCCACGGTCTGTGATGACCGCAGGTGCGGACAAGGGAGATCGACCCCCGCCGACGACCGTCGCGAGGGACGTGAATAGTGTGATTTTTGACAAGGACCAGGGCAGGGAAGGACGAGCAGGAGAAAACGATGTCGCTCTCGCCTTACGCACCGATCATCGGGCTGTTCGCCCTCGCCGCGGGGTTCGCGCTGTTCTCCGTGGGCGCTGCCCGCTTCGCCGGTCCCCGGCGCTACAACAAGGCCAAGCTCGAGGCGTACGAGTGCGGCATCGAGCCCAGCCCGCAGCCGGTCGGCGGCGGCCGGTTCCCGATCAAGTTCTACCTGACGGCGATGCTCTTCATCGTCTTCGACATCGAGATCATCTTCCTCTACCCCTGGGCGGTCTCGTTCGACGCCCTGCCGATCTTCGGCTTCGTGGAGATGGTCCTGTTCATCGTCGCGGTCTTCGTCGCCTACGCCTACGTCTGGCGGCGCGGCGGCCTGGACTGGGACTGAGGGAGGAACCTCAGATGGGTATCGAGGAGAAGCTTCCCGCCGGTGTCCTGCTCACCTCGGTGGAGAAGCTGGTCAACTGGTCGCGGAAGACGTCGGTCTGGGGGGCCACCTTCGGTCTGGCCTGCTGCGCGATCGAGATGATGGCCGCCGGTGGTCCGCACTACGACATGGGCCGCTGGGGCATGGAGGTCTTCCGGGCCTCGCCCCGGCAGGCCGACCTGATGATCGTGGCCGGCCGGGTGAGTCAGAAGATGGCCCCGGTGCTGCGCCAGATCTACGACCAGATGGCGGAGCCCCGCTGGGTCATCTCGATGGGCGTCTGCGCCAGCAGCGGCGGCATGTTCAACAACTACGCCATCGTGCAGGGCGTCGACCACATCGTGCCGGTCGACATGTACCTGCCCGGCTGCCCGCCCCGGCCCGAGATGCTCATCGACGCGGTCCTCAAGCTGCGCGAGAAGATCGGGCACGAGCCGCTCGGCCCGAACGGCCGCAAGATGCTCGAGGCGCGCAAGGCGCGCGGCGACGTCCCGGTCGTCCCCTACGGCTCGATGCCGTCGTCGTACCGCAGCGACAAGGCCCGGCGGGCCGAGTGGACCAAGGCGGTCCGTGAGGGTCGCGAGGAGCAGCTGCGGATCGAGAACTGGATGAAGGCCCAGAACCACCTGCACCAGCACGGGGGTGTCCAGAAGTGACCGCGCCTCAGGACAGGAAAGACGACGGCGGCGTGCCGGTGCCGGTCACGCCGGCCGGTGCCAGCAGCACCGCACCCGCCGAGTACCCCCCGGCCAGCCCGGCCGGCCGGGGCATGTTCGGCAACCAGGGCTCCGGGGACGTGTCCGGCTTCGGCGGCCTCGTCCGCCAGCGGCGGACCATCGAGGACGCGCCCCGGCCGTACGGGGGCTACTTCGACGAGGTCCGCGACGCGCTGGAGGAGGCGTACCCCGCCTTCGCCGACGCCGTCGAGAAGGTCGTGGTCGACCGGGGCGAGCTGACCCTGCACATCCGCCCCGAGCGGATCGCCGAGGTCTGCCAGGTGATGCGCGACGACATGGCGCTCCGCTTCGAGCTGTGCTCCTCGGTCTCGGGGGTGGACTACCTCGGCGCCGACGCCCGGCGCCTGCACGTCGTCTACCAGCTCACCTCGATGACCTACCGCCGCACGGTACGGCTGGAGGCCGCGGTCTCCGCCGAGGACCCGCACCTGCCGAGCGTCACGTCGGTCTACCCGACGGCGGACTGGCAGGAGCGCGAGGCGTACGACATGTTCGGCATCGTCTTCGACGGTCACCCCAACCTGACCCGGATCCTCATGCCGGACGACTGGGAGGGGCACCCGCAGCGCAAGGACTACCCGCTCGGCGGCGTACCCGTCGAGTACAAGGGCGCTGAGATCCCGCCGCCGGACCGGAGGAGGTCCTACCAGTGACCACGTCGAACTACGCCACCGAGCGCGACACCACCGAGGGGAAGGTCTTCACCGTCACCGGTGGCGACTGGGACAGCGTCGTCTCGGGGACCGACCCGATCAACGACGAGCGGATCGTCGTCAACATGGGTCCGCAGCACCCGTCGACGCACGGCGTGCTCCGGCTGATCCTGGAGCTGGAGGGCGAGACGGTCCGCGAGGCCCGCTCGGTCGTCGGCTACCTGCACACCGGCATCGAGAAGAACCTCGAATACCGCAACTGGGTCCAGGGCAGCACCTTCGTGACCCGGATGGACTACCTCGCCCCGATCTTCAACGAGACCGGGTACGCGCTGGCGGTGGAGAAGCTGCTCGGGGTCTCCGAGCAGATCACCGAGCGGGCGAACACCATCCGGGTCCTGATGATGGAGCTGAACCGGATCTCCTCGCACCTGGTCTGGGTGGCCACCACCGCCATGGAGCTGGGCGCCATCAACATGATGCTCTACGGCTTCCGCGAGCGTGAGTACATCCTGGAGATCTTCGAGATCATCACCGGCCTGCGGATGAACCACGCGTACGTCCGGCCGGGCGGCGTGGCGCAGGACGTGCCGGACGAGGCGATCGTCAAGATCCGCGAGTTCCTGAAGCTGATGCCGAAGCGGCTCAAGGAGTACGAGAGCCTCCTCTCCGGGCAGCCCATCTGGCTCGAGCGGACGAAGAACGTCGCGGTGCTCGACGTGACCGGCTGCCTCGCGCTCGGCGTGACCGGCCCGGTGCTGCGCTCCGCCGGCCTCGCCTGGGACCTGCGCAAGACCATGCCGTACTGCGGCTACGAGACGTACGAGTTCGACGTGCCGACGCACACCGACGGCGACGTGTGGGGCCGCTACCTGGTCCGGCTCGCCGAGATCCGGGAGTCGCTCAAGCTCGTCGAGCAGGCGTTGGACCGGCTCCGGCCGGGCCCGGTGATGGTGGCCGACAAGAAGATCGCCTGGCCGGCGCAGCTCGCCATCGGCGTCGACGGCATGGGCAACTCGCTGGAGCACGTCGCGAAGATCATGGGTCAGTCGATGGAGTCGCTGATCCACCACTTCAAGCTCGTCACCGAGGGCTTCCGGGTGCCGCCGGGCCAGGTCTACGTCGGCATCGAGTCGCCCCGCGGCGAGCTGGGCGTGCACGCCGTCTCCGACGGAGGCACCCGGCCCTACCGGGTGCACTACCGGGAGCCGAGCTTCGTCAACCTCCAGGCCCTCCCGGCGATGGCCGAGGGCGGCCTGATCGCCGACGTGATCGCCGGTGGGGCATCGCTGGACCCCGTCATGGGGGGGTGTGACCGGTGAGCGCGAGGAGTGAGCTTGCGAGCCCCAGTCGCCCGCGCGAGGAGAGAGCGGAGCGAGCCCCGCAGTCGCGGGCAAAGGCGTGCCCGGTCGTGAACGGAAGGCGACGCTGATGAGCGTTTTCACTGACGAGACCCGCGAGCGGGCACGGGAGATCATCGCCCGCTACCCGGCCGACCGGTCCCGGTCGGCGCTGCTGCCGCTGCTGCACCTCGTGCAGGCCGAGGAGGGCTACGTCTCCCCGGCCGGCGTGGCGTTCTGCGCCGAGGTGCTGGGCCTGAACAAGGCCCAGGTGGGGGCGGTCGCCACCTTCTACACCATGTACAAGCGCCGGCCGACCGGCGACTACCTGGTGAGCGTCTGCACCAACACGATGTGCAACGTGCTCGGCGGCCAGGAGGTCTACGACACCCTCGCCGAGCACCTCGGCGTCGGGCACGACGAGACCACCGCCGACGGGAAGATCACCCTGGAGCACGCCGAGTGCCTGGCGGCGTGCGACTACGGCCCGGTGATGACCGTCAACTACGACTTCTTCGACGGGGTGGACCCGCAGACCGCGCGCGGCGTCGTCGACGAGCTGCGCGCCGGTGGCCGGCCGATGCCGACCCGGGGCGCCCGGCTCTGCACGCTCAAGGAGATGGCGGTGCAGCTCGCCGGCTTCGCCGACGAGCGGGAGGGCGCGGTCGCCGACGGCGGACCGGGGGAGCCCACCCTGCGGGGGCTGCGGCTGGCGCAGGAGCACGGCATCTCGGTGCCGGGCTTCGACCCGAACACCCCGATCCGGAGCAAGGCCGAGGCCGACAAGGCCGCCGCCGAGGCGAAGGCCAGGAGCGAGGCCGCGAAGCCGGCTCCCGAGCCGGCCAGGACCGCCCCCGCCGCGAGCGGCAACGGCGCCGGGCCCGCCACGGCCAGCGGCAACGCGGGCACCGGCGCACCGACCCCCGCCGCCGAGGCGACCGGCAGCACCACCCGGGACGTGAAGGCGCCGGACGACAAGTCGCCCGAGGTGCGGGCCGCCGAGACCCGGCAGCCCGACGCGGCGACCGCCGTGCCGGACGCGCCGGGCACCAAGGTTCCGGTGGACACCACGGCGCCGGCTCCCCGCGACGCGCAGGAGGCGGAGGCCGCCGGCGCGGCGGCCAACGCGCCTGCCGGTGACGGCAAGCCCGCCGGCGACGAGGCCGGGTCGCAGGAGCGCAACCTCAAGGAAGCCGAGGCGGGAACGGGCACCGGTGGCGCCGGTTCCGCCGTCGCGAGCGAGACGGGGGTCCAGAAGTGACCACTCCCCGGCCGGAGACCCTGGCCAAGCTGACGCCGGTACTCACCAAGCGCTGGCTGTCGCCGGACGCCTGGCGGATCGGCACCTACGAGAAGCTCGACGGCTACGCGGCCCTGCGCAAGGCGCTCAAGGCGCACCCGGACGACCTGATCCAGTTGATCAAGGACTCCGGCCTGCGCGGTCGCGGCGGCGCCGGCTTCCCCACCGGTCTCAAGTGGGGTTTCATCCCGCAGGGCGACGGCAAGCCGCACTACCTCGTGGTCAACGCCGACGAGGGGGAGCCGGGCACCTGCAAGGACCTCCCGCTGATGACGCACGACCCGCACGCCCTCGTCGAGGGCGTGATCATCGCGTCGTACGCGATCCGGGCCAACCGCGCCTACATCTACATCCGGGGCGAGGCGGTGCACGCCGCGCGCCGGCTGCGCAACGCCGTGCGGGAGGCGACCGCCAAGGGTTACCTCGGCCGGAACATCCTCGGCTCCGGCTTCGACCTGGAGCTGGTGGTGCACTCGGGCGCCGGGGCGTACATCTGCGGCGAGGAGACCGCGCTGCTGGACTCCCTGGAGGGCTTCCGGGGCCAGCCCCGGCTGCGCCCGCCGTTCCCGGCCACCCACGGCCTGTACGCGAGCCCGACGGTGGTCAACAACGTCGGCACCATCGCGAGCGTGCCGTACATCGTGCTGGGCGGCGCCGACTGGTGGAAGACCATGGGCACCGAGAAGTCTTCCGGCCCGATGATCTACTCGCTCTCCGGCCGGATCGCCAACCCGGGCCAGTTCGAGTGCACGATGGGCGTCACCCTGCGGGAGCTGATCGAGCTGGCCGGCGGCATGCAGCCCGGCCACAACCTGCGGTTCTGGACGCCGGGTGGCTCGTCGACGCCGCTGCTCACCGCCGAGCACCTGGACGTGCCGCTGGACTTCGAGGGGGTGGCGGCGGCCGGCTCGATCCTCGGCACCACGGCCACCCAGATCTTCTCCGACCAGGACTGCCCGGTCTACGCGACCTACCGGTGGCTGGAGTTCTACCACCACGAGTCGTGCGGCAAGTGCACCCCGTGCCGCGAGGGCAACTACTGGATGGTCCGGGTCTACCGGCGGATCCTCGCCGGTCAGGGCACCCACGAGGACCTGGACACCCTGCTGGACACCTGCGACAACATCCTCGGCCGTTCGTTCTGCGGTCTGGGTGACGGTGCGACCAGCTCGGTGACCTCGTCGCTGAAGTACTTCAAGCAGGACTACCTCGACTACATCGAGGGACGTACCGCGCCGAAGCTGTCGGACAAGCAGCTGGTGGGAGCCCACTAATGACCGACGTAGCGAAGCAGACCGAGACCGTCACGCTCACCATCGACGGCGTCGAGGTCACCGCCCCGAAGGGGGCGCTCCTGATCCGGGTCGCCGAGCAGTTGGGCACCGAGATCCCCCGGTTCTGCGACCACCCGCTGCTGGCCCCGGCCGGCGCGTGCCGGCAGTGCCTGGTCGAGGTGGAGGGGCAGCGCAAGCCCGTCGCCTCCTGCACCCAGACCGTCGCCGACGGCATGGTGGTACGCACCCAGCTCACCTCCCCGGTCGCCAAGAAGGCGCAGGAGGGGGTCATGGAGCTGCTGCTGCTCAACCACCCGCTCGACTGCCCGATGTGCGACAAGGGCGGCGAGTGCCCGCTGCAGAACCAGGCGATGTCCACCGGGCGCGCCGACTCGCGGTTCCACGAGCACAAGCGGGAGTACCCGAAGCCGCTGCCGATCAGCACGCAGGTGCTGCTCGACCGCGAGCGCTGCGTGCTCTGCCAGCGCTGCACCCGGTTCTCCGAGGAGATCGCCGGCGACAAGTTCATCGACCTGATGGGCCGGTCGTCCGCCGAGGAGATCAACATCTACCGGGACGAGGACTACGGCGCCGACCCGGACGCGGGCTGCCCCGGCCACGCCGACGCCGCGGCCGACTCCGGCGACGTGCCCTTCAACTCGTACTTCTCCGGTAACACGGTGCAGATCTGCCCGGTCGGCGCGCTGACCGGCACCCAGTACCGGTTCCGGGCCCGGCCGTTCGACCTGGTCTCCTCCCCGAGCGTCTGCGAGCACTGCTCGGCCGGGTGCGCCCAGCGCACCGACTGGCGGCGGGGCAAGGTGCTGCGCCGGCTGGCCGGCGACGACCCGGCGGTGAACGAGGAGTGGAACTGCGACAAGGGGCGGTGGGGCTTCCAGTACACCCGCGCCTTCGACCGGCTCACCACCCCGCTGGTCCGCGACCCGCAGACCGGCGAGCTGCGTGAGGCGGCGTGGAGCGAGGCGCTGGCCGTCGCCGCCGAGGGCCTGCGCGCGGCGCGGGACGGCGGGCGGGGCACGGCCGTGCTCACCGGCGGTCGGCTGACCGTCGAGGACGCCTACGCGTACGCGAAGTTCGCCCGGGTCGCGCTGAACACCAACGACATCGACTTCCGGGCCCGGCCGGTCTCCCGCGAGGAGACGGACTTCCTGGCCAGCTCGGTCGCCGGGGTCACCGACGTGACGTACGCCGACGTGGAGAAGGCGCCGGCCGTCGTGCTGGTCGGGCTGGAGCCGGAGGAGGAGTGCCCGATCCTCTTCCTGCGACTGCGCAAGGCGTACCTGAAGAAGAAGCTCACGGTGTACGCGATCGCGCCGTTCGCCACCCGTGGCCTGGAGAAGCTCGGCGCCAAGCTGGCCCGGGTGGTGCCGGGCGAGGAGGCGACCGTGCTCGCCGAGCACGCGACGGTCGCCGAGGCGCTCAGCGCCGAGGGCGCGATCCTGATCGTCGGCGAGCGGCTGGCCAGCGTGCCGGGCGGCCTCTCCGCGGCGGCCGACGTGGCCCGGCGTACCGGCGCGAAGCTGGCCTGGGTGCCGCGGCGCGCGGGTGACCGCGGCGCGGTCGACGCGGGCTGCCTGCCCAACCTGCTGCCCGGTGGCCGCCTGGTCAACGAGCCGGCCGCCCGGGCCGAGCTGGGCGAGGCGTGGGACATCCCCGCCGGGGTGATCCCGAGCCAGGCCGGCCGGGACACCGACGCGATCCTCGCCGCCGCCGCCGGCGGTCAGCTCGGCGCGCTGGTGGTGGCCGGGGTCGACCCGGCCGACCTGGCCGACCCGCGGCTGGCCGAGACGGCCCTGGACGAGGTGCCGTTCCTGGTCAGCCTGGAGCTGCGGATGAGCGCGGTGGCCCGCCGGGCCGACGTGGTCTTCCCCGTCGCCCCGGTGGCCGAGAAGGCCGGCAGCTTCCTGGACTGGGAGGGTCGGCTGCGCCCCTTCGAGGCGGTGCTGAACACCGCCGCGATGACCGACGGCCGCGTGCTGGACGCGCTCGCCGCGCAGCTCGACGTGCAGCTCGGCACCGGTGACGTGCTCAGCGTCCGCCGCGAGCTGGGCGCGCTGCCGCGGACCCGGACCGACCGTCCCGCCGCCCCGTCGGTGGAGCCGGCCGCGGTGCGGGAGCCGGGCGCCGGTGAGGCGGTGCTCGCCACCTGGCACCAGCTGATCGACCTGGGCAGCCTCACCGACGGCGACGAGCACCTCGCCGGCACCGCCCGCCCGCCGGTGGTCCGGCTGGGCAAGGGCACCGCGGAGGCGCTCGGCGTCGCCGACGGCGACCCGGTGACGGTGGGCACCGACCGGGGGGCGCTGACCCTGCCGGCGGCGATCACCGAGATGCCGGACGGCGTCGTCTGGCTGCCGACCAACTCGCCCGGCGCGACCGTGCGACGCAGCCTCGGCGCGACGTCCGGAGCGGTCGTGCGGATCTCCGCCGCCGCGGTCGCCGCCGACGCGGCCGACCGCCCGGGCCCGCTCCTCAACGCAGGGGGTGTACACCAGTGAACGCGGTCTACCTGGCCCAGGACCCGACGCTGGCCGACTTCGGGCGGGACCCGTGGTGGCTGGTCCTCATCAAGATCGTCTTTGCCTTCGCCTTCGGTCTGGTCGCCACGCTGCTCGGCGTCTGGTTCGAGCGGCGGGTCGTGGGCCGCATGGCCGTGCGGCCCGGCCCCAACCAGGCCGGCCCGTTCGGTCTGCTCCAGACCCTCGCCGACGGTCTCAAGATGGCCTTCAAGGAGGACATCCTGCCGAAGGCGGCGGACAAGGTCGTCTTCTTCTTCGCCCCGACCATCTCGGTGATCTGCGCGGTCACCTCGCTGGCGGTGGTGCCGTTCGGCCCGATGGTGAGCATCTTCGGCCACTGGACGCCGTTGCAGGTCACCGACGTGCCGGTGGCGGTGCTGGTGCTGCTGGCCTGCTCGTCGATGGGCATCTACGGCATCGTGCTCGGCGGTTGGGCCTCCGGCTCGACCTACCCGCTGCTCGGCGGCCTGCGCTCCAGCGCCCAGATGATCTCGTACGAGGTCGCCATGGGCCTGAGCATCGTGGCGGTCTTCATGACCGCCGGCACGATGTCGACCAGCGGGATCGTCGCCGCCCAGGGGGACGGCACCCGGCTGAGCATCGCCGGCTTCGAGGTCCCGGCCCCCGGCTGGTACGCGATCCTGCTGCTGCCGAGCTTCATCATCTTCTTCATCGCCACCGTCGGCGAGACCAACCGCGCGCCGTTCGACCTGCCCGAGGCGGAGTCCGAGCTGGTCGCGGGCTACATGACCGAGTACAGCTCGCTGAAGTTCGCGCTCTACATGCTCAGCGAGTACGTCGCGATGGTCACCATGTCCGCGGTCACCACGACGCTCTTCCTCGGTGGCTGGCGGGCCCCGGCACCGATCACCACCATCTGGGCCGGCGCCAACTCCGGCTGGTGGCCGATGCTGTGGTTCTTCGCCAAGGTCGTCATGCTGGTCTTCGTCTTCGTCTGGCTGCGGGGCACCCTGCCCCGGCTGCGCTACGACCAGTTCATGCGCTTCGGCTGGAAGGTCCTGCTCCCGATCAACCTGGTCTGGATCCTGGTCCTGGCCGGCCTGCGCTCGATCGAGGACTGGGACTCGCGCAGCAAGCTGATCGCCGTCGGCATCCCCGCCGGCATCCTGCTGCTCGCCACGCTGCTCTGGCCGAGCCGCAAGCCGCAGCCGAAGCCGACGGTCCAGGAGCAGGTCAACGACCGGCCGTACGGCAGCTTCCCGCTGCCCCCGATGGACCTGCAGGTACCACCGAGCCCGCGCACGAGGCGCGTGGTCGCCGAGCGGGAGCCGGCCAACATCGCCGCCGGCCCGGACTCCAGGGAGGTGTGACGTGGGCGCGATCACCGGAACGTTCAAGGGATTCGGTGTCACCTTCTCGCACATGTTCAAGAAGGTCGTCACCACCGACTACCCGTTCAAGCCGCCGGTGTCGGCGCCGCGCTACCACGGGCGGCACATCCTCAACCGGCACCCGGACGGGCTGGAGAAGTGCATCGGCTGCGAGCTGTGCGCCTGGGCCTGCCCGGCGGACGCGATCTACGTCGAGGGCGGCGACAACACCGACGAGCAGCGCTTCTCGCCGGGTGAGCGGTACGCCAGCATCTACCAGATCAACTACGCCCGCTGCATCTTCTGCGGGCTCTGCATCGAGGCCTGCCCGACCCGCTCGCTCACCATGAGCAACGAGTACGAGCTGGCCCGGGACAGCCGGCAGGATCTGATCTTCACGAAGGAGCAGCTGCTCGCGCCGCTGCTGCCGGGCATGGAGCAGCCGCCGCACCCGATGCGGCTCGGCGACAGCGAGAAGGACTACTACGTCGGCGCGCTGACCAACCCGGGCACCTCGGCCGGCGCGGAGCACTCGGCCAACAACCCGGGCCGGTACCAGGTGGAGGAGCACCCCGGTGTGACCTTCCCCGGCGCCGAGCAGCACGCCCAGCGGGCAGCGGCCGCCAAGGGGGACGGAGCATGACCACGCAGACGGTGCTCGCCGCGGCGGGCGGGGTCTCCGGTGGGGAGCAGGTGACGTTCTGGATCCTGGCCCCGCTGGCGCTGATCGGCGCGATCGGGATGGTCGCGGCGCGCAACGCCGTGCACTCGGCCCTCTGGCTGGTGCTGACGATGCTCTGCCTGGGCGTGTTCTACGTGCTCCAGGCCGGGCCGTTCATCGGCATGGTGCAGATCATCGTCTACACCGGCGCGATCATGATGCTGTTCCTCTTCGTGCTGATGCTGGTGGGCCGCGACGCCTCGGACTCGTTGATCGAGACGCTGCGTGGCCAGCGGGTCGCGGCGGTGGTGCTCGGGCTCGGCTTCGCCGGCCTGGTCGGCGGCGGGCTGTGGCGCGCGCTGGAGGGCACCACGGCGGTCGGCCTGGAGCAGGCCAACGCCGAGGGCAACGTGCAGGGCATCGCCCGGCTGCTCTTCACCAAGTACGTCTTCGCCTTCGAGCTCACCTCGGCGCTGCTCATCACGGCCGCCATCGGCGCGATGGTCCTGGCCCACCTCGAGCGGCGCAAGGAGGACAAGATGGACCAGCCGAAGACGATGCGGGCGCGCTTCGCCCCGGGCAACTACCCGGGCCCGAAGCCCGGCCCGGGTGTCTTCGCGACCTCCTCCTCGGTGGCCACCCCGGCCCGCCTGCCCGACGGCCGGCTGAGCGAGCGGAGCACCCCGGACATCCTGCCGGTGCGCGAGCTCACCGACCGGGAGACCACGCTGAAGGGGACGGACAAGTGACGCCGGACTACTACCTGGTGCTGGCCGCGGTGCTCTTCACCATCGGCGCGGTCGGTGTGCTCATCCGGCGCAACGCGATCGTGCTGTTCATGTGCGTCGAGTTGATGCTCAACGCGGCCAACCTGACCCTGGTCACCTTCAGCCGGATCAACGGTGACCTCAACGGCCAGATCATGGCGTTCTTCGTGATGGTGGTGGCGGCGGCCGAGGTCGTGGTCGGGCTCGCGATCATCATGGCGATCTTCCGGACCCGGCGCTCCGCGAGCGTCGACGACGCCAACCTGCTGAAGTACTGAGGGGTCCTGCGGTGGGAACGATTCTGACGAACGCCCCGGCTGAGCCGGTGGGCACCGTCGCCTACGCGACGGCGGACGGGCTGCTGGGCAGCGTCTGGCTGCTGGTGGCGATTCCGCTGGTCAGCGCAGCGGTCCTGCTGCTGCTCGGCCGGCGGGCGGACCGCTGGGGGCACTGGCTCGGGGTGGCCGCCATCGGCGCCGCGTTCGTGCTGGGCCTGACCTACTTCCTCCAGCTGCGTGGCCTGGAGAACAAGTCGGTCGAACTGAGCCTGTGGGACTTCATCACGGTCGGCGACCTGCGGGTGGACTTCGGTCTGCTCTTCGACCCGCTGGCCGCCGTCTTCGTGCTGCTGATCACCGGGGTGGGCTTCCTGATCCACCTCTACGCGGTCGAGTACATGTCGCACGACGCGGGACGTCGGCGGTTCTTCGCCTACTTCAACCTGTTCGTCGCCGCCATGCTGCTGCTGGTGCTCGGCAACAACTACGTGATGCTCTACTTCGGCTGGGAGGGCGTCGGTCTGGCGTCGTACCTGCTGATCTCCTTCTGGTACGAGCGGCCCAGCGCCGCCACCGCCGGCAAGAAGGCGTTCCTGATGAACCGGGTCGGCGACGCCGGCCTGGCGATCGGCATCTTCATCATGTTCGCCACCCTCGGCACCACCCAGTACGACGAGGTCTTCAACGGGGTCGGCTCGCTGACCGCGACCACGGTGCTGGTGCTCGGCCTGCTGCTGCTGCTCGGCGCGACCGGCAAGTCCGGCCAGTTCCCGCTCCAGGCGTGGCTGCCGGACGCGATGGAGGGCCCGACCCCCGTGTCGGCGCTCATCCACGCCGCCACCATGGTCACCGCCGGCGTCTACCTGATCGCCCGCTCGAACCCGATCTTCTCGGCCAACTCCACCCTCCAGCTGGTGGTGGTGAGCGTCGGCGCGCTGACGCTGCTGATCGGCTGCATCATCGGCGCGGCCAAGGACGACATCAAGCGGGTGCTGGCCTGGTCGACGGTGAGCCAGATCGGCTACATGTTCCTCGGCGTCGGCCTCGGCGGCGCGGCGTACGCGCTGGCGATCGTGCACCTGCTGGCGCACGGCTTCTTCAAGGCCAACATGTTCCTCGGCGCCGGCTCGGTCATGCACGGCATGAAGGACCAGGTCGACATCCGCCGCTTCGGCGGGTTGTCGAAGCACATGAAGATCACCTGGGTCACCTTCATGATGGGCTGGCTCGCCATCATCGGCATGTTCCCGTTCTCCGGCTTCTTCTCCAAGGAGCCGATCATCGTGGCCGCGTTCGAGCGGGACGACTGGACGGCCTGGCTCTTCGGCATGGCCGCGCTGCTCGGCGCCGGGCTCACCGCGTTCTACATGACCCGGCTCTTCGTGCTCACCTTCCACGGGCCGAAGCGCTGGACGGAGGACATCGAGCACCCGCACGAGTCGCCGAAGCTGATGACCATCCCGCTGGTCCTGCTCGGCGCGGGTTCGGTCGGGGCCGGTTTCCTGCTCGCCACCTCGGTGCCGGACTGGCTGGAGGCCACCGCCGGGCTGGGCGCCCAGGAGGAGGGGCACCACGCGGTGCTCTCGCACACGGTGATCACCGTGCTCTCGCTGCTGGTCACCGTCCTCGGCGCGGGCCTGGCCTGGTTCCTGTTCCGCAACGGCACGGCCACCGCGCCGCAGCCGGCCGGGGTGCTGGTCACCGCCGCCCGGAAGAACCTCTACACCGACGCGGTAAACGAGGCGGTCTTCGAGAAGCCGGGCATCTTCCTCACCCGGGCACTGGTCTACCTGGACAACCGGGGCGTCGACGGGCTGGTCAACGGCCTGGCGGCGGGGATCGGTGGCGGCTCGGGCCGGCTCCGGCGGCTCCAGACGGGCTTCGTCCGGTCGTACGCCACCTCGATCCTGACCGGCGCGCTGCTGGTCCTGGCGGCGTTCCTGGCCGTCGAGGCGGGGTGGCTGGCGTGATCGACCTCTTCCAGGCGGCCGTCACCGGCGGACCGCGCAGTGACGACGGAGGTAAGGCCGCATAATGTCCGACTTCCCGTTCCTCTCGGTGCTCACCGTGGCACCGCTGGTCGGCGCCCTGGTGGTGGCCTTCCTGCCGCGCAGCCGGCCGGAGCTGGCCAAGCAGGTGGCGCTCGGCTGGTCGCTGCTGGTGCTGGCGCTGTCGGTGGTCATGTGGGTGACCTTCAAGGTCGGCGGTGACCGCTTCCAGTTCCGCGAGTCCTACGTGTGGATCCCGAACTGGGGCGTCAACTTCACCTTCGCGGCCGACGGCATCGCGCTGGTGATGCTGATGCTGATCGCGGTGCTCGTGCCGCTGGTGATCCTGGCGTCCTGGCACGACGCCGAGTCGTCCAAGCGGTCGGTGCCGGTCTACTTCGCCCTGCTGCTCGTCCTCGAGTGCACGATGATCGGCGTCTTCGCCGCCGCCGACGTCTTCCTGTTCTACGTGTTCTTCGAGGTCATGCTGGTGCCGATGTACTTCCTCATCGGCAGCTACGGCGGCCACCAGCGGCAGTACGCGGCCGTGAAGTTCTTCCTCTACTCGCTGGTCGGCGGTCTGTTCATGCTCGCCGCGGTGATCGGCCTCTGGGTCGTCGGCGGGAAGACCTTCGACTGGCAGGCGCTGTCCCAGGTGGACATCTCCACCGGCACGGAGCGCTGGCTGTTCCTCGGCTTCTTCCTCGCCTTCGCGATCAAGGCGCCGTTCTTCCCGTTCCACACCTGGCTGCCGGACGCCGGTGGCGCGGCCCCGGCGGGCGCGGCGGCGCTGCTCGTCGGCGTGCTCGACAAGGTCGGCACCTTCGGCATCCTGCGCTACTGCCTGCCGCTGTTCCCGGACGCGGCCAAGTGGTTCGCCCCGTGGGCGCTGGCGCTGGGCGTGATCGGCATCATCTACGCCGCGTTGCTGGCGGTCGGCCAGAACGACCTGAAGCGGCTGGTGTCGTACACCTCGATCGCGCACTTCGGCTTCATCGGGGTGGGCATCTTCGCCTTCACCACCCAGGCCGGCACCGGCGCGGTGCTCTACATGGTCAACCACGGGCTCGCCACCGGCCTGCTCTTCCTGGTGGTGGGCATGCTCATCGCCCGGCGCGGCTCGGCGCTGATCAGCGACTTCGGCGGCGCCGGCAAGCTGGTGCCGCTCCTGGCCGGGGTGCTGTTCTTCGCCGGTCTGGCCTCGCTGGCGTTGCCCGGCACCGCGCCGTTCGTCTCCGAGTTCCTGGTGCTGATCGGCACGTTCACGGTGAACAAGCCGGTCGCGGTGATCGCGACGCTCGGCATCATCCTGGCCGCCGCGTACGTGCTGTGGATGGTGCAGCGCACCACCCAGGGCACGCTCAACCCGGCGCTGACCCAGATCGACGGCATGAAGCGCGACCTGAACCTTCGCGAGAAGGTCGTGGTCGCCCCGCTGATCGCGCTGATCGTGCTGCTCGGCTTCTACCCGAAGCCGGTCACCGACGTGATCAACCCGGCCGTGCAGGCGACCATGCAGGACGTCGGCCGGACCGACCCCGCCCCGACCTCGGGCGGCACCGTCCAGGAGGCGGCAAAGTGAGCGCGAGGAGCGAGCTTGCGAGCCCCGCAGTCGCGAACGAAAGGTTTGCGCAGTGACTGAGCTGAAACTGCCGTCGATCGACTACGCGGCGCTCGCTCCGACCCTGATCATGCTGGGCGCCGCGCTGCTGGGCGTGCTGGTCGAGGCGTTCGTGCCCCGCCGGCTCCGGCACGTGGTCCAGCTGTCGATGGCCCTGCTGGCGGTGCTCGCCGCGCTGACCATGGTGGTGCTGGCGGCCGACGAGCGGAAGATCACGATCGGCGGGGCGATCGCGGTGGACGGGCCGACGCTCTTCCTCCAGGGCGCGATCCTGGTCCTCGCCGCGATGGCGCTGCTGCTCATCGGCGAGCGCTCGGTGGAGCGGGGCGGGGCGTTCGTCGCCCAGGCCGCGGTCACCGCCGAGTCGGCCGACGACCGGCGGCAGGCCGAGGGCAAGAACGGCCTCACCGAGGTCTACCCGCTGACCACGTTCGCGATCGGCGGCATGCTGATCTTCGTGGCGGCGAACGACCTGCTGACCATGTTCATCGCGCTCGAGGTCTTCTCGCTGCCGCTGTACCTGCTCTGCGCGCTGGCCCGCCGCCGGCGCCTGCTGAGCCAGGAGGCCGCGCTGAAGTACTTCATGCTCGGCGCGTACGCCTCGGCGTTCTTCCTGTTCGGCGTGGCCCTGATCTACGGCTTCACGGCGGGCGTCCCGGGTCGGCCGGCGGGTGTCGACTTCGCCACCATCGACGCCGCCGTGGCGAACTCCCCGGCCAGCCCGGTGCTGCTCTTCGCCGGCATGGCGCTGCTCGCCATCGGCCTGCTCTTCAAGGCGGCGGCGGCCCCCTTCCACGTCTGGACCCCGGACGTCTACCAGGGCGCGCCGACCCCGGTCACCGGCCTCATGGCCGCCTGCACGAAGGTCGCCGCGTTCGGCGCCCTGCTGCGGGTGTTCCACGTCGCCTTCGACGGGGCCCGGTGGGACTTCACCCCGGTCCTCGGCGTGGTGGCGGTGCTGACCATGCTGGTCGGCGCGGTGCTGGCGGTCACCCAGACCGACATCAAGCGGCTGCTGGCGTACTCCTCCATCGCCAACGCCGGCTACCTGCTGGTCGGCGTGCTGGCGCCGGGGGCCGACGGGATCTCCGGGACGATGTTCTACCTGGTCGCGTACGGCTTCTCGGTGCTCGCCGCGTTCGCCGTGGTGACCCTGGTGCGCGACGCCGACGGGGAGGCCACCCACCTGTCCCGCTGGGCCGGGCTGGGGCGGCGCTCGCCGTTCTACGCCGGGATCTTCACCTTCATCCTGCTGGCCTTCGCCGGAATCCCGCTGACCAGCGGCTTCACGAGCAAGTTCGCGGTCTTCGGCCCGGCGCTCGACGGCGGGCAGGCCTGGCTGGTGATCGCCGGCGTGCTGACCAGCATGGTGCTGGCCTTCCCGTACCTGCGGGTCGTGGTGATGATGTGGCTCTCCGAGCCGGGCGAGTCGACGCCGACCGTCGCCGTGCCCGGCGGGCTGACCTCGGCCGCGCTGATGATCGGCGTGCTCGCCACGCTGGTGCTCGGTGTCGCGCCCGCGCCGCTGCTCGACCTGGCCACCGGCGCCGCCGAATTTGTCAGATGACCGACGCTCACGCCCGCGGGGGCCGGTACGCCACGGCGTGCCGGCCCCCGCGCCGTATCCCCCGTCCCGGGCAGGTCGGAGGGGTGTGGCATGGTTGATGGCGTGGTGAATCCGGCTGGCGAGCGTTCAGGTGCCTCCGGGTCCGGCGGCCGTCGGACCAGGGTGAGCACGAGTCAGTTCGGCGCGCTCGGCCTCTATCTCGCCGATCCCCGCGTCGAGGCGTCCGTGCTGGATCTCTTGGAGGGCGTCGAGTCCGAGCTGCGGGCGAGCGTGGCCAGCGCCGACCCGTTCGTCACGGAGGCCGCCCGGCACCTCGTGGAGGCCGGCGGCAAGCGGTTCCGGCCGCTGCTGGTGGCGCTGGGCGCGCAGTTCGGCGACCCGACCGGGGCGCAGGTCGTACCGGCCGCCGTGGTGATGGAGCTCACCCACCTGGCGACGCTCTACCACGACGACGTGATGGACGAGGCCGCCGTGCGCCGAGGGGCGCCGAGCGCCAACTCCCGGTGGACCAACTCGGTCGCCATCCTCGTCGGCGACTACCTCTTCGCCCGCGCCGCCGACATCGCCGCAGACCTGGGCATCGAGGCCGTACGCCTCCAGGCGCGCACCTTCGCCCGGCTGGTGCACGGCCAGATCGCCGAGACCGTCGGCCCCCGCCCCGGCGACGACCCGGTGGCCCACTACCTCGACGTGATCGCGGGCAAGACCGGCTCGCTGATCGCCACCTCGGCCCGCTTCGGCGGCATGTTCGGCGGTGCCGCCCCGGAGCACATCGAGGCGCTGGCCGGCTACGGCGAGACCATCGGCGTGGCCTTCCAGCTCTCCGACGACCTGCTCGACATCGCCTCGGAGTCGGTGGAGTCGGGCAAGACGCCCGGCACCGACCTGCGCGAGGGCGTGCCGACCCTGCCGGTGCTCTACGCGCTCGGCTCGGACGACGCCGACGCCGCCTCGGTGCGGCTGCGGGAGATCCTGGCGACCGGCCCGCTGACCGACGACGACCTGCACGCCGAGGCGCTCGGCCTGCTGCGCGAGAGCCCGGCGCTCAAGCGGGCCCGGGAGACGGTCCGCAGCTACGCCGAGGACGCCCGGGAACAGCTCTCGCCGCTTCCGCAGGGCCCGGCCCGCCGCGCCCTCGAGTCCCTCTGCGACTACATCGCCGACCGCACCAGCTGACGCCCCGCCCGTTCGACGGGCGGCCATCCGTGCTGACGGGGCCGGATCCCCGCACGACGCGGCGGGCGGCACCGACAGGGTCGGGCCGGCCTTCCCGGTAGGCGAGCAGGCGGCTCAGCGGCGGGCGAGCAGCCGGCTGCCGGCGAGCATCAGGGTGGCGGCCAGCAGCATCGACCCGGCGGCCACGAGCCACATCGTCGGGTAGCCGGCGTGCGCGGCCACGGCACCGAGGCCGAGCGGTCCGAGGCAGCCGCCCGCGTACACCCCGGTCTGGGTGACCGAGGTGGCGGCGGCCGGGGCCTGCGGGTGCAGCCGGACCACCGCGAAGGTCATCAGGCCCGGCCAGGCCCAGCCCAGGCCGAAGCCGAGCAGCACGCCGGCCACCAGCGGCACCGGCCCGGCCGCCGCGAGCAGGCCGAGCCCGGCCGCGCCGACCACGAGCATGCCGGCGATGAGGGCGACGTGTCCGGTGGCGCGGCGGTCCGCGAGCCAGCCGACGACGATCCGGGCCGCCACGCAGACCGCGCTGCCCAGGGTCAGGGTCAGCCCGGCCAGCCCGGGTGACAGCCCCCGGCCGGCGGCGGAGTCGACGACGAAGGTGGCGAGCGCGTTCGCGGCCGCCGCGGCGAAGGTCGCGGCCGCACCGACCACCACCAGGGCCGCGGTGGCGCGGCCGGCGCGGTGGTGGGCGGCCGTCCGGGCGGGGCGCGGCTCCCGCGCGGGTACGGCCGGCAGCGCCGCCAGGGCCGCGCCGGCCGCCGCCACGAACGCCCAGCGCCAGCCGGCCGTCAGCGCCACGGTCGGCACCGCCGCCCCGGCCAGCAGGGTGGCGACGGGGATGGCGGCCTGCTTCACCCCGAACGACAGCCCCTGTCTGCGGGCCGGCACGTGCCGGGCGAGCGTGGCGTTGCTGGCGAGCTGACCGAGGGCGTTGGCGGTGCCGGCGAGCGCGAGCAGCCCGAGCAGGACCGGGTACGAACGGGCCAGCCCCGCCACGGCCAGCAGGCAGGCGGCGGAGAGCAGGATGCCGGCGCGGGCCACCACCGTCGGCCCGTGCCGCTCGGCGAGGACGCCGGAGGGCACCGAGGACAGCGCGCCCACCCCGAAGTAGACCGACACGGCCAGGCCCAGCCCGGCCGGGGAGAAGCCCAGGTCCTCGCCCATCTGCACGGCGAGCCCGCCGAGCAGGAAGACCGGCAGGACGCAGGCGATGGTGACGGCGACGGCCCCGGTCACGGCCCGGGCGGGCCGGGGCGGGGTGACGCCCGGGGCGGGCCGCAACGCGATGTCGGTCATGGTCCGGCAAACCTACGCGAGCGGCGTTTGCGTCACGGAACGTGCCTGTCGAGCAACGCGGCGTTCATGACGATCTGGCATCCTCCACCCGAACAGGCATTTCGCACCGGGCCTGTTTTTCATATGGTGTAAGTCCCCGGCGGCGGAGGTGGTTGTGCGCGACCCCTTGGCGGAACCTTCGGATCTCATCCGGAGTGTGTCCCGCGCGCTACGCGTGCTCGAGTCGGTCGGTCGCGCCCCGAAGGGGCTCACCGTCAAACAGATCGCGCGGCGCTGCGAGCTGACCGTGGCGACGACCTACCACCTGGTCCGCACCCTGGCCTACGAGGGCTACGTGATCCGGCGCGAGGACGGCACGTACATCGTGGGCCTGGAGGTGGCCGACCGCTACCGCGAGCTGGTGACGGCTTTCCGGGGTCCGCCGGCGGTCGGGGAGAGCCTGCGCCGGGCCGCCCTGGACACCGGCTACAGCCACTACCTCGGCCGGTTCGTGGGCGGCCAGGTGGCGGTCACGGCCGTGGCCGAGGGCCCGCGCTCGCCGTACCTGGAGGACCTGGTGCCCGGGTTCGACGAGGGAGCGCACGCGACCGCCCTCGGCAAGGCGCTGCTCGCCACGCTGACCGCCGAGCAACGCTTCCGCTACCTGCGCGACTACGGCATGCGTCCGTTCACCTCCGCCACCCTGACCACCGCCGAGGCGTTCGAGGTCGACCTGGCCGCCGGGGACCGGCGGGGCATGCAGCTGGAGCTGGGGCAGTTCCGGCAGGGCGTGGCCTGCGCGGCGGTGCTGGTCAGCCCCGACAAGGACATGGAACGTCGGGTCGTGCTGGCCTGCGCGCTGCCGGCCGGCGAGATGATGACCTCCGCCCGGGTGGTCCGGGCGAAGCTGCTCACCGTCGCCCGGACGATCGCCGACAACCTGGCCGCCGACAGCTGATCCCGCCCGCCACCGGCCGGCAGCCCCGGGGCACGCCGCCGCGTCCGGCCCGCCGCCCCGGCGCCGGCCGCAACGACCGAGGGCCCTCTCCCCGGCTGGGAGAGGGCCCCGGCGGCGGTCCGGCGCCGACCGCCCGAGGAGTGGTATCAGCTGCCGATCGGCCCGCCGTCCAGGCGCCAGGCCACCACCACGCCCGGCTTGGCGTAGTCGCCGTCCGGCCAGTTCGAGGCCGGCTTCTCGACCGACGCGCCGCTCAGCTCGCCAGGGTGCTGCACCGCCACGAAGACCGAGCGGTTGTCCCCGGTGATGAACGGGCCGCAGGCCTCCGCGCCCACCGGCACGGTGAGGAACTGCTTCAGGTGGCCCCGCTCCGGTCCCTCGACGGCCGTGGCGAAGAGGCCGTCGTTGCTGCCCAGCGCGTTGCCGTCCGTGGAGATCCAGAGGTTCCCGGTGGCGTCGAACGCCACGTTGTCCGGGCAGGAGATCGGGGAGACCTTCGTCTTGTCGTACCCGGCGAAGAAGGTCGACGGGTCCGCCGGGTCACCGGCGACGATCGGCAGCGACCAGCCGAAGGTCTCGCCCGCGTTGTCGTTGCGGTCCTCGACCAGCTCCAGCACCTGACCGTGCTTGTTCAGGTTGCGCGGGTTGGCCTCGTCGGCGGCCGGCTTGCCGGCCTTGCCCCGGTCGGTGTTGTTGGTCAGCGCCACGTACACCTTGCCGGTGAGCAGGCTCGGCTCGACGTCCTCCGGACGGTCCATCTTGGTCGCCCCGACCTTGTCGCCGGCCAGCCGGGTGAAGGTGAGCACGTCGGCGGCCGTCATCCCGTCGACGTACGAGCGGTTGCCGCTGACCAGTTTGATCCACCGGCCCCGGCCGTTGAACGCCCCGTCGGAGGGGAGCCGGCCGGAGCCGTCGATCTCGCCGGCGCTCGTCCCGTCGAGCTTGGCCACGTAGAGGGTGCCCGACTCCAGCAGGGTCAGGTTGTGCCGGCGGGCCACCCAGGAGTTGCCCTTCATGAACTTCTTGTCGGAGACGAACTTGTACAGGTAGTCGAACCGCTCGTCGTCGCCCATGTACGCGACCACGTGTCCGCTCCTGGCGACGATGACGTTCGCGCCCTCGTGCTTGAACCGGCCCAGTGCGGTGTGCTTGCGCGGGCGGCTCTCCGGGTCGTACGGGTCGATCTCCACGATCCAGCCGTGCCGGTTGGCCTCGTTCGGGTGCTTCGCCAGGTCGAACCGCTCGTCGGCGCGCTCCCACTTGCGGCTGCCGCTCGGGTAGCGGGTGGTGGTGTTGATGCCGTAGCGGGCCAGCTTCGCCTTGTCCGCCTCCGGCGCGCCGTCGCCACCGACGAAGTACTGGTTGAAGTTCTCCTCGCCGGAGAGCACGGTGCCCCACGGGGTCACCCCGCCGGCGCAGTTGTTCAGCGTGCCGACGACCGTACGGCCCTTCGGGTCGGCGGCGGTCCGCAGGTGCGCCGAGCCGGCGGCCGGACCGGTCAGCTCGAACTTCGTGGCCAGCGCCGTGACCCGCCGGTTGTACTGCCGCCGGCCCTTGGTGACCGGCCGCCACTGCCCGGTGCCGTCGACCCGCTCCAGCTCCACCACGGACATGCCGTGCGCGGCCATCGCGATCCGCAGCTGCTCGACGCTCAGCGCGTCCTGGCTGGTGAAGCCGGGGAACATCAGGTCCTCGTTGGTGTACTCGTGGTTGACCACGAGCAGGGCACGCTTCCGCCCGTCCAGCGGCAGCACCCCGACGAAGTCGTTGTTGTAGCCGAACTGCCGGGCCTGGGCGGCGGCGGTCTGGGCGTGCACGTCGAACTCGGGGGCGCCCGGCACGACCGGGTCGCCCCAGCGCAGGACGACCGCGTGGTCGTACCCGTTGGGCACGACGAGGCTGTCGAGGGTGTTCGGCGGGACCGGCTTGAAGGTCAGCGCGCCGCTCCCGACGCCGCCGGCGGGGCGGCCGAAGTCGGCCGCCTCCGGGACCACGGGGGCGGCGGGGGCGGCCACGGCGGGGGCGGCGCCGGCCACCGCGCCGCCGAAGCCGAGGACCAGCGCGCCGACCGCGCCGGCCCGGACCACGCCGCGCCGGGACACCTCCGCGTTGACCACGTCTCCGAAGTACGCGTTGTCGGACGTGTTGGGCACCGGGTGGTCGCACGCGTTGCCGCACCGGTAGAGACAGGTCATGGCGTCGCGGCTGCCGTGGCGGGTGGCGCCCAGCAACGGAAGCAGCCGGGGACGGTCGCTCATGGAAGGAGCCTCCTGATGGGGTCGGTGCACGCCGGACCAGCCGCTGGCGTGCGTACCCGCCGGACGCTAGGAGGGCGCGGTGAGCGAGCGTCGGCGGCGGCGTGAACCGGGCGTGAACACCTCGGCCGGGAATCCCACGGTGACCTGCGGCTGAACCGTTCGGGGCGGCGGCGCGTATTCCCGTGCGAACGCCACCGCCGGGCTCGCGCCGACAGCGAGGAGACCGCCATCAGCGACCACGACGCCCACCTGCTCCGCGCGCTGCACGACGAGCACGCCGAGGCGCTGTACGCGCACGCCCTGCGGCTGGTCAACGGCGACCGGCAACGGGCCGAGGACCTGGTGCAGGAGACGCTGCTGCGGGCCTGGCGGCACCCGGAGTCGCTCGACCCGACGCGCGGCTCGGTCCGGTCCTGGCTCTTCACCACCGCCCGCAACCTGGCCATCGACGCCTGGCGGCGCCGCTCCGCCCGGGTCGGCGAGGTCTACACCGACGAGCTGCCCGAGCCCCCCGAGGCCGTGGACGAGGCGGAACGCGCGGTGGAGGCGTGGATCGTCGCCGAGGCGCTGAACCGGCTCAGCCCCACCCACCGGGAGGTGCTGGTCGAGTGCTTCTACCAGGGACGGTCGGTGGCGGAGGCGGCTTCCCGGCTGGGCGTACCGCCCGGCACGGTCAAGTCCCGGACCCACTACGCCCTGCGCTCACTACGGTTGGTCCTGGCCGAGATGGGGGTGACGGAATGACCCGGTGCGAGTTCGCGCACGACGACGGCGCGTACGTGCTGGGTGCGCTGGCCCCCGCCGAACGGGTGGCCTACGAGCGGCACCTCGCCGGCTGCGCCGCCTGCCGCCAGGCGGTCGCCGAGATCGCCGTCCTGCCCGGCCTGCTCGGCCGGCTCGACCCGGCGGGGCTGGAGCAGTTCCTGCCGCCGCCGGAGGACCCCCGGGTGCCCGAACTGCTCGCCGCCGCGCGGGAGCGCCGCCGCCGGGAGCGGTCGGCCACCCGCCGCCGGTACGCCCTCACCGCGCTCGCGGCCGCCGCGCTGGCCCTGGTCGTCGGCGTCGGCACCGCCGTCCTGCTGCCCCGGGAGGCGACCGGCCCGACCCCGGTCGAGGTGCGGATGGTCGCCATGCAGCCGGTCGCCGGGACGGTGCCGGTGCACGCCGAGATCGCCCTCAACGGCACCGAATGGGGCACGGAGGTGAAGATGCGCTGCGGGTACGACGCGAAGGCCGGCTACGCCAAGGCGTACACGTTCCGGCTGGTGGCGCACGGCCCGGGCGGCGCGACGGAGCAGGTCGGGTCCTGGCTCGCCGCGCCCGGCGACGACCTGCGGATCACCGGCGTGACCCGGTTCACCGACGCGGAGCTGGTCCGGCTGGAGCTGCTGCGCGCCGACGGCACCCCCGTCCTCGTCTACGACGTCCGCTGACCCGCGCCGGTCAGCGGGGCGCGGCGGCGGCCTCGGCCCGGCGGGCGGCGAGGGTGGCGGCGCGGGTACGGCGGGAGTGGCGCACGGCGTCGACGGTGAAGACGATCAGCGCGGCCCAGACCAGGGCGAAGCCGGCGAGCCGGGCCGGCGGCATCGGCTCGTGGAAGATCAGCACCCCGCAGCCGAGCTGGAGGATCGGGGCGAGGTACTGGATCATGCCGAGACCGGTGAGCGGAAGCCGGTTCGCCGCCCCGGCGAAGAGCAGCAGCGGGATCGCGGTCGCCGCCCCGGCCGACACCAGCAGCAGGGTGTGCCCGACCGACACCTGCCCGAACGTGCCGTCGCCGGCGGCGGTGAGCCAACCCAGGTAGGCCAGCGCGGGCAGCGCCAGCACCGCCGACTCGACGAAGAGCCCTTCGGCGGCGGGCAGCCCGAGCTGCTTCTTGGCCAGGCCGTACCCGGCGAAGCTGAACGCCAGGACCAGCGCCAGGTACGGCAGTCGGCCGTAGTCGACGGTCAGCACGGCCACCGCCAGCCCGCCGATGCCGAGCGCCACCCACTGCGTGGGCCGCAGCCGCTCGCGCAGCACGGTGACGCCCAGCAGCACCACCACCAGCGGGTTGATGAAGTAGCCGAGGGCCGTCTCCACCACCCGGTCGGAGTTCACGCCGTAGATGTAGGTGCCCCAGTTCACCGCGATCAGAGCGGCGGCGACGCCGATGCCGGCCAGCGCCCGGGGCCGACGCAGCAGCGCCTTCAGGAAGCCGACGTTGCGCATCGCCGCCAGCAGCAGGGCGACGAACGCCACCGACCAGACGATGCGGTGGGCCAGGATCTCGATCGACCCGGCCGGGCGCAGCAGCCGCAGGTAGAGCGGGAAGAACCCCCAGAGCAGGTACGCGACGAAGCCGTAGAGGTAACCGAGGCGGAGTGGCGTCACGCCTCCACCGTAAGGGCCGGGTGGCCGCCCGGTTCCTTGCCGGTGACCGGGCTCACCGGCTGGTTCCGCTGGTCGAGCTGCATCCAGCGGTGCGGATCGGTCATCGGGGCGAACCCGACCTTGGCGTACACCGCGTGGGCGTCGGCGGTGGCCAGCAGGATCCGGCGTACGCCCAGGGCGGCGAGGTGGTCGCGGACCGCCCCGGCCAGCCAGGTGCCCAGCCCCCGGCCGCGCTCGCCGGGGTCGACGTAGACGTCGCAGAGCCAGGCGAAGGTGGCCCGGTCGGTGACCACCCGGGCGACCGCGACCTGGCGGCCGTCCCCCGGGCGGTAGACGCCGAACGGCACCGACCCGGCGAACGCCCGCGTCACCGTCTCCCGGTCCCGCCCGATCGCCCAGTACGCGTCCGTGGAGAGCCAGTGGTGCACCAGGCCCAGGTCGATCCGGGCGGGGTCGGTGCTGAGCAGGTAGCCGTCGTCGCGGGTCAGGGTGAACATGCCCGCGACGCTAACCCGGCCACCCGGCCCGATCAGTGGCCAATTCCCGCCCTCTGGTCGCGGCCCGCCCGCTGGTCGGTCCGGGTCAGTCCCGGTCCAGGGCGGCCCCGAGGATCCAGGTGACGATGCCGACGAAGAGCGCGCCGAGCACCGCCTCCGGCCAGAAGCCGTCGACGTGGAAGGGCAGCCCGGCCTGGTCGGCGATCCAGCTCGTGAGCAAAAACAGCAGCCCGTTGACCACCAGCGCGATCAACCCGAGGGTCAGCAGGTAGAAGCCGCAGCCGACGGTCTTGATGATCGGCTGGAGCACCGCGTTGACCACGCCGAAGATCACCGCGACGAGGACCAGCGTGACGACCGCCTCGCCGGCGGACGCCGAGTCCAGCGTGATGCCCGGGATGAGCAGCGTGGCCAGCCAGAAGGCGAGCGCCGTGCTGCCCAGCCGGATCAGCAGCCCTTTGAGGAAACCCATGGCCGGGATCGTGCCACGGACGGACAACGTGCGGAAGGCGCGCGACCGTCGGCTGTGCTCAGCGGCGGGACGGGCGGCCGACCAGCTGCGACTCGATCGGGGTCGGGGAGAGCAGCGCCCAGCGCAGCGCCCGGCGGTTGACCACCGCGACCATGTCGTCCCGGATCCGGGTCAGCCACTCCGCCGACCCGCCGAGCCCCAGCGCGGCGCCCGCCACGGCGGCCTCGGCCGGGTCGAGCGGTTGCAGCACGGCCAGGTCGGCGCGGCCCAACGCGTCGGCGTCGGCGGGGGTCAGCTCGTCGCGCACCAGCAGCGTGGTCCGCCACGGGGACCCCGGCTCCGTCTCGGCGGGCGTGGGGCCGGCGTCGACCACCACCAGCAGCGGGCGCAGCGGCGAGCCCGGCTCGCCCACCGGACGGCCCGGCGGCACCACCGGGATCATCGCGCCGGGGGTGCCGACGCCCCGGACGAACGGCTCCCACCCGCGCGGGCGGGCGGTCTGCACCACCACCCGGGCCCCGAGCGCCATCGCCCGCACCGCCACCAGCTGCGCCGCGCGTATCCCGCCGACCAGCATCACCCGGGTGCTCTCCGGCCGGAACAGCCGGACCGTCACCGCCCCGCCGTGCCGGTTCGTGCCGACCATCAGCCCCGCCTCGCCGAGGGTCAGCTCCAGGCCGTCGGGCGCCGGGCCCGGACCCGCCGTGCCCGCCGCCGCGAGCGGCAGCGTGCCGGCCAGCCCGTCGAGCTGCGCGCCGTCGAGCCGGTGCACCTCGCCGCCCACCTCGGCCACCAGCCGGCGCAGCGCCTGCGCCGCGATCGAGAGCTCCGCCGGGGTGGCGGCAGCCAGTCGTACGGCCAGCTCGGTCGGCGCCGACGCGGGGTCGGCACCGGCCCACGGCCCGACGCCGAGCGAGACGGTGGTCGCCGTCGCGGGCAGCGCGAGTAGCCGGGTCACCAGCCGCCGGCCGGCGTCGGTACGCGGGTCGGGCCAGCGGCGCAGCCGGAACGTGGTCTGTAGCAGGTCGCCCGCCCGGACCGCCTGCCAGGACTCCTGCGCGGGATGGTCGTCGTGGTGGGCCAGCTCCGCCAGCACCCGCAGCGTCGCGTGCTCGCCCAGCGGGCGGGCGGTGACGGGTCCGATCCGGCGTGCGATCCGGCGCACCGTTCCCGAGAGCGCCCGCCGCAGCTCCTCTGCCGTCCAGCCCTCGACGCGCAGCACCCGCACGGCGAGCACGGCCCGTTCCCGGCCGGCGAGCCGCCCGTCGGTGAGCTGCCGGTACGAGGTGGCGACGGCGCCGCCACCCGCGCCCACGGTCGGCGCCGGTGAGCCCGTCAGCAGGAGCTGGAGCCGCACCGGGGGGCCGTCCGGCGCGGCGGCCGGCAGCAGCGACGCCGGGACGGGCAGCGCGCGGGGCGCGTCGCCGAGCAGGTCGGCCGGGTCGCCGACCTCCAGCACGGCCACCATGCCGGCGGCGTCGTCCAGCACGGCGGCCGGCGTGCCGGCCAGCTCGGCGGGGCGCACGACCGCGCCCGGGTCGACCAGGTCCAGCAGGGCCGCCGGGCCGGCGGCCGGAGGCAGGGCCCGGCGGCGGGTGGCGTAGCCCAGGCCCGTGGTGAGCCACTCGAAGAGCCACCGCCCCCGCAGCCGCACCCAGGCCAGGGGCAGCAGCAGTGCGGCCACCCCCACGGCGGCCAACGTCAGCAGCACGCCCCGGCCGGCGGCCGCGACCACGGCGGCCACCGCCACCTGCGTGGCGACGACCTGACCGGCCCGGAGACCGGTGCCCCGCGGCCGGGCGGCCGGGTGCCGCGACGGCGACAGGGCGACCGGGGGTGCGGGTGTGCCCGCCACGGTGCCGATCGAACCGGCAGGGCGGGCCGACCCGGGCGGTGCCGGTACGAGGGCCGCGGCGGTCGGGCCGGGATCGTGGCCCGGGGCCGCCCGGTGCGGGCCCGCGCCGGTGGTCACCGTCACCGCGCCTCCTCGACCGGTCACTCGCCGCGACATCGACGCCGCCCATCGTAAGGGGCGCGCCCGGTGGGGTGGGGGCCGCGGTCGTCCACAGGGGATCGCCACGGGGTAGCAGAAACGCGACCGGACCGCTACCGTCAGCGACGAGTTTCGCTGACCCCCGCGCCCGCCGTGTTCGACCTCCGGGCGGCGCGAGCCGACGGCCAGCCACGATCGATGAGACGAGGTGACGTCCCGGGTGTCCCAGACCCAGGCAGAAGCAGCGGTGATGCAGCAGACCGCCGCGAAGTTCGAGCAGGTCGACCAGTCCCTGCAGTCCATGCTGAGCAGCCTGATGGCCGAGTTGGAGGTGTTGCAGCAGGCCTGGCGCGGTGCCGGCGGGCGCTCGTTCGAGCAGGTCAAGCAGCAGTGGGCGCAGGACCAGGCGGCGCTGCAGCGGGCGCTGCGCGAGACCGCCGGCGCCGTCCGCAGGGCCGGCCAGCAGTACGACGTCTCGGACGCCGAGGCCGCCAGCCGGGTGTCCACCACCAACCGCGGCGGCATCCAGCTGCCGCTCTGACCCGGTCTCGGGGGAGGAGACATCCGATGGACCACGGTGTACTGGTCGTCAACTTCGCCGCCCTGCAACAGGCGAGCGCGGACATCCAGAAGGCGCTGAACGCGCTCGACTCGCAGCTCGGGCAGCTCGAACGGGACGCCGCCCCGCTCGTGGCGAGCTGGTCCGGCGAGGCCCGCCAGGCCTACGAGCAGCGGCAGGGCCGCTGGCGTTCGGCCTCGCAGGACCTCCAGGCCATGCTGCGCGACATCAAGCTCGCGGTGGACGACTCCGCCAGCGACTACCTCGACACGGAGAAGAAGAACGTCGGCCTGTTCCAGTGAGCCCCGCCCGATGGTGGCGTCGACCGTGAGGCGGTCGGCGCCACCATCGGCCGTCCCGGGCGCCGGCTGACCAGCGGGTCATCGAGGTGGCGGCGGCGGTGACGCGGGTCGCTGTCGACCGCCGACCGGCTGGTTCGCTGTCCACCGACGGGCCGCGTCAGGCGGGGTCGGCCGGCCGCCAGCGGCGCCGGGCCCCGCGCGGCACGACGAGCGCCAGCAGCGCCGCCAGGGCCACCACCGTTCCGCTGGCCCCCGCCACCAGCAGCGCCCGGTCCCGGGCCGTCGCCCGGCGGGCCCGCTGCGCCAGCACCGCCGGTTCGGGCCGGTCGTCCGCGAGCGCGCTGACCTGGGGCGCCCCCTCCGGCGTCCCGCCCCCGGTCTCGGTGACCGCCCGGTACGGGTTCAGCACCCCCGCGCCGTACCCGCCACCCCGACCGTCGCCCGGGGCAGGATCGGCGGTCGTCACGATCCGCTGCGCCACCTGCGCCGCGGTCAGCTCCGGCCGGTACTGGCGCAGCAGCGCGGCGGTGGCCGTCACGAAGGGTGCCGCGTAGCTGGTGCCCTCCGCCCGGTGGTGGCCCTCGCCGGGGGCGGCCATCAGCACGTCGCTGCCCGGGGCGACCAGGTCGACGTACGAGCCGGTCTGGGAGAACGGTGCCCGCGCCCCGTCCGCCCCGATCGCGCCCACCCCGAGCACCCCGTCGTACGCGGCCGGGTAGGGCCGGGGATCACCGGCGTCGTGCAGGTTGCCGGCGGCGGCCACCACGACCACGTCCCGGTCGACCGCGTAGCCGATCGCGGCCCGCACCGCCGGGTCGTCCGCGTACAGGACGACGGAGAGGTTGAGCACGTCGGCCTCGTGGTCGACCGCCCAGCGGACGGCGCGGGCGAAGTCCCCGGCACTGACCGTGCGCCCCGACTCCCGGCCCTCGACCACCTGCTGCTCGCTGACCCGTACCGGCAGGATCCGGGCACCCGGGGCCAGCCCACGGAACGCCGTACCGTCGCGGAGGCCGGCGGCGATGATGCTCGCCACACCGGTGCCGTGGCCGGCGCAGTCCCGGCTGCCGTCGCCGCCCGGGTCGAGCAGGTCGGTGCCGTCGAGCACCCGGCCCGCCAACTGCGGGTGCCGCCGGTCCACCCCCGAGTCGATCACCGCCACCGTCACCCCGGCGCCGGTGGCGAGCGGTGCCAGCCGCTCCGGGGCGTACCGCTGCTGGGGCCAGGGGCGCGCGGACACCGGCCGGACCGGGGCGAGGGGCGAGGCGCAGCCGGGGACCGCGCGGGCGACGGTCGGCGCGGATGCGGACCAGCCGGCCGGCACCGGGCCGGGGGCGGGTCCGGCCGGGCGGCCGGCGATCGCGGGGGCGGCCGGGACGGCGGTCAGCAACGCCGTCGTCAGGGCGGCGAGGAGCGGGCGCGAGGGGGACCGGGACATCGACCGCCTCCGTATCGTGTCGACTCCGGAACGGGATGTTAGCGCCTCCGGCGGCACCGGGCGCACCGCCGCCGGCCAGCGATTGTGATCTTGCTTCTACCTTGTAGGTTGTACGCGATACCTATGGCCTGTTCGCGGGAGGAGGGGTGGCCGTGACCGAGTGGGAGCCGGCCACCGACGCCGAAGCGGCGATGCGGGACGCGCTGCGCGCCAACGACCAACAGCTCTACTTCCGCGTCCTGGCCCGGAGCGAACTGCTGCTGCCGGTCTCCGCCGAGGCGCTCGCGGGGACGGCGCCGGTGGGCTGGGGCACCTGGACCACCGGCGGTCGCACCCACGTGTTGGCGTTCACCTCCGGGGCGGCGGTGCGCGCCTGTCTCGGGGAGCACGGCGGCGCCGTCCGGCGCATCCCGTACGCCGATCTGTCCGACGGCTGGCCCAACCACGAGTGGTGGCTGGCGGTGAATCCCGGGCTGCCCATCGAGGGCTACCTGCCGGCCTGGTTCGTCGCCCAGCTTTCCCGGGGCGACGTCCGGCTGCCCGGCCGCACCATGGGCGCCCGGGCCCGGCTGGAACGCGTGGAGACGGCGGCCCGGGCGCGGGCCCAGGCCGCCGGCCAGGACGCGCCGGGCGGGCCGGAGCCCGGGCCGACCACCCGGGTGGCCCGACCCGACGGCACGCTCCGGCCCGAGCCCACGGCCGCGTCGGCCACCGGCCGGATCCCCGCACCCGCCCGACCCGGCGCGGCCCACCCGCCCGCCCCGCCCACGTTCCCGGCGGAGCACCTGGACCCGCGGCGTGGCGACCCGACTGCCGGCGGACCCGCCCGGTTCGACGCCGTGGCGGCCCCCGACCGGCTCCCGCCGCCGCGCCCCGCGCCGCTCACCGAGCGCCCGAGGGGCCTGCCGACGCCCGACGCCCACCCCTCGCCGTCGACCAACGGTCGCCCGGCGGGGGAGGCCCCGGAGCGGCCGAACCGGTCGTTCTTCGAGCCGGCCTCCGGTCGCGCGGCCGCCTACCGGCAGGAGGCGCTGCGCTCGGGCGAGCGGGCGGCTCCGCCGTCCCGCCTCGCACCCGGCAGCCAGCCGTTCCCCCGTCGCCGGCCGCTCGGGGAGCCGGTACCGGAGGAGTCCACCCGACCGATCCCGAGCGCCCCGACCGAAGCGGAGCCGACCCACGCCTTCCCGGCGCCGGCCGCCGAGCCGACCCACGCCTTCCCGGCGCCGGACGCGGAGCCGACCCGGGCCTTCACGGTGCCGGCCGGCGAGCCGACCCGGGCCTTCACGGTGCCGGCCGGCGAGCCGACCCGGGCCTTCACGGTGCCGGCCGCCGAGCCGACCCGGGCCTTCACGGTGCCCGGGGGCGAGGCCACGCAGGTGTTGCCGCCGCGCGGGCCCGACGTGGACGCCACCCGGGACCTCCGGGCCCCCGCCCCGGGGGCCGGGCCGCCACCACCGGCGTACGGCGAACGCCGAGCGGAGCCGGCCGAGGACGTCACCCAGGCGCTGCCCCGCCGGCAGCCCATCCCGGAACCGGTCGGGCCCGAGCCGGTCGCGGAGCCGGTGTCCGGACCGCCCGCCTCCCGGCGCGGCTTCACGCCGATCGTCATCGAGGGCACCGTCATCGAGTCGCGGGACCTCACCGGACCGCCTGCCCCCGAGCCGGCCCCACCCGCCGAGGAGACCGTCTCGCTGTTCGAGCCGGTCCGGCGCCGCCGGGAACCGGTGACCGCCGCCGCCGACCCCGCACCGACCGCGCCCGCCCACCCGTCGTCGCCCCCCGGCACCGTGCGGTCCGCCGCCCCGTCGTGGTCCGGCGACGCCACCGTGTCTCTGGATCCGACGGTGTCCCTGGATCGGACG
>NZ_JBEYRY010000002.1:857579-897406 GCF_040704175.1 Micromonospora sp. NPDC047812 | reverse complement strand
GTTCGGACGCAGCCGGTCGTGTCGTCGGGCGACGCGACGGTGTCTCTGGATCCGACGGTGTCCCTGGATCGGACGCAGCCGGTCGTGTCGTCGGGCGACGCGACGGTGTCCCTGGATCCGACGGTGTCCCTGGATCGGACGCAGCCGGTCGTGTCGTCGGGCGATGCGACGGTGTCCCTGGACCCGACCGTGTCCCTCGATCCCGAGCCGCCTGCCGACGCGGCGTGGCCCGGGGACACGACCGTGTCCCCCGGGTCCGGGCCGCCCGCCGGCGCGTGGTCCGGGGATCCCACGGTGCCGACCAGCGTCGCCGCGCCCGCACCGGAGACGGGCGGGGCCGCCCGGGCGGGGGCCGCGACCGACGCCGGCGTTCCCGACGTCGGACCGGCGGAGGACCCGGGCCAGCCGGTCGCCGACGAGCCGGTGACCGCGCCCTTGACCGGGGCCGGGGACGTGTCGCCGGGCGCCGGTCCCGGGCAGGTCGGCTTCGAGCCGGCCAACGAGGTCGAGGAGAACCTGCTCGACGCCGCCGGCGCCGGCAGCACCGACACGTTCCTGTCCACCCTGCTGCTGGCCCGCGTGCTGCTGCCGGTCGCGGCCGACTCCGCGCCGGGCAGCCGGCCCGGCGAGCCCGGCTTCGTCTGGCGTACGGAGGAACTCGACGGCGAGACGTTCGTCGTGGTGCACACCTCGCCGGAGCGGCTCGCCGACCACACCGACGCGACGGTCGAGACCATCGAGGTGAAGTTCGTCCAGTTGATCCGCCGCTGGCCGGACGAGTCCTGGTCGTTCGCGGTCAACCCGGGCACGCCGGTCGGGGCGAAGCTGCCCGGTGAGCAGATCGTCGGGCTGGCCAACTGGGCGGCGGAGGTGGGACTCGGCGACGACATCGGGACCGAGGCCGAGCCGGCCGCCGCCGAGGAACCGGTCAGCCGCCCCCGCTACGCCCCACCCGCACCCGACCCGGCGCGCCCGATCGTGATGCAGAAGGCGGTCGCCCCCAGCCAGCTCGCGTACTACCTGGAGCGGGGCTACGACCGGGTCTCCGGCTTCGTGCACCGGGCCGGCGAGCTGGCCCACCTCAACACCCCGGCCCAACTGCACGACGCACTCGGCCTCGGCTACCCGGACTCCCCCTTCGCCCGGGACGCCGGCGAGATCTACGTGCTGCGCTGGCCCGCGCACCGGCCGAGCCTCTACCGGATCCCGTACGGCGGGCAGAACGAGGCCGCCATGCGGGCTATGGAGGGCTGGGTCATCGAGCGCCCGCCGTTCCGGGGCAACGGGTTCGCGCCGGGCGAGAGCAGCGACGTGGTGGCGGAGTTCAAGGTGGACAGCGCCCGGCTGCCGCACGGCGCGCAGCTGTGGCGGATCGGCGCGGACGGCACCGAACGGGTGGTCGCCATCCTCGACACGGACGCGCTGCGGTGGCGACAGGTCGGTGAGCAGTGACGCGCGACGGTTACGTGGCCCGCTGGCAGGGCCGGGAATACCAGGCGAGCCCGGACGGCGACGACGTCCGGCTCTACCAGCCGGAGCCGGGCGAGGGTTTCGAGGAGATCCGCCCCGGCCGGTACGTCCGGGTGCTGCCGGCCACCGAGATCGACGACCTGGCGTACGTGCGGACCGTCTGCACCTGGCAGGGGCAGCCGTTCATCGTCCTCGGCGAGCACGACGGCTGGCTGCGGGTGGAGTACACGGGCGGACGCTGGCCGGTGGCCCGGGCGATGGGGCTCGAGGTCTTCGACTTCGGCGTCTACCAGGGCTGGGCGCCCGCCGCCGAGGTCGCCGACCTGCGCGAGCAGCGGGTCTGAGTCAGGACTTCGCCCAGCGCAGGACCTCGCCCAGCACCAGGTCGCCGGCCTCCACGTGCGGGAAGTGCCCGACGCCCTCCAGGAGCCGCCACTCGTAGGGCGCCACCACGTACCGGCCGGAGCCCTGGGCGGTACGTGGCAGGGAGGCCTCGTCGAGCGCGCCGTGCAGCTGGAGGGTCGGCGTGATGAGCGGCTTCTGCATCAGCCGGACGAAGCGGTAGCCGTGCAGCCGGAGCACCGAGCGGAACGCCCAGCGGTAGCCCTCCAGGGCGCAGAACGCCGCCTGCGGGATGCGCATGGCCTCCCGGCACCGCTGGGCGTACGCCTCGAAGCCCGGCCCGTCGACCCAGCGCGGCCCGCCCCAGCGGCGCAGCATCTCCTCCACGGCCGCCGCGTCGTCGCGGGTCAGCACATGCTCGTAGCGGGGCATCTGGAACTTCAGGGTGGGCGTGGCGGCGGCGAACTGCCCGCGCGGGTCGGCGAAGATGGCGGCCCGGAGCCGCAGCGGGTGGGGAGCGCCGAGCACCACCAGCCGGCGGACCAGGGACGGGTGGAACGAGGCCACCGTCCACGCGATCATGCCGCCGACGCCGGTGCCCACGACCGTGGCGGAGCGCTCGCCGAGCGCCCGGATCAGCCCGGCGACGTCGGCCGCGAGGGTGTAGCCGTCGTACCCCCGGGGCGGCTTGTCGCTGGCGCCGTAGCCGCGCAGGTCGACCGCCACGGCCCGGAAGCCGGCGTCGGCGATCGCCGGCAGCATCTCGTGCCAGGCCCACCAGTGCTCCGGGAAGCCGTGCAGGAAGAGCACCATCGGTCCGGTGCCGGCCTCCACCACGTGGAAGCGACTGCCGTTGGCGCCGACGAACCGGTGCGTCCACGGCCCCTCGGTGAGGACGCAGGACTCGTCGACGGGCCCGCCGCGCTGCTCGGTCATGGCAGACAGCCTAGGACCCCGACGCCGGTCGCCCCCGACGCCGACCCACGGCGTGGTCGGGATCGCCCGACGGGACGCCCCGACCCGGCCGGCGGCGGTGAGGCCGCCGGGCCGCCGTGGCGGTGAGACGGCCGGGCTGCTCGGCCGCCGTGCCGCCGTGCCGCCGTGCCGCCGTGCCGCCGTGCCGCCGGGCCGCCGTGCCGCCGGGCCGCCGGGCCGCCGGGCCGCCGTGCCGCCGGGCCGCCGTGCCGCCGGGCCGCCGGGCCGCCGTGCCGCCGTGCCGGGGTCGGTCGTCGGTGGAAAAGGGCGATGCCCGGGCAGGTGACCTGCCCGGGCATCGCGTGGTGCGGGTGGTGCTGGATCAGCGGATCAGGAGATACGGATCTTGGTGTAGACGCCGTCCTTCTCCAGGACCTTGATCTTGGTGCCGGTGGCCGGGAGCTTGACGCCGTGGTTCGGCAGGTCCGGGAACCAGTACTGCTGGGTGTCGTCGAACAGCGGCTGCGCGGCCTGGCCACGGATGTACTGCGGCTGGCTGTTGAGGTGCAGCGTGAACGAGTCGGCCTTCTTCAGGCTGAACGGCGCGTCGTAGACCTGGACGCGGGCCCGCCAGGGCTGGCCGGTCAGGTTGTAGATCGGCCGCGGGTGCGCGTCGATGATCAGGTTGCGACCCTCACCCGGGTGCACGAACGTGTCGTTGTCCGCCCACCGGGTGTTCCAGTAGGAGATCAGCAGACCCTCCTGGTACGCGTAGTGGTCCACGTAGTCCGGGCGGGTGTTCGAGTAGCCGAAGAAGTACGGGCCGGTCTTCAGGTACTTGTCGTACGAGATGTACTGCCGGGTGCCCGCGATGTAGTAGTTGTCGTACGCCTTGGTGTAGCTCTTCTCGGCGGTCTCGAAGCCACCGGCGAGCGTCCAGCCCGCGGCGCCGGTCTCGGCGCCGTCGGAGAGGACGGTCTGGCCGTCGGCCGTCACGGTGATCGCGTCACCGTAGAAGCCACCCTCGGAGACGCCGCCGTCGGTCTGGTAGCGCAGCCGGAACTGCGCGACCTTGCCCGCCGCCACGTCCATGGGGATGTTGACGTCGACCCACTTGCCGCCGCTGCTGCCGTCCAGCGCGTAGCGGCCGGCCGAGATCTCCTTCAGCGGCTGGCCGTTGGCCGTGCCGGGCAGGGTCACCCAGGACTGGCCGCCGTCCAGCGACGCCTCGAAGAACAGGTAGTCGTAGTCGGCCTCGATGTTGTAGCGGCCCTTCATCGACAGGGACGCCGACGACTTCCCGGTGAAGTCCAGGGTCCGGGTCATCGTGCTGTTGAGGTCGTCCGCGTTGCCGGAGAAGAACTGCTTGGTGCCCTCGAAGGGCGCGCCGTGTTCGAACGTGTAGTCACGCTTCGGGAGCACCACGACGACGGCCTGCGCCTCGTCGCTGTTGTACTCCTGCGGGCCGAGGGTCATGGTCCGCTTCTGCCCCGCGGCGACCACCTCGTAGTCGAGCCAGCCGAGCTGGAGCTTGTTCCACGCGCCGAGGTCGCCGCCACGGTCGCCGATGCCGGCGTCGTTCTTGGCGCCGAGCCGGCTCTGGGCCATCAGGGTCCAGTGCTCGTTGTTGTTGTCCCCACCACTGGTGACGTTGTAGTCGTCCGGCAGACCGAGGTCGTGGCCGTACTCGTGGTAGAAGACGCTCCGGCCGCCGTTCTCCGGCTGGATGGTGTAGTCGCCGATCCAGATGCCGGTGTTGCCGATCTGGGTGCCGCCGGCCGGGTTGCCGACCGGGCCGGTCGAGCCCTGGTCGGACGCGAAGGCGTACCAGCGGTGGCTCCAGATGGCGTCCTCGCCCTGGTACGGGTCACCGTCGGCCTCGTCGCCACCGGAGTGGACGATCTGGAAGTGGTCGATGTAGCCGTCCGGCTCGTTGAAGTCGGCGTCGCCGTCGTGGTCGTACCGGTCCCACTGGTCCATCGCCGACAGGTCGGCGGCGATCTGGGCGTCGGTGCGGCCGGCGGCCTTCTGGTCGGCGACCCACTGGTTGGCGGCGTCGCGGACCAGCGCCCAGGTGTTGGTGCAGACGTTCGAGGCGCACGGGTAACCGCCGGAGCGGCCGTAGCGGGCCTCGTTGTACTTCACCTTCACCCAGTCGGTGACCTTGCCGTCGACGCTGTAGCGACCCGAGGACTGGGCCTCGTAGTACTGCTTCACCGACTCGTCACCGGGGTTGGTGCCGAAGTAGAGCTTGCGGTAGTAGTCGGCGTTGTAGTCCGCCTGCCACACCGTGGAGTTGTCCACCGCCCGGTTGGGCTGCGGGATCTCGTTGTGCAGCGGCCCGTCGAACCGGGTCGGACCCGCGGTGTCCGGGTCGGTGTCCTGGTCCGGGTAGCTCGGGTGCCGCTCGTTGCCGAACTCGGCGAGGATGACGAAGATGCGGTCCGTCTTCTCCCGGGAGAGCTCGACGTACTGGTCCTCAGTCTGGGTGGCGGCGTTGGCCCGGGTCGAGCGGGCGGCAGCCCCCTCGGCCTGGGTCTTGCCGACCTTGACGACCGTGCTGCCGTTGACCTTCTGCGGCTTGGCCCGGCCGGAGAGGACGTCGCTCAGGCCCTCCTGGCGCAGGGCGCGACGCTTGTCCTCCAGCGGGTTCGGCAGGTCGTGGTCGACATGGGCTGGCTCGGCGACCGACGGAGCGGCCGTCGGCAACTTCGGCTGCGGCGCGGCGGTGGCGGACGAACCGAACGCCAGTCCCGTCGCCGTCAGCGAAAGCCCGAGCAGACCCACTGCGACTTTGCGCACGTGGTACCTCCGGTGTGAGGGAACCGGCCCAACGGGGGTACGGGCCGGTGTTACCGGTCCCACTAGTGGGACCAATGGTGAACATAGACACTCGTGTGACCGGTGGGAAGATGCATGCGTCGATTTGTTGCAAAGTTTTGTTGGGAATGCTTTTCACCGTCACATCCCGGCCGTTCATCGACGCCGTGAGCAGCGCGAACGGTCACCCGGGTAAGGAAAGAGACGGTTTTCGATAGGAGTGATCACGTAAGCGAAAAAGTGGGGCCGGTGGCGTCACCGCCACCGGCCCCACGCGTGCCCCGATCGTCAGTTGCTGACCTTGACGACCATGTCGTCGGTCGGGTTGGTGCCCTGCTGAAGGATCTCGATCCGGGTGCCGGAACCGGCCACCTTCACCGAGTTCCAGGGGTTGCCGGCCGTCCAGTACTTGTTCGCCCCGGTGTCGGAGAAGACCGGCTGCGGGGCGAGCGCCGGGAGCGTGACCGGGACACCGTTGAGGTGGAAGGTCTGCGCCGGCTTGGCGTACAGGCTGAACGTGGCGTCGAAGCCGTTGCGCCGGTTGGTGATGGTGCCCTGGCCGTCGACGGTGATCTTGTTCGGTCGGACGTCCACCGGGAGGTTCAGGCCGTAGCCCGGGTGCTCCGAGGTGTTGTTGTCGCCGTACGCGTAGTTCACGTACCAGACCAGCATGCCCGGGTGGTTCGAGAACCGCTCCACCCAGTTCGGGCGGGTGTTGTTGAACCCGTAGTTGTACCCGCCGGTCCGCAGGGTGTCGTCGTAGCCGACGTAGGACCGGTTCTCCGCGATGTAGAAGCGGGGGTACGAGTCGGTCACCGCGCCGGTCATCCGGGTGAAGCCCTTGGCGGTCCACTCGGCGGCCAGCGTCTCGGCGTCGTCGGTCCAGGCGACGGCGCCGCCCTTGACCAGCGACACGTTGTCCAGGAACGCGCCGGCGAGGTGCACGCCGCCGTCGGTCTGGTAGCGGTAACGGAACTGCACGCTCTGCCCGGCGTAGGCGGACAGGTCGTAGGCCAGGTCCACCCAGGCGCCGCTGGTCGAGCCGTCGACCCCGGTCTCACCGGCGTCGACCGACGAGTTGCCCAGCGCCGTCCAGGTGGCACCGCCGTCGGTCGACACCTCGGCGTAGAGGTAGTCGTAGTCCTCTTCGATGTCGTACCAGGCCTTCGCGGTGATCGACGCGGACGTCGTACCGGTCAGGTCCAGCTGACGGGTCAGCGTGGTGTTCAGGTCGTCCGCGCTGCCGCCCCACCACTCGTACGACCCGCCGAACGGCGTGTTGTAGCTGGTGGTCTGGGTCTGCGCCGGCAGGTTGACCACGACCGCCTGGGCCTTCGGCCCGTCGCTGTCGCCGGCCGGGCCGAGCGTGACCCGGGTGGTGCCGCTGTTCTCCTCGACCACCGAGTAGTTCAGCCAGCCCAGGTAGAGCTTCGACCACGGGTCCATGTAACCCGGGGTCGACCCGATGTCGTCCTTGCCGCGGCTCAGCCACGAACCGGAGGACATCAGGCTCCAGAAGCCCACGCCGTTGTCGCCGCCGACGGTGTCGTAGAGGTCCGGCAGGCCGAGGTCGTGGCCGTACTCGTGGGCGAACACGCCCAGGCCGCCGTTCTCCGGCTCCGTGGTGTAGTCACGGATCCAGATGCCGGTGTCACCGATCTGGACACCGCCGGCCTTGTTCGCGCCCGGACCGGCGGTGCCGGCCAGGTTCGGGAACGCCGCCCACCGGTGCGACCAGATGGCGTCCTCGCCCTGGGCGCCGCCGCCGGCCTCCTCGCCCTCGCCCGCGTGCACCGCCTGGAAGTGGTCGACGTAGCCGTCGGGCTCGTTGAAGTCGCCGTCGCCGTCGAAGTCGTACCGGTCCCAGATGTCGAACTGGGCCAGGTACTGCTTGATCTGCTCCGGCGTCTTGCCGGCCGCGACCTGGGACTGGTACCAGGCGGTCGCGCTGTCCTTGACGAAGTTCCAGTACCCGTCGGACTCGGGGATGGCGTTGCTGCCGTAGCGGGCCTCGTTGAACGGAACCTTGACCCACTCGCTGACGTCGCCGTTGACGGTGTAGCGCCCACCGGACTGCTTGTAGTAGAAGTCCCGCATCGACTCGCCAGGACCGAACATCATGTCCTGGTAGTGCGCCCGGTTGAAGTCCGGCCGCCACAGGGTGCTGTTGTCGTCGGTCGAGCTGCCGTCCCAGTTGCGGTCCGGCTCGGTGATCTGGTTGCGCGCCGGGCCGGCAGCTCCACCGGCCCGGGGGTCGGTCTGATCGCCGAACTCGACCAGCATCGTGAAGATGGGGTCGGTCTTCGGTGCCTGCTGGTACTCGACGAACAGGTCGTCCTTGACCTGGATGACCTTCGAGCCGTTGCGCGTCTGAAGCTTCGCCTTGCCCGAGAGCAGGTCGGCGATGGCCTTCTTCCGGAGCTCCCGCTGCTGATCCGACTTCGGATCGGGGAGGTTGTCCCTGCCGTGCTTCGCCTTGTCGGAACCGGGGGCCGGGTCTGCGGCCGGTGCGCCGGAGGCCGGCGCCGACACGACTCCCGCCGCCAGCAGCGCGGCCGCGGCCGAGGCCAGACCGGCTGTGACTCGTCTCCTCAAAGGTCCTCCTCCTTTGTGGATCTGTTACATGACAGGCGTGGCCGAGGCGACGGCTGTCATGTGATGCGTTACTCACCCTGGCAGAGGGGATGCGCGCTTGTCACGGGTCAAATGCCGAATGAGGACGCGCCTTGCGGCCTGCATATGCGCATAAATGCCGACCAGAAGGTGCGTCCAACGAAATCCAGTTCACGTTACGTTTCGGCCACGATCACTCTGTGTGGCTGGGGTTATGAGGTCCCCTTCGGGGAGCGTCGGAGGCCCGGAATTCGTCACGGGCACCGATGGACGGCGACAGCGCCCGCAACGCGGACGGGCCCGCCCGGAGCAAGTGTGCTCCGAACGGGCCCGCCGTGTGTCCCGGCAGTTGACCCTCGGGTCAGTTCCTCGCGGGGGTGACGTACACCGTGGCGTACGAGTTGTCCCGCGCAGTGCGCTTGATGGTGATGGTGACGCCGTAGGACACGCCCTGGTCACCGGGGTTGCCGGTGCCCAGCACGATCGCCCCGCCGCCCAGGGTGACCCCGTAGTAGGACGTCGCCGGCGTACCGTCCGGGTTGGTGACCCGGGTCGTGTACGGCGCGTTGCCCTTCGACGGGATGACCACGGAGGCGTCGTTGTCCCGCGCGTACGGCGAGCCGTCGCGCATCTCGATGCCCGGGTACCAGCCCTTCGCGTCGGTGAAGCCCCGCACCGGCGCCTGCCGGCCGAAGCTCGTGCAGTACTCGCTGTACGGCTCGTCCGCCGCCTCCAGGCACTCCGTGAAGGGGTACGTGGGGTTCAGCGAGAAGGCCGCGTTCGCGGACTGCGGGCGGCTGGGCAGGTTGTCCAGCACCGACGGGTCCTTGACGGCCGCCTCGCCCTTGCGGCGGTACGGGTCGAAGTGCGAGTCGACGATCAGCAGACCACCCTTGGCGCCGTAGCTGGGCAGCGCGGTCATCTGCGCCGTGGTGTGGTTGACGTCGCCCAGCGCGGTGTCCCGGTACCAGACCAGCATGCCCGGGGCGTTGTAGGAGACCCGGTCGACCTTCCACGCGTCGCGCGAGTAGATCGTGTCGTAGGTGTACTTCAGGCCCTTGTCGAAGCCGTCGAAGTTGCGCCACTCGGCCAGGTAGTAGTGCGCCTGGGTCGAGGTGCCGCTGTCGATGTGCCAGCCCTGGCCGGTGGTGTCGACGAAGCTGCCGCCGGTCGCCGTCCAGCCGTTGGCCCCGCCCTCGACGTCGTCGCTCCACGTGGTGGTGCCGCCGCCGGTCACCGAGAAGTCGTCGGCGAACCAGCCGCGCTCCGCGAACGCCTCGTCCGTGGCGTAGCGGAGGCGGACCTGCACGTTCTGCCCGGCGTACGCCGACAGGTCGACGTAGTCGTGCCGCCAGCCGTGCGTGTCACCGGTCAGGCCGTACTTCTTGTTGCCGAAGTCCACCATCCGGCCGTTCGGGTCGGCGTAGCCGTCGTTCGTGGTGACGAGGTTGCCGGCCGCGTCGTAGACCTTCTGCTCGGTCCAGGTGGTGCCGCCGTCGGTGGAGAGCTCGACGAAGCCGTAGTCCCAGTCGGCCTCGATGACGTAGTTGCTCCACATCCAGAACTTCGCGTCGGCCGCCGCCGGCACGGCCACCTGGCGGGTGATCTTGACGTCCGCCCAGTCCTGGTCGGCGCCCGAGTACCACATGTTCGCGCCGCTGTGCGGCGTGGCCAGCGTGATCACCTTGTCCGGCAGGTCGACCTTGATGCCGTCCGCGGTGCCGCGCGGGGTCCGCGAGGTCTGGCCGAGCTGCACGGCACGCGGGTCCGAGCCCGGGGCGAGGGTCAGCGGGTCGGCCCAGCCGAGCACCCACTTGTCCCACAGGCCCATGTGCGTCGGCAGCGCCTGGAAGATCTCACCCGAGTGCGAGCCCGAGGCCATCAGGTCCCAGAAGTCGACGTCGGAGTCGGCGTTGCCGGAGGTGTCGTAGAGGTCCGGCAGGCCCAGGTCGTGGCCGAATTCGTGGGCGAAGACGCCGACGCCGGCGTCCTCCGGCTGCACGATGTAGTTCGAGACCTGGAGGTTGGTGCCGGGGATGGTGTAGCCGCCGGTCACCGTCGACGAGTGCGCCCAGACGGCGTACGTGCCCTCGGCGCCGCCGCCGCGGGACTTGCCCTGCCCGGCGTGCACCAGCACGAGGTGGTCGATCACGCCGTCCGGCTCGAAGAGGTTGCCGTCGCCGTCGCGGTCGCCCTGGTCCTCGATGTCGTAGTCGGCCCACGGGAAGCTCGGGTCCATCTTCGCGAGGGCGTCGATCGCGTCGGTGGCGAGCCGGCCCGCGCCCTGCGGGTTGTCCGGGTGGCCGTTCATCGACTGCTGACGGCCGGGGACCCAGTTGCCGTTCTCGTCCTGGAAGCAGCGCGAGGCCGCGTACCAGCCCTCGGAGTGCGGAACGGTGATCCACGGGCTGGCCTGCCCGTCGACCGTGTACGCGCCCTTGGACATCTCCAGGTACATGTTGTGCATCGTGCGGCCGGTCAGGTCGATGCCCTGCCTGCCGTCCGGGCCCTTCAGGTCCTTGCGGACCCGCTCGGTGATGCCCCGCTTCGAATAGAGCATCTTGTCGTAGTGGGTGGGCGAGAAGTCCGGCACCCACATCGAGTTGTTGTCCTCGTGCGGCAGGTTCGCCGGGTTCGGGATTTTGTTGTGCTTGGGCCCGTTCTGCACCGTGCCGGGGACGCAGGTCCGGTCCTCGAAGACCGTCTTGGGCACCATGACGCCGGTGAAGTCGTCGTTGGCCTGGTCGTTGAACTCCACCAGCAGGGTCAGCAGCTTGGCGGTCTGGGTGCTCGGGGCCTTCTTGATCTGCCGCGGGCTCTTGCCCGTCTTGATCGACTTGGCCTCGTGCTTCGCGAGCTGCTCGGCGGCGACCGGGTTGCCGCGGGCGAACTTGCGGTCGTAGGCGCGCGCGTCCTCGACCGCCGGGGCGTAGACGCCGCCCTTGCCCTTGACCTCGCGACCGCCGCTGTCCGGCTGGACGGCTGGCTCGGCGTAGTTGATGTAGTGCTCGTCCGCCCCGATCGTGGCTCGGGCGGGGCCGGGCTCCGCCGCCGCCGCGCCACCGGTCACGGTCAGTGACGTGGCGGCGAGGGCGATGGCGGGCAGCGCGACGAGCAGGCGTCGACGCGACCCGGATTGCGGGTTTTTGTTCATGCCGCTCCGTTTCTCGGGCATGGGGGAGGAGGAAGTCGGTCGGCCCTCCATCGATGTGACGTCCATCGAACCGACCCGACGTGCGTGAACCTAAATCAGAAAACAGGGGAACGACAGGGGCGACGTCCGCCTGTGTCCGTTCAGCTTCACGCGGCTCACCCGACCGACCGATGTGACACCACGCATCCGGCCGGTCCCACACCCGTAAGAAACGACGATGGGTGACGGTCCGCGGGGGACCGCCACCCATCGGGGGCGTACGCCTGCGTCAGTCCTCGTCGGACTTGCCGCCGCCCATGCCGGACGAGATCAGGTCCATCACGGACGAGTCCTGGAGCGTGGTGACGTCGCCGAGCGAGCGGTTCTCCGCCACGTCGCGCAGCAGCCGGCGCATGATCTTGCCCGAGCGGGTCTTCGGCAGCTCCGGCACCAGCATGATCTGCCGGGGCTTGGCGATCGGGCCGAGGGTCTTCGCCACGTGGTTGCGCAGCTCGGCGATGAGCTTCTCGCCGGCGTCACCGGCGATGTCCGTGGCGCCGCGCGGAATGGCGAACGCGACGATGGCCTGCCCGGTGGTCGGGTCGGTCGCGCCGACCACCGCCGCCTCGGCCACCGACGGGTGGGAGACCAGCGCGGACTCCACCTCGGTGGTGGAGATGTTGTGCCCGGACACCAGCATCACGTCGTCGACGCGGCCGAGCAGCCAGACGTGCCCGTCGTCGTCCTTCTTCGCCCCGTCCCCGGCGAAGTACATGCCCTCGAACCGCGACCAGTACGTCTCGATGAACCGGTTGTCGTCGCCCCAGATGGTGCGCAGCATCGACGGCCACGGTTCGCGCAGCACCAGGTAGCCACCGCCGCCGTTCGGCACCGACTGCCCCTGGTCGTCGACGACGTCGGCGACGATGCCGGGCAGCGGCGTCATCGCCGAGCCGGGCTTGGCCGCCGTCACGCCCGGCAGCGGCGAGATCATGATCGCGCCGGTCTCGGTCTGCCACCAGGTGTCCACGATGGGCAGCTCACCCCCGCCGACGTGCTGCCGGTACCACATCCACGCCTCGGGGTTGATCGGCTCACCCACGCTGCCCAGCAGCCGCAGCGAGGACAGGTCGTAGCCGGCGGGGATGTCCTCGCCCCACTTCATCATCGTGCGGATGAGCGTCGGGGCCGTGTAGAGGATGCTGACCTTGTACTTGTCGACGATCTCCCAGAACCGGCCCTTGTGCGGGGTGTCCGGGGTGCCCTCGTACATCACCTGCGTGGCGCCGTTGGAGAGCGGGCCGTAGACGATGTAGGAGTGCCCGGTCACCCAGCCGATGTCGGCGGTGCACCAGTAGACGTCGGTCTCCGGCTTCAGGTCGAAGACCGCGTGCGCCGTGTACGACGTCTGGGTCAGGTAGCCGCCGGTGGTGTGCAGGATGCCCTTCGGGCGGGCCGTGGTGCCGCTGGTGTAGAGGATGAACAGCGGGTGCTCGGCGTCGAACGGCTGCGCGGCGTGCTCGGCCGAAGCGGTCTCGACCGTCTCGTGCCACCAGCGGTCCTTACCCGACCAGGCCACCTCCTCGCCGGTGCGGCGCACCACCAGCACGTGCTCGATCGACGGGCAGTTCGCCACCGCCTCGTCCACGGTCGGCTTCAGCGCCGACGGCTTGCCCCGGCGGTAACCGCCGTCGGCGGTGATCACCACCTTCGCGCTGGCGTCCTGGATCCGGTTGGTCAGCGCGTCGGCGGAGAAGCCGCCGAAGACCACGCTGTGCGTGGCGCCGATCCGGGCGCAGGCCAGCATCGCGACCGCCGCCTCCGGGACCATCGGCAGGTAGATCGCCACCCGGTCGCCCGCGGTGACGCCCAGGTCGGTGAGCGCGTTGGCCGCCTGGCAGGTCAGCCGGTGCAGCTCGGCGTACGTGATGGTCCGGGTGTCGCCCGGCTCGCCCTCCCAGTGGATGGCGACCTTGTCGCCCAGGCCGGCCTCGACGTGCCGGTCCAGGCAGTTGTACGCCACGTTTAGCTGCCCGCCAACGAACCACTTCGCGAACGGCGGCTTCGACCAGTCGAGCACCTGGTCCCACTGCCGCGCCCAGGTCAGCCGCCCGGCCTGCCGCTCCCAGAACGCCAACCGGTCGGCGTCCGCGTCCGCGTACGCGTCGGCGGTGACGTTGGCGTTCGCGGCGAGTTCGGCCGGCGGCGGGAACTGGCGCGTCTCGTTCAGCAGATTGGCCAATGCCTCGCTCATGCCGTGCTCCCTCGTCGCTCAGGTGACCTGCGTCTCTCTAGGGCACGAGGTTAGTCGGGGCGGCCGGCACGGGCGACCGCCGGTCTGGCCGACGCGCGCCGAGCGGCCCCCACCGCGCGCCGGACGGCGACGCGGGCCGCCGCGCCGACGCCATTCGTCCGGGCAGCCGCGCCCGGCCGGCGGCCGATGGGGGTGGCGGTGGTCGCTTCCGGGCGGCTCGTCGGCGGGTCGCGCCGGGCAGTCGATAGCGTGACGGGGTGACCGCTGACCCGCTCGCCCCGCTGCTCGCGCTCGCCGACGTCGCCCCCGCCGTGGAGCGGGCCCGCGAGCGGTTCGACCGGGCCCTGGGGCACCGCGCGCTGCGCCGGCACGGCGGCCAGGTCGCGGCCGAGGTCAGCCTCCGCTCCGCGGTGGCCAGCGCCGCCCTGGAGGGGTACGCCCGCGAGCGCGAAGCCGTCCGCGCCGGAACGGTGACCGAGCCGGTGGTGCAGGGCGCGCTGCGGGTCGCCGGGGCACTGCCGGGGCTGTCCGACCTCTGGCCGAAGGCGCCCCGGCAGGCGCTGGCCAGGCTGCACGTGCTCGCCGCCCGCGACGTCGTCGGCGAGGCCGAGCTGGGCCGGCCGGTGGCCGACCCGGTCGTCGCCGCCCGGCTGGACGGGCTGGCGGGGCTCGTCGCCGGCGGCACGAAGGTCTCGCCGCTGGTGCTGGCCGCGGTCGTGCACGGCGAACTGCTGAACCTGCGTCCCTTCGCCGGGCCGTCCGGGGTGGTGGCCCGGGGCGCCGCCCGCCTGGTGCTGCTGTCCAGCGGGCTGGACCCGCGCGGCCTGCTCGCGGTGGACGTGGGTCACCACGAGCGCGAGCCGGAGTACGTCGGCTCGGCCGGCGCCTTCGCCACCGGCACCCCGGACGGCCTGCGCTCCTGGCTGCGCCACTACATGGCGGCGGTGGAGGTCGGCGCCGACCAGCTCACCACGATCGGCGACGAGGTCCTCGCGGTGGCCTGAGCCTGGCGGCCGCCTCTGGCAGCCGGTCGTCTCGCAGGCTCAGGCGGGCGCGGGGGCGGTGCGGGTACGACGGTGGCGGCCGTACCAGGCGATGCCGATGGCGACTCCCACCCCCACTCCCAGCGCGGCGGCGGCGACCGGGACGGCCGGGCGCTCGCGCAGCCGCCGCCCCAGTGGGATCGGGTGCCGGAACTCCAGCACCGGCCAGGAGTTCTCGACCGCCAACCTGCGCAGCTGCCGGTCCGGGTTGACCACCGACGGATGGCCGACGCACTCCAGCAGCGGCCGATCGCTGTACGAGTCGGAGTAGGCGTACGAGTCGGCCAGGTCGTAGCCGCGCTCGGCGGCCAGCTCGCCGACCGCGTCGACCTTGCTTGGGCCGGCCGCGTAGAACTCGACCTCGCCGCTGTAGCGGCCGTCCACCACGCCCATCCGGGTGGCGATCACGTCGGTGACCCCGAGCAGCACACCGATCGGCCGGACCATCTCCTCGCCGGAGGCGGAGACCAGGACGACGTCCCGGCCGGCGGCCTGGTGCTCCTCGATCAGGGCGGCGGCCTCGGCGTACACGTAAGGGTTGATCAGCTCGTGCAGCGTCTCCGCGACGATCTGGCGGACCTGTTCCACCTGCCAGCCCTTGCAGAGCGCGGCGAGGTAGTCCCTGGTCCTGGCCATGGTCTGCTCGTCGGTGCCGCCCAGCCGGAACATCAGCTGCGCGTACGCCGACTTGACCACGTCACGCCGGGTGATCAGACCGTCCCGGTAGAACGGCCGACCGAACGCCAGGGCGCTCGACTTGGCGATGACGGTCTTGTCCAGATCGAAAAAAGCGGCACTTCGGCCCACGGCGCGGAAGTCTAGCCGGATGGTCTATGGTCGGCGGGTGCCCGGGGCCCGGCGACCCCTCGGACCTGCGGGCCGGCCCTCCGCCACCCTCGCTCATCGTGATGATGGTCACACTCTGCGAACATTATTTCGCAGGGAGTGGAGGCAACACCACTCGACGTATACAGGTCCGCTCAGGCAGACTTGTTGATGCGACGAGTGTTCACATCTCGTACAACAGGCAGACCCTCGGCGGTTGCACCCCCCGTGACCGCTGAGTGGGTTCGGCTCGACCCCCCCGGAGCCGAACCTTCGACGACCCCCGTCTCCCCCCGACGGGGGTCGTCCCTTTCCCCCGGGAGCGCTCCGATCCAGGTCACAGGTCATCCCCATCCCCCTGGAGGCCGCTCTCCGGAGGCGGATTCTCGGCCGGAGGCAGCAGGGAGGCAGCAGAGCTGTCGAAAGCTGCCAGGACCCGGGCGGCGTAGTCATCCGGAGTGTGCGTATAACGATTGAGCGTCGTTGACGCCTGCTCGTGGCCCATGACCCGCTGCACCAGGTTGATCGGGACGCCGTCGGTGACCAACCAGGTGGCGTAGGCATGTCTCAGATCGTGAAACCGCATGCCGCCGACGGCCCTTGTTGCCACACAGACGACCGCTTCCCGCTCGGTGGTGAACTCGGCGGACCACTCGACACCCTCCCGGTCCGGCCAGACGGCGCGGTACCGATGCTGGCCGGTGTTGAGGACCTGACCGAGCAGCCCGGCGCGCACCAGCGAGGGCAGCCAGACCCGACGGCGGAAGTTGGACCGGCGCAGTGGGCGCCCGACCCGGTCACGGAAGATGAGCGTTCGCGGGTCCGGATCGCCGGCTTCGGCCTGCAGTTGGCGCAGCGCGGACAGCAGGAAGCCTGGTAGCGGGACGCTACGCACACCAGCGCGACTCTTCGGGTACGGACGGAGCACGATGCCACCGTGGGTCTCCTCGGCGACCTGGACGACGCGCAGCAGGGCACGATCGAGGTCGACCGACGACCAGGTCAGCCCGGCACACTCGCCCCAGCGCAGGCCCGCGCCGGCCGCAGCCGAGACGATCCCACGGTGACGGGACGGCACGGCCGGAAGCAGCCTGCCGAAGAAGTCCTCCCGGCTGATCGTGATGGGCCTGACGTCACGGGATCGGTCGCGCGGGAGCTTCATGCCCTCGGCGGGGTTGATGGCGATCAGCCGCGCCTGAACGGCCGTACGGAGGATCATCGACAGCAGTTGGTAACACTTGGCGACCGTGGTCGGCGCAAGCTCGCGGCCCAGGCCGGTCACCCACTCCTGTACCGACATGAAGTCGACTTTGCCGAGCGGCCAGTCGCCCCACTTGGGCAGGACATGAGTGCGGAGCATGGACAGGGTTCGCTCAGCAGTACGCGCCTCCACGGTTCTGGTGGCTAGCCACTGCTCGGCGAAGTGGCCGAATCGGGTCCGGCCGGCATGCGGGTTGACGTAGGTCCCTCGGTTGAGTCCGCCTTCCACTTCGACGAGGAAGGCGTTGGCCTCCCGCTTGGTGCGGAAGCTCTTCGACTTCTGCGACCCTGCCGGGTCACGCCAGCAGGCACGGAATGTACCGGCCGGAGTCTTGCGGACGAAGCCCATCAGCGCCTCCGTCCGTGCTCGGTACCGGTGGCGGCCTGGTCCTCAGTAACGCCGTCGAGCCAGGCGTGGAATCGGGTGCGGGGGATGAGCCAGCGGCCACCCAGACGGGTCGCCGGAATCGTGCCGTCCCGAACGAGGGCGTACGTGCTGCCCAGCGAGATACCCAGCAGCTTGGCGACTTCCCGAACGGTGTAGGTGACCGGCCCGACGACGGTCGCCCCGGTGCGAGGGACGAGCCGAACGACGGGACTCGGGCGGGCGGTGGTGCTCATGACGGATGACCTCCTCGGGTCTGCGGGGTCAGACAACAGCCGGCGTGGTGCCGGCCGGGGTGGTGCCGAGTTCGTGCGCGAGTTCTTCTCGGCCGGTGGTTCGTCGCTCCCTGGCCATGGCGGCGGCGGTGTTGGCGAGGAGGGCGTCACCGGTGGTGTGCCAGCCGACGCCGGCGAAGGTGAGGGTGCCGACGATGAGCGTGGTGTCGTCGTGGTGCTCGTCGACGAGCTGCCGCCCAGGGTGCGCGTGGTCCTGGTCCTCGTGACGACGGAAGGCCGCGCGGGTGTCTCGCAGGAGTTGGAAAGTGACGGAGTACCGCCGGGCCTTGGTGAGGAAGTGGCCGCCGAAGCCGAGCATGTGCGCCCACCGACGCAGCCGGGCATACGGGTTGGCCGTGGCCGGTTTCGTCGATTCGGTGTCAAGGCTGCCTTGACGGTCGGCGACGCAGGTGGGGCAGGCGGCGTAGCGGGTGTGGGTGCCGCAGTCGGGGCATTCCCAAGCTCGGACGAAGCCGGGCCGGGGCCGGGGGTCGCGAGGCCGGTCGAGCAGGGGCACGGGGGTGCCGGTGGGTCGGCCGATGCGCCAGCAGGCGTCGATGAGGCGGGCGGTGTGGTCGCCGTCGGGGTCGGCGTAGTCGCCGATGGTGTCGGCGGTGAGCCTGACGGAGCGGTGCCCGGTTATCTCGGTGCTTTTGGTGGCGTACTTGGCAAGGTAGCCGGCGACCATGCTGTCGGTGACCTCACCGCCCCCGGTCAGGCTGATGGGGCGGATGTCGAGCTGTTCACCCCAGGCAATGGGCCAGCCGTCGGCCCGGTCGGGGTGTCCGGGGGTGTGGAAGGCGACTTGTACGGCGGCGTGGCGGAGCGCGTCGTCGAGGTCGGTGACGGTAAAGCCGGCCGGGGGTGGGACGACGGTGGTGGGGTCGGTGGGGTGGACGCCGTCGAGGCGGACCAGGGCGTGGAAGTGGACGGCTGCGCGTGCTTGGAACTCGGCGGCTTTACCGTGCGCCGTACAGGTGGAACGGTGCGGGTGTTGCCGGACGCGGTGATGACCTCGACGCGGGGGATGCCGCGGCGGCGGGCGAGCTTCGCTAGGTGGCGTTCCGCGGCTTGCTTTGTGCGGTGCCACAGTTCGCCGGAGTAGAGGTTCCAGACGACCTGGTGAGCGTGGTCGTAGCAATCTAGGCACAAGGGCTGGCCGAGGACGGTGTCACCGGGGCCGTGGCGGGCCCAGCAGACGGCCGGTTGGCCGTGGGGGCAGAGTCCGGCGTCGCGGCGGGCGTGGCAGGGCTCCGGTCGGCAGTCGCAGCGCTTCCGGTTGCCGCAGGTGTGCTTGCGGACCGCGCGGACGTGCACGGTGCCGAAGGACGGTGCGGTGAAGGTGGCGAACACCGCCGGATGCTGTGCGACCGTTTCGGGGACGCCTTTGCCGCCGATGAGTCCGGCGCGCAGGAGTTGGTAGGCGTCGCGTTGGTAGGTCTGGGCGCAGGAGGGGCAGACGGTAGCGCGTCGGTTGCCGCAGGCGGTGTAGATGGCGGCGTCGGGCATGGTGTCGGTGTGGCGCTGGTTTAACACCCGCCCGGTGGAGGCGTCGACGGTGAGGAGTTGGCCGGCGAGGCGGATGGGGCGGGTGCAGCCGGCGGCGGCGCGGACGTGCTCGATCCAGCCGTAGTAGTCGGGTTGGGTGGCGCGGGCGAAGGCGGAGCCGGCGGCGGTGTAGGTGTAGACGGGCGGGACGTCGGCGTTCGAGCCCACACCCCGGGCCGTGGTGGTCCGGGGTGTGAGGTCCAGCGTCGACGCCATCAGGCCGACACCTCAGGGGTGCGGGTGGTGATGGTGCGTTCGGTGACGATGACCCGGCAGGCGCCGCATTGGCGCTTGGCCGGCTCGTGCCGGTGACACGGGATGTGGGTGGTGGTGTTGCCGCAGCGGATGGTTACCGGTGCGCGGCAGGGGCCGCCGGGGATGACGTCGACGAGGGTGCGGCGGATGTCGTACGGGTGCCCGTCGGGGTGGGCGGGGCAGGTGTGTTCGATGTGTTCGATGTCGACGAGGTGGATGGTCATCGGGCATCCCGGGCCATGGCGAGGAGTTGCCCGGCGACGGCCGGGGCGACGTCGAGCCGGTCGGCCAGCTCGGCGGGGGTGATGGGTGCTCCGGTGGACTGTTCGTGCTGCACGGCCGCGAAGCGGGCCATGGGCAACAGGTGGGCAGGGACGTCGACCGGCTCAGGGGCCGGGGCGGTGACGAGTTCCGGCTCAGCAGCCGGGGTCGGCTCAACAACCGGCTCAGCAGCCGGGGCCGGCTCGGCGGCCGGGGTTGGGGTCGGTTCGGGTGCGGGGGTGATGGCCGGCGGTGCCGGTTCGGTGGTGACCTGCTCGGCCACCTGAACGCGGATCGGCTCGACCTGCTCGATGGTCGGCGTGGTGTCTTCCGACCTGGTGGGGGTCGGGGCGAGGACGAGTTTGACCAGGGCCATGAACGCCAGGGCGGGAACGGTGGACAGGAGCCATCCGGAGATGCCTGGCTTGGCGACGGCGAGTTGTGCGGCGAGGGAGAGGCCGGCGGCGGCGATGAGCAGGAACAGCGGGTAGCCGATGGGTGCGCCGAGGCGGCGGCGTCGCCGGATGGTGAGTAGGCAGGCGATGGGGACGAGTTCGGAGATGACCGCGTTGGCCCAGCCGAACCACTCACCCGTGCCGTTGGGGGAGTTGGCCAGGGTCCAGTCTTTGACGTGGGTGAAGGATGCGGCTCCGGCGAAGCCGGCGACGGTGAGGAGGATGAGGACCAGGACGACGCCCTCGATGCGGGTGCCGGGTTTCATCGCGGGTCACCCCCGGTCGGTGCGGGGGCGGTCCAGCCGCAGACATCGCAGTTGTAGAAGCCGCAGTACTGGCAGCAGTCGCGGCGGTCGATGGTGGTCAGCGGGGTGTTGTCGGCGCAGTAGTAGTCGCCGCAGGGGCAGGGGTTGGGCGTGTTCATCGGTGGCCTCCGTGGCAGTCGAGGCAGCAGCCGTAGCGGCGGGGGATGTAGTAGGGCTGCACGAGCCCGCAGGTGCGGCAGGTCCGCCGGGCACGCAGCGCCTTAGCGATGGCCTCCCGCTGGGCGGGGGTGGCTAGACGCTTGGGTTGGGCGAGGCCGAGGCGGTAGAGGTAGGCGAGGCGCTTGCCGCGACGCCAGAGAATCTGCGCGACGGGGTCATGACCGCCCGGACGTAGGCCGGCGGCGCGCAGTTGCCGGCGAGTAGCCAGCCCGGCGGGGGCGGACTGGAAGGGGTAGGTGGGGAACCCGTAGCGGCTGCCGGTCGGGTCGTAGAAGCGGCGGGCCAGGCCGGTGGGGATGTCGGTGAGGGTGGTCATGGGCGGTCTCCCCAGCGCTGCTGGGCGGCCTGGCGGGAGATGCCGAGCCGTTGACCGATCTCGGCCCAGGAGTAGCCGAAGGCGCGGAGGCCGATGACGGCATCGGTGATGGCTTGGTCGAGGTTGGCGGAAAGCGCGACGAGGTCGCGGAGGGCTTCGACGTCGCCGGTGGCGACGCGGCGGCCGTGGGCGCGGATGATGCGCCGGGTGAAGGCGGCGAATTCGTCGTTCTCGACGACGTCCCGGCGTCGCTGCTGTCGAGGCAGAGGCGTCAAGGTCTCCTTGACAGTGCTCATCGGTTCTCGCCTCCCTGGGTGTGGAGGCAGTCCCAGTCGTCAGCAGCCGCCAGGAGGGCGGTGATGACCTGCTCGGCGGTGCGGGCCGGGTCGTCGTTCCACGAGTAGGGGGAGGTGTGCTCGTCGAGCAGGTGGCCGTCTTCGTCGATGTGGAAGACGGGAGCGAAGGCGTCGAGGTAGTTGACGAGCGCGGCGATGCTCTGGCGGTAGATGTCCTCGTCGGCGGAAGAGAGGAGGACCGGGTGCATGAGCGGCTTTCCGGCGCAGGCCATGCCGATGGCCCCGACGGCGCAGGCCGGCGAGGTGAGGGTGTCGGTGGTGGCGTAGTAGGTGCCCTGGGTCCAGCCGTGCCGGCGCAGATAGAGGGCAGCGAGCCGGAGCAGGTCGGCAGGTGTGACCTGGACTCCGGCGGGTGGCTTTTGGGTAGCCTTCATGACAGCCACGTCCTTTCGAGGGCGTTGGTGGAGGTCGGCAGGACCGGCGTTGCTGGCAGGCGTGGTCGGTCCTGTCGACTGCTACTGGTTGCGCAGCCGCACGTAGCGGCGGAAGCGGGTGTCGTTGCCGCCCATCGGAATCGGCGCGGAGATGAAGACGAGTCGCCCAAGGCGGCTGGCGGCTCCGAACATCGGGGCCAGGTCTTCGGGAGTGCCGATTACCAAGAGATCGGTGTACCGGGTGGCCCGCTGGTTGTTGAGACGGATGACGACGCGCTCTCGGGTGGTCATGCCGCGATCCCCCAGTCAGAAGGAGAGCCGGTCGGGGTGGTGATGCCGCTGGGACGGCGGATCCAGGCCGCGTAGTCGGCGATGCCGGCGATCTGGGCGTCGGACAGGTAGGCGACCTTGATGCGGCGGGGAACGCCGCCCTCGGCGATGAGGTAGGCCGCACCCTGGTTGGTGGGGGCGATGTCGGTGGCGGAGTAGCCCTGCTCGGCCCAGCCGTGACCGAGGACGATGTTCGAGCTGTTCGGAGTGGTGCAGCGGAAGGCAGCGCGGTAGCCGAACAGGTCCCGCAGGCTGGTGGGGATGATGTCGAACGACGGCCGTTGGGTAGCGGCGACGACCGGAATGCCGGCGGCACGGCCGCGTGCGACCAGGTCACGCAGGAGGGCGACGAACTCTTCCTGTTCCTGCTTGCCGCCGATGGTGGCGGAGTAGAAGGCGATCTCGTCGACCAGGACGGTGATGACGGACAGACCGTCGGCAGCGGTGACCTTGCGGCGCCCGTGGGCGCGCAGCCAGGCGTACCGGTTGTTCATTACCTGCTGAAGACGTCGCAGGACGTCGAGAGCGGCGGTGATGTCGGGGCCGATGAAGGCGTCAGCGCAGTCCTCCCACTGGCCCAGCTCGACGAGCTTGCCGTCCAGCAGAACGAGCCGGGAATCCGCCGACAGCGCCGCGTGGGCGGCGATGGCGTTGAGCAGGCCGGACTTGCCTCCACCGGGCTCACCGCCGGCGAGGAGGTTGCGGTAGGCGAGGGTGACGTAGACGGGCTGGCCGAACTCGTCGATGCCGAGGAAGATCGGGTCGAACATCGACAGGCCGGGCCCCACCGGAATGCCGGCGGTCGGGGCGGTTGCCATGGTCATGGGTTGCCCTCCTTGGGCGTTGGTGGGCGCGGGAAGCCACACGAAGGAGCCCGTTGGGGCTCCCCGCGTCCGGATGGGTGCGGGTAGGTCAGATCCAGTCGGAGATGTCGTCGCCCTCGGGCGACGGCGTGGCGGCCGGCTTGCTGCCGTTGGCCGACGTGGCGGCCGGCTTCTTGGGCTGCTGGACGGGCAGCGCGATGGTGGGGGCCTGGACGTCGGGCAGGTCCAGGGCGGTGGGGACGACCGGCGTCGGCCGGTCGGTCGCCGGAGTGTCGGTTGGGATGGCGTCGGCCAGCGGTGACGTGACGGTTGCGGTGAGCACCTCGCGGCGCTTGATGTCGAACCGCAGGTAAGCGGCGTTGCCGTCGGCGGCCCGCTCCACCAGGACGGACGAGGCGTGGCAGGTGACGGCGATCTTGTCGAGTCGACCTTCCAGGTCTGCCAGGGACAGGCCGGGCCGTAGGTAGACCCAGACCCGTTCACCGACCGGCGTCGGCTTGGCCCAGAGGATCAGCGGGAGGGAGCCGGACTGGTTGGCGACGATGAACTGTGCGAAGCACACCCGCAGCCGGTGGCGCACGATCAGGCACCACACCCAGGCGACGACCTGGCGGCGGAGAGCGGGAACAGCGGCCGGGACGCCGAGGACGACGGCGACAACGGCGAGGGTGACGAGGGTCGGGGTGTGGGTGGCTAGCTGAACCCAGCCCGCGAGCAGCAGGGTGGTAAGGACGATTTCAGGGGTCCACCACCACAGCAGCCGTAGCACCGGCCACACGCGGACCAGGAGCCAGGCCAACGCGCCGCACGGGACGCCGACGGCTACGCCGATGAACAGCGCGATGATCGGGTGTACGTAGGAAGCGGCCACCACGGCCGTCAGGATGCCGATGATGACCGCAGCGAGGATGAACGCCATCCGGGCGTTCCGGGCCGAGGACCGGTGAACCTTGGCTTCGATAACTGTCACGGTTCCGGTTGACTTCCGCCCGAACGAGCGGCGAGGGCTAGACTTGGACACGACACGTCCTCCCAAGCAATTGGGCTGGATGGGTTGGAGAGCACGGGGCCGGCAGGTGTAGGAGCCAGTACCGGCCCCGCGCTCGAATTTCGGATCAGTTGGCGTGCGAGGGTGATCTACTCCTCGTCCGCCAAGGGCGAGAAGCCCAGCACGGTGACCTGCTTGCGGCCCCAGCCGCGAATGAGGTCGGTCAGTTTGGCGATGTCGTCATAGCCCCGGATCGGGCTGGCCGGCTGGTACTCGAAGTACTCAACCTGGACACCATCAGCGGTGGTGTGGAAAAACGTGACGTAGTAACGGAAATTCGACATGTGTTCCTCCTCGTGAGCGCAGCCGGCGGCTGCAATGGAATAGAGGGAAGAACCGGCACGGGGCCGGCGGCACGAGTGGCCATACCGGCCCCGTGCAACTAGGTGGTGGCAATCCGATGGATTGCCGAGGCCGGGAGAGTAGGAGCCAGTAACGCTCCCGGACTCAAGGTGGATCAGGAGAGCGGACCGCAGGCCGCTTCAGGAGACACCGCAGGCTTCACACAGCACGATGCGCGAAGGACTACTTTGCCGCCGAACCAGCCTTCGGCTTCAGCGAGATCGCACGGAACGCGACGCCGTTACGCCCGTTGGTCGCCCACGGAATGGCCTCCAACTGCTCGACGTCGATGAGCTGTCCCACCATCACGCTCGGCTTCTCACCCGCCGTGGTGATGGAGATGACCTCACCGCCCGTCTCGTCGAGAACGAAGACCTGGGTGGACCACATGAGCCGGCCCGTTCCCTTTTCGGACCGCTGGTTGCCGTTCTGGTCGTTCTTCGGCTCGGGGTCCCTCGACACCGTCACCTGCTTCGCCTTGGTGTCCACGTACAGCTTCACGAGATACCTCCTGTGTCTCGGGCCAGTTGTTGAGCTTGTCCCCGGTGGACTCTTGCTCGTGGCCTCTGCGATAAGACTCCCGAAAAGCGACGGACACCCCATCCTTCGAGCTGGACGACTAAGGGACGTCTAGGTTACTGTCTTACTCGTCCCTAGTCGTCCCTTGAGGAGGGTCGAATGGCAAACGACCGGCTACGTGATGCCATCCTGCGTAACGGGCTGACCCCGGGCGCGGTGGCCGAAAAGATCGGTGTCGACCCGAAGACGGTAGAGCGGTGGATCACCCAAGACCGGACTCCCTATCCACGTCACCGGCACGCGATCGCGGCCGTGGTGCGCGAAGACGTCCCCTACCTCTGGCCCAAGGCGGTGACGCCGGAGAGGGCGTCGAGAATCGGACAGAGCGAGTTGCTCCAGATCTACTCCCGGCGATCCTCCGTACCGTACGACCTCTGGGGTCGCCTGATCGAGCGAGCAGAGGAGCGGATTGACATCCTGGCCTACGCCGGTCTTTTCCTCGTGGAGCAGGACCCGAGGCTTATCGACGTCCTGCGTCAAAAGGGTATTGACGGCGTCGAGGTGACGATTCTGCTCGGTGACCCGACCAGTGAGGCGATCGAGCGGAGAAGCGTCGAGGAGGGTGCGCCCGGCCTCATGGCCGCGAAGATCGGCCAAGTCCAGCAGTACTACAACCGGCTCGAAGGCGCGCCCGGGGTGACGGTGCTCTACCACGACACGACGTTGTACAACTCGATCTACCGGTTCGATGACGAGATGTTGGTCAACATGCACGTACTCGGGCGCCACGCACCGCACGCACCCGTGATGCACCTTCGGCGACTCAACGGCGGCGACCTGTTCGGCACCTACGCCGACAGCTTCGACCGGGTCCGGAAGGCCTCGAAGCCCCAGCCGGGCGGCGAGGTGGCAGCCTAGGACCATGGCGAGAACCGAGCACTACCACGACCCGAACGCGCCGAAGGCAAACAGCATCGTGGTGGCGGTGTCCGTCTTCGCCCGAGACGAGGCCGGCCGGGTGCTGCTCATCCAGCGCACCGACAACGGCCTGTGGTCACTTCCCGGCGGCGGCCAGGAGATCGGCGAGTCGGTCGCAGGAACCGCGGTCAGGGAGACCCATGAGGAAACCGGCGTGCGGGTCGAGGTGACCGGGATGGTCGGCGTCTACTCCGACCCTGGCCATGTAGTCGCCTACTCCGACGGCGAGGTGCGACAGCAGTTCTCGCTCTGCCTGCGAGCGGTACCCGTCGGCGGCACCCCGACGCCGAGTGACGAGTCAAGCAACGTCCGATGGGTCGCCCGCGACGAGCTGGGCGCGCTCGACATCCACCCGTCGACGCTGCTCCGCATCACCCACGGCTACGAGGAACGCCCCGAGCCCTACATCGGCTGAGCGACGCTGCCCGAGAGCCGGCGCTGAGTTCGCTGCACAGCGGCGACCATCTCCGGTTCCGCCCGGCAGATGAACCGGGTCACCAGGTGCTCCGGCCCGTACCGCGACCGAATCTCCGCGAGCCGATCCAGCACCTCGAAGTCTTGGCCGTCCGGCCCGGTCGTCATGTCCGAGAAGCAGAGCGCATCGGTTACCGGCGTCTCTTCCCGGGGAAACTCGGCGGCCAAGACCTCATCGAGTCCACGTTCTTCCGCTTCCAGCCAGGCACAGGAGTGGTGCGCCACCAGAGCGGCGACCCGCTCATTGAACTGCTCGCGCCGAAGCCACCGACCACCGTCGAGGGAGTGAAAGCCGGTGTCGACCAAGTCGGGGCTGTAGCCCACGTCATGCAGCCACGCGGAGGCTACGAGCACATCCCGGTCCTCGGCGGGAACCGCCCCGCTGATCCTGTCCGCTTTGGCGGCGACCGCCTGGACGTGACGCCACCGACGAGGTAGCGGTTTCTCCAGCAGGTGTCGCGCAACTTCCCGGGCAGTATCGACGAAGGCGGCCATGCCGTCAGGGTACGGAGCGCACTCAGCCCACGCCATCCCGTGTCCGGGCGGTGGCGAGGCAGGGCCGGCCGGCTGCGGGCGAAGTGGTTCAAACTTTCTGTACGTCTTCAAGGCGGCCCTGAACGGGCCGCACGCGCCGCCGCCAGGGCGCGTGCCCGTCGCTCCGCTGGCGCTCCGACTCCGGTCACGCAACACGCCCGGCGGCTGGCGCGGAGGGCGGGTAGCCCCGTGGGCCGCCGGATGACGACAGGCCGTTGCCCGGTGGCGTGGTGGGCCGGCAGCCGGCCGGGCCACGCGGCCAAGAGCCCGCGCGGCGTAGGGAAGCGCACGCCGGCCACGTCGGCGAGCTGGGGGCGGGTGGCGGGTTGCGGCTACTGCGCCTCCGGCGGGGGCGCTCCGGCTCCAGGATGGCCGGGCTCCGTCGGCGCGTCGCGGTCCGTGGGTGGTTGCTGTAGCCATCCCGCCGCCGACGACCCGGGACGAGCCGAGCAGACCACCGCCCAGCCCGCCAGCGTCGGACCGTGCGTCAAGGCCGTCTTGACATGGCGGGCCGGGCGGCGCCCCGCTCCCCTGAGGGCGGGTCGACGGCGACGGGATGGCAGATGACGGCGTTAGCGGAAGTCGAAGATGCAGCCTGCGGCATCGAAGGCGTTCAGCCGTTGCCAGTTCTACCCTGATCAGGTGCGTCTGGCTTCCACTAGGTCGGTGGCCGGTGGAGGTTCTCCCATCTGGTTGTTCTGGCAGTTCCACCATGAACCAACGTGGAACTTGAGGTGCTCAACCCAAGGTCCGGGGCGCAACGTTCGACACGTTGGCAGCCGCGAGCGACTTTGCCTCTTCAAGGGTCTCGTAAGCTCGGTCAATTGTTGTGGCGTATGTGTCCAGCGCAGTTTGATAGATCGATTCCACCTTCAGTTGGATCGCTTCACCTGGAACGGGCGCCGGAAGACTTGCCAGCGCCGATCCTGGAATTCCCGCAAGGTTGGTCGTTACCTGAGCTCGGCTCTGGAGCCAGGCTTGCGCGTAGGGAGTGTTGATGTATGCCTCTAAGTAGCCGGGGTTAACGGCATTGTTGGCGACTCGAACCCGGAAGATGTGGTCGTCGTGAGTGCATTCTTCGATCTGGCCCCTCCACAGCGCTGCCTTGCCGACTAGTTCGAGACTGTTATTCCGACATACAAGCACGTCGTCCACGTGGAGGCGCACCGATTCAAAATTGTCCTCCGGGACATCAATAGTCCGAATATCCGATAGGTCAATGAATCCCGCTTGCAGGTTGGCGACCCGGAGGTAGGGGCGGGCGTTCTGGTTCGGACGGTTTCGAGGCGACTTGGAGACTCCTCGCAGGATCATGGCCACTGTTCGGTCGCCAAGCCTCCGGACAGGGAAGGCGCATCGCAATTCGTCCGAGAGTCCAGACAAATCAGATCTGGTGCGGCGGACACTCCAGGTACTGAGCTGGCTGAGCTGAGCTGTGAAGCGAGTGTCAACCGCCTGCCGGAGATCCATCGAGATGCCAAGAACGTCATGGATTTCGGCCATGGCTTGAGGTACGACATCCTCAACCATTGCGATCCGCTGCATCGCGCTCGCAAGCTTTTCCTCGTACTCGGCAACAATCGACCGCTGCACTTCTTGGTCGGGCACTGGGACGCGAAGCGCCAAGAAATCCTCTGGGGTGACACGCTTGCGCCCGCTATGTCCTGCCGCAAGTCCTTCGAGCTGTGACAGGAAGATCGGCGTTCGCAGTAGAAGCGCCGCGTATTCGGGAAGGAGCGCTTCCGCAGAAGTAAGGTCGAAGATCGGATACTCAGTGGAGAAAGCCAGTTCATCGATCGAGGCCGGGACAATCCCGATCGCGCCGTTCCGAGCGTCGATCTTGCTGAAAACCAGATCCCCGCTCTTGGCTAGATACGTCCTACCTTGAATGGACCTGTCGCCAGCGCGAACGGTTACGCTTCCGTCAAACGAGATGCTCCCAAGAGGCACAGTCGAAAGCGCCGGCTCAGATCGCCGCACAGCGAGACGCGACAGCGGCTCCAGGAGGCTGGATTCCTGCGGCCAGGACAGAGTCCTAAGTTGTTTGACGTCCCAGCGCTTCAGCTCGGCGAAGCGTGCGACCTTGCTATACATGCTCTTGCTCCCTGTGCTTCCTCACGAACGCGCGATAACGTTCAAGGACTTCAGGGAGTTCATTCGGGACATCGGGGCCAGTATCGCCAGTCGCCGTAATTCCTGCTTTCTCCACCTCGGCCATAAAGATCGGATAATCAAAAATCTCTCGTGCTCGCCGACGCGCGACTCCCTCAGTTCGGTCCCGAATATCAGCCAAGGCTGCTGCTTCGGCAGAGAACACTTCTTGGATCGCGTCAAGCTGCGATTCGTTCAGAGATAGCGAGAGAGAGTCAAATTCCTGCTGCAGCGCGTTGATGCTGTCTTCAGTGGATCGAATGTGAGCCCACATCTTTATGGCGTCTTCGGGGTTCGCGGAGGAGGAGGCGAAAATGCCATCTGCGAACAAGGCGTCTGCGGGTGCGAACGTGTTCGAACTGGCGGCCCGCTGGTAGCGGCGTACCTCTGCTTTGTCTTGGGCGCTCAGGCTCTTCATGGCGGCCCTGAACGAGCGTTGCAGGACGATGACTTCGTCCGTAAGTTGGTTCCGCTCACCGAGCAGGTGTCGCATACGCGCGGCAGCCGGTCCGAGCGCCTTGCATGCGGCAACGGATTCGGCTTCTGCCAATTCCCGCTGCTCGGCCGCCCACTCCTGCGCAAATACCTTGCCTTCATTAACGGCATCGGCCCATGCGTCTTCTTCCTCCTCAGTGAAGCGCTGAAGAAAGACGAGTGACGTCTTTACAGTGGCCTTTGAGCTGGCAAATACCTCGTGAGGGACGGAGACGACCGCGAGGAGCTTGGCCCGTCCTTCAACGTAGTCCCGCAGCCACTGCATCGAGGGGTTGTTGAGGATTCCTTCTGGCAAAACAATGCCAAGTTTTCCGCCGCGCTCCAAGAGGTCGATGCAGCGCTCGACGAACAACGTTTCGGTGGACCTGTTGGCTCGGATCTTCGACGTTGCTGCAGGGCCACCAATCGGGTCTCGGCCGATGTCGAATAGGCCGAGGATGGGCAAACGCTCTTTGGCTGCCCGGTGGAGCCTGACGTGGCTGGAGTGCCAATCATCTTTGTAGAGGTCGGTGTAGAGCTTGATGCGCTTTGGATCATCCAACACCCGGGTTTGTTCAGTTGCGCCGACGATTTGATCGCGGCCCACGTTGGATCCGAATGGCGGGTTGGTGATCACGTACTTGAAACGGCCGGGGAAAATCCCTCCGACGTCGATGAGACCGTCGTGGTAGTAGATTCCACCGTGCCCATCGCCGTGCATAATCATGTTCATCTTGCTCGTCCGCGCCGCCCGCGGTTCGGCATCGGACCCATAGATGGTCGCGCGGGACAAGAGGGATATCCGTGAGCCTTCATCCGAGTCGTTCAGCTGGGAGTTGAGCCTGGCGAACGCATCCTCGATTTCCGCTTGGAGTTGCTCGTCTGTCCAGCCTTCGGTTTTGGCTTTTGCCTCTAGGTCCGCGCGGACCTGTCGTTTGCTGCTCTCGACATCCGCGAGGATTTTGGCGCGAATGTGCTCAAAGACCTTGATCAAGAAGCCACCCGTGCCGCTGGCTGGGTCGCACACGAGGTCGCCTTCTCCGGGATCCAGAATCTCGACCATGAAATCGACGACTGGTCGGGGCGTAAAGAACTGTCCCAGCTCTCCCCGGAAGGTTTGGCCGAGAAAACGTTCGAAGGCTATCCCCTTGACGTCATCACTGGTTGCCGAGAGGTCAAAGCCTTCGAGTTTCGCCACGATTCGACGAAAAGTGGCAAGAGAGAGGCGGAGGGTATCTTCCTTACCGAAGAGCTCGTCTGCCTCGTAGATCTTCTTGGCGTCTTCGTAGAGATCTTGCAGCACCCCTTCCGGCTTGCTGCGCCGCATCTGCGCGTACCTGTCCACGTAGTCGCGAGTGAAGCGCTCCCGCTCGCCAGTTCGCTCGAAGCCCATCTTAATGAAGAGGACCTTCGAGATTTCGTCGAAGGCTGACCCAGGATCCATCTTGTGGTTGTCACGCAGGATCGAATGACACTCGTGCAGAAGCTTTCTGAATTCATCCCGGGTGAACGCCTTGGTGGCACGCCGAACGGCCGCCATCCTGCGGCTGTCAACGAGGTCTGCCGCTGACGGGAGATCCGCGACTTCTACAAGCGTTCCTGGTGCCCCGGACCTCACTAGGAGGCAGCGAGTTTCCTTGTGGTTGTGCATCACAAGGAACTCGCATTCGGCCGAGCGGGCGTAGCTTTCGCCCTGCCAGTAGTCCTCCACCAGCAGAGGGACGTGTTCAGCCTTCGTCTCCACGGCCAGGACATAATCGCGATTCTCTGCCTTGGCGGCGGCATCGCGACAGACAAGGATGTCCGCTCGTGTCGACCGACGCCCAACCTGCATCGGCTTCTCTTGGACCATCTGCTCAAGCGAGTACCCGTAGTGCGTGTGTAGGCGGTGGATGAACGCCTGACGAACCAACTCCTCGGGGGTCGCGATCCTCCATTCCTGCGCAAGCGGAGCCCAGACGTAGGAGCCGTCGCGGTGAAGGGGATTCTCCACCGAATCTGTGTAGTGCTTGCTCGGGATGGCCGTCGGAGGTCGGCGCGACGGGGGCATGGGCTTCCTTCGGGGCTGGCTGGCGAGGTTCTCGGGTCAGCCAGAGGGTAGCCGGGCAGGCGTGTGTGACCTACATCCCACGCAGCTCCAGGCTCCGTGACAAAGCCGCCAGGCTGCCGCAGTGCTGGCCGAGCAGCGAGCGCCGAGACAGCAGAAAGATGCTGCGAGGACTGATGAGGGGCGGTTCCCAATGCTGTCGACAGCAACGCTGACAGCAACGCCGCTGGACGATGGCATGCTGCCGAGGGCTGGCACGAGCAAAGCTCCGACCGTGCAGCCGTTGCCGGGCGCGTGCGGACGCGACGCACAGAGCTTGTAAGCGAGACGTCAGGCAGCGAGGCAGCAAGAAAGCAGCGAGAGCGTCGACGCGGGTCGACCTCGAACGTGAATCGACGACGTCCGACACCTGCTCGCCGACGCGGGCCGCTACCAGCTGGCAGCGGCCGACAGCTTGAGACCGCATCCCCCGACGGGGGTCGTCCCTTTCCCCCGGGAGCGCTCCGACACAGGTCGCAGGCCGTCTCCGCCCCCGTGGAGGCCGCTCTCCGGCGGCGGATTCTTGGCCAAAGGCAGCAGAGAGCCTGTAGGCCGCCGAAACCCGGGCGGCGTAGTCGTTCGGGGTGTGCGTATAACGATTGAGCGTCGTTGACGCCTGCTCGTGGCCATGACCCGCCGCGCCAGCTTGATCGGGACATCGTCGATGACCAGTCAGGTCGCGTAGGCATGCCGCAGGTCCGGAGCGCACCAGCGAGCGGCCAGATTAGCGACGGCGCTGACCTACCACCACTTCGGGTACCACCTCAGAACCCTCTCCGCGGCTCTGGCTACCTCTCCTTCCTGCCCATCGTCGTCCTGCTCACGCCCGTCGTGCGGGAGTGACTCGCGCCGGCCGAAACCGTAGGACCACTGAATGGTGAGCATCCCCGCGCCCGTGAGGAGCCAGACTGCGAAACCCCAGTGCAGCCACAGCCCGATGCCCGCCGCCAGGTAGAACGCCCAACCAACGACAGCCGACAACCTGCGAAGGCGGGCGTACGTCACTACATGATCCTAAGCTCGCCAACCGAGCATGATCTTCATGTACGGACGCGGCCGGGGTGACTGTCGACAGCCGCGGTGACAGCAGCAGGCGGGACGTGGACGGCCCCGGACGCCGAGCGCGGACAGACGCCCGAGGCCGATACAAGTGACCCGCCGGACCAGGCACCCGCAGCTCTCGGTGTGCCGGCACAGGTGTCACGGCCAGGTTCTGGCCTCGGCGTCGAAGACCTCCGGCCGGCTCTCCACCGGCAGTACGCAGACCAGATGCCCACCGGGCACGCGCAGCACCCGGCACTCCTGCCACTGTGCGACCTGCGTGGCGCCGAGAGCGACCAGGCGAGCGGTCTCGGCCTCGACATCGTCGGTCTCGAAGTCGAGGTGGAAGCGGGGCTCGTCGTCGACCTCCTGCACGGCGATGACCAGCCCGGGTAGGGCGTCGTGCAGGCCGATGAACTGCGGGTACGACGGGTCGGGTTCGGCCGGCACACCCAGGGCTCCCGACCAGAAGGCCGTCGCCCGGGCAGCCTCCGCACGAGGGGCGTCGATCAGTACGGCGTACACGCGACTGCGATGCATACAGCGCAGGCTATCGATTCGCGCGGCCCGCGCGGAGCCCGCGCCGCCGTCGCGGTAGCCGGGGTGATTCCCGAACTGGAGGCGCGTGCGGCCGGCCGGAGTCCATAGCAGATCGAGTCGCTTGGCGGGCGTTGTCCACAGGGCGCGCGGTTGTCCACAGGCTGTGGGGACGGGGCGACGTTCCGGCTGGCGTCGGAGCAGGGTCTCGGGTCAGCAACCCCGAGCCCGACCGCTGGAGGCCGCGATGCCACCCCGTACCTCCGTCCCGCCGCACCGGCCCCTGCCGCTGCTCGTCACCTCGGACGGCGACCTGCTCGACGACCTGCTCCGGCTCGCTGCGGCGGGCGGCGTCGAGGTGGAACTCGCCGCCGACCCCGCCGCGGCCCGCACCCGCTGGCTGCCGGCACCGCTGGTGCTGGTCGGCGCCGACCAGGCCCAGCCCTGCCTGCGGGCGCGGCTGCCGCAGCGGCCACGGATGGTGCTGGTCGGGCGGTCCGGGGAACTCGACCCCGGCTGGCAGGTCGCCGAGCTGATCGGCGCGGAGCACGTGGCGACGCTCCCGGCCGCCGAGCCCTGGCTGGTCGACCGGTTCGCTGAGTGTGGGCCGGAGGGCGTCGAGCGGGGCGGCGCCCGGATCGTCGCGGTCCTGGGCGGGCGCGGCGGCGCCGGGGCGAGCATCCTGGCGGGCGGGCTCGCCGTCACCGCCGCCCGGGCCCGGCTGCGCACCCTGCTCGTCGACGCCGACCCGCTCGGCGGCGGGCTCGACCTGGTGCTCGGCTGGGAACAGTTGGAGGGGCTGCGTTGGCCGGCGCTGACCGGCGCCGACGGCCGGGTGGACGCGCCTGCGCTGGTGCGGGCCCTGCCGAGCCGGGGCGACCTGGTGGTGCTCTCCTGGGACCGGGGTGACCTGCTCGCCCTTCCCGCCCAGGCGATGGCCGCGACCGTCGACGCCGCACGGCGGGGGCGGGACTTCGTGGCGGTGGACCTGCCTCGGCAGTTGGACGACGCGGCCGTGACCGCGCTGCAGGCGGCGGACCAGGTCTACGTGGTGGTTCCGGCGGAGCTGCGGGCCACCGCCGCGGCGGCCCGCGTGGTGGCGGCCGCCGCCCCGCACTGCGCCGCGATGTCGGTGATCGTGCGCGGTCCGGCACCGGGCCGGCTCGGAGCGGCGGAGGTGGCCCGGGCCCTCGGGCTGCCGCTGGCCGGCACGCTGCGCCCGGAACCAGCGCTGGCTCGCGGGTTGGAGCGGGGCGAGGCCCCGGCCGCGCACGGCCGGGGTCCGCTGGCCGCGCTCTGCCAGCGGATCGTCGCCGAGCTGACCGGCGCGCCGGCGGCGGGTGCGGCATGACCGGGCCGTCCGAGGGCGAGACCCTGGCCGCCCGGGTGCGACAGCGCATCGCGGCCGTCGCGGCCCCGGTCACCCCCGCCGCGATCGTGTCGGCCGTACGGGCGGAGCCCACCGCCGCCGTCCTCGGCGACACCGCCGTGCTGCGGATGGCCGACCAGGTGCACGACGACCTGGTGGGAGCCGGTCCGCTCGCCCCGTTGCTGGCCGATCCGGAGGTCACCGACGTGCTCGTCAACGGCGTCCGGGTCTGGGTCGACCGGGGGCGGGGCCTGCACCAGGTCGCGGTGCCGCTCGGCACGGTGGACGACGTACGCCGGCTCGCGCAGCGGCTCACCGCCAGCGCCGGCCGGCGGCTCGACGACGGTTCCCCGTACGCGGACGCCCGGCTTCCCGACGGCACCCGGCTGCACGCCGTGCTGCCGCCGGTGGCGACCGACGGGCCCTACTTGTCCCTGCGGACCTTCCGGCAGCGGCCCTTCACCCTCGACGAGCTGGTGAGCCGGGGGACGGTGCCCCGACCGGTGGCGCCGGTGCTCTCCGCCGTGGTGGCGGCCCGGCTGGCGTACCTGGTGACCGGTGGCACCGGATCAGGCAAGACGACGCTGCTCAACACGCTGCTCGGACTGGTTCCCGCCACCGAACGGATCGTGCTGGTGGAGGACGCGGCCGAGCTGCATCCCCGACACCCGCACGTCGTCGGGTTGCAGGCGAGGACGGCCAACGTGGAGGGCTCCGGCGCGGTCGGGCTGACCGACCTGGTGCGGCAGGCCCTGCGGATGCGGCCCGACCGACTGGTGGTCGGCGAGTGCCGGGGCGGGGAGGTGGTCGATCTGCTCGCCGCCCTGAACACCGGCCACGACGGAGGCGCCGGCACCCTGCACGCCAACACCCCGTCGGACGTGCCGGCGCGGCTGGAGGCCCTCGGGATGCTTGGCGGGCTACCCCGTCCCGCGCTGCACGCCCAGGTGGCCGCCGCACTCCAGGTGCTGCTCCAGGTGCGCCGCAGCACCGAGGGGCGGGTGCTGGAATCGGTCTGCCTGCTGCTGCCGGAGGGCCCGGACCGGCTGGTCACGGCGGTTCCCGCCTGGGTACGCGGGCGTGGCCCGGACCTCGCCGCACCGGCGCTCGCTGACCTGCTGCGGGAGCGGGGCGTACCGGTGCCGCCGGTCCTGACCGAGCCGTGGCCCGGATCGGCGGGGCCCAGGTGACCGCCCCGTACGCGCTGGTGGCGCTGCTCTCGGTCCTGGCGGCGGTGCTGGTGGCCGGGGCGGTGCGTGGTGGCCGGAGCCGGCGGGGTGTGCTGGCCGCCGGCGTCGGCGGGAGCACGCGTGCCGGCGCGGAGGACCCGCTCGTCGCCTGGATCACCGAGCTGCGCCGGACACCCGGTCAGGACGCGGACGGCACGGCGGCGCGCATCAGCGGCGGCGTTCCGCGCCCGAAGGCCGTCGACCCGCGCGATGAGTCCCGGGTTCGCCTCCGGCAGCCGCCGGCAGGCCCGGACGCCCCGGCCAGCGGTACTCCCGGGAGCGGACGCGAGCCGGAGGGCGGGGCTCGGTGGGCGTCGCGGGACGTGGTCGACCGGTCGCCCTGGCCCTGGCCGGCCGGAGACGACCGTGGTGCTGGAGGAGGCGGCGGCGATCCTCGGCTGACGCGACCTGCGGGCCCGGCCCGATCCGTGCGCCACCTGGACCACCGGGACGCGCCGAGCGGGGGCGGAGGCCCCGGTCGGCTCCGGCCGCCCACTCGGCGGGACGCCCGGCGCCCCGGCGGAGCGCCCGCCCCGGCGGCTACCCTGCCGCGTCGGCCCGGCGCGGTGACCGACGCGCTCGGCGGAGACCGGCGACCGAGGTGGCTCCGACGGGACGTACTGGCGGCGTCCCCCAGGCGCACCCTGCTGCTCGCCGCGTCGGCCGGCACCGGAGCCGGCCTGCTGCTGGCCGGCCCGGTCGCGGCGGTGGCCGTCGGCGCCTACGGCACGCTGGCCGCTCGCGCGCTGCTCCGACGCAGGGCCGGCCGGTACGCCGTCCGGGCCCGGCGGCACCGGCTGGACCAGCTCTGCGGGCTGGCCGCGGACCTCCGGGCCGGCCTGCCGGTACCGGTCGCCGCCGAGCGCCTCATCCCGGGTCCGACGGGGCCCGACCGCGGATCCCCGGGGCGACAGGACGGGGCGACAGCAGTCGGAAGCCGGGGCCACGGCGACGCGGGGGCCCGCGACGAACTGGGCGGGGCGGGGCGCCTGGACCGACTGGCCCGCGCGGCCGTACGCCTCGCCGACCAGACGGGCGCGCCGCTGGCGGAGCTGCTGGAGCGGATCGAGGCGGACGCCCGGTCGACCGACCGTGGCCTGGCCGCGGCGGAGGCCCAGGCGGCCGGGGCCCGGGCCACCGCTCTGCTGCTCGCCGCCCTGCCGCTCGGCGGTATCGGGCTCGGCTACGGCATCGGCGTCGATCCGGTGGCGGTGCTGCTGCACACCCCCGTCGGTGGTGCGTGTGCGGTCGTCGCCATCGCGCTCCAGGTCGCGGGACTGTTCTGGGCCGAGCGGCTCGGCGCGTCGCCGGGACGGGTGAGCTGATGCCTCGGACGGCGCTGGCAGTGGGCTTCGTGGCCGCGGCGGGCCTGCTCGTCGCGATGCTCGCGGCGGGCCGGCGGCCCCTGCGCCGGCTGCGCGCGCTGCGCAGGGCGCCGGTCGGCGTGCATCCGGCCGCCACGCGCCGACGACCGGTCGGTAGAGACGACGACACGACCGACGACGTCCGTCCTCGGTGGCGGCGGCCGGACGCCATCCGGGTCGCCGCCGGTCTGGGCGGCGTGGCCGTGGCCGTCATCGTCGGCGGCTGGCCCGGGGTGGTGGCGGCCGTGCCGACGACGCTGCTGCTCGACCGGCTGCTTCGTCGGATCGAGCCGCCGGCCGTGCGGAACCGGCGGCTGCGCGAGGCGGCCGATCTTCCGCTCGCCGCCGACCTGCTGGCGGCGGCGATGCGGGCGGGAGCGCCCGTGGACAGGTCGATCCTGGCCGTCGCCGGGGCGCTCGACGGGCCGCTCGCCGACCGTCTCGCCCGGGTCGGCCGGTTGCTGCGGCTCGGCGGGGGACCCGAGGAGGCGTGGGCTCCGCTCGCGGCGGTGCCAGGGGCCGAGCGGCTGACGGCCGCCGTGCTTCGCAGCGCCAACAGCGGAGCCGCGCTGGCCGGCGCGCTGACCCGACTCGCCGACGACCTCCGTGCCGACCGGTCCACGGCCGCGGAGGCGGCCGCCCGCCGCGCCGGCGTGCTCATCGTCCTGCCGCTCGGGCTCTGCTTCCTGCCGGCCTTCATTCTCGCCGGCCTGGTGCCGGTGATCGTCGCCGTCCTCGGCGACGTGCTCTGACCATCGTCAAGAAAGGACAAAGAACGTGCGCAAACTGCTCGCCCGCCTGCGCGGGGACGCCGGAATGAACACCGCCGAGTACGCCGTCGGCACCCTGGCCGCGGTCGCCTTCGCCGGGATCCTGCTGAAGGTGCTGACCTCGGGCAACGTGCAGTCCGCGTTGACCGCTGTCATCGACCGGGCGCTCAAGTGACCGAGCGCCGGTCGGTTGGTCGTGACCGGGGTTCCTTCACCGCCGAACTGGCGGCCGGCCTGCCGGCGCTCCTGCTGCTCCTGCTCGCCGGGCTGTCGGCGGTCAACGCCGTCGGCACGAGGGCGGGTTGCCTGCACGCGGCCCGGGAGGCGGCGATGGCCGCCTCCCGGGGCGCCGACGGGGCGGACGCTGCCAGCCGGGCGGCCCCGCCGGGAGCGGAGGTGACCGTCACCGTCGACGGTCAGCGGGTCGTCGCCACCGTACGGGCGCCCGTACGCGCACTCGGCTCCCGGCTGCCCCGGATCTCCGTGACCGCGACGGCGGTCGCGGCGGTGGAACCCGGTGTCGTGGGGACGGACCCCCTCGGGCCCGGTGTCGCGGAGCCCGCCACCCCGGGCGTCGAGCCGTCGGAGGGCGGACCGTGAGCGGGCGAATCGGAGGCGTCGACCGGCAGGGCGACGGTCCTGACTGGCAGGGCGGCGGTGGCCCTGACTGGCAGGGCAACGGTGGCTCTGGCCGGCGGGGCGACGGCGGCCGTGGCTGGCGGGGCGGCGGTGGCCGTGGCTGGCGGCGCGACGGCGGCCCTGACCGGCGGGGCGGCGACGCGGTGGAGGGGTGGGAGTGCGGGGTGGAGGTGCGGGGGAGCGGGGTGGAAGTGCGGGGGAGCGCGGCGGGGCAGGCGGGGGAGCGTGGTGGGGCGACCGTCTGCCTGCTCGCCGTGGGGCTGGCGTTCGTCATGGTCGGGTTGTTCGGTGCCGCCGTCGGCGCGGCCCGGACGGCCCGGCAGCAGGCCCGGGTGGCGGCGGACTTCGGCGCGCTGGCCGGTGCGGGCCAGGCCCTCCTGGGCGAGCCGGCGGCCTGCGGCCGGGCTGCCGAGATCACCGCCGCCAACGGTGGTCGGCTGCTCGCCTGTCGACTCGACGGACTCGACGTCCTGGTGACCGCCGAGGTGGCCGTCACCCCGCTGCCCGGCCTGGCGCGGGTCGCGTCGGTCAGCGCCCGCGCCGGCCCGGTCCGCGGCTGAGCGGCAGGCGCAGCTCGACCGGGACCGCCCGGCCGGACATCGCCTCCACCAGCGTGGCGGGCCAGCCCCGGACCAGGGCGGCGGCGAGGGTGGTCTGTTTCTCGGCGCCGGCCAGCCACGGGAGAGTTGCGGGAGACGTTCGCGTTGCCCGCCGTTCCCGGCGGCCGACGTCGTCGCCGGGAACGGCGGCTGCTTCACCAGATCAGATGAAGGCCTCGCGGGTGGCGGCAGCAGCACGGCCAGGCCGCCTACGGCGGCGGGGTGCTGCGGGAGTCAGGTGTCGAGGGGCGCGGTGCCCGGCCGGGCGGCCCGACCACGCAGGACGCGACCGGGTCGGGACGACGGAAGCCGGCACCCCGACCCGGGCGGATCAGCGTCCCTGGAGAGCGTCGAGGGCCACGGCCATCGCGATCACGACGCGGCGGTCGACCTGCGGGTGCTGGATCTGGACGACGTACCGGTCGCGCAGACCCCACTGCTTGATGACGGAGAAGACCGGCTGGCCGCCGGCGACGAAGTCGAAGTGGTAGGGCAGCCAGGACAGCGAGTCGACGAACCGGCGCAGCAGCGCCACCGGCATGCTGCGCTCCTGGCCGGTGACCTGCGGCAGGCCGGCCTGCTCGACGTGCCAGGTGGACCGGAGCAGGGACTGGGCGAAGTCCTTGCGGAACAGACCGATCGGGTTGCCGGCGTGGTCGGTCACGTCGTACGTGGCGCCGATGTCGAGGCGCTGGCGGGCCTTGAACCCGAGCAGGGGCTGCTGCTTCGAGTCGTCGGTGTAGATCGTCACCTGCTCCTTGAAGGCGAGCCGCTTCTGCTGGGCGAACGCCAGCAGGCCACCTTCGGAGCCGTCCGGTGCCACGGCGTGGACCTCGTACTGGTTGACCATCATCCGGAGCCGCTGCCGGATGTGGAACTGCTGCTGGGCCTGCAAGTTGTCGAGTTGCATGATTCTCCTTCGAGGGGTCGCCGGAGTGTCGCACAGCTTCACCCGTGCCGCCCCCGACAGGTCACGCGTCCCTCCCCGCAGGCTACGCGGCCCGACCTGCCAGAACACGGCGGTTCCGGCCGGCCCCGCCACCCCTCCGGACCCTGCCGCGCTGCCCGACCCGCTACCGCGCCGGCCGGCGGTGCCGTCCGACCGGCGATCCCGCCACGACCGGCGATCCCGCC